>NZ_QPJR01000002.1:520499-689067 GCF_003337365.1 Kosakonia sp. AG348
TCGACCGCAAACGCTGAGCAACCTCAGGCGGACGCCGGACAGTCACCGGCTGAATCTGCACCGGTCGATCCGCGCAAAGCCGCCGTTGAAGCGGCAATAGCCCGCGCCAAAGCGCGCAAGCTCGCGCAGAGCCAGTCCGCAGAATCGACCGCAAACGCTGAGCAACCTCAGGCGGACGCCGGACAGTCACCGGCTGAATCTGCACCGGTCGATCCGCGCAAAGCCGCCGTTGAAGCGGCGATTGCCCGCGCCAAAGCGCGTAAGCTCGCGCAGATCCAGTCCGCAGAATCGACCGCAAACGCTGAGCAACCACAGGTGGACGCCGGACAGTCACCAGCTGAATCTGCACCGGTCGATCCGCGCAAAGCCGCCGTTGAAGCAGCGATTGCCCGCGCCAAAGCGCGCAAATCAGAACAACTACAAGCCGCCACGCAAACTGATGAGGTCTCGTCTTTTGCGCAGGCCGCCAATGACGACCCGCGCAAAGCCGCCGTCGCCGCAGCCATCGCCCGTGTTCAGGCGAAGAAGGCCGCACAGCAAGCCGTTAACGAGGATTAAATGGTTTTCAGAATCGCAAGCTCCCCTTACACCCATAACCAGCGCCAGACCTCACGTATCATGCTGCTGGTTACGCTCGCGGCCGTGCCGGGCATTGCTGCGCAATTGTGGTTTTTCGGTTGGGGGACGCTGATACAGCTCATTCTCGCCATTATCAGCGCACTGGCTGCCGAAGCGCTGGTACTGAAATTACGCAAGCAGAACGTTAGCGCGATCCTGGCGGACAACTCTGCCCTGTTAACCGGTCTGCTGCTGGCTATCAGTATTCCCTCTTTCGCCCCGTGGTGGATGGTGGTGCTTGGCACCGTGTTCGCTGTAGTTATCGCCAAGCAGCTTTACGGCGGTTTAGGCCACAACCCGTTTAACCCGGCAATGATTGGCTATGTGGTGCTGTTAATCTCCTTCCCGGTGCAGATGACCAGCTGGCTGCCGCCGTATGAAATCGCACGCACCGTTCCCGGCTTTATCGATGCGTTACAGGTTATTTTCACCGGTCACACTGCCGCTGGCGCAAATATGGAAACGCTGCGCATTGGTATCGATGGGGTCAGCCAGGCGACGCCGCTCGACACCTTTAAAACTTCATTGCATGCCGGGCACAGCGTCGAGCAGATCCTGCGCTCCCCTATCTATAGCGGCGTGCTGGCTGGTGCGGGCTGGCAGTGGGTTAACCTCGGCTATCTGGCAGGTGGTCTGTTCCTGCTGTGGCAGAAAACCATTCGCTGGCATATCCCGGTAAGCTTCCTGCTGACTCTGGCGATTTGCGCCACACTCGGCTGGGTTTTCGCCCCGCAGTCGCTGGCTGCGCCGCAATTGCATCTGTTCTCTGGCGCGACCATGCTCGGTGCATTTTTCATTCTGACCGATCCGGTTACCGCCTCGACCACCAACAAAGGCCGGCTGATTTTTGGCGCGCTGGCAGGCGTGCTGGTGTGGCTTATCCGCAGTTTTGGCGGCTACCCGGATGGCGTGGCCTTTGCCGTATTACTGGCAAATATTACCGTGCCGTTGATTGATTACTACACGCGTCCGCGCGTGTACGGGCATCGTTAAGGAGCCGCCATGCTAAAGACAATGCGTAAACATGGCGTGACGCTGGCGCTGTTCGCCGCGGGTTCTACCGGGCTGACCGCCGCTATAGACCAAATGACCAAAACAACGATTGCCGACCAGGCCGCGCTACAACAAAAAGCGCTGTTTGATCAGGTGATCCCGGGCGACAGCTATAATAACTCGCTGCAACAGAGCTGTTTTCTGGTCAGCGATCCGGCGCTTGGCAAAGGACAACACCATGTATGGATCGCCAAAAAAGATGACAAGCCGGTTGCTGCTGTCCTTGAAGCGACCGCACCGGACGGTTACTCAGGCGCCATCCAGCTGCTTGTCGGCGCAGATTTCAGCGGCACGGTGCTGGGTGTGCGGGTGACGGAGCACCATGAAACCCCGGGTCTCGGCGATAAGATTGAGCTGCGAATTTCTGACTGGATCACCCATTTCGCCGGGAAGCGGATTGACGGCGCGGCCGATAGCCACTTTGCGGTGAAAAAAGATGGCGGTGATTTTGATCAGTTTACCGGTGCGACCATTACGCCGCGCGCGGTCGTTAACGCGGTGAAACGGACCGGCCTGTACGCGATGACACTACCGGAACAGCTTTCCCGTTTACCGGGTTGTGGAGAGTAAGCGATGAGCGAAGTGAAAGAGGTTATTGTTCAGGGACTGTGGAAAAACAACTCTGCCCTGGTACAGCTACTGGGTATGTGTCCGCTGCTGGCGGTCACGTCCACTGCCACCAACGCGCTGGGTCTGGGGCTGGCGACAACGCTCGTACTCACCCTGACCAACCTGTTTATCTCGCTCCTGCGCCGCTGGACGCCGGATGAGATCCGCATCCCTATTTACGTGATGATCATCGCCTCGGTGGTCAGCGCGGTACAAATGCTGATCAACGCTTATGCGTTCGGGCTTTACCAGTCACTGGGCATTTTTATTCCGCTGATCGTCACCAACTGTATCGTGGTGGGACGTGCTGAAGCGTTTGCGGCCAAAAAAGGCCCGGCACTTTCAGCACTCGATGGTTTCTCTATTGGTATGGGTGCAACCTGCGCCATGTTCGTCCTGGGTTCCCTGCGCGAGATCCTCGGTAACGGTACGCTGTTTGATGGCGCGGATGGCCTGTTAGGCGGCTGGGCGAAGGCGCTGCGCATAGAAGTGTTCCACACCGATTCCCCGTTCCTGCTGGCGATGTTGCCGCCGGGCGCGTTTATTGGCCTCGGCATGATGCTGGCGGTGAAATACCTTATCGATCAGAAAATGAAAAAACGCCGTGAAGCGGCGGCGACTGCGGAAAACGACAGCACTCAGGCCGCGCCCGGGAAGGCATAATGAATAAAGCAAAACGACTGGAAATTTTAACCCGCTTACGGGAAAACAACCCGCACCCGACTACCGAGCTGAATTTCACCTCACCGTTTGAGTTGCTGATCGCCGTACTGCTCTCCGCGCAGGCCACCGATGTCAGCGTCAATAAAGCGACAGCCCTGCTCTACCCGGTGGCAAACACGCCCAAAGCGATGCTGGAGCTGGGCGTTGAGGGCGTGAAGCAGTACATCAAAACCATCGGCTTGTTTAACAGCAAAGCGGAGAATGTCATCAAGACATGCCGTATTTTGCTGGAAAAACACAATGGCGAAGTGCCGGAAGACAGAGCCGCGCTGGAAGCGCTGCCGGGCGTCGGGCGCAAAACCGCCAATGTGGTACTTAACACCGCGTTTGGCTGGCCAACCATCGCCGTGGATACGCATATTTTTCGCGTCTCTAACCGCACACGTTTCGCGCCGGGTAAAAACGTTGAGGAAGTGGAAGAGAAGCTTTTGAAAGTGGTACCCGCTGAATTTAAAGTCGATTGCCACCACTGGCTGATCCTGCACGGGCGATACACCTGCATCGCCCGTAAGCCGCGCTGCGGCTCCTGCATTATCGAAGATCTGTGCGAGTACGACAGTAAAGTCGATAGTTAACGTCGTCAGAACGGGCGCAGCACCGCCAGCAGAATTATCACCACCACAGCGACAACAGTAATGGTGGTTGCATTACGCAAAGCGCCCATCCCCTTCACCGCTTCACCTGCCGCGATGCGACGCAGCGTGGCAGAGAGAAAACCGTGCAGGCCTGAAAGCAGCAACACTACCACCACCTTGATTATCAGCCACAGATGCGGCATTTGACCGTGCGCAACCACCATTACCGCACCAGCAACCCACAGCAGCACCATTGCAGGCGTGGTGATTTTCCGGCTCCAGCGCCGGACATCGCCCGCCAACGCGACACGCGCGGTGTTATTTTCTTGTGTGGCGCACCAGCCGGCAACAACCGCCATAACCAGCATTCCGCCTATCCAGACGATGGCCGCCGCGATATGTAACGCGTTGAGCCATGGATGAAAGTTCATAGTTTGACTCCAGTGTAATAAAGACTGCGGCAAGTCTGACAGACTCATTGTCTGCTGTCATGGGTTAACACCCTGATAAGTGCGGGCACTCTCCACTTTTCGGCGGTTAGTTATACTCACTTTACCAGGTTTTCCTGTGCATCCTGGTTCGCTACAGATGCAATAGTGCGGCGTACTGTCCCTCCTGTGGAACCAGTCAATCCGCAATGTGCATCGTTGAATGTTTGTTCGATTTTTATCTCTGCCGCAATCGGCTAACCCGTCGGTTACCAGGCAACAAGAGGAACTTATGCAAACCACAACGTTTACTAAAACCCCGTCGGTCACGGTGCTGGATAACCGTGGTCTGGCGGTACGCGACATCGTTTATCACCGCCATCCGGAAACGCCGGACACCACCGATGAGCGCATCACCCGCCATCAGTTTGACGCGCGCGGTTTACCGTCACAGAGTGTCGACCCGCGTCTGTATGCCGCCGGGCGTGCGAACTTTGAATTTACCTGCGATCTGAACGGCACGCCGCTGCGTACGCAGAGCGCGGATGCCGGTACGGTGGTTGTGCTCAGTGACGCTTCCGGGCGGACATTTTTACAGGTCAGCAATATTGGTTCAGGGAATGACCGCACCGCCGCGGTGACCCGCACCTTCCAGTATGAAGATGCAGGCCTGCCGGGGCGGTTGCTCAGCATTACCGAGCAGGGAAAAGTCACTGAACGATTTATCTGGAGTGGGAATTCAGTGGATGAACAGAGCCACAATCTTGCCGGTCAGCTTGTCAGCCACTACGACCCGGCAGGTCTGCTTTCCACGACCAGCCTTTCCCTGAACGGTGTGCCGCTTGCCGTCACCCGCCAGTTACTGCCGGACGATGCCGACGCAGACTGGCAGGGCGCGGATGCTTCCGCGTGGAACGACCTGCTGGCGGGCGAAACTTACTCCACAACCAGCACGGTGGACGCGGCCGGAAATGTCCTCACCACCACCGATGCGAAAGGCAACATCCAGCGCGTGGCCTATGACGTGGCGGGGCTGCTGAAGGGAAGCTGGCTGACGGTGAATGGCGGTTCCGAGCAGATTATCGTGAAATCCCTGACCTGGTCCGCTGCCGGGCAGAAGCTGCGCGAGGAGCACGGCAACGGCGTGGTGACAACATACAGTTATGAAGCCGAAACCCAACGTCTGGTTGGCATTAAAACGGAACGAGTCTCCGCCACAAAAGTGCTGCAGGACCTGCGCTACGAATACGACCCGGTGGGCAATGTGCTGGTGATTACCAGCGATGCCGAGGAGACCCGTTTCTGGCGCAATCAGGAAGTGGTTCCCGAAAATCACTACGCCTACGACAGCCTGTACCAGCTGGTCAGCGCCAGCGGGCGCGAAATGGCCGGTGCGGTACAGCAGAGCAGCAACCTTCCGGCGTATTCCTCTTTTGATGACGCCACGTACACAAACTACACCCGCACTTACACCTACGATAACGCCGGTAATCTGACGAAAATTCAGCACAGCGCCCCGGCGTCCGGCAATAACTACACCACCAGCATCACCGTATCCGACCGCAGTAACCGCGCAGTACTCAGCACACTCACCGAAAATCCGGCCGATGTCGACGCGCTGTTCACTGCCGGTGGTCAGCAGCAACAACTTTTACCGGGGCAGAGCCTGCTGTGGACGGCGCGCCAGGAGCTGCAGCAGGTCACACCCGTCACCCGCGACGGCGCAGCCGACGACCGCGAACGTTACCGCTACGACGCCAGCAGCCAGCGCATCGTCAAAATCACCTCGCAGCTGACCGGCAACAGCACGCAGACCAGACGGGTGGTTTATCTGCCGGGTCTGGAACTGCGCAGCAGCAGCGCGGAAACCCTGCAGGTGATAACCGTCGGTGTTGCCGGGCGCGCGCAGGTGCGGGTGCTGCACTGGGAAAGCGGGCAACCTGCCGGTATCAGTAATGACCAGATTCGCTACAGCTACGACAACCTGACCGGCAGCAGTCTGGAAGTGGACAGCAGTGGCGAACTCATCAGCCAGGAGGAGTATTACCCGTTCGGCGGCACGGCGTTGTTTGCCGCGCGCAGCCAGCTGGAGGCGGATTACAAGACCATCCGCTATTCAGGTAAAGAGCAGGACGCCACCGGGCTCTATTACTACGGCTACCGCTATTATCAGCCGTGGGCGGGACGGTGGCTCTCGGCAGATCCGGCAGGGACGGTGGACGGGCTGAATCTTTTTAAAATGGTCAGGAATAACCCCGTTCGCTATCTGGATAATAATGGTCTGCAACCGTATGAAAATGATGCGAGCATAATCGGCAATATTTTAAGTGAAAGATTCGATGAGGAAATGACGAAGCCAGGACAACAAACGTGGGCCATTTCCACAGAAGCGCCTTTTGAAAGTTTGCAAAAGGTGGTGGCAGATTTAGTTTCCGTGCGACAAGAGCCCGTTTTTATGATGATAGATATGCAGCGATTACAAACAGCTAATACTGGGGTTAAGGCGTTATTTAATAAAAAAGGAAAAATAAGAACTAACCCTGAAACAGAACGGAGGCATATTGAAATAATAAATTTTGCCAAAGAAAAGCAATTGCCAATGATCGACGTTAATTATTTATTTAGCGCGATGAAAGGTTTACCAAAAGGTGAAAGTATCGAAAGCCTAACTAATAAAGTGAAGACTTACAGTAAACTTCGAACGCCCATAGAATCAATGGTTGGCTCATGGAGAATGTTAAAGAAAACAGAGAGTTTATTTGCCCCTGGAATGGATATTCCAGCGGAAGATGTATCAAGAGCTAATGATGCTGGCAGGATAATGACGACCACTCAATTTTTGGCGAAATTCGCCGATAATCCGATAATTTTAATGGGACAACTTGAGGATGTTTGTGTCCGAATGACCGCGATGGATTTATTAAGAATGGGGAAAACTGTGTTGATTAGCCAGGATTTAGTTGTTGATGAGAAAGATCAAAATAATATCAGTGGTATTACCACAGCGAAGGCTGGGTATTGGGATTACCCGGCACAACGTACATCACCAAGTTCGGAATATAAAGGGAGGTTAATTTTATTTACTCAAAAAACAACTGCAAAAAGTCGGGTCTCTGTGATGAAAAAATAATGTACGTTCACCAGCGAATATATTTCGCCGGGATCACTGTTATTTTCAGCAGATGCTACGCATGTAAGCGCTGATAATGTTCAATAAACGCCGCAATGGAGTAACTGTGATTATAGTCGGATTGCAGGTGCAGCCTCAGCGACCAGGATATTCGCCGTGCCACTTCCGCAAGCCGCGCGGACTATAGCTAATCGGCAAGGAACGGATCATTATCACCCTGATCGATAAGTGTTGGGATCGCGTCAGTTTCGTTGCTTTCCAACCGTAGCACAGGCACCCGCGCCGGTGATAAACCAGAGGGCGACTGCACCTGAAACACCGCGTGTTTTTGCTGGGACGTCTCCCGGTAGATGGGCGCGCTTTAGAGGATGGATTTCAGGAATATTCAACCGTGCAAGGAACGTCTTCCGCTCCCGGGCGACTTCGCTGGCTCATTAGTTCTGCTGTCGGAATGGCTGCAAAAAAAGCAGCCATTCCGTTTCGATAAAGTGCGACAGATTTCCGCGGCCCCTTCTCCGATAAAAGTGTGCGTCTCTGGCATGAGCAACGCGTGTGCAAGTAGCAACGTCCGGGATTGAAACTTCCTACACTTAACCCATTTGAGTACCATTTCAGATTATTCAGCGAACTAATCCCCCGGCCTGTTTTTTTTGCGTTGTTTATAATTTAAGCAGTAATTTCCCTCTCCCGGAGCACGCTGTGACGACTTCCCTCTATGTTAAAACCCCGACCGTAGTGGTGCTGAATAATCGTGGTCTGGCGGTGCGTGACATCGTTTATCACCGCCATCCGGAAACGCCGGACACCACCGACGAGCGCATCACCCGCCATCAGTTTGACGCGCGCGGTTTACCATCACAAAGTGCTGACCCGCGCCTGGATGCCGCCGGGCGGGTGAATTTCAGTTATCTCCCCGACCTGAACGGCGCGCCGCTGCGCACGCAAAGTGCCGATGCCGGAACCACGATTGCCCTGAATGACGCCTCCGGGCGGGCGTTTTTGCAGGTCAGCAACATTGGCTCAGGGAATGACCGCAGTGCCGCGGTGACACGCACCTTCCAGTATGAAGAGGCAAGTCTGCCGGGGCGGTTGCTCGGCATTACCGAGCAGGTTGCCGGTGGCAGCGCGCGCATCACGGAGCGGTTTATCCGGGGCGGTCATTCCGCAGATGAACAGAGCTATAACCTTGCCGGCCAGCTGGTCAGCCACTACGACCCGGCAGGTCTGCTTTCCACGACCAGCCTTTCCCTGAACGGTGTGCCGCTTGCCGTCACCCGCCAGTTGCTGCCGGACGATACCGACGCAGACTGGCAGGGTGCGGATGCTTCCGTGTGGAAGGACCTGCTGGCGGGCGAAACTTACACCACGACCAGCACGGTGGACGCCGCCGGGAATGTACTCACCACCACCGATGCCAGAGGCAATATCCAGCGCGTGGCCTATGACGTGGCGGGTCTGCTGAAAGGCAGCTGGCTGACGGTGAATGGCGGTTCTGAGCAAATTATCGTGAAATCCCTGACCTGGTCCGCTGCCGGGCAGAAGCTGCGCGAGGAGCACGGCAACGGCGTGGCGACCACATATTCGTACGAAGCGGAAACCCAGCGGCTGGTGGGCATTAAAACGGAACGTATGACACCGGCAAAAGTGCTGCAGGACCTGCGCTACGAATACGACCCGGTGGGCAATGTGCTGGTGATTACCAGCGATGCCGAGGAGACCCGTTTCTGGCGCAATCAGGAAGTGGTTCCCGAAAATCACTACGCCTACGACAGCCTGTACCAGCTGGTCAGCGCCAGCGGGCGCGAAATGGCCAGCGCGGTACAGCAGAGCAGTAACCTGCCTGATTTCACCTCCTTCGATAACGCCACTTACACGAACTACACCCGCACTTACACCTACGATAACGCCGGTAATCTGACGAAAATCCGGCACAGCGCGCCCGCATCCGGCAACAACTACACCGTGAACATGACCGTATCCGACCGCAGTAACCGCGCGGTGCTCAGCACACTCACCGAAACCCCGGCGGATGTGGAGGCGCTGTTCACTGCCGGTGGCCAGCAGCAACAGCTTTTACCGGGACAGAGCCTGCTGTGGACGGCGCGACAGGAACTTCAGCAGGTCACGCCCGTCACCCGCACAGGCGCAACGGATGACAGCGAACGTTACCGCTACGACGCCGCCAGCCAGCGCATCGTGAAAATCACCGCGCAGCTGACCGGCAACAGCACGCAGACCAGACGGGTGGTTTACCTGCCGGGTCTGGAACTGCACAGCAGCGCCACAGAGGAGTTACAGGTGATAACCGTCGGCGTGGCCGGACGCGCGCAGGTGCGGGTGCTGCACTGGGAAAGCGGGCAGCCTGAAGGCATCAGTAATGACCAGATTCGCTACAGCTACGACAACCTCACCGGCAGCAGCAGTCTGGAAGTGGACAGCAGTGGCGAGCTTATCAGCCAGGAGGAGTATTACCCGTTCGGCGGCACGGCGTTATTCGCCGCGCGCAGCCAGCTGGAGGCGGATTACAAAACGATTCGTTATTCCGGCAAGGAGCAGGATGCAACCGGGCTTTATTACTACGGCTACCGCTACTACCAGCCGTGGGCGGGACGTTGGTTGAGTGCGGATCCGGCGGGTGGCATTGACGGGCTGAATCTGTTTCGCATGGTGCGCAATAACCCTGTGGCATTACATGATCCCGACGGGCTCGTGCCACGGATCGCCTTTTTGAAGGGAAAAAAATTGATGGAAACCGTTGATTATATAGCGAGTAAACAGTTTGGCACCCTGGAAGAGGTTCTCGCTCACCTCAAATTTATGCGACTCAATAATTATGATGAGGAGCGCATCTATACCCACTTCAAGCATTCGCGACAATATACCGGTGCCCCTGCGTCCACTCAGGCCTTCAGCTACCCTGATTTATCTCCTAAAGATCAACAGGCGCTGGACTACATTGCAAACCGGGAAAATTTCTCTCACCTGTTTGTAGAATACAGCGGTGACGAAGGTTTCAGCATCGAGTCGAAAAGTTTGAAAACAGAAAATATTTTCACGAATAAGTTTCTGAAAGACGTGTGGGTATTTGCCCACAACTTCCGGGTGGAACCAGAACCCTATTTCGCGACACATATTGCGCAATATCAATACAAAGTAGCGGCTGAGAACAGCGGTTTTTTAGGCGAGATGCCAAAGAAAATCATCAGAAAAAGCGTGATAAATGAGCAAACACTGAACGAAACAGAAGGATTAACCGGAAAAACCCTGTTTGAGGCGTTTTTTCAGCGAACACCAAATGGTAAATCCACCGCCCGCATACTCGATGCATTCAATCTCATCGCTATCGGAGTAACACGTGAAGAATCGTCGGATGATGACGAAGGACCCTCATTTATCATTGATGTCGTTTATAAAAACAATGTGGTTCAGCAGGCCAGCGCAGTGCAACAGCCGGCGGGGATTGATAAAACGGTTCGCAAAAAAGGGATGGCGCGATTGTTGCCAGGATTCCTGCGCAGAGGACCACGGAGCGAGAAAAATACGCTAGGCATAAATTAAGCAGCAAAAAACGAGTTGAAAGCTTCACGGATCTAATCCACATACCCCGTCACCGGCTGCACGTTTTTTTTCGTGCAGCCAACACGCTGCACGCAGGATTTCGCTGATTTTCCGCCATTACGTTATGTGATAAAGGTCGCATCTCTGCAAAAGAGCTAAAATGGCGAATGATTGCGCACAGATCGTGATATTGAGCAAATAATCGTCCGCTTATGCGTATTTAATAAGTTTATTCCTTTTTTTAGAAGAAAAAAATCCAACTGACGGCAAATTCGGTCGCTATTGCTAACACAATGTTAAAAAAGAGATCAGCGATGTATAGCAAATGGTTGCAGTGCAAACTTTAATCATGTTTTACAAGAGATATGACCAGATTGACTACATAAACCAGCCCAATACACTACCATTTAGCCAAAATAGCGGAACATATGCCTTAATGTGCAATCTAACCCCCGAATTGTAGTAGAAAAATCCACTTTTATTTCAATGATGAAATTTAACTCTGAATAACAAATAAAAACACCGAGCATTGTAATGCCCTGGATCTATGTAACAGAATATGTCAAAAGACTTGCCTGAACGCGCTGGATAGTGAACATTAACCGCCGTTTTCCCCTCCCAATATAACTATAAGCGTGATGAACTCTGGTCATTGCGCGCTGAACACCCCCGTTAATATGGGATGTAAAAAAAGAGGTATATGTGTCAACTGCAAACAAACCAACGGAAAGCGTCAGCCTGAACGCTTTTAAGCAACCGAAAGCGTTTTATCTGATCTTCTCTATCGAGTTATGGGAACGTTTTGGTTACTACGGCCTGCAAGGGATTATGGCTGTTTACCTGGTTAAACAACTGGGTATGTCAGAAGCGGACTCTATTACACTGTTCTCCTCCTTCAGCGCACTGGTTTATGGCCTGGTTGCCATCGGTGGCTGGCTGGGTGACAAAGTACTGGGCACCAAACGCGTAATCATGCTGGGCGCGATCGTGCTGGCCATCGGTTATGCGCTGGTAGCGTGGTCCGGTCATGATGCGAGCATTGTGTACATGGGCATGGCGGCAATTGCCGTGGGTAATGGTCTGTTTAAAGCCAACCCGTCATCCCTGCTCTCCACCTGCTATGCGAAAGACGACCCGCGTCTGGATGGTGCATTTACCATGTACTACATGTCCGTTAACGTCGGTTCGTTCTTCTCCATGCTGGCAACCCCGTGGCTGGCTGCGAAGTTCGGCTGGAGCACTGCGTTTGGTCTGAGCGTGGTGGGTCTGCTGATCACTATCGTTAACTTCGCTTTCTGCAAACGTTGGGTGAAAAACCACGGTTCTAAACCCGATTTCGAACCGCTGCGCGTTGGCTATCTGCTGGCAACCATTGTCGGCATCGTGGCGCTGATTGCTATCGCCACCTGGCTGCTGCACAACCAGGGCATCGCGCGTATGGTGCTGGGCGTTGTGGCGCTGGGTATTATCTGCATCTTCGCCAAAGAGACTTTCGCGCTGAAAGGTGCCGCGCGTCGTAAAATGATCGTCGCCTTTATTTTGATGGTGCAAGCGATTGTCTTCTTCGTACTCTACAGCCAGATGCCGACATCGCTGAACTTCTTTGCTATCCGTAACGTTGAGCACACGCTGTTCGGTATCGCTTTCGAACCTGAGCAGTATCAGGCGCTGAACCCGTTCTGGATCATCATTGGTAGCCCGATTCTGGCCGCTATCTATAACAAAATGGGTGATACGCTGCCGATGCCGCACAAATTCGCTATCGGTATGGTGCTGTGCTCCGGCGCGTTCCTGGTGCTGCCGCTGGGCACGAAATTCGCATCTGATGCGGGTATCGTTTCCGTAAGCTGGCTGATCGCAAGCTATGGTCTGCAAAGTATCGGTGAACTGATGATCTCTGGTCTCGGTCTGGCGATGGTTGCGCAACTGGTGCCGCAGCGTCTGATGGGCTTCATTATGGGAAGCTGGTTCCTGACCACGGCTGGCGCGAACATTATCGCCGGCTATGTGGCTAATCAGATGGCGATCCCGGAAAACGTGACCGATCCGCTGATGTCACTGAACATCTATGGCACCGTGTTCCTGCAAATTGGTATCGCGACAGCGATTATCGCTTTGCTGATGATCGTCACCGCACCGAAGCTGAACCGCATGACGCAGAGCGAAGATACCACTCGCGACACGTCGGAAACCGCTACGGCATAATCGCCGCGGGGAACTCGAATTATTCAGCCGCTAACGCAAGTTAGCGGCTTTTTTTTTATTCTGCCGCGTAATAACCTATGCCGGAAATCAGCCATAAGGAAAAGATAATGAAACTGTTTTACAAGCCGGGCGCCTGCTCTCTCGCCTCACATATTGCTCTGCGTGAGAGCGGAAAAGATGTGGATCTGGTAAGTGTTGATTTGATGAAAAAACGCCTGGAAAACGGCGATGACTTTTTTGCCATCAACCCGAAAGGACAAATCCCGGCGCTGCTGCTGGATGACAACACTCTGATTACCGAAGGCGTGGCGATTATGCAATACGTTGCTGACAGCGCGCCTGAGAGCCAGTTACTGGCACCTGTTGGCACCCTGCCGCGTTACAAAACGCTGGAGTGGCTGAACTTTATCGCAACCGAGCTGCATAAAGGCTTCACCCCGCTGTTTCGCCCGGATACACCGGAAGAGTACAAACCCACCGTACGCGCTTTGCTTGAGAAAAAATTGCACTACGTGAATGAATCCCTGAGCAATAACGCATGGATTAGCGGTGCGAACTTTACCATTGCCGACGGTTATCTGTTCACGGTTCTGCGCTGGGCGCGCGCGGTGAAATTGAATATGGAAGGTCTGTCGAATATTGATGCGTATATGGCGCGTGTTGCCGCTCGCCCTGCGGTGGCGACTGCAATGGCGGCAGAAGGTATTCAGTAAAATGTGAATGCCCGCGTACGCGCTGCTCAGCGGGCATCAATAAAGGCGGGGATCCCCGCCTTTTTTACAGCAATGTCGCGCTAAAAAGATGCTCAGGTTGCGCAATTCTGTCCTGCGCCGCGACCACCTGCAGTTCATACTCCTGCAAATTTTTGGTCGCCAGCATAATTTCATACACTGCCGCCGTTACGTGTTCGAGCGCTTCACGTACGCTCGCCCCCTGCAACAATTTCACCAGTAACAATCCGCTGGTCACATCGCCCACTCCGACAGGCTGACGTGCGCCAAAATCCACCAGCGGACGGCTAATGTGCCAGGCTTCACTGGACGTCACCAGCAACATTTCAAAGCGATCGCCGCTCAGTCCCGCGCGCGCCAGGTGTTTCACCAGCACGATTTGCGGCCCCTGCGCAATCAGCTCGCGTGCCGCAGCCACTGCGTCCTCCACCGTGTGGACCGCATGCTCGCAGAGGATCTCCAGCTCAATCAGATTGGGCGCAATGATATCGCTGGCAGGCAAGGCGTGGCGGACATGAAACTCGGCAACCCCTGGCGCAACGATGCAGCCTTTCTCCGGATGCCCCATGACCGGATCGCAGAAATACTTCGCCTGCGGGTTGGCTGCTTTCACCTGGCGGACGATCCCAAGAATATGCTCTCCCTGCTCTGCCGAACCCAGATAACCACTCAGCACCGCGTCGCAGCGTTTCAGTTGGTCAATTGCCGCAATGCCCTGCACAATTTCGGTCAGATGGGCTGGCGACATAACGCTGCCGGTCCATTTGCCGTACTGGGTATGGTTAGAAAACTGCACCGTGTTCAGCGGCCAGACGTTAGCGCCCAGGCGGCGCATCGGAAACTCGGCGGCACTATTCCCCGCATGACCAAAGACCACATGCGATTGAATGGCGAGGATATTCTTCATTGTTGGTAGCCTTGCAAAAGTGGAACAATAAAAAGAAGGGAGTGATTTCTCACTCCCTTCGGCAGGTCTGTTTTTATTTCCAGCAGATCAAGCAGTAGTTTTTCTTACCGCGGCGCAACAGCGTGTAGCGGCCGAACAGGCGATCGCCATCAGTGAAGAAATACTCCGGATCGGATTGTTTTTCGCCGTTGATGGTAACAGCGTTAGACGCGATGGTTTTACGCGCCTGGCCGCGGGACGGCTGCAGCTCCGAATCCACCAGCGCCTGCATCAGATCGGCACCTTTTTCCATCTCAACCATCGGTACACCATCCTGCGCCAGCTGTTCAAAATCGGCTTCGCTCAAATCACTCAGCGTACCGTTGAACAGGCTTTCAGTGATGCGTTTAGCGGCGGTTAAACCCTCTTCGCCGTGAACCAGACGCGTCACCTGCTCAGCCAGCACATATTGCGCACGCGGCGCTTTACCGCTGTTTTTGTCTTCTTCTTCCAGCGCGTTAATTTCCGCGATGTCCATAAAGGTGAAGAACTTCAGGAAGCGGTAAACATCCGCGTCGGCGGTGTTGATCCAGAACTGGTAGAATTTATACGGACTGGTTTTCTTCGGATCGAGCCACACCGCGCCGCCTTCGGTTTTACCAAATTTGGTGCCATCGGCTTTGGTGATCAGCGGAACCGTCAGGCCAAAGACCTGATTTTGGTGCAGGCGGCGAGTCAGATCGATACCCGACGTGATGTTACCCCACTGGTCGGAGCCGCCAATTTGCAGCACGACATTATGCAGTTCGTTCAGGCAGGCAAAGTCGTAACCCTGCAGCAGGTTGTAGGAAAACTCGGTGAACGAGATGCCGACATCATCGCGGTTCAGGCGCTGCTTGACCGCTTCTTTGTTAATCATCTGGTTAACAGAGAAGTGTTTACCGATATCGCGCAGGAAGGTCAGCACGTTCATGCTGCCAAACCAGTCGTAGTTATTTGCAGCGATAGCGGAGTTGTCGCCACAGTCGAAATCGAGGAACGGTGCAACCTGTTTGCGGATTTTATCCACCCACTCCTGCACGGTGTCTTCAGTGTTCAGTTTACGCTCAGTGGCTTTAAAACTCGGGTCGCCAATCAGACCGGTCGCGCCACCCACCAGCGCTACTGGCTTGTGGCCAGCCTGCTGGAAGCGTTTCAGGCATAACAATGGAACCAGATGCCCCAAATGCAAGCTGTCAGCGGTGGGATCGAAGCCGCAATAGAGCGCGATCGGGCCCTGCGCCAGTCGCTCTGCTAACGCTTCCTCATCCGTCACCTGAGCCACGAGGCCCCGCTCTTGCAATTGTTTAATCAAGTTACTGCTTGCCATCAAAATCTCCATGTATAAAACGGACTGCACCTTTGCCGGTACACGACTTTTCGCCAGATGCGAAAGGATACTTCATGGGGGGCAGATAGAATAAAGCGCCGGAACACGGAGTGCCAGCGCTTATAGCAACATTTTTCAGGGTTTACGGCGCGAGGCGGTCAATTTTCCACGCATCATTCTCGCGCTGGTATAAAAAACGGTCATGCAGGCGATTGGCACCGCCTTGCCAGAACTCCATCTGGTCAATACTGACGCGATAGCCGCCCCAGAAACTGGGTAACGGGATTTCGCCCTGCTGGAACTTTTGCTTCAGTTCAAGGAACTTGCTTTCCAGAATGCCGCGCGCAGAGATGCGGCTCGATTGTTTCGATACCCAGGCGCCGATTTGGCTGTCACGCGGGCGGCTGTGGAAATACTTCATCACTTCGAGCGTTGAAAGCCGTTCCGCTTTGCCGGTGACCATCACCTGCCGTTCCAGCATATGCCATGGGAACAGCAGACTGACAGCAGGGTTGTTTTCGATGTGATGCGCCTTCCGGCTGCCAAGGTTGGTATAGAACACCAGCCCTTTTTCATCATAATGCTTGAGCAATACGATGCGCTGGTAAGGTTGGCCGGTCTCATCCACTGTCGCGACAACCATTGCGGTAGGATCGGCAAGCTGGGCTTCACAGGCCTGCCCCAGCCAGCGTTCAAATAATGCCAACGGTTCGGCGGGAAGGTCGCCACGACGCAGACCACCTTTGGTGTATTCACGGCGCAGATGCGCGATTTGCTGCAATTGATCGTTATCAGACATGGCGTTAGCGAAAGTAATCATCAGGTGGGGCTATTATGCGCCCCCCTGTGAAAATCTCAACGCTGCGGAATAAGCTGGCAATTATTCAGTACGATGCGATCGCGCTTGTAGACGGTCGCACTCTCACCCTTCGACCAGAAAACGTAGACGCCATCCGTGTAACGTGCGCCGGAGGCTGAAAGCCCTTGCTGTAAGGTCAGCAATTTATCATCCCAGACAAAACTCGCCTGCTGACGGGTATTATTAATTTTCACGGTGAGCGGTTTTTCGTCGCACTGGTAAACCAGCGTATCGGTATGCATGCGTTCTACTAACTGATTGTAATAGCTGCATCCGGCAAGCAGTGCGGGCAGACAGGCGATGACTATTTTTTTCATAGAGTATTCCCGGGACGGTCCTGGTCACGGAGGGCGAAACGCCCTCCCTAAGCCTGGTCAGTCTAGCCCGGTGCAACTAAAGTGAAATGCGGTTAACTCTGATTCTGCCGCGGGTTAGCAGGGTAAATCGCGCCGAGCACCGAGGCAGCGGACGCGCCGGTGACTGAGGGCAGATTGCCAGGCAGTCCGGCCAGAGTTCGCCACGCAAGCCAGGCAAACGCCAGCGCTTCCATATCGTCGCCGCTGATACCGGCTTCATCCGTGGTAGTGACTTCTGTACCTGGCAAAAGCCCCGCCAGACGCGCCATGACCAGCGGATTTCGACTCCCCCCACCGCAGACCAGCAGGCGTTCACAACCGCCACTGAGCAGCACCTGCTCGGAAATTGTCACCGCCGTCAATTCAGCCAGCGTGGCCTGCACATCGCTGGCGCTTAACCCCGGGAAGTGAGCCAGGTGGCGTTCCAGCCAGCTGTAGTTAAAGTATTCACGACCGGTGCTTTTCGGTGCAGGCGTGGCAAAGTAGGCATCGCTTAGCATGTTTTGCAGGAGCGGCAGCACCACTTTGCCTTCGCTCGCCCACTGCGCATCTTTGTCGTAGGGTTTGCCTTTTTGCCGCCAAATCCATGCGTCCATGAGCATGTTGCCAGGTCCGGTGTCATAGCCTCTTACCGGCTGGCCGGGGATCAGAAGCGATAAATTGGCGATGCCACCAATGTTGAGCACCATGCGCCGTTCTACCGGGTGCGCCAGCAGTGCATGGTGAAAGGCCGGCACCAGCGGCGCGCCCTGCCCGCCAAGCGCGATATCACGGCGGCGAAAATCACCGACCACCGTCACCCCCGTACGCGCCGCGATATGGTTATTGTCACCAATCTGCAAAGTATGCGGCGCAATGCCTGTCGGCTCATGCCAGACGGTTTGCCCGTGACAGCCAATCGCGACGATATCTTCCGGGTGGAGTTGCTCTCGGTCCATTAGCGCCAGCACCGCGTCGGCAAACAACTTGCCCAGTTGGGTATCCAGCCGCCCCAGTTGCGAAAGTGTAAGTTGCTGTCCCTGGCAAATGCCAAGAATCGCCTCTTTTAACGGCAGCGGAATCGGAAACGTCAGGCTCGCTTGCTGCGCGACCATGGTTTCATCGATTGCCGCCAGCACCACATCAACCCCATCCAGACTTGTTCCAGACATCACCCCAATGTAGCGACCCGATTTCATACGCCTTCCTTTAATGCATGACCGAAGGGCACCACTCCACCATAAAGCGGGGGTTAACGCCATCGGCTGCAAACACTTTTTAACAATCGGATGATTTTCCGTTAAGTGAAATTACGCCGTGCTGCGCTTATAATCGCTTCGTTTAAATCTGGTTAAACTCGCGTTGATTATTATTTTGCCGGGATTTGGCAGAAGATATGACCTGGTATTGCTAAAATGCCATATAATTTAACCATGTCGGATGCCCGCAAGGGCGTTTCATGGTGAACAGGAGATTCATAAATGATGTTACGTGCACTGGCAGTTTCGCTGATTGGTTTTACTTTGGCTGGCTGCGTGAATAACGACACGCTTTCCGGTGATGTCTACTCTGCATCCGAAGCTAAACAGGTGCAGAATGTCACTTACGGCACCATTGTTAACGTCCGTCCGGTACAGATTCAGGGTGGCGACGAAAACAATGTTATCGGCGCGCTTGGCGGTGCAGTGCTGGGTGGTTTCCTTGGCAATACTGTTGGCGGCGGCACGGGACGTTCTCTCGCCACCGCAGCAGGCGCGGTAGCCGGTGGTGTTGCAGGGCAATCCGTCCAGGGTTCACTGAATAAAACGCAGGGTGTTGAGCTGGAAATTCGTAAAGATGATGGCAACACCATTATGGTCGTGCAGAAACAGGGCAACACCCGTTTCTCCGCAGGCCAGCGCGTCGTGATGGCAAGCAACGGTCGTCAGATTACCGTTTCCCCGCGTTAATTCCCGCATTAGGTGGTCACGCCAGTGGCCGCCCTTTCATATTGCCGATACTGAATGTTAATGTAAAAAAGCCTTGCGGATGCAAGGCTTTGCTGGTCAGTCTCGCGACTGAAGCTCATTGATGTTTTGTTCCAGTCGGGCAATCATTTTAATCAACTGATCGAGTTCTTCCGCAGAGATCCCGGAAAGTATTTCCCCCCGGGTTTTACGAATAACCGTCTCCATCTCTTCAATGATTGGGTCCGCTTTTTCTGTCAATTTGATCCGCTTTGCCCGGCGATCGTTGGCGCAGGTCTGGCGAGAAATAAGGCCTTTCTCTTCCAGTTGATCCAGCGTACGCACCAGCGAAGGCTGCTCAATGCCAATCGCTTTTGCCAGTTGAATTTGCGACTGATCGGGCGGCAGCTGATGAATATTATGCAGCGTTACCCAGTGAGTCTGCGTTAATTCCAGAGGTTTCAGGCGATGGTCAATCAAAGCGCGCCAGACGCGCACTAAGCGTGCCAGATCAGAACCTAATGGCGATTCCAATTTCATCTCCTTATAATTAGCTTGCTAAGTTATTATACTCATTTTAGAATAGTTTGCAGTATTTATATTGGTAAAACAAATGTATTGCGGTTCTCGCCGGGGCTTACGCTGAGATTCCACCTGCCTTAGCAACACGCAGTGGTTGGTACTTATCTAATGATAATCATCAATCTGGCGATCCGTTAGGTTGCACAGGACACAAAGTGTGAAGTTGAACTCAAGTTTCCCGAACTTACCCCTGCAAGATCTGATTTTTGGCGCATCGGTCTATTTCCCTCCCGTATTTAAAGTGGTCATGCTGGGCTTTTTGTTCTGGCTTATTACTCATCGCCTGTTGCGCGGGTGGATTTATGCGGGTGATATCTGGCACCCCATCCTGATGGATCTCTCCTTGTTTGTTATTGCGCTGAGCCTCGCCCTCGGCTTGCTAATTGTGTGGTAATTATGCGCCTGAAATCCCTGAAGTATTTTTCTACTCTCCTGGTGCTGGCTGTGGCGATTGTCGCGGCCTGGTGGATGTGGAACTTTTATATGCAGTCCCCCTGGACGCGTGACGGAAAGATCCGCGCTGAGCAGGTCAGTATCACACCGCAGGTCTCAGGCAGCATCAGCGAACTGAAGGTGAAAGATAATCAGTTGGTTAAAGCGGGCGATGTGCTGTTTCGTATTGACGATACGCCTTACCACATTGCCGTACTGAACGCCGAAGCCCAGTTGGCTCGTATGCAAACCGATCTGGCAAAAGCGAATAATGAAGCCAATCGCCGTCGCCATCTCTCACAAAACTACATCTCCGCAGAAGATCTCGATACTGCCAATATTAGTGTTAAAGCCGCGCAGGCAAGCGTTGCGGCAGCGCAGGCACAACTTGCGCAGGCACAATGGCAATTGGCGCAAACAGTAGTTAAGGCACCGGTAGACGGCTGGGTCACCAACCTTTCCACCCGTTCTGGCAATTACGCTACCGCCGGGCAACCGGTTTTCGCGCTGGTCGATAGCCATTCGTTTTATGTGATGGGTTACTTTGAAGAGACCAAGTTGCGCCATATTCATGAAGGGGCAGCAGCGAAAATCGTACTTTATAGTGGAGATGTTACGTTACAGGGTCACGTATCAAGTATTGGTCGCGCGATATATGACCAAAGCGTCGAGACTGACAGCGGGCTGGTTGCCGATATCAAACCGAACGTACCGTGGGTACGGCTGGCGCAGCGTGTGCCGGTACGTATTCAGTTTGATAACCTGCCCGCCGGGCTGACGCTGGTTTCCGGCACCACGTGCACCGTGGCGATTGGCGGTCAGTAATGAAATCGCCTGTCTGGCTCTGGCAAAATCTGCCATGGGTAAAAGCCACGGTCGGGCAGTGGCGCTATGCGCTGCGCAACGGTATCGCGATGTGTCTGGCGCTCACGGTGGCTTATTATCTCGATCTCGATGAACCGTACTGGGCCATGACATCCGCAGCCGTTGTCAGCTTCCCCACCGTCGGCGGCGTGATCAGTAAAAGCCTTGGCCGTATTGCCGGGAGCCTGCTTGGGGCGAGCGCGGCACTGATCATTGCCGGTCAGACACTCAACGATCCGTGGCTGTTTCTGTTCGCCATGGCCACCTGGATTGGCTTTTGTACCTGGGCTTGCGCGCAGTTCACCAATAATGTCGCCTATGCCTTTCAACTGGCGGGTTATACCGCCGCGATTATCGCGTTCGCCATGGTCGATGTGACCGATATTACGGAGCTGTGGGATATTGCTCAGGCGCGCGTGTGCGAAGTGATCCTGGGCATTTTGTGCGGCGGCATGATGATGATGATCCTGCCCGGCAACGCGGACGGAACCACCCTGCTGTCAGCATTGAAAAAAATGCATGCCCGGTTGCTGGAGCATGCAAGCCTTCTGTGGCGGCCAGAAACCACAGACGCTATCCGCACCGCCCATGAGAGCGTTATCGGCCAGATCCTCACCACCAATTTGCTGCGCATTCAGGCGTTCTGGAGCC
Source organism: Kosakonia sp. AG348 (assembly GCF_003337365.1). Classification (NCBI taxonomy): domain Bacteria; kingdom Pseudomonadati; phylum Pseudomonadota; class Gammaproteobacteria; order Enterobacterales; family Enterobacteriaceae; genus Kosakonia; species Kosakonia sp. AG348. The sequence goes on from NZ_QPJR01000002.1 coordinate 542,054, forward strand.
ATTACCGTTTTCGGCGGCAAAACAGTTTGCTTACCTGGTTACTGCACCAACAGTTGCGCATGACCAGTGTGATCTCCAGCCTGCGCAGAATGTTGCTGAACTGGCCCGACGCGCCGGAAAACTTGCGCCCGGTTCTTGAGCAACTGCTCTCTGCGCTTGCTCACCCGCGCGCGGATGCGCTTACCGTCGCACGGATTATCGCCCCGCTCGCGCCCGGAGAAAGCGAGGATTACCGGCACCATGCATTCTGGCAGCGCTTACGCTACTTCTGCCGTTTATACCTCACCAGTAGTCGCTGGCTGGCGCGCGTGGAGAATGCTTCGCCAGTCAGCAGTTATACGCCGCCGCGAAGCCCGGGATTGATGCGTGATACGGATAATGCCGAAGCGCTATGGAGCGGCATTCGTACCTTTTGCGCGCTGAGTCTGGTCGGCGCATGGAGCATCAATACGCAGTGGGAATCGGGCTCGGCGGCGCTGACGCTGGCGGCTATCAGCTGTGTGCTTTACTCCGTCTCACCCGCGCCGTTTAACTCCCTGACACTGCTGTTGCGCACCTTAATTTTGCTGTCGCTGTTCAGCTTTATGGTGAAATTCGGCCTGATGGTGCAAATCAGCGAGCTGGCGGTGTTTCTGCTGTTTCTCTTCCCGCTGTTAACCACCCTGCAATTGTTGAAATTACAAATGCCAAAGCTGGCCGGGTTGTGGGGGCAGTTGATTGTTTTTATGGGCTCGTTTATCGCCGTGACCAATCCACCGGTTTATGACTTTGCGGACTTCTTAAATGATAACCTGGCGAAGATCTCAGGTGTCGCGCTGGCGTGGCTCGCGTTTGCCGTGTTACGTCCGGGCTCAGATGCCCGCAAAAGTCGGCGTCACATTCGCACGCTGCGCCGCAGTTTTGTCGATCAACTTAGCCGCCTGCCACAGCTGAGCGAGCATGAGTTTGAATCGGTGGTTTATCACCACATTAGCCAGTTAAGCCATAGCCAGGACGCGCAAGCACGGCGCTGGTTGCTGCGCTGGGGGGTTGTGTTATTGAATTGCTCGCATGTTGTCTGGCAGCTACGCGACTGGGAAATCCGCTCGGATCCCCTCGCCAAAGTCCGCGAGTTATGCATTGTCTTATTGCGGGATGTGATGAGTGAGCGTGGCGTCCGGCAACGAACGCTTTCTGCCACGCTGACCGAGCTGCAGCGGATTAGCGCGGTGCTGGGTAAACATCACCAGCCGGCCGCGCGGGAGCTGGCCTCGGTTGTCTGGCGCTTATATTGCGCGCTATCGCAGCTGGAGCAAGCCCCGGCAGCCGGAACGCTTACTTAATAACGCCGCAGGCGTAACGTGCGCCGCCACCGCCGAGCGGTTTCGGTTGATCGGACATATTATCGCCGCCCACGTGCACCATCAGCGCTTTGCCTTTCACATCCGCGAGTTTTTTCAGACGCGGCGCCACCACCGGGTCGGTCGCTTTACCGTCATTGTTGACCACCAGCACCGGCAGGTCGCCTAAATGTCCGGCGCCTTCTGGCCCTTCATGCTTGCCGGTATGCTGCGGATCGAGGTGTCCTCCTGCCGCTTCAGCAGCAGAGGCTTTCCCCTCTTTAATCGCAGGCTGGCAACTGCCTTTGGCATGGACGTGAAAACCATGCTCGCCGGGCGGCAGGGCTTTCAGATCGGGCGCAAATTCCAGCCCCTTATCGGTTTCGCTGATTTTTACACTACCAACAGACTGCCCAACGCCCTGCGCAGTGACCAGGTTCATTTCCACTTCTTCACTGGCGGCTTGCGCCCCGGCGCAAACCACGAGCGCCAGCACAGCCAGACTAAAACGCTTCATATGACCTCCTTCGGTCTGTTTTAACCCTGTAAGTTTAAACCAGGGTGGCAGATTTCACCGGGAGGTCATCTGCCCGCGTTATGGCACGTCGTAACCAAGCGCCGCTTTGCGAATACGGAACCACTGCTGGCGCGTCATCTGAAGGTTCAGTGCCCCCAGCGCCGAACGCACGCGCTCAATTTTACCCGAGCCAATAATGGGCAGCGGCGCAGACGGCAGACGCATCACCCAGGCATAGACCACCTGTTCGATGGTTTCGGCATTCAGTTCCTGCGCAACGCGCGCCAGTTCATCACGTAGCGGCTGGAACGCAGCATCGTTAAACAGACGCCCGCCGCCGAGACATGACCATGCCATCGGGCGGATGCGCAGCTGTTGCAGTTGATCCAGCGTACCATCCAGCAGTAGCGGCTGGTGAACCGGCGAGATCTCGACCTGGTTGGTCGCCAGCGTAAATGGCAGGCGTGACTGCAACAGAGAGAACTGAGCGGGTGTGAAGTTAGAAACGCCAAAGTGGCGCACTTTTCCGCTCTGATGCAAATGCAGAAATGCTTCCGCCACCTCATCGGCGTCCATCAACGGATCGGGACGGTGGATCAATAACAAATCAAGGTGATCGGTGGCAAGATTCACCAGCGACTGTTCGGCACTGCGAATAATGTGGTCGCGTTCAGTAATGTAATGACCCAGCGCATGTTCCGGTTTCGCGGTGGTGGCGATGCCACATTTGCTGACAATCTCCATGCGGGCACGCAGATGCGGAGCGAGCTTGAGCGCTTCGCCAAACGCGGCTTCACACAGATAACCGCCGTAAATATCCGCGTGATCAACGGTAGTCACACCGAGATCAAGATGAGACTCAATGAAGCTAACCAGCTGCTGCGCGGACATGTTCCAGTCCATTAAACGCCAGTAGCCCATCACAAAACGGGAGAACTCCGGGCCTTGCGGCGCGAGGGCAATACGTTGAACCATAATGATTTCCTCGAAGGTAATTTGCCTTCGAGTATACGCATTTTGGCGACTAAAACAGTGAAGGTTGCTGAGGTTCTTCCGCAGAGGACGCTTTGTTTGCGCGCATTTTGCGCTGCAGGCGCTGGCGGCACAAACGCAGCACCTCCTGCTTTTGCGCATCGGTCATTTTTTGCCAGTTAAAACGCTCATCGCGGCTACGCATGCAGCCACGGCAAAAACCGCGCTCATCCGACTGGCAAATACCGCGGCACGGGCTCTGGACGGGGAAAAACTCCAGTTGTTCTGGCACAGTCGTCTCCGGTAATACAGGCAGTTCCCTTTATTGAAGACTGCCTGTCGACAACGCGCAAGGCGAAAAACGTATTGTTCGCCACTTGCAACAGACCGATCGGTCTAGTAGAGTGGCGCGATGAGCAGAAATACCGAACATGACACGCGCGAACATTTACTGGCGACCGGCGAGCAGCTTTGCATGCATCGCGGGTTTACCGGTATGGGCCTGAGCGAATTACTGAAAACGGCGGAAGTGCCAAAAGGCTCTTTCTACCACTATTTTCGCTCTAAAGAGGCGTTCGGCGTGGCGTTGCTTGAGCGTCACTATGCCGCGTATCACCAGCGGCTGGCGGCCCATTTCGCCAGCGGGCCGGGAAACTACCGTGACAGGCTGCTGGCGTATTATCAGGAGACGCTCCGGCAGTTTAGCCAACAGGGAATTATTAGCGGTTGCCTGACGGTGAAACTGTCGGCGGAAGTGTGCGATCTGTCGGAAGACATGCGTTCAGCAATGGACAAAGGCGCGGGCGGCGTTATCGCCCTGCTCGCGGATACGCTGGAAAAAGGGCGTAACGATCGCAGCTTAACGTTTCAGGGGGAAGCACTAACGCAGGCGCAAGTGTTGTACTCCCTGTGGTTAGGTGCCAATTTGCAGGCCAAAATTTCGCGAAGCGCCCTGCCGCTGGAAAGCGCGCTGGCGCATGCAAACAGCATCATTGCAACGCCTGTCTGAGAGCAGGCATTTTTATTTCACTTTTTACTAGTCGACCGGTCTATTCAGGAGTTGTTATGTCCAGTAAATTATTTACGCCGCTGAAAGTGGGCGCTATTACCGTTCCAAACCGCGTTTTTATGGCACCGTTGACGCGACTGCGCAGCATCGAGCCGGGTGATATTCCTACGCCGTTAATGGCGGAATATTATCGTCAGCGCGCCAGCTCCGGCCTGATTATCAGCGAAGCCACGCAAATCTCCGCGCAGGCGAAAGGCTATGCCGGCGCACCGGGTCTGCACAGCGCAGAACAAATTGCGGCATGGCAGAAAATCACCGATGCCGTGCATAGCGAAAACGGCCGTATCGCCGTACAGCTGTGGCACACCGGTCGTATCTCGCACAGCAGTCTGCAACCGGGTGGTGCCGCGCCGGTCGCACCGTCAGCCATCAACGCGGGAACGCGTACCTCTCTGCGTGATGCCAACGGCAACGCCACGCGTGAAGACACCTCCACACCGCGCGCGCTGGAAACCGATGAGATCCCGGGTATCGTTAATGATTTCCGCCAGGCCGTTGCCAATGCGCGCGACGCCGGGTTTGATCTGGTTGAACTGCACTCGGCCCATGGTTATCTGTTGCACCAGTTCCTTTCACCGTCGGCGAACCAGCGTACCGACCAGTACGGCGGCAGCGTGGAAAATCGCGCGCGCCTGGTGCTGGAAGTGGTCGATGCGGTAAGCAAAGAGTGGGACGCAGAGCGCATTGGTATTCGCGTGTCTCCGATCGGTTCTTTCCAGAACATGGATAACGGCCCGAACGAAGAAGCCGATGCGTTATATCTGATCGAGGAACTGGGCAAGCGCGGTATTGCTTACCTGCATATGTCAGAGCCGGACTGGGCCGGCGGTGAACCATACACCGACGCGTTCCGTGAAAAAGTGCGCGCACGTTTCCACGGCCCGATCATTGGTGCAGGTGCCTATACCCCGGAAAAAGCGGAACAATTGATCGAGAAAGGTTTGATTGACGCGGTAGCCTTTGGTCGCGCCTATATCGCCAACCCGGACCTGGTAAAACGTCTGCAACTGAAAGCGGAACTGAACCCACAGCGCCCGGAAAGCTTCTATGGCGGCGGCGCGGAAGGTTACACTGACTACCCTTCTCTGTGATCCTCTGATTGTTCATTGATAGCGGCGGGTCTGCGCCGCTATACTAAAACTGTGTTTCTATTCGGAACGTTAACACATTCATACAAGAGGATATTATGCGCTTACTTCACACCATGCTGCGCGTCGGCAACCTGCAACGCTCCATCGAATTTTATACTAACGTGCTGGGCATGAAGCTGCTGCGTACCAGTGAAAACCCGGAATATAAATATTCGCTGGCTTTCGTTGGCTACGGCCCGGAAAGCGAAGAAGCGGTGATTGAACTGACCTACAACTGGGGCGTGGAAAGCTACGATCTGGGTAATGCTTACGGTCATATCGCGCTGAGCGTGGAAAACGCGGCGCAAGCTTGCGAAGCTATCCGCAACAACGGCGGTAATGTGACGCGTGAAGCGGGTCCGGTTAAAGGTGGAACCACGGTTATCGCCTTCGTTGAAGATCCGGACGGTTACAAAATCGAGCTGATCGAAGAGAAAGACGCCGGTAAAGGCCTGGGTAACTAATCCCCTCCGGGCGCGCTTTGCGCCCGCTGTTTTACATCCCTTCGTAAAATTTGCCATAATGCGCTGCCATTTTCCCGTATCAAGAGATCCTGATGTCCGATAACGCTCAACTGACTGGTCTGTGCGACCGTTTTCGCGGTTTTTACCCTGTGGTAATTGATGTTGAAACCGCCGGGTTTAACGCCAAAACCGACGCGCTGCTGGAAGTCGCCGCCATTACGCTGAAAATGGATGAACAAGGCTGGCTCATGCCCGACAGCACGCTGCATTTCCACGTTGAGCCTTTCGAAGGCGCGAACCTGCAACCCGAAGCGCTGGCCTTTAACGGCATTGATCCGGGCAATCCGCTGCGTGGCGCGGTGAGTGAGCATGACGCCCTGCATGCCATTTTTAAAATAGTGCGCAAAGGCATTAAAGATCAGGGTTGTAACCGCGCGATTATGGTGGCGCACAACGCGACGTTCGATCACAGCTTTATGATGGCCGCTGCGGAACGCGCTTCACTGAAACGCAACCCGTTCCACCCGTTTGTCACTTTCGATACCGCGTCATTAAGCGGGCTGGCTCTCGGGCAGACGGTGCTGTCAAAAGCGTGTGGCGCAGCGGGCATTGCGTTTGACGCCTCGCAGGCGCACTCCGCACTGTACGATACAGAGCAAACCGCCCTGCTGTTTTGCGAAATCGTCAACCGCTGGAAGCGCCTTGGCGGCTGGCCGTTGCCCATCGCGGATGAAAATCAGGCATAAAAAAAGCGACCGTCAGGTCGCTTTTTTATTGGCAGAAATTACTCTGCGCTCGGCTCGTCTTTATGTTTTGCCGCCGCTTCTTTGATTAGCGTCTGCAATTCGCCGCGTTGATACATTTCAATTACGATATCGCAGCCGCCAACCAGTTCACCTTCAACCCACAGTTGCGGGAAGGTCGGCCAGTTAGCGTATTTCGGCAGTTCTGCGCGAATATCCGGGTTTTGCAGAATGTCTACATAAGCAAAACGTTCACCGCATGCAGAGAGCGCTTGTACCGCCTGGGCGGAGAAACCGCAGCTTGGCAGCTTCGGAGAGCCTTTCATATACAGCAGAATCGGGTTTTCAGCGATCTGGCGCTGGATTTTTTCAAGTGTTGTGCTCATTGTCATGCTTCCTTCAACTTCTTCTACGGCAGATGTTCGCCATTGTAACGGTTCAGAGGGGCATCGGAAAATAACATTTTGTTCACCGTTCATGATTTTATCGTCTGTCGGCAAAAGTTGCCTTAGGAATATGACTTAACTCAACTCGCCATCCCGCTTGCTGCCTAACTCTTGAGCACATAGAAACGTTTTGCTGCTTTTTTTTGCGCTTGTTAACGAAACGAAGCTATAGATGCAAAAACAGTATTAACTTTTGGGGTTTTTATGGATTAGAATCGACGAGTTTTAAAAAACCATTTGCAGGCGTATTAAATGCTTGCCCTAACAGGGGATTGCTCAGTGGCGCGGATACCAAAAGCTTCAATCACGCTCTGTGCTTTGTTGTTCACCACGATTTCTTTCACGCCATTAGCGAGTGCCTCTGAACAGGCGCGAGCGTCGGCCGTGCAAAAATCGCATCTGGCGAAAGCATCCGAACGTAAGAAAAAAAATACATCACAAAAGACACCAAAGAAAAACAGTCGCAGCCCGGCAGAAAAAACCACCAGCAAAAAAACAACGGAGAGTAAAAAAGCTCCGGCAAACAAAAAAGTTACTACCAGCAAAAAAGCCAGCAAAATCACCTCGCGTCGTAATACATCCAGCCCGCTAAAAACCACCGCCGTCACCTGGACTGAGAAATGTACGCCGCGCAAAGGCCACAAGCCGCATTGTGTGAAGGTTAAAAGCACTAACGCCATCGCCGATGTGCATAAAGTTCGCATTCAAAAAGCACAAAAAACCGCCATGTCCAAGCTGATGAATCAGATTGGCAAGCCTTATCACTGGGGCGGCACCTCACCAAGCACCGGTTTCGATTGCAGCGGTCTGGTCTATTACGCATATAAGGATCTGGTGAAATTCCGTATTCCGCGTACCGCCAATGAAATGTATCACCTGCGCGATGCATCGCCGGTGAATGTGGCGGAACTGGAGAGCGGCGATCTGGTGTTCTTCCGTACCCAGGGCCGTGGTACCGCCGATCACGTGGGCGTGTACGTCGGTAATGGTAAATTCATTCAGTCTCCGCGTAGCGGCCAGGACATTCAGGTTACATCGCTGAGTGAAGATTACTGGCAGCGCCATTATGTTGGCGCGCGTCGCGTCGTGACGCCGAAAACTATTCGCTAACTCCTCACCTGCCGCGCCTGCGGCAGGTAACTCCCTCTTTTGTCTGGCCTTTCGATTTGCTACCCTAATCCGCACATCCAGTAGGGCTATTGGGTGTTATTAAAATAATGAAAGGAGAATAGCAATGTCGTTTGAATTACCTGCATTACCGTATGCAAAAGACGCCCTGGCGCCGCATATCTCAGCCGAAACGCTGGAATACCACTATGGTAAACACCATCAGACGTATGTCACCAACCTCAACAACCTGATCAAAGGCAGCGCTTTTGAAGGTAAATCGCTGGAAGAGATTGTGAAAAATAGCGAAGGTGGCGTGTTCAATAATGCAGCCCAAGTCTGGAACCATACTTTCTACTGGAACTGCCTGGCCCCGAATGCTGGCGGTGAACCGACCGGTGAACTGGCGGCAGCTATCGCCAAATCATTCGGCAGCTTTGCCGAATTCAAAGCGCAATTCACCGATGCTGCGGTTAAAAACTTCGGTGCTGGCTGGACGTGGCTGGTGAAAAAAGCGGATGGCACATTAGCCATTGTTTCAACGTCTAATGCGGGCACTCCGCTGACAAGCGATGCAACCCCGCTGTTAACCGTCGATGTGTGGGAACATGCATATTACATCGATTACCGTAATGCGCGTCCGAACTACCTTGAACATTTCTGGGCGCTGGTAAACTGGTCATTCGTGACCAAAAATTTAGCGGCATAAACGCGGCATAAAACAAAGGAGGGGCTAGCCCCTCCTTTTTTGCATTTGTGCTATTTATTCTGCTGCGGCACAGGCACGTTCTGGCTGAGAGTGACCAGAGAACAGCACCACCAGCAGGCCCAGCCCGGCAATAATCGCCCCCATAACCGGGACGAAATCATAACCCAGCCCAGCGGAAATCACTGCCCCCCCGGCTGCCGCACCCAGCGCGTTACCGAGGTTAAAGGCACCGATATTGACTGAAGATGAAAGGCCCGGTGCTTCATGCGCAACACGCATGACACGCATCTGCAACGGCGGAACCACCGCAAACGTCGCCGCGCCCCACACCACCATGCTGATGGCTGCGCCCACTTCACTGCGCGCCAGGAACGGGATCGCCAGCATGATGGCAATCAGCAGGATCAAAAAACCTTTCAGCGTGCCGGTGACCGAGCGATCCGCCAGTTTGCCGCCAAGATAATTACCAATGGAGAAACCAACGCCAATCAACACCAGCATCGCCGTCACAAAAACGGGAGTGGCATCGGTAATGGTGTGCAGTACCGGCGCAATGTAGGTATACAGCGTGAACATGGCGCCTGCGCCGAGCACGGTGGTCAGCAATGCGGACAACACTTGTGGGCGTACCAGTACCGACAGCTCTTTACGTACGTCCGGGCGCTCACCTGTGCCACCTTTCGGCAGCGAAAAGAACAGGCTCGCCATGGCAATGACACCCAGCCCGGCGGTGGCCATGAACGACATACGCCAGCCAATGGTTTCACCCAGCCAGGTCGCGGCAGGCACACCGCCAATGTTAGCAATGGTCAGCCCCATAAACATGGTTGCCACTGCGCTGGCCTGCTTCTCTTTGGCGACAACACTCGCTGCCACCACCGAGCCAAGACCAAAAAACGCGCCGTGGTTCAGACTGGTGACGATCCGCGCCAGCATTAATGTGGCGTAATCCGGCGCAATCGCCGACAGCACGTTACCGAGCGTAAAAATCGCCATCAAAAAGATCAGGGCATTGCGTCTGCCACGGTGAGACAGCAGCAATGTCATTAACGGCGCACCAACCATCACGCCGATAGCGTAGGCGCTAATCAGCATCCCCGCCGCCGGAATAGAAACATCGACGCCGCGGGCAATAACCGGCAGTAATCCCATCGGGGAAAACTCGGTGGTACCAATGCCGAAGGCGCCAATCGCCAGGGCAAGCAAAGGGAAATTAATTTTCATCTGTGACTCCAAAATAGACATGCCGACTTGCGACCCTGTCGCTGAAGCCAAAAGTATGACAGCTATCACAAAAAACAGAAGTTGGCAGAATGACAAAAGATTATTGCAGAAGTGATAACAATGGCGGGGAAGAAAACCGAGGGAGAAAAGGCTCTCCCTCGCGATAGATCAATGCAGTGCAGCAGTCAGACCGCCGAAAACAATCAGGCTCAGAACGATGACGGTAGTGATTAAAGAATACTTCAGATCGGTGCTCATCAATTTTCCCCTTTTTAATTTCCCCACAAAAAGTGAGATAACGCATTTTTGCACAAATTATCTTAAAAATCTTGCGGGAATTCGCAGGAGAAACGTTTTAATACTTCCCCTTTTGCTCAAGATCAGACAAAATTCGACGCTAAATTTATTAGCGTACCGGCCATTGACTCCCCTCCTGACGTCCAGTGTCGTTTTCCCGGCGTACCGCACCCCCTTTGATGGGTACAGGGTGATTAAAGGCAAACGTTTACCTTAAGTATTATCAGGAGCTTATGATATGGTCTGGAGTGATATCTGATGGCAACGATTAAAGACGTAGCGAAACGAGCAAACGTTTCCACTACAACCGTATCACATGTAATTAACAAAACCCGTTTCGTCGCCGAAGAGACGCGCAACGCTGTGTGGGCGGCGATTAAAGAGTTGCACTATTCCCCCAGCGCCGTCGCCCGCAGCCTGAAAGTGAATCACACAAAATCGATCGGCTTGCTGGCCACCAGCAGTGAAGCGGCCTACTTTGCTGAAATTATCGAAGCCGTAGAGAAAAAGTGCTTCCAGAAGGGTTATACCCTGATCCTCGGCAATGCCTGGAATAGCCTCGAAAAACAGCGTGCTTATCTGTCGATGATGGCGCAAAAGCGCGTTGATGGTTTGCTGGTAATGTGTTCCGAATACCCGGAATCGCTGTTGAGCATGCTGGAAGAGTACCGCCATATTCCGATGGTAGTGATGGACTGGGGCGAAGCGAAGGCCGACTTTACGGATTCCGTTATTGATAACGCCTTTGAAGGCGGTTATATGGCCGGGCGCTACCTTATTGATCGCGGACACCGCGATATTGGCGTGATCCCCGGCCCGCTGGAGCGTAACACTGGCGCGGGCCGTCTGGCCGGCTTTATGAAAGCGATGGAAGAAGCCCTTATCAGCGTGCCGGAAAACTGGATCGTGCAGGGCGATTTCGAGCCGGAATCCGGCTATCGCGCGATGCAGCAAATCCTCAATCAGGCGCATCGCCCTACCGCAGTCTTTTGCGGCGGTGATATTATGGCGATGGGCGCGCTGTGCGCTGCCGATGAGATGGGTTTACGCGTACCGCAGGATATTTCCCTGATTGGTTATGACAACGTACGTAACTCACGCTTCTTCACCCCGGCCCTGACCACGATTCACCAGCCGAAAGATTCGCTGGGAGAAACGGCGTTTACCATGCTGCTTGATCGTATCGTCAACAAGCGCGAAGAGTCGCAGTCTATTGAAGTACATCCGCGTCTGGTTGAACGCCGTTCCGTGGCCGATGGCCCGTTCCGCGACTACCGCCGCTAACCGCTTATTACGGAGCCGTTAATTCGGCTCCCGTAACCACTCGTCATTCAGCGTTTCGCTATCTCCCAGATATTCCAGCAGCCAGTTTAACGCCGGGGACGCCTCATTTTGTTGCCATGTCAGGCAGCACGCCGCATCCGGGAAGGGATTTTCCAGGGTCAGCGCAACCCAGTCACCGCTGTCGAGCCGCGGGCGGGCAAAGTGTGCCGGCACCATTCCCACGCATAACCCTGCCGATAAGCACGCCTCCGACGACGCCCAATCAGGAACAATCACGCGTTTCTGATTATCCAGTAGCCAGGTAATACGTTTCGGCAACGAGCGGGACGTATCTTCCTGGATAAGTGAAGGCCAGTTGCGCAAGGTATCGTCGCTAAGCGGGCCTGCCAGTGACGCCAGCGGATGGCGACTGGAAACCACGCATTTCCAGCTCAGCATTCCCATATCGCGAAACGCATAACGCCCACCGACGGGAATAGCCTGCGTTGCGCCGATCGCCAGCTCCACCCGTCCGTCAGCAAGCGCATCCCAGACACCGTTAAAGACTTCCTGGTAAACCTGCAACTCAACATCACTGAAATGTCGATAGAAATCGACGATCAATTGCCGGGTACGTTCAGGTTTTACGATGTTGTCGACGGCGATCGCCAGTTGCCCGCGCCAGCCGTTGGCGATTTGCTGGCACTGTTGACGGGTGATCTGCATTTTTTTGATAACAGCTCGCCCTTCTTTCAAAAACCAGACTCCGGCAGGCGTAAGCTCAACATCACGATGGCGACGCTCAAACAGCGGAACAGCCAGCCACTCTTCAAGCTGCCGCACGGTATAGCTCACTGCAGAAGGTACACGGTGTAACTCCTGCGCCGCACCGCTAAAACTGCCATTGCGCGCGACAGCATCAACCACTTCCAGCGAATATTCTGACCACATAATCTGCCTGCAAAAAATTTGAAACCACTACGCAAATATTAGCGTTTCACAAGCGCTAATGCACTCCTTACACTCGACAGCCCTGATTACCTGCAATTAAAGAGAAACACTAATGCAACCTGGCAACGGATTTTTAGTCTGGCTCGCGGGATTAAGCGTGCTCGGCTTTTTAGCCACTGATATGTACCTCCCCGCCTTCAGCGCGATACAGCAAGATTTACACACATCGTCTGCGGTGGTTAGCGCGACTTTAAGCCTGTTTCTGGCGGGCTTTGCCATTGCGCAACTGGTATGGGGGCCGCTATCAGATCGCTATGGTCGCAAGCCGGTTTTGCTAGCCGGGCTGGCAATTTTCGCGCTGGGCTGTCTGGGAACATTATGGGTACGTGATGCAACCCTGCTGCTGGTACTGCGCTTTCTCCAGGCGGTCGGCGTCTGCGCCGCGACAGTAAGCTGGCAGGCGCTGGTGACGGATAACTACCCCGCTCATCGCGTCAATCGCATCTTCGCCACTATTATGCCGCTGGTGGGTTTGACGCCGGCACTGGCACCGCTGCTGGGCGCCTGGATCCTTGCGCATTTCAACTGGCAGGCCATTTTCGCCACTTTACTGGCGATAACGTTAATTCTGATGATCCCGGCATGGCGGCTGAAATCACCCGCGCAGAAAAGTGAACACCACGAACAACCGCTGACATTTATGGATCTGCTGCGTGCCCGGGATTATCGCGGGAATGTGATTATCTATGCCGCCTGCTCAGCCAGTTTCTTCGCCTGGCTGACCGGTTCACCGTTTATTCTGCATGAAATGGGTTATGGCCCATCGGTTATTGGCCTCAGTTATGTGCCGCAAACCATCGCCTTTTTGGTGGGCGGTTACGGTTGCCGTGCCGCGTTGCAGAAATGGCAGGGTTCTCGTTTGTTGCCATGGCTGCTGGGGGCGTTCGCGTTAAGTGTCCTCGCCACCTGGGCCGTCGGTTTTATGCCGGCCGTGTCGTTGACCGCGCTGCTCATCCCCTTCTGCTTTATGGCAATGGCCAACGGCGCGATTTACCCTATCGTGGTCGCGCAGGCGCTGCGTCCTTTCCCGCAGGCAACCGGCCGCGCAGCCGCCTTGCAAAATACGCTACAGCTGGGTTTATGTTTTCTGGCAAGCCTGGTGGTCTCATGGCTCATCGCCACACCACTGCTGACGACAACCAGTGTCATGCTGGCAATGGTGCTACTGGTCGCGCTGGGTTATCGCCTTCAGCGCCGCACGCACGATGAATTAGCAGGTAAAAAGGTTGTGGCTTCCTCGTCGCATTAATAGTTGCGCAAGCGACTATCAACAACACAGTGGTTAGCTTGCTACGGGCTTTTTATTGAATCACCCGATTTTGAAGCCTATACTCATTTTCGGCTGTTTGATAAATACGATAAATATTATGCATTAACGGGTACCGGATTGTACCCGTTTACCCATGGAAGGCCTTTCGGCAAGGGTCCTCTCCCTTCCTCTGTTCTACGTCGGATATCAGCCTCACGGTAAAAACCGTGAGATTTCTCACAAGCCCGAAAAAGCGTCTACGCTGTTTGAAGGTTCTGATCACTGCGAGTGATGGAGAAGTTATGAGTTCATCGTGTATAGAAGAAGTTAGCGTACGGGATGACAATTGGTTCCGTATAGCAAACGAACTGCTGGGTCGCGCAGGTATCCGCGTCAACGGTCCCGCAGCGTCAGATATTCAGGTGAAAAATCCTGATTTTTTCAAACGTGTTTTACAGGAAGGCTCGCTCGGACTCGGCGAAAGTTATATGGACGGCTGGTGGGATTGCGCCCGCCTGGACATATTCTTCACCAAAGTCTTACGCGCCGGGCTGGAAAACCAACTTCCGCACCATTTCAAAGATACACTCCGCATTGCCGGAGCAAGATTATTTAATCTGCAAAGTAAAAAAAGGGCCTGGATTGTGGGCAAAGAACATTACGATCTTGGTAATGATCTGTTTACCCGCATGCTGGACCCGCAGATGCAATACTCTTGCGCCTACTGGAAAGACGCTGAAACGCTGGACGATGCACAACGGGCAAAACTGCGGCTTATTGGTGAAAAGCTGCAGTTGAAACCCGGCATGCGCGTGCTGGATATTGGCTGTGGATGGGGTGGTCTGGCGCAGTTTATGGCGCAAAATTACGGCGTCAGTGTGGTTGGCGTGACGATCTCCGCAGAGCAGCAAAAGCTGGCGCAGAAGCGTTGCGAAGGGCTGGATGTCGATATCCGTTTGCAGGATTATCGCGATCTCGACGAGCAATTTGACCGCATTGTTTCCGTTGGCATGTTTGAACATGTCGGGCCAAAAAACTATGCGACCTATTTCCGCGTTGTCGATCGTAACCTGAAACCTGATGGCATTTTTTTACTGCATACCATCGGCTCAAAACGTACCGATCATAATGTGGATCCGTGGATCAACCGCTACATCTTCCCGAATGGTTGTTTGCCTTCTGTGCGCCAGATTGCGGATGCCAGCGAATCACACTTTGTGATGGAAGACTGGCACAATTTCGGCGCGGATTATGACCGTACGTTAATGGCGTGGCATGAGCGTTTTCTTGCCGCCTGGCCGGAAATCGCCGACAACTACTCGGAGCGCTTTAAACGGATGTTCAGCTATTATCTCAATGCCTGCGCGGGGGCGTTTCGTGCGCGGGACATTCAGCTCTGGCAGGTGGTTTTCAGTCGGGGTATTGAACACGGGTTGCGCGTCGCGCGTTAAAAAATAAACCCCGGCATGCCGGGGTTTATTTTTACTCTTCGCTGGCTGCTGCGACAATCGCCGCTTCTTTCGAGGCCAGCACACGCTCCACGGTATCGACAACCGCCTGCGTTTGCGGGTCGATTTCGATATTCACGCGATGCCCCAGTTTTTTCGCGCCAAGCGTCGTACGCTGCAACGTTTCCGGAATTAAATGCACGCAGAAGCGGCTACTGGTGACTTCGCCAACCGTCAGGCTGATCCCGTCAATGCCGATAAAACCTTTGTACAGAATGTATTTCATCAGCGCAGGATCCTGCACTTTGAACCAGATCTGGCGGTTATTTTCCGAGGTGAGAATTTTGACTATTTCGGCGGTGGTCATGATATGACCCGACATTAAGTGACCGCCGATTTCATCGCTGAATTTTGCCGCGCGCTCAACGTTTACCGAGTCGCCCACATTCAGATCGCCGAGGTTGGTGATACGCAGCGTCTCTTTCATTAGATCGAAGCTGATATGGCGGCCGTTAATCGCCGTCACTGTCAGACAGCAACCATTATTGGCAATGGAAGCGCCGGTCTCAATGCCATCCAGCATCGTCTCAGGCAACTCAACAACGTGAGTGCGGAAATTGGGTTTATCATCAATTGACACCAGTTTCGCCGTGCCTTGCACAATACCCGTAAACATACTTACCACTCCTGTTCCATTCATACGGCCATTACCGTGTTCTTTACGCACAATAACAGGTGAAATTTACCCTTGCCAGTTTCAATCGCCCTGCCGCCCTTTTTCCCGCCACTCTGGCAAAAAGATAAGCGTAGCGCCGCATGCTAAAAGATAACTTTGCTTTATGACTGGCATGGCAAAAGCGCGCCATAGCAGGTAATATTTGTACACATGTCGCACCCATCGCTGTGCGGCATCCTTTTTAGCACAAGGAAAAACTCCTTCCTGATTAGTCGTTCCATTCTTCTTATAACTACAAGATAAAGGTGTTCTCGTGCAGAAGTATATGAGAGAAGCGGGTCAGTTACTGGCGCTCGCCGTGCCGGTTATTTTCGCGCAGGTCGCCCAGACAGCCATGGGTTTCGTCGATACGGTAATGGCCGGTGGCTACAGCGCCACGGATATGGCGGCGGTGGCAATCGGGACCTCAATCTGGTTTCCCGCCATTCTGTTCGGCCACGGTCTGCTGCTGGCGATGACGCCGGTGATTGCCCAGTTAAATGGTTCCGGACGTCGCGACAGAATTGCCCATCAGGTTGGCCAGGGGTTCTGGCTGGCGGGCCTGGTTGCGGTGTTGATCATGATTGTGCTGTGGAATGCCGGTCATATTATTTACGCCATGCATAACATCGATCCGCAACTGGCGGATAAAGCCGTGCGTTTTTTACGTGCGTTGATGTGGGGGGCGCCGGGTTATCTCTTTTTCCAGGTGATGCGTAATCAGTGCGAAGGCCTTGCCCGCACGATCCCGGGTATGCTGATGGGGTTTGTCGGCCTGCTGGTGAATATCCCGGTGAACTACATCTTTATTTACGGCCATTTCGGTATGCCCGAACTCGGCGGCGTGGGCTGCGGTGTGGCGACCGCGTCCGTCTATTGGGTGATGTTTATTTGCATGCGCCTGTACGTTAAACGCGCCCGCGCGATGCGTGATATTCAAGCGATGCAACGTTTTGCCAAACCTGACGTCGCGGTGTTAAAACGCCTGACTCAGCTCGGGCTACCCATTGCACTGGCGCTCTTTTTCGAAGTAACGCTGTTTGCCGTGGTGGCGCTGCTCGTTTCGCCGTTAGGCATTGTCGATGTCGCCGGACATCAGATCGCGCTGAATTTCAGTTCCCTGATGTTTGTTTTACCGCTCTCGCTGTCAGCAGCGGTGACCATTCGCGTCGGGTTTCGTCTCGGCCAGGGTTCAACGCTGGATGCGAAAACCTCAGCCCACACGGGGTTGTTGGTCGGCATCTCCATGGCGGCGTTAACGGCGATTTTCACCGCGTTAATGCGTGAACATATCGCGCTGATCTATAACGATAATCCACAGGTCGTGACGCTGGCATCGCACTTGATGTTGCTGGCGGCGATTTACCAAATCTCCGATTCCATTCAGGTGATTGGCAGCGGTATCCTGCGTGGTTATAAAGATACGCGCTCGATCTTTTTTATCACCTTTATTGCTTACTGGGTGCTGGGTTTACCGGTGGGTTACACGCTGGCGTTAACCGATTTAGTGGTCGACAGAATGGGCCCTGCGGGTTTCTGGATGGGCTTTATTATTGGCCTGACCTCGGCGGCAATAATGATGATGCTGCGGATGCGTTACCTGCAACGTCAACCCTCGGCGACCATTTTGCAGCGCGCTGCGCGCTAAAACGTTGGTAGCCGCCCGCTGGCGGCTACTTTCACGACATTTTGCTCAGTTGTTCCGCAATCAGGTGAATTGCGTGAGAAATTTGCCATTTTCCGCTTGCCACATCTCCGGCCTGCCGCTAATATTCGTCCCCGTTGTCAACCACAACATTGCGTTCATAGCTCAGTTGGTTAGAGCACCACCTTGACATGGTGGGGGTCGTTGGTTCGAGTCCAATTGAACGCACCATTCCTTTTCAGTGCGTCCGTAGCTCAGTTGGTTAGAGCACCACCTTGACATGGTGGGGGTCGATGGTTCGAGTCCATTCGGACGCACCATTCTTAGTCATTCTCAGCTTTATCCCTCTTTTTCATCTCAGCATATATTCACCGCCACGCCGACTCTGCGTTAGCGACAGCGATCACGCTACCTTCTCCTAAAGCGCATAAAAAAGCCGCACCTTACGGCACGGCTTTTCGTGTTACCGCCTGGCTATCAGAAGCCGACTTTCAGCGTGATTTGACCGCCGTAGCCGCCAGTGCCTGCGTCATTAATGCTCCGGGTGTAGCCCGCACGCACCCCGAGGGTAACGTTATCGCGGATCTGGCCGTCAATGCCGACATCCAGCGCAGCAGCGGTGCCGTCCTGATCCGGATTGAACGCGACCTCGCTGCCTGCTACGCCTGGTGCGCTGACGTTCAGCGTACCCTTCGAGTCGAAGGTCTGGATGAAGGACGGACGCACCCACCAGCTTACCGGTACCGGTTTGCCAGTCTCTTTCAGCGTCGCGTTGTTGCCCAGACGCAGACCGGCACGCACCTGCTGGCTGTGACCATCGCCGAACTGCACGTCTGCAACGTCATCATTACCATCTTTCAGGTTCACGCCGCGATACTGGTACTGCACCTGCGGTTCCAGTACCAGGCCGCCGCCGATCTCAAACGGCAGACCGGTTTCGAAGGAGCCAACATAGCCCCAGCCGTGAGTTTTCAGACCGTCGCCATCGCGCGGGTTGGTATCGAAGTTGTGACGTGTGCCCTGGGCCACCACATCCATCCACCAGCCGCTCTCATGCACGCCGTTAAGGTAGAGGCCGCCGCTGTAAGCGTCATCACGTACCGTACCGGCTTTCGACTTGTCGTTGCGCTGCACGTCGACGGCAGAAAGCCCCGCCGCACCGTACACCCCAACGGTCCATTCCATGGCAGAAGCCGAACCCTGCCACAGATCGCTACCGATCTGCAGGAAGGTATAGCCGCCTTTACTGTCCGGTGTGTTGCCGTTACGCAGATCGTTGCTGCCATGATCGTGGCTCAGTTGACCGGCCTGGAAACGGGCCCACATGTTGCTACCGCTTTCGGCGGCGGTACGCGCCGCATAGCGACGGGCATCCAGCGAACCGAGCAGCGCACTGTCGTAGTCCATGGCCTGCGCATAGACAGAGCTATAAAGATACGTCGCCGAACGGTAGTTCTGCGGGCCGTTCTCGTTGCCACCGGCTTCAGCAGTCGTCAGATACCAGCTCTGGTCGGCGCTGCCCTGTTGCAGGGTGTAGTTATACGCCCCCGCCTGCAGGCTGCCGCTGAGACTGAAAGCATCATCGGTCGTGGTCGCGCCATTAATGGCATTCACCACCTGGATGCCGTTACCGGTGGTACGTGCACCCAGACCGCCCTGGCTGCGAATGGCGATCCGCGTATTACCGGTGGCGGTGCCGCCGTCCAGCACCAGGCTGTCGCTCACTGCGCTAT
This sequence comes from Kosakonia sp. AG348, assembly GCF_003337365.1. Lineage (NCBI taxonomy): Bacteria > Pseudomonadati > Pseudomonadota > Gammaproteobacteria > Enterobacterales > Enterobacteriaceae > Kosakonia > Kosakonia sp. AG348. The sequence goes on from NZ_QPJR01000002.1 coordinate 561,115, forward strand.
TACCGTTAAACAGGGTGTTCAGGGTAATGGTGCCGCCATTGCCCACCAGGTTGGTAACCGTCAGGGTTTTCGGAACGAACGTCCCGGTCGGTGCCTGGTAATCGATCGAGCCGCCCAGCGTCAGGTTATTGAGCAGGGAGTCTGCGGTCATCAGCCAGCTTGAACCGGCATCGACGGTCAGGTCGGTCGGGTCGATCATCCCGGTCAGCGTAGTGCCGTTGGTCAACTGCAGCGAGGTGCCGCGCTGGGCGATGATGTCGGTCACGGCATCCAGCCCGCTGAACACCAGCTTACCGCTCTGCAGATAAGTACCGCCCGCCTGATTAAGCGCACCGCTCAGGGTCAGCGTGTTATCACCTTCTTTATACAGCGTACCGCTACCGTTGATGGCCGCGTTAACGGTGTTGGCACTGGTATCAGTGGTGATACGCAGTTCGCCGCTGTTGTTAAGATTGCCGGCAAGCGTAGCGCCGTCGTTGACTTTGGTTATCCCTGTCAGCATCCCGCCTTCGGCGACACTCAGCGTACCGTTCTCGCTTACCACGGTGTTGTTGGCACTGCCGTCAGCGGCAACCGACAGCAGACCGCCGCCTTCCAGCAGCACACTATCGGCAACTTTATTGGCAATGGAGAAGCTGCCAAGTGCGTTGGTACCGTTGAGCGTGGTATCGGTGCCCGCCATCAATGCTGCGCCGCTATTGAGATTGATATTGGTGACCGTTGCGCCATCTTCCAGCGCCAGCACGCCGCCGCGCTCAATCGCCGTCAGATCCGCCGTACCACCGGCGCGCACGAACTGGGCGCCGCCTTTGCTGACGGTCGTGGCAATCGCCGTGCCGCCAAAGGTGACACTCTGGGTACCGTTTTCGCTAACAGTGGACGAGGCGACGGTACCGCCCTGATTGACCACCTGATCGCCAACCACTTTGTTGTCGATAACGATCGCGCCATCATTGACGTTCTGGATCCCGCCCTCACGGATAATGGTCGAGATCACCGTCCCGCCACTATTCACGTTCTGGGTACCGCCATTATTAATGGTGGTGCTGATGGCAGTACCGCCGTTCAGCACGTTCTGGATCCCACCGGCCTGAATGACAGCAAGTATTGATGAACCGCCGCTGAAGATATTCTGGATGCCGCGCTCGTAGATCGCCGTGCGAGTCGCGGTCCCGCCGCGGTAGACGTTCTGCACGGCATTCGCCGAAAGATCGGTATCAACGGCACTGCCGCGCACATTCTGCTGGCTGGAGTTGATCATCGAAGTGTTCACCGCCGTTGCGCCCGCAGCGATGTTCTGCACGGCAAAATCATCCATCAGGTTGTTTTCTGCACGCCCACCGCTGTACAGGTTCTGGATGCTGTTGCGGTTACGGGTATCGGTCACTATCGCGCCGTCGTAAATCCCCTGAACCGCACCATCGCTCAGCACGGTAGAGGTGGCAGAACCCCCGCTATAGATGCGCTGTTCCGCCCGGGTGATCTCCGATCCGGTGGTGGTGCCAAAGACCTCCTGAATGCCGCCATCAATCACCACAGAGACTTCGGCATTGGCATTTTTGTTGACAACCTGACGCCCGCCGTTTTTCACGATGCTGACAATCGAGGTACCGTCAACCACCTGCAGGCCACCATCGACAAAGGTGAAGTCGGTTACGCCGCCGGAGGCAACATTTTGTCTGCCGCCGGTGGAGATGGTGCCACCGTAGGTGTAACCGCCCGCGTTAACGTTCTGCACGCCACCCTTTTCAACGAGAGTTTCGAAGGCCTGCCCGCCGCTACCGATATTCTGCGTACCGCCCAGCAGGCGCGCGGCGAAAGATTTCGCGCCGTTATTGATGTGCTGCTCACCGCCATTCATCACGGTGGAGATCGCCACAGCAGAGTTACTGAGGATCTGCGTCCCGCCGGCATTAATCACGCTCTGGCGTGCCCAGCCATACGGGTCAACGATCTGCGCACCGCCGTTATTAATCACCGCGTCGAACGACTGCCCGTGTACGCGTTGTACGCCACCGCTGTTAATCAGCGTGCCGCTGGCCTGACCGCTCTTGGTCACCAGTTGTACCCCGCCGTCGCTGATGCTGGTACCGGAAGCCGAACCTTCCACCAGTTGCGTACCGCCGCCGAACACCGTACCGTCAGACGCCGCGCCGCCAGCGGAAATGTGTTGCACCCCACCGTTATTGACGATCGAACCGGCAGCGAGGCCGCCGTAGTTGACGATTTGCTGACCGCCGTTATTGATCACGGACGAGATGGCCGTACCGTCTACGCTCTGCACACCACCGCTGTTGATATGGGTGTCGGTGGTTTTACCGCTCCCTGCCACCAGTTGCGTACCGCCATCGTTCACGCTGGCACCGGAGGCAGTACCTTCCACCAGTTGCTTGCCGCCGCCGAAGATGGTGCCGTCAGACGCCGCGCCGCCGAGATTGATGTGCTGCAGACCGCCGCTATTCACCGTGGTGCCTGCCGCCAGACCACCTTTATTCACCAGCTGGATGCCGCCGTTGCGCACCACTGCCGAGGTCGCGTTGCCATCAACGCTCTGCACGCCGCCGCTGTTGATCAGGGTGCCGGTCGCTTTCCCGGTGGTCGTAACGATTTGATAAGCGCCATCGTTCAGGCTGGTACCGGACGCCGTGCCTGCCACCACCTGTTTACCGCCGCCAAAGATAGTGCCATCAGTCGCTGCGCCGCCAAGGTTGATGTGCTGCAGGCCGCCGCTGTGTACAGCAGTACCTGCCGCCAGGCCGCCGTTATTCACCAGCTGGATGCCGCCATCGCGTACCACGGATGAGGTGGCGCTGCCGTCCACGCTCTGCACACCGCCGCTGTTGATTTGCGTACCGGAGGTTTTACCGCTGGCCTGCACGATCTGCTGACCGCCATCGCTGACGCTGGTGCCGGACGCGGTCCCTGCCACCAACTGTTTACCCCCGCCGAAGATAGTGCCATCAGACGCCGCGCCGCCAAGGTTGATATGCTGCAGGCCACCGCTGTTGACGATGGAGCCTGCGGCCAGCCCACCGCTGTTCACCAGTTGCACGCCACCGTTGTTCACCACGGCGGAGGTCGCCGAGCCGTCAACGCGCTGCAGACCGCCACTGTTGATCAGCGCGCCCATGGCAATGCCGCCCACCTGGACGTGCTGAATGCCGCCATCGCCAATAACCGTGTCGCCTGCCATACCCGCGACCTGCTGCGTTCCGCCCAGCAGCGTCGTTTTTGACGCCGCGCCGCCGGCACGCACAATCTGCACACCATCTTTATCGACGCGGGTGTCGTTCGCATGACCGCCGCTGCGGATCAGCTGTTTACCGCCGGTGTAGACGATCGTGCCGTTAGCGGTGCCGTCAACATCCTGGAAACCGCCGTCATAGATTTTGCTGTCGATGGTTTTCCCGGTAACGTGAACCTGTTGCACACCGCCAGAGTCCACCCGGGTGTCGGATGCGGTGCCTTCGACAATCTGGGTACCGCCAAACAGCAGCGCATCCGAGGCAGCGCCGCCTTCGTTGATATGCTGCAGACCACCGGAATTAACCAGCGAGCCTGCGGCAAGCGCGCCGGAGTGGATCAGCTGAACCCCGCTATCGTTGACCACAGCGGAGATCGCCGTGCCGTCTACCGCCTGAGTGCCACCGCTGTTGATGATAGTGTCGGTGGCTTTACCGGTGGCCTGAACAAGCTGGTAGGCACCGTCATTGATGCTGGTGCCGGAGGCCGTACCGGCAACAACTTGCCGCCCGCCGCCAAACACCGTGGTGTCGGACGCTGCACCACCTTCATTGATGTGTTGCAGGCCGCCACTGTTAACGGTCGCGTTATCCGCCAGACCGCCGCTGTTCACCAACTGGATGCCGCCGTCATAAATAACCGATGAGTTAGCTGTGCCATCCACGCGCTGCAGACCGCCCTCGTTGATCAGCGATCCGTTGGCGCTGCCACCGACCTGAACGTGCTGTACGCCGCCGGCACCGATAATGGTATCTGCCGCTACGCCCGCCAGTTGCTGAATCCCGCCCAACAGCGTGGTGAAGGCGGTTGATCCACCTGAGAGTACATTTTGAATCCCGCCGGTGTTAATAACTGCGCTGGTGGCGGCACCGCCGCTGCGGACTTTCTGCAGGCCGCCGTCGTTCACTTCAGCGGAGAAGGAGACGCCGTCCACATCCTGTTTACCGCCGGCGTTCACCACCGCATCACTGCTCATGCCGCTGGCGTGGATCTGCTGCAGACCGCCGTTATTAATGATGGTGCCAGAGGTGGTGCCTTCCACCAGTTGGGTGCCACCGAGCAGAATGGCATCGGATGCTGCACCGCCTTCGCTGATATGTTGCAGACCACCGGTGTTCACCACGCCGCCCGTCGCCAGCCCGCCGCGATTAACCTGCTGCGTCCCGCCAGCATTGACGACAGAAGAGATGGCCTGGCCGTCTACGGTCTGCGTGCCGCGATTGTTGATGATGGTTCCGGTGGATTTGCCGGTTTTCTGCACCAGCTGCGCACCGCCATCGTTGACGCTGGTGCCGGATGCGGTTCCCGCCAGTACCTGGGTGCCGCCGCCAAACACCACGCCGTCAGAAGCTGCCCCGCCCTGATTAATATGCTGAACCCCGCCGCTGTTCACGATGGTGCCCGCCGCCAGCGCGCCGCTATGCACCAGTTGGGTACCGCCGCCGTTGACCACTGCGGAGATAGCGGTGCCGTCTACGGTCTGCGTACCGCGGTTGTTAATGATGGTACCGGTGGCTTTACCGGTTTGCTGAACCAGTTGCGCACCACCGTCGTTGAGGTGCGCACCGGATACCGTGCCGGCCACGACCTGATTGCCGCCGCCAAAGATGGCGGTGTCGGCCGCGGAACCGCCGACGTTAACGTGCTGGACACCCCCGCTGTTTACCGTCGCGTCCTGAGAAAAACCACCGCTATTGATGAGCTGGATGCCGCCGGCGTTAATGACGCCCTGGACGGAGCTGCCGTTAACAGCTTGCACGCCACCTGTGTTAATAATCGTCTGGCTTGCCACGCCGCTTTCCTGCACAGTCTGCACACCACCAACGCCGATAACGGTGCTATTAGCCCTGCCAGCGACCGCCTGCGTGCCGCCGCTGTTAAGCTGCGTGCCCGTTGCCGTCCCGTCCACTTCCACAATCTGTGTCCCATTAGTGACAACGGTACCGGTCGTCTGGCCGTTCTGCCGCACAATCTGCGAACCGCCATCCTGAACACGCGTATCCACGGTCTGCCCGCCCGCCACTATCTGCTTACCACGGGTGCTGATGGTATGATTGGTGGTTAAGCCTCCAGAGCGCACATTCTGAACCCCCTCCTGCACCACCTCATCCCGCGTCGAACCAGTGACGTCCGGGGTAAACGCCATCGCCCCGCTGCTTGCGAACAGGCCACCCACCGCCGCCGAGATCAACACCGCGCCGCCTGCGCGCTTGCCTTTCGCCCGGGTCAGTTCTGAAACCACCACAAACGCCCGCTGAACGTCATTCCATACCAGCCGGTAACTGCAGTTAAGACTTTTTTTCATTTCTGTGTCCTCAAAACCCGTCTCTCATCCGTCAGGCGGCATGTTGATCGGGGTCTGCCAGTGCTGTTGTTTTGATGCCAAAGGGATTGCTTCGCAGGGCAATCAGCCGACGAAGATGACCGATGACCTGCTTACCAGTGATAAAACGTGTGCATTCGTACTGCCGGTCCGTGCCTTTGTGGCGCGGACACCAGAAATAGTCCTGATGGTCAAAATTAAATCGCACGTCATCCCAGCAGCCGTTGCAGACATGGGTGTTGATGACGCGCCAGGGGGTATGAAATTCGCTGTTCGGCAGGCTGAATCCACTGATCAGCACCACCGGAATATGGCAACCCCAGGCAAGCCAGGAGAGACCGCTGCCGAGGCCGATAAAAAATTCGGCGTGTTCCAGCAACGCCACGCGTTCAGCGAGGGGCAGATTGCCGGTGAAATCTTCCGCGCCGTGGGGGATTTTGTTCCAGATGTACCCGCGGCCTACCACGCGCTCTTTGTCGATACACAGCACGCGGTAGCCCTGCGCTTTCAGATAGTCGATCACTTCATGCCAGCCATTGCCGTTGTTCCAGAATTTGGCCTGGCTGGTGGACTGGGTCGCGATGCAAACATAGGGTTCAGCGATACGACGCGCGCTGCGCTGGCGCAGGTCCGGAACGATTTCTGTGGGATCGACGCCGAGAATATGTCCGGCGGTACGGTGCAGACCGACAGCGCGAAAATCAAATGGCTGCTTGTCGAGATCGCCGTGAAAAAAGAGCCCTACGCGCCAGCTGGCGTAAGGCGGCTCACTCACGCCCGGCCCGGCCAGCCACTCTTCGGGGGTAGCACAATTGAGCTGCGGATAGACCGGCTTGAAGAGATCGACGATCGGCTGTGCCATGGTGCAATGAACGTTGCACTGGTACGTCTGCCGAAAGCGTTCAGCGTAAGGCACCCAGCCGATGAGGTCGCCCAGCGTACCGCCGGGAAAGGAGATCAGTACCGTTTTGCCGCGCATATCCAGAGCGTGGTCCAGCACGGGCTCCGGCTGGACGCCGTCCCAGACCCGCAGACGAAACGGCACGTAATATTTTTTTGTGCTGATTACCCAGCCCTGCGCGACATCGTCGGCAAACAGAATATTTCCCGTTTCGTCATCGCTTATTTCTACCCGCCAATTACCAGCTGGCAACAATAACCGGGCACCGTCATTAAAATCGTACAGGATGCCCATCGGTCCCTGCTGGGTCGGAATTTCTGGCGGCGGAATAAAAGCATATCCCTGTCCAGCAACAGCGGAAGTTGTCATCACCCAACCTTCATCATGAGTAAACGCATTAAATAAGGCTGGCAGTAAATAATAAGCAGGCACCAGCCGACCTCCGGAGTTAATAATCCGGAACGAAATTTTTTATAAATTTTTCGGGTCTCATCAAGAGTCGCTTAAGAGTAGTAACAAGGCGTTTTATTGCAAATTCTTTCTAAAAGTTAAAGACCATAATTATCAATAAGTTAGTTTTCTACCACTTTCGCAATTCATTCTGCTTTTTAATAAAAAACAAGCAGTTAACCCTCAACAAAAGCAAGCATTTTAAGATTATCCTTAAAACAAATTTCATGCAAAAACGTGATGTTAATTCAGAAATATAAAATATATTTCCACCCTTTTAAGCAGTACTTCTCGGATATATCCGCCTCGCTGATGCAAAAGAGAGAAGTAAAAAACCCGCCGCCCCGGCGATTATTTAAAAAGCAAACTGGCGCACACTTTTTATTAAATTAATACCCACAACCCCTTGTGCATAAAAAATAAGCAGAAAAATCTTATTGTTTATTTTCCAATCTCAGCAGGCGAGAAAGTAAATAAGCGGAGCCGTAGAAGAGAAATAACGCGGCGTGAGAGTGGTTCAAACTGATGCCATTACGATGGCCAGGCCGCGGGCTGCCTCGGCTACGCAACGGTTGCGCAATTTTGTGATAACGGTTACACAACAAATCAACAATGATGATAAATTCGTATTTTGAAACGGCGTTTTTAATTCCTTTCTGTCGATGTCGACGCTATAATGCCGCCATCCTAATTTGAATGGATTCAGCTGATTGAACTGTAAAACAAATTACTCACATCAATTTTTCCCCGATCTGGCTGAATCTCAGGCACACATTCTTCTGCACGCTTTTTTGATGTCACCTATCCTTAGACTGTGGCATCGCTCTTTTCGCAACACAGGTTTGACTCCGGAGCCGTGCGCTAACCGGAGCGTAAATTCCCAATCCTTCTCAACTCAAACTTAAAGACCAGAACTGTCATGAAAAAGACCAAAATTGTTTGCACCATCGGTCCGAAAACCGAATCCGAAGAGATGCTGGCGAAAATGCTGGACGCTGGCATGAACGTCATGCGTTTAAACTTCTCTCACGGTGACTATGCTGAGCACGGCCAGCGCATCAAAAACCTGCGCAACGTGATGAGCAAAACCGGTAAAAAAGCGGCAATTCTGCTGGACACCAAAGGTCCGGAAATCCGCACCATCAAACTGGAAGGTGGCAACGACGTCTCCCTGAAAGCAGGTCAGACTTTCACCTTCACCACTGACAAATCTGTTGTCGGCAACGCGGATACGGTTGCCGTGACCTACGAAGGTTTCACCAACGATCTGAGCGTTGGCAACACCGTACTGGTAGACGATGGTCTGATCGGTATGGAAGTGACCGAAATCGTTGGCAATAAAGTTATCTGTAAAGTGCTGAACAACGGCGACCTCGGTGAAAACAAAGGCGTTAACCTGCCAGGCGTTTCCATCGCCCTGCCGGCGCTGGCTGAAAAAGATAAGCAAGACCTGATCTTCGGTTGCGAACAAGGCGTCGACTTTGTTGCGGCCTCCTTTATCCGTAAACGTTCTGACGTGGTTGAAATTCGTGAGCACCTGAAAGCTCACGGTGGCGAGAACATCCAGATCATCTCCAAAATTGAAAACCAGGAAGGCCTGAACAACTTCGACGAAATCCTCGAAGCCTCTGACGGCATCATGGTTGCGCGCGGCGACCTGGGCGTAGAAATCCCGGTTGAAGAAGTGATCTTCGCGCAGAAGATGATGATTGAAAAATGTATCCGCGCTCGCAAAGTCGTTATCACTGCGACCCAGATGCTCGACTCCATGATTAAAAACCCGCGTCCGACCCGCGCTGAAGCTGGCGACGTGGCTAACGCCATCCTCGACGGCACCGACGCCGTAATGCTGTCTGGCGAATCCGCTAAAGGGAAATATCCGCTGGAAGCGGTGACCATTATGGCCACCATTTGCGAGCGTACCGATCGCGTGATGACCAGCCGTCTGGATTTCAACAACGACAGCCGTAAACTGCGTATCACGGAAGCGGTTTGCCGTGGCGCTGTTGAAACCGCTGAAAAACTGGAAGCTCCGCTGATTGTTGTTGCGACTCAGGGCGGCAAATCTGCCCGCGCTGTACGTAAATACTTCCCGGATGCCACTATTCTGGCGCTGACCACCAACGAAGTGACCGCGCGTCAGCTGGTGCTGAGCAAAGGCGTTATCCCGCAGCTGGTGAAAGAGATCTCTTCTACAGATGATTTCTACCGTCTGGGTAAAGAAGTGGCGCTGGAAAGCGGCCTGGCAAGCAAAGGCGACGTAGTTGTTATGGTTTCCGGCGCACTGGTTCCGAGCGGCACTACAAACACGGCTTCTGTCCACGTTCTGTAATAATCCCCGGACAATTCAGACTGATTAAAAAAGCGCCCTTGCGGCGCTTTTTTTTATATTCCCGCCCCCATTTAAAATAAAAAATCCAATCGGATTTCACTATTTAAACTGGCCATTATCTAAGATGAATCCGATGGAAGCTCGCTGTTTTAACACGCGTTTTTTAACCTTTTATTGAAAGTCGGTGCTTCTTTGAGCGAACGATCAAATTTAAGTGGATTCCCATCAAAAAAATATTCTCAACCTAAAAAACTTTGTGTAATACTTGTAACGCTACATGGAGATTAACTCAATCTAGAGGGTATTAATAATGAATCGTACTAAACTGGTACTGGGCGCGGTAATCCTGGGTTCTACTCTGCTGGCTGGTTGCTCCAGCAATGCTAAAATCGATCAGCTGTCTTCTGACGTTCAGACTCTGAACGCTAAAGTTGACCAGCTGAGCAACGACGTGAACGCAATCCGTTCCGACGTTCAGGCTGCTAAAGATGACGCAGCTCGCGCTAACCAGCGTCTGGACAACCAGGCTCACTCTTACCGTAAGTAAGAGTTCCTGTAATGAAATGGCGCACTCTGTGCGCCATTTTTTTTGCCTGTAATTTGCCCTTCCTGTTCGCCTACTGCGTTACCGCCTCCTGTTGGGCTTCTGCATCCACCGTCGTACCTTTCGCATTGTTCTGTACGGACAACACACTTTCTTTCGACTCTGCCGCCGCTGTCTTCACCGGAATTGCTATCGGGTAACCCGCACGACGATTCAACGCCTGCGTAATCATGCCATTATCACCGCCGGCATTATGAATAAACGCTTCCAGCGCGGGAGAGAAGGTGATCGGCACCGTCTGCGTATTTTCTTCAACCTTTTGTGCCAGCGGACGATGCACTTCAATAAAGTGCCGCCCGTCAGGCTCTACGGTGTATTTCACCGGTTCGTTGATAATCGTCACGCGCGTACCAGCCGCAACCTGTGCAAATAACGCCTGGATATCCGGTGCATTCATGCGGATACAGCCTGAGCTGACCCGTAACCCAACGCTGTCCGGCGCATTAGTACCGTGGATAAGATATTCGCCATTGCCAATCCCCAGACGCAGCGCAAAGCGCCCTAACGGGTTATTTGGCCCTGCGGGTATCACCGGTGGCAATTCAATACCGTTGGCTAATGAACGCGCGCGAATGCCCGCTGTCGGTGTCCAGGTTGGGTTCGGGATCTTCTGGCTGACCCGCGTCACCGAAACCGGCGTTTCCAGCCCCTGTTGGCCAATACCTATCGGGTAGACCTGCACGCTATTTTTCCCTGGCGGGAAATAATACAGCCGCAACTCGGCCAGATTAACCACAATCCCTTCGCGCGGCGTATCGGGCAAAATCATTTGTGAAGGGATGGTGACGATCGTACCCGGCCTCGGTACGGGTGCAATCGTGTTATTGGCTTCAAGGATCAACATTGCTGCCGTGTCGAAATGACGGGCGATGGCCTGCAGGTTTTTATCCCCCGCCTGCACAGTGTAAGTCTGGTTTTGCCCAATAACACGGCTCCCATCGGCAGGCAGAAGATATTCTGCCGCACGAGCCACCTGGAGTGCGCTTAAAGCGCCGAAAAGACATAAGGAGAGCAAAGACGCGCGTTTCATACTGAAGTTCCTGTATCCACTGACAAGGTGTCAGAAAGCTGAAGATCCAGCGAGGCGTATAACGCCTCGCATCGTAACAGGATGAAAAATGGTCTTTTAAGTTTAGCTAATGTTGGCGGCTTTGTTGCGAATCGCGCGGATCATCGCCTCAAGCCCCTGTGAGCGAGAAGGCGTCAAATGTTGCGTAAGGGACATCTTTTCAAACCACGGGCGCACGTCAAACGCCACAATATCCTGCGCGGTCATCTGCTGATAGAGCACAAAGACGATGGCAATAAGTCCTTTGACAATCGCGGCGTCACTGTCGCCTGCCAGCTCAATCACCCCCGCTTCATTGCGGTGCATGACAATCCAGACCTGGCTCTGACAGCCCTGAATAATGTTCTCAGGATTGTGCGCGTCGGCACTTAATTCCGGTAGACGCTGCCCCAGCTCAATAATATAGAGGTACTTCTCTTCCCAGTTGGCACAGCGGCTAAAATTGCGCAGCAGTTTCTCTTTATCGGGTAATGCGGCCATTTTTGCCTCTCACGTTAGCCCAGTAACTGATGAATGCGTTTCAGGCCAGTTACCAGACGATCCACCTCTTCTTCCGTATTGTACATAACCAGTGACGCACGACACATGGCGGGAACATGGTAAAACGCCATCAGCGGCATCGCACAGTGGTGGCCGGTGCGCACCGCAACGCCGTAATTATCGAGAAAACTGCCGACATCATAGGCGTGGTGTTTCCCGAGATTAAACGCGATGACGCCCTTGCGCTGCGCCGGGCCATAAAGCGTCAGATCCGGCACATCCGCCAGCGCATTGAGTGCGTAATGCATCAGCGTCTGCTCGTATTCACCAATCGCTTCCAGCCCCAGCTTGCGGACATACTCAATTGCCGCACCAAGCCCGATAATGCCGCCTGTGTTCGGCGTACCGGCTTCAAAACGCCACGGCGCTTTCGCATAGGTTGTGCCTTCGGTCAGGCTCACAGTGGCGATCATCGAGCCGCCCCCTTCCCACGGCGGCATATCCTGCAAGATAGCCTCTTTAGCATATAACACGCCAATACCCGTAGGCCCATACAGTTTATGCCCGGAGAAAACATAAAAATCGCAATCCAGCGCCTGCACATCCACCGGATGGTGCATGACCGCCTGCGCGCCGTCCACCAGCACTTTCGCACCATGCTGATGCGCCAGCGCAATGATTTCCGCCACCGGGTTTTCGGTGCCCAGCACGTTCGACACCTGCGTGATCGCCAGCAGCCGCGAGCGTTCATCCAGCAACGTTGGCAACACATCCAGTTGCAGCGTGCCATCCTGGTTAAGCGGGATCACGCGTAACTCCGCGCCCACGCGCTCGCACAGCATCTGCCACGGAACGATATTGGCGTGGTGTTCCATCGCGCTAATGATAATGTTGTCGCCCGCGCGCACCTGGCTGTTACCCCAGCTGTTCGCCACCAGGTTAATTCCCTCGGTCGTGCCGCGCACAAACACCAGCTCTTCCGGTAAACGTGCGTTAAGAAACGCCGCGGCCTGCACCCGCACGTTTTCCATTCGCTGGGTGGCTTCCGCACTGAGCGTATGAATACCGCGGTGTACCGCCGCATACCCGTGGCGGAAAAAGTCAGCTTCGGCATCAATGACCTGGTTCGGTTTTTGCGCACTGGCCGCGCTGTCGAGATAGGCCAACGGTAGTCCGTTCACTTCACGCTGCAGCACCGGGAAATCGGCGCGAACGGCGTTCACGGGAAAACTCATATTCTGCCCCCTGCCAGGCGCTGGCTGATACGCGCCAGAACCTGTTGTTTCAATGCTTCGTCACTAATGGCTTCCGTCAGTTCAGCCGCGAAAGCATGGATTATCATCTGTTGCGCCGCCTGTTGATTGATGCCGCGCGAGCGCAAATAAAACATCTGTTCATCATCAATGCGGCCAACCGTCGCGCCGTGGCTGCATTTCACATCATCGGCATAAATTTCCAGTTGCGGCTTGGTATCCACCTCCGCCAGACGTCCGAGCAACAGATTATTATTGGTCATCTGCCCGTCGGTTTTGATGGCATGTTGCGCAACTTTGATCAGGCCATTAAACACCGCGCGGCCTTTATCGCTGACGATGGTTTTATGTAGCTGGCGGCTGTTGCAGTAGCCCTGATTATGCTCAAGCCAGGTACGGGTATCGCACACTTCCGCTTTCACCGGCATCGCCAGGCTGTTGATGCGCAACTGCGTGTTTTCGCCATTAAGTTGCGTACTGGTGTTGTGGCGCAACACCGCGCCGCCGAGCAGGAAACTGTGGCTATCTGCCGCCGCATCCGCCGCAAGCAAGATGTCATTGTGCGCAAAGTGGTAGCTTTGCGGATTTTCAAACGCCAGTTTGACGTGGTGCAGGCGCGCATTCGCCGCCACATTCATCGTCAGGCGTGAGCCCGTAAAGTGGCGCGCATCGTTCAGGCTGACGTAATGTTCGTAAATTGTCGCTTCCGCCCCCTGGGCAAGCTCAAGATGGTGGCGATAATGGGCGGTATTCATCTCGTCGCCCGCCAGCCCTTGAGTAATATGCATAAGCAGCAACGGTTTAGCAGGACGCTGGTTACGCGCTACCTGAATCCAGGTCACGCTCTGCGCCAGGCTTTCTGTCAGATGCAGGAACACTTCCGGCTGCACTGGCGCAGGCAGCGCCTCCCGCACATCGGCAAATTTGACCTCAAAACCAGAACCCGCGGTGTCATCGCTCAGCGCCGCGTTAAACTGACCATCAACAAACACCAGCCGTACGGCATCCACCGGCAATGCCAGCGTATCGCGCTGCCCGGCACCAATCGTGCCAGAGGTACTCACAAACTGACTGTTCAGTAAGCCTTCCAGCGGCGTGTATTTCCAGTTTTCATGTTTGCGTGTCGGCAACCCTAAACGCAGCATTTGCTGCAGATGCTGCTGCGCCGATTCAGAACGCGCACCGCCCTGCGTTTCAAACAGATGATGCCACTGTTGCAGCGCGTTACTGCTGTTCGGTAAGCCAGCCATAGCCCTGCTCCTCCAGTTGCTTAACCAGCGTGAAATCACCGGATTTCACGATGCGCCCCTGATACAACACGTGTACGAAATCCGGTTTGATGTAATCCAGGATCCGCTGGTAGTGCGTAACAATGATAAATGCGCGTTTTTCGTCACGCAGTGCATTCACCCCTTCGGCAACAATTTTCAGCGCATCAATATCAAGACCGGAGTCCGTTTCATCCAGAATGCACAGATCGGGTTCCAGCACCGCCATCTGCAGAATGTCGTTACGTTTTTTCTCACCGCCGGAGAAACCGACATTGACCGAACGGGTAAGCAGATCTTCCGGCATTTTCAGCAGCTTAATTTTTTCTTCCATTAGATCCTGGAAGTCAAAGCGGTCCAGCGCCTCTTCGCCGCGATATTCACGCACCGCATTAAGCGCCGTTTGCAGGAAAAACTGGTTACTGACGCCGGGGATCTCCACCGGATACTGGAACGCCATAAACACCCCTTCACCGGCACGCTCTTCCGGCGAAAGCTCCAGCAAATCTTTGCCTTTAAACTCGACGCTGCCACCTACCACTTCGTAATCTTCACGTCCGGCCAGCGTCGCGGAAAGCGTACTTTTCCCGGAACCGTTCGGCCCCATAATCGCGTGGACTTCACCAGGGCGCACGTCCAGGCTCAGGCCGCGCAGGATCTCTTTATCTTCAACGCTTACCTGCAAGTCTTTAATACTTAACATTTCTTATCCTTTAATTCTTAACCGACGCTGTGTTCAAGGCTGATAGCCAGCAGTTTTTGCGCTTCAACGGCAAACTCCAGCGGCAGTTCAGAGAAGACGTCTTTACAGAAGCCGTTGACGATCATGGAAATGGCATCGTCTTCACTGATCCCGCGTTGCAGACAGTAGAAGAGCTGGTCTTCACCAATACGCGATGTCGTGGCTTCATGCTCAAGCTGCGCGCTGTTATTACGGCACTCGACATACGGGAAGGTGTGCGCCCCGCAATCCGGGCCAATCAGCATCGAGTCGCACTGGGTGAAATTACGGGCATTGGTCGCTGTCGGCATGATTTTCACCAGCCCGCGATAGCTGTTCTGGCTGTGTCCGGCGGAGATCCCTTTGGAAATAATCGTCGATTTGGTGTTCTTGCCGATATGGATCATCTTGGTGCCGGTATCCGCCTGCTGATGCCCGCTGGTCAGCGCGACGGAGAAGAACTCACCGATCGAGTTATCGCCGCGCAGAATGCAGCTCGGGTATTTCCAGGTGATGGCGGAGCCCGTCTCAGATTGCGTCCACGACATCTTGCTGTTTTCGCCTTCGCACAGCGCACGCTTAGTCACAAAGTTGAGGATGCCGCCGGTGTTGTTATCCCCCGGGAACCAGTTCTGCACCGTGGAGTATTTCACTTCCGCGTCTTTGTGGATGATCACTTCCACCACTGCCGCGTGCAGTTGATAGCTGTCGCGCACCGGTGCGGAACATCCTTCGATATAGCTGACGTAGCTTCCTTCATCCGCCACCAGAATGGTGCGCTCGAACTGGCCGGTTTTTTCCGCGTTAATGCGGAAATAGGTCGACAGTTCCATCGGGCAACGCACGCCTTTCGGGATATAGATAAACGTCCCGTCAGAGGCGACGGCGGCGTTAAGCGCGGCGAAAAAGTTGTCATTGGAAGGCACCACCGTTCCGAGGTATTTTTTAACCAGTTCCGGGTGGTCATGGATCGCCTCGCCGAACGAGCAGAAGATGATCCCTTGCTCCGACAATTTTTCCCGGTACGTCGTTGCCACCGAGACGGAGTCAAAAATGGCGTCGACCGCCACGTCTTTACCTTCGCGTACCGGAACGCCAAGCTGGTTAAAGGCCTCTTCGACCTCTTCCGTCAGCCAGGCATTTGCACCGGTCTGTTGCACCGCACCGGGCTGCGAGGCGCACGTGTCGTCGCAATTGCCACAGGACGGTGCGGAGTAGTAACTGTAATCCTGATAATCCAGTTTTTCGTACTGCGCTTTCAGCCAGTGCGGTTCTTCCATCTCCAGCCACGCCCGGAAGGCGTTCAGGCGGAATTCGAGCATCCAATCTGGCTCGTTGCGTTTCGCTGAAATAGCCCGCACGACATCTTCATTGATGCCTTTTGCCAGCTCGTCGGTGCTCAACCGGGTAAAAAAGCCCTCTTTATAATTAAGGTTGCCGCCGGTCCAGATTTTGACATCGTCAGTTGCTTCAGTATTACGAGACATAGTACCGCCTATACCCCGAAACTTTCGCCACAGCCGCATTCGTGCTGGGCTTTCGGGTTATGAAATTTGAAGATCTGATTTAAACCTTCACGCACGTAATCCACTTCGGTGCCGTCAATAAACGGCATCGCTTGCAGCGGTACGTAAAGGCGTGCGCCGTCAGATTCGTAAAGCAAATCGTCTTCGTTCGGCTCCGTCACGGTATCGAGTACATAGCCAAAACCTGCGCAACCCGTCTGCTTGATACCCAGCCGTACGCCGAGCACGCCGGCCTGCTTACTGGCCAGCGCACGGATATGTTCTGCAGCAGCGGGTGTCATGGTTAGCCCCCGCCACGTAAAATCTTGCGGATTAAATGATTCCATCGTTTACCTCACATCAGCAGATCAAAGGCTCATAATGCTATGTTAGTGATAATGATTATCACTTCAACCTCTTTTCCGAAGGGTTATTCCCCACAAGCCCCTTTTTTCGGCATATGGTATAAGCATAGACTCTGCGCAAAGGCTTTACAGGTAAGTGAAAATTTGTTTAATAAATTGATAAATAATGACTTTAGCGGGCACAGCGGCAAGTAAGAGATGAAAATGAAAAGATGTATAGCCAATGCCTATTATTGAGATAGGGTTTTGGTATTTTTTACTGTAAAAAGTGGCCCGCTTATCAAAACATTATCTTTGCGTGTAACGGCGTCTTAAACGCATAACCCAAACTTCGGCAATTTGTGTTGTTAAATTAATCTCCAGTGATATCAATAGGCCGCACGTCGACGGCAAAATAGTCATAGTAAAAAGTTGAACTGGATGCTGGAATGAGTGTCCGAAAGCGAGGATTTTTTACCAGATTTGAGCAAGTTATGGATAAAACAGCGTTGATTTTGTTACTGCTCGCGGTGGTGGTTCTGGTGGTGGGTTTATGGTCAATTTTCAGCGAAACGCTATGGATAGTAGCCAGCTTCCTGGAAACCTTGCTTTACCCAACTATCTCCACGCCGGAGTGAGGTTATGGTGTTCTGGCCGCTCTAGCGAAAATGGCACTGGGATAAGAAAAAACGTTCAAAAAATAAGAAATTACTCCCTCATTTCTCAGATGAAGTCAGTTATCTTCGTTTTTTTTGAAAATGCGCTCACGTCGCTGAGCCATCAAACAAGGAGAGTATTGATGAATGCAAAACCAATGATGTCTTATTTAGATAGCGGAACGGGTTTTCCCGTGCTGTTGGGCCACAGCTATTTGTTTGATAAATCGATGTGGTCGCCGCAAATTGAAACGCTCAGCCAGCACTTTCGTGTGATAGCGCCAGATTTGTGGGGACATGGCGAATCCCCCGCGTTGCCAGGCTCCCCCTCCTCTCTGGCCGATATTGCTGCAGACCATTTGGCTTTAATGGATTCGCTCAATATCGACCAGTTTGCCGTGGTCGGCTTGTCGGTTGGTGGAATGTGGGGAGCAGAACTCGCTGCCGCCGCACCTGCGCGGGTTAAGGCGATGATGTTATTTGATACCTTTATCGGCGATGAAACCGATCTGGCGCGAGAGCGTTATTTCGCGATGCTCAACGCCATCGATGCGACTGGCACCATTCCCCCGGAGTTACTCGACTATATCGTCGGTCAATTTTATTCGCAGTTTGCCGCGCCCGCAGATGTTCAGCAACTCACCGCTTTTCTTTCCTCACTTTCTGCTGAGCAACTTTGCAGCAGTATTGTGCCGCTCGGTAAATTGATTTTCGGTCGACCAGATCGGATGACCATTCTGGATTCTGTGGCTTGTCCGGCGCATGTGGCAACTGGCGAACTGGATCTGCCGCGCCCGCCCGTAGAAGGGCGACAGATGGCTGAAGCATTAGGTTGTCAATTCACGCTGATTCCAAATGCGGCGCATATCAGTAACCGGGAAAATCCTGAATGTGTTTCACAATTGATCGTCGATTTCCTGAAACAACATTGTTGATCCCTCATTACATTGCGAAAGCCAGGTAATTAGCCCACCCGGCGATAGTCTATTGCCAACCCTTTAATTAACCGGACGGGAAATACGTTTCCCGTTCGTTCTTCTTGTTATTCGAGACCAGGTTATTACTGTCATAAAACTGTCATTATATTTTTATGTTTGGCCGTCTATTTTTAAACGCATCCTGAATACACCTTCAATACCTCGGTTAAACAGCAAGGCCCAAAAAACGAATAAAGATCCAGGCTTATAAACACGCGTGCATTACCAGCAGACATCTTACTAATGGTTAATATTGTTAATTCATTCGTGCTTTATTGTCATAAGCCAAACATCGGGCAGGAGCGCGTTAAGCATATTGGCAGCCAGTCACCTTTCCCATAACAAAACAACAACCTAACACAAACTAATTGTAAATCTATCCACCACAAAACCGCCAAAATATAAATATTAAGAATAATCTTCTTTGTTAATTTATAGATTTAAGCGATCATTTTCATGATAGTAATAGATACAGACTATCAAAATAAGATAATCGATCATTTAAAACAATTTTCAATCATTATCAGGGCCTGTGTAGAATTGAAAATTGTTTATTAAGAATGTCCTGTTCTTTTGAGTAGGGGCGAAATCAGGAAAATGAAAATTAACACACTGGAAATTAATGGCAGAAAATTCCTGATGACGGCAGAGTTTCATCCCATCATTACTCTCTCAGGAAAAAACATTCTCCGCTATCAAGTGGTGGCGCAATTTTATAACGCTGAGGATTTTCTCATTCCAGCAGAGCAAATAGCCGCTCTGCTGGAAGAAACGGCGGTCAGCAGAAAAGTAACCGATTTTATTTTTGAAGTTATTTGTCATGTACTAAAAATGAAGGAAACAATGACGGTTTCATTCATTTTATCGCCGCAGCTGGCTAATGATATGGATCATCTTACCCAGCTCCTTGAACGCTGCCAGCACAGTAATATTGCCCCGCAACGTATCGAAATTGAAGTCAGCGACAAAATGACTTATCCTCAATTTATCAGTAAGTTACCAGCATTAAAGAAAGCCAAAGAGTATGGCTTTATGGTTTCACTCGGTAAATTTGGCTGCGGAAATGAACATGCAGAGCGCCTGCAATTGTTTGCGTTCAATACTATTAAAATCGATCGTTCCCTTGTCGATGGCATTGCCCGCCACCCGGCAAAACTTTCAACACTGCACCGTTTCATTGATAGCGTAATACCTGCCGGGACGAACGTGATTTGTGAAGGCGTGGATAGCACAGCCGACCTCGCTCTGCTTAACAGGTATAACACCGACGGTATTCAGGGGTATACCTTTTCCCGCCCGCTGACCTTTAAGCAACTCCAGTTACTGGAGGGATTTTAAACTCACATAAAAGCCGCTGGCGGGTGATTGGGTAAAAGCGCTATCCCAGGCAGGCTGCCCGTGTACTATTCCTCTGCGTTTTCGCGGGTGCAGACGATCGCTTTATCGTTGGTGTGCTTGCTGTCCGCGTAGAAGAAGGCTTTTTTACCCGTTTCGATCTGCGTGATGATATGGATAGCCGCCCAGTTGGTAGCCTTGTTTTGATCCTGGCTGTCGGTATAAATCAGCGAGCGTCCGGAATATTGATCGGAGATATCATACGGATTCTCCTGTGGATTCGTGTAATGTCGACCATTGACAGTGAGCCCATCCGGTTCGACGCTGGCGCGGTATTCATCACACTGCAGCGTGATACCCGCAGCCGATGAATACGCCGATAATAAGGCTAAACAGCCGCCCGCAATAAACTTGACCATAACCATCCCGTATACATGTTGTTGGCAACAGAATAATACAACGCCCCTGAGAAGGGGCGCGTTAACAAAGGTTAGTTATAAAGCGAAGGTTCGCCGACCGGGCGGGTTTTAAAACGCCGGTGGATCCAGAGATACTGCTCCGGTGCGCGCAGAATTTCGCGCTCAATCACTTTGTTCATGTAACTGGCGGCAGCAAACTCATCCTGAACCGGATAGTCATTCAGCGCCGGGCCGATATGCAGCGAATAACCGGAGCAATCCTCTTTACGCACCATCGTGACCGTCAACATTTTCGCCCCGGAAAGGCGCGATAAGACGTAGGTACCGTTGGTGGTGGCCGCGTTTTGCACACTGAAGAACGGGGCGAAAATACTGCCTTTGCGACCGTAGTCCTGATCCGGCGCGAACCAAACGGCTTCCCCTTGTTTCAGCGCATTGACCAGACCTTTCAGGTTACGGCGATCAATCATCGATTTATTGGAACGCATACGCCCGCGCGTCTGTACCCATTCCATCAACGCATTATTATGCGGGCGATAGGTTGCCATCATTGGCTGACAAAGCCCCATTACGCGCCCGCCGAGCTCCAGCGACATAAAATGCACGCCGACCACCATCACACCACGCTGGCTGGCCTGGGCGGTCTGCAAATGCTGATAGCCTTCGACATCAAACCAGCGGCGTACACGCTTATCCGACCAGAACCACGCCATGCCGGTTTCAATCAACCCCATGCCCAACGACATAAAGTTTTTCGCAATCAGCCGCTCACGCAGTTCATCGCTCATATGGGGGAAACATAATTCGAGATTACGGCGGGCGATACGCTCACGGCGCTGCAGGAATCGACGTGATTGCCGCCCCAGCCCCGCGCCAAGGCGGGCAAGAACAGGATAAGGAAGTTGAACGAGCAGCCAGAGCAAACCTAATCCGGCCCATGTCACCCAATGGCGAGGGTGTAAAAATTCGCGCTTAAACGATGTCATCATTGTTACCTAAAAGCATTAATTCAGTAGCGCTTAAAGAGACAATGAATCACTTCATCAGGTCATTACGCGTTACAGCCACTCGCGCCGGTTACTGACAACCGGGCGGTACATCCAGTGCCGGACAATATAGCACGAAGAGCTAAAATCTAATGCGCAGAATAATGAATAAAAAATGAAGATTTTTCGGCGGTTATACCGCCGAAAATGATTAGACAATTGCCGTGGTCAGCCGTGATGAGCAACACAGGCGGGATTGTTCGTCATAAATATCGATTTGCCAGACCTGATGCCGCCCCCCCGTATGCAACGCCCGACAAACACCGCGCACGCGCCCGCTGCGCACCGAGCGCAAGTGGTTGGCGTTGACCTCCAGCCCTACCACTTTCTGTTCCCCTTCCGTACATAAATAGCCGGCAACAGAACCGAGCGTTTCCGCCAGCACCACAGACGCACCACCGTGTAACAGGCCAAACGGCTGATGGGTTCGTTGATCTACCGGCATACTCGCCTCCAGCGCATCGTCACTGATGCGTTCAAAGCGAATATCCAGCAACCCCACCATATTGCCATCACCCATTGCATTCAGGGCTTCCAGCGTAACCGCACGTTTCCAGATCATCCCAAAATCTCCAGTAATGCCTGTAGTGGATGGCGCACGCCATTCCCTTCGATTCGTTTAACCTGGCTGCGGCAAGAGTAACCGGTTGCCAGACAGCGATTACGCGGCAAACGCTGCATCGCCTGATGCCAGGAAAGCTCATAAATGCCCATCGAACTGGCATGGTTCTTCACTTCATGACCATAGGTTCCAGCCATGCCGCAGCAGCCAACACTGACATTTTCCAGTACCGCGCCGAAACGCGCAAAAATCGACGCCCATTGCCCCGTAGCACCCGGTAGCGCAGTCACTTCTGTGCAGTGGCCGAACAGATACCAGGGCTCACCGCTGAGCGCGCGTTCACCGATGTTATCCAGCGCCGCCGGCAGCCATTCATGCACCAGTTGCACATGAAAGTCCCCACGCTTATCGCCTAACGCCAGCTTGTACTCGTCGCGGTAGCAGAGCACCAGCGCCGGGTCGACACCGACCATCGGCATGCCCAGTTGTGCCACGCGGTTAAGGAAATCTGCGGTTTTTTGCGCCGTTTTGGCAAAGCGATTCAGGAAACCTTTAATGTGTTGCGCCTTGCCGTTTGGCGAGAAAGGCAACACGACCGGCGCGAAACCAAGCCGTTCGACCAGACGAACAAAATCGGCCACGACCTGCGCATCGTAATAACTGGTAAATGGATCCTGCACCACCAGCACAGTTTTCGCTTTCTGCGCGGCATCGAGCTGTTCAAGCTGCTCAAGCGTCATGTTCGCCGTGCGATGCCCGACCATCTGACGCTGCAATGACGGCACCGACAGCAACGGTAAATCCACCATGCCGATATGCTTCGCGGAAAGGGAACGCACCCACGGCTGGCTCATAAAAAAGTTAAATGTTTTCGGTGCGCGCGCCATTAATGGCGCATAACTCTCAACCGTGGCGACCAGATGATCGCGTACCGGGCGCAGATAACGGCTGTGATAGAGCTGCAGGAAGCGTGACCGGAACTCCGGCACATCAATCTTGATCGGGCATTGTGTAGAGCACGCTTTACAGGCCAGACAGCCTGACATCGCTTCTTTAACTTCATGCGAGAAATCATACTCGCCGCGACGGGCATGCCAGCTATTGCGCGTACGCTCGATTAATGTGCGCAAACTGGCCCGTTTTTCCTGCAGCTCTTTTTCCAGCTTAATTGGGTCGATGCCACGATCGGCCAGCAGACGCAGCCATTCACGCACCAGCGTTGCCCGCCCTTTTGGCGAATGAATACGGTTCGCCGAGATTTTCATCGACGGGCACATCGGGCTTTTCACATCGAAATTAAAGCATAAGCCGTTACCGTTACACTCCATGGCGCCACGCCATGAGGAACGCACGGCAATAGGAATTTGCCGGTCAAGCGTACCGCGCTTAACGTCATCCACCTTCTTCATCGGCGCATCGATGCCTTCAGGCGGGCAAATTTTACCTGGGTTCAGCCGGTTTTCCGGATCGAACGCCGCTTTGATTTTGCGTAACTCACCATACAACTGCTCGCCAAAAAACGCCGGGCTATATTCGGCGCGGAAACCTTTCCCGTGCTCGCCCCACAGCAAACCGCCATATTTTGCCGTCAACGCCACCACATCATCCGAAATGGATTTCATCAGCACTTCTTGCTGCGGATCGCACATATCCAGCGCGGGCCGCACATGCAGCACCCCGGCATCGACATGACCAAACATGCCGTAGCTCAGGCCATGTCCATCAAGCAGCGCACGGAATTCAACGATGTAATCCGCCAGATGTTCCGGCGGCACGCAGGTATCTTCCGCGAAGGGAATCGGCTTGGCTGCGCCTTTCGCGTTCCCTAATAACCCCACGGCTTTTTTACGCATGGCGTAAATGCGCTCAATGCCCGTCAGATCTTCGCACAATTGCCAGCCAACCACGCCGCCTTCACCCTTAGCCATTAACGTATCGAGGCGCTGGCACAGCGACTGCACCTGCGCATCAATCAGCGGCTGATCGTCACCGGCAAACTCAACAATATTCAGGCCAAGCAGGGTTTTGTCCGGCACATCGGTAATCAGCTCTTTCACCGAATGCCAGACGATGTCTTCCCGCGCCAGATTGAGCACTTTCGAATCTACGGTTTCGACGGAGAGCGCCCGCGCTTCCACCATAAACGGCGCATTGCGCAGCGCGGAATCAAACGAATCATATTTAACGTTCACCAGACGGCGAACTTTCGGCAGCGGCGTGATATCAAGGCGCGCTTCGGTAATAAACGCCAGCGTCCCTTCTGAGCCGGTCAGAATGCGGGTTAAATCAAATTCGGTCATCTCGTCATTAAACACATGACGCAGATCGTAACCGGTAAGAAAACGGTTCAGTTTGGGGAAGTTATCCAGAATCAGCTGACGGTTATCGCGACAGCGCTCCAGCACCGTTTTATAGATACGCCCGATAGCGGTGCTGGCATTACCCAGCGTTTCTGCCAGCGCCACCGGCATCGCCTGCGTATCGAGGATATCGCCACCCAGTAACACAGCGCGGACACCCAGCACATGGTCGGAAGTTTTCCCGTAAACAAGGGACCCCTGCCCGGAAGCGTCGGTGTTGATCATTCCCCCCAGGGTCGCGCGGTTGCTGGTCGACAGCTCCGGCGCGAAGAAGAAACCGTAGGGTTTCAAATACTGGTTGAGCTGATCTTTGATAACGCCCGCCTCAACGCGCACCCATCCCTCTTCAGGATTGATTTCCATAATGCGGTTCATATAGCGGGACATATCAACGATGATGCCCTGGTTCAGCGCCTGGCCATTGGTGCCGGTACCGCCGCCGCGCGGAGTAAAGACCAGCGTACGAAAACGCGGCTCGGCCGCGAGGCGTGTGATCAAGGCAACGTCGGACGTTGAACGAGGGAAAACGACGGCATCGGGTAATAGCTGGTAAATACTGTTGTCTGTCGCCATCGTTAGCCTGTCGGCGTAGCTGGTGGCGGTATCACCGGTAAAACCTTGTTGCTCCAAAGCCTGCAAAAAATTCAGCACCAGTTGAACGACGCCCGGTGCCTGGGAAATCTGTGGGATCATTATGCTTGACCCTGCCTGACTGTTAGTGTTGTGAATAGTTAATCGTTTGCTTTAAGCATTCATCGTTGTATCACATTTTTTTCTTATGCGCCCATGAGAATTACAGGCAGAATCGGACTGTCCAAAACCGCTGAAATCATTAATCATTATCACTGGTGATTTCCAGAAACACCGAATTTTCAGCCACTCAATAAGGTGAGTAAATCGTATGGTTGATCTACGTCAGTCCAGGGATGTACCGCAAATCATGCTGTCGGTACTGTTTTTAGCAATCATGATTATCGCCTGTCTGTGGGTCGTCCAGCCCTTCATCCTCGGTTTTGCCTGGGCGGGAACGGTGGTGATCGCCACCTGGCCACTGCTGGTACGCCTGCAACGCGTGCTGTTTGGCCGCCGATCGCTGGCGGTTTTAGTGATGATGATGCTGTTGATCCTGCTGTTTATTATTCCTGTCGCGCTACTGGTTAATAGCCTGGTGGACTCCAGCGGCCCGGTGATCCATGCCATCAGCACCGGCGCCATGTCACCGCCAGATTTAGCCTGGCTAAACAGCATCCCTTTCGTTGGTGAGAAGCTCTATGCGGGCTGGCACAGCCTGCTGGATATGGGCGGCAGCGCCATTATGGCCAAACTGCGGCCGTACGTAGGCGCGACAACCACCTGGTTTGTCGGCCAGGCCGCGCATATCGGACGCTTTATGCTGCACTGCGGCCTGATGTTGCTGTTCAGCGCCCTGCTTTACTGGCGCGGTGAGCAAGTTGCCAGAGGGATCCGCCATTTCGCCATTCGTCTTGCCGGGAAACGAGGCGATGCCGCTGTGCTGCTGGCAGGCCAGGCTATCCGCGCCGTAGCGCTTGGCGTGGTGGTCACCGCGCTGGTGCAGGCCGTGCTTGGCGGCGTTGGTCTGGCCATTTCCGGCGTGCCCTACGCCACGTTGTTTACCGTGGTCATGCTGATGACCTGTCTGGTGCAGCTCGGGCCGTTACTGGTGCTGGTTCCGGCCATTATCTGGCTTTACTGGAGCGGAGATTCCACCTGGGGCACCGTGTTGCTGGTCTGGAGCTGCATTGTCGCCACGCTGGATAACTTCATCCGCCCGGTACTTATTCGCATGGGCGCGGATTTACCGCTGATCCTTATTCTTTCAGGGGTAATTGGCGGACTGGTCGCTTTCGGTATGATTGGCCTGTTTATTGGTCCGGTATTACTGGCGGTTTCCTGGCGGCTATTCTCCGCGTGGGTGAATGAAGCGCCCGAACCGGTAGCGGCAGATAATGCGCTTAGCGAAGTCGACGATTTAGACAACCCCTCCTGAAAATAATAAGGCGGGGTAGCCCGCCTTAATTATTATTAAGCGCTACTTATCATTTCAAACACGAAATCCCGATCAGATCCCTCTGAAAGCGAAATATTGCGCGATTTAGCCCATATATTCTTCACGTCCATTTAACTAATGAGACGAATCTGATCGACGCAAAAAATCGACATGCCTACTATTAGCTCACGGTTATAAATCAACACCTTGATTTATAAGCATGGAAATCCCCTGAGTGAAACAACGAATTGCTGTGTGTAGTCTTTGCCCATCTCCCACGATGGGCTTTTTTTTCGCCGCTTTCAGTTCAAGCACTTATTTGCCGGATGCAGACGCGCTTTCGTTGCCGCTCAACGCGCAGGCGCCATTATCAATGGCTGCACCAATCGGTAGATAATCGAGTGCTAAATGCATCGTGCTCACATCGTGTCCGTCACAGTCACGAATATGATCGTTATACGACGCACAGCCATTAAGACCCGCGCATGCGAGCACGATATACATGAATA
Organism: Kosakonia sp. AG348; assembly: GCF_003337365.1. Lineage (NCBI taxonomy): Bacteria > Pseudomonadati > Pseudomonadota > Gammaproteobacteria > Enterobacterales > Enterobacteriaceae > Kosakonia > Kosakonia sp. AG348. The sequence continues at coordinate 587,480 of NZ_QPJR01000002.1, forward strand.
AATAAGCTTTCATTTGAATAACCTCAACACGATTACAGGCAAATAAATAGATCACTTCCGCTACAGCGAAATAAAAACTGCAATAGTTAATAAATTAAAATCGTGAAAACACGATCACTTTAAACCCGCTTACGTATTTACCTGCGCCAGCTGCTGATAAGATGATGCTGAGGCAGCACGCGATCAACGACGTTACATAACCGGCCCTGTAGCGCCCTGTAAATCCTGCGTTCACAGGCGTAGTTCACCCACCAGATACCGCCGGGTTCAATGTCGCCAAACCCCGTCACACCATGACAAATAAAATGGACATAATGACGCGCAGCTATTTTCCCACCAGGTAAAATATCAATAAATTTTTCTGCAAGTACAAAGAAATAGAAAATAACGAACAGCTAAGTTACGGGGTGGAATTATATGCGGGGTAATTATCAATACAATAAATATATACCAGCGGCAGGCACGAATAGCTTACGATCGCACAAATACCTCAGGTAATTGTAAGTCATGCAGCGTGGTTGTTATTTCAACCGGGTTATTGTTGTTTGTTTGTGCAAAAAAATAGCCCATCGAGCGATGGGCTACGATGTTATCACTGACTGACTTCGCACTGACTCATCATTTTCCAGTCGGTGGGAAGTTCGCGGGTCTCGCCGTAAACGTTCACCGTGAGCGCTGCGCGGATATCTGCCGATGAGGCACCGATTTGCAGCTCAAACTCACCCGGTTCGACAATGCGCTGCCCGTCACGGCGCGTAAAGTTGAGCATATCCACCGGCACGATGAACGTCAGGGTTGCCGTTTCACCCGGTGATAATGCCACGCGCTGGAACGCTTTTAGCTCCTGCACCGGACGCACCATTGACGCTACTTTATCCCGGACATACAGTTGCACCACCTCGCTGCCGCTGCGATCTCCGCTATTTTTTACCTGCACCTGCACACGAATATCGCCATCAATCGCCACATCCGGTGTCAGCAACACCGGCTTCATATACTCGAACTGCGTCCAGCTCTTCCCGTAGCCAAAGGGGTAAAGTGCGCCAAAATGGAAGGCAAACGGTGTACCACCGCTTTTGAGCTTGTGGTTGTAATAATAGGGCATCGCCCCCGCGCTTTTCGGCACGCTGACGACCAGACGCCCCTGCGGCTCTGCCCGCCCGGTCAATACATCGGCAATCGCCCGGCCGCCCTCCTGCCCCGGCGCCCACGCCATTAACCATGCGGCAACGCGCGACTCCAGCCCTTGCAGGTTATACGGACGCCCACCGGTCATGACCACCACGACCGGTTTCCCGGTTGCCACTAACGCCTCCAGCAACTGTTGTTGCACACCCGGCAGCGTCAGGCTGTCCGTGTCGGAACCTTCCCCCACCGTCCCGCTCTGGAACAGCCCTGCAAGATCGCCCACACAGGCAATGATCACCTCGCTTTCCTGCGCCACGCTCACCGCGTGCGGGATCAGGCTCAAATCCATGGAAACTGGTGACTGCTGCATCGGTTTCCCCGACGCATCCCCGGGGAAAACAGGGGCGCCAGCCATACGTTTTTCAATAATATGGCAGCCTTTGGCATAACGGACGTTCCCCTCGCCCAGCGTCTGGCGCAGCGCCGCAAGCGGCGTGGTGACCTGCGTGGTCTCCTCCAGCATATCGCTAATGATCAAATGCACCGGGAAACTGTACCCGCTGAGCAAAGCCAGCGGGTCGTCAGCGGTCGGGCCAATTACCGCCACTTTCGGCGAGCCGTTCAATGGCAGAATGCCGTTATTTTCCAGCAGCGTCATTGAGCGCGTAGCGACCTCGCGCGCTACCTGCCGCGTCCTGGCAGACTGCAGGTCGATACCCTGTTCATCGGTATAAGGCTGTTCGAACAAACCGAGGCGGACTTTCACTGCCAGCACGCGGGCGACAATTTCGTCCACTTTTGCCATGGAGATAAGGCCGCGCTCAACGGCCTCTGCCAGATGGCGTGCACAGTCATCTTTTGGCAATTCAACATCCAGCCCGGCATTAAACGAGAGCGCAGCGGATTCCGCGGCATCGTGTGTCACGCCGTGATGTTGATGCAGCAGGCTGACGCCACCGTAATCGGCAACAATAATGCCCTCGAAGCCCCACTGTTCACGCAGCAAAGTGGTGAGCAAGAAATGGTCACTGTGACCCGGCTGGTTATCAATGTCGTGATAGGCTGGCATCACCGATCCTGCTTTCGCCAGCTTCACTGCCATCTCGAACGGCAGCAAAAAGGTGTCGTTCAGCTCGCAAAAGCCGAGGTGTACCGGGGCATGGTTACGCGCCCCTTCGCTAAACGAGTGACCAACATAGTGTTTGAGCGTCGCCAGCATATCGCCCTTTTCACCCTGCAACCCGTTCACGTAGGCGCACGCCATCACCCCCACCAGCCACGGGTCTTCACCAAACGTCTCTTCCGTGCGCCCCCAGCGCACATCGCGCGAGACATCCAGTACCGGAGCCAGCCCCTGTTTGCATCCGGTCGATCGCGCTTCCAGCCCGATATGATGGGCGGCACGTTGCACAAGTTGCGGATCCCAGGTGGAACCGTAGTTCAGCGAGGAGGGAAATAACGTCGCGTCTTTGCACAATAAACCCACCAGGCACTCTTCATGAAACAGCGCGGGGATACCCAACCGCGTCTCTTCCACCAACGTTTTTTGTAGCCGATTAGCCGCGCGTACACCGCGCTTCGCCTCCACTATATGCGTGCCCAGTGGACGGGTTATTTGCCCGACCCCCAGTTTAAGCCGCTGTGCCAGCGCCGCCTGCGCGCTGACACCGGCAAACTCATCGCTGAGATCGGTGCGCTCGCGGTGCTCTCCCTCTTCTGAAAGCACCAGCCACAACGCATGCATTTGCGCGAATTTCTCTTCCGGCGTCATCCGCGCCAGTAAATCCGCAACGCGTTCGGCCACGGGACGGTTTGTGTCCTGGTAGATAGCAGTCATCGGGTCACTCCTGTGTTATTGAAATCCGGGGCGGTTTGCACTGCCGTGTCGCTTTCAATGACCTCGCGTTTACGTATCAGATCTTGCGCGATACTGTCGGCAACCTGGCTATTGAGTTTGTAGCGGGTCAGCAGCAGCACCATGCAGATAAACAGCAGGCAGGGGATCAGCGTAAACAATGCGTTAATGGTCGTCAGCACCGTCGCGCTCTGGGCTGCCTGATTCGGCGCATAATCCACGGCACCAAGCACCCAACCCACGACTGCGCCGCCAAGCGCCAGGCCAAATTTAATGGCGAATAACGCTGTCGAGAACACCAGTCCGTCGAGGCGACGCCCGCTGCGGTGCTCTTCGTAATCCACCACGTCAGAGAACATGGTCCATTGCAGCGGAGTGGTCAGGTTCTGAATAAAGCTGAAAACGATATTGAGGCCAAAAATAAGCCACACTTGCGTCGGCGGGATAATAAAGATCAGCGCCGCGAAAACGACGAATGTAATAATTGTCCACTGGTAGGCGCGCACCCGGTCAAATTTCCCTAATAACCGCGCTGATAATAGCGCTCCGCTTAGGGCGGCGATCATGCCCGAAACAATAAAGGTAAATACCATATCCGGGCGCTGTAATACGTATTTGACGTAATACATCGTGGCGGAACCACGCGTTACAACGGCGGTTAACAGCAAAATATTAAACACAAAGACAATGCGCCACTGCGTATTTTTCGCCAGCAATTTGAGATCGCTGAACAGCGAACCGGAGCTATCATTGCGCGGCGTAAAACGCTCGCGTGTCATAAAGAAGCAGCCAAAGAACAGAAAAATGCCCAGTACGCCCATCATGCTCATGGCATAAAAATACCCTTTTTGATCGTTACCAGCCCCCAGATGTGCCACCAGCGGCAGGGCAATAACGGTCACGATCAGGCCGCCAATAAACGATAAACCAAAGCGCCAGGACTGCAGCGAGTGGCGCTCGTGCGGATCCATCGTCAGCGCGCCGGGCATGGCGCAGTAAGGGACGTTAATCGCAGAGTAGATAAAGCTAAGGATGGCGTAAGTGACGCAGGCATAGAGGATTTTTGCCGTCGCCCCTGCGTCCGGGACATAAAAGGTAATAATGCAGCTCACACCAAACGGTATTGCAAACCACAGCAGCCAGGGGCGAAAACGCCCGTGTCGCGTTTGCGTACGATCCACCAGTGCGCCGATGCAAGGATCGACAAAAGCATCCACCGCACGCACGACCAAAAACATGGTTCCCATGATGGCGGCGGGTAACCCAAACACATCCGTATAGAAATAAGCGAGAAACAGCGTTGCGGTTTGCCAGACCAGGGCGCTCGCCATATCACCCAGACCGTAACCTATTTTGTCTTTTGTACTCAGGACAGAGGAGATTGTCATTTTTATTAGCCTTGTGAGGTCAAAAAATATTTCAACATGGCGCGACAGATTAACGTCGCACTGCTCACTACCGGCTCAAGTATTGGAAGAAGCTAACGAGGGGACAATTGCAATAATTGCCAGGCTTTTTACGTTTTTTGGTTATTGTGATCGCCGCCGAGTTCGCGGCTGAAATAAAAAAATCCCCGACATTATGTCGGGGATTTTACTTTTGCCTTTATTTTTTCAGTTCGGCGAGGCTGAGCCAGGTCTGCACAACGGTGTCCGGGTTGAGTGAGAGACTATCAATGCCCTCATCCATCAACCAGGCGGCAAAGTCTTCGTGATCCGAAGGCCCTTGCCCGCAAATGCCGACATATTTGCCCTGCTTTTTCGCCGCACGGATCGCCATCGAAAGCAGCGCTTTCACCGCGTCGTTACGTTCGTCGAACAGTTCTGAGACCACGCCGGAATCGCGATCGAGACCCAGCGCCAGTTGCGTCATGTCGTTGGAGCCGATAGAGAAACCATCGAAATACTCAAGGAACTGCTCCGCCAGCAGCGCGTTGGACGGGATTTCGCACATCATGATGATTTTCAGCCCGTTCTCACCGCGTTTCAGCCCCTGGCGCGCCAGCTCATCAACTACCGCTTTTGCCTGTTCAACGGTACGTACAAACGGGACCATGATTTCCACGTTGGTCAGCCCCATATCGTTACGCACGCGTTTTACCGCTTCGCACTCAAGCGCGAAGCAATCGCGGAAGCTGTCGGCCACATAACGGCCTGCGCCACGGAAGCCGAGCATCGGGTTCTCTTCTTCCGGTTCGTAGCGCTCACCGCCGACCAGATTGGCGTATTCGTTCGATTTAAAATCAGACAGACGCACAATCACACGTTTTGGCCAGAATGCCGCGCCCAGTGTCGAAATGCCTTCCGTCAGACGGCCGACATAAAACTCAACCGGCGAATCGAAGCCTTTCATCATTTCGCGGATTTCGTTTTGTAATTTCGCGTCCTGGTCATCAAATTCCAGCAGTGCGCGCGGATGCACGCCGATCATGCGGTTGATGATGAATTCCAGACGCGCAAGGCCTACGCCTTCGTTTGGCAGGCAAGCAAAATCGAAGGCGCGATCCGGGTTGCCGACGTTCATCATGATCTTCAGCGGCAGATCCGGCATGGTGTCTACGCTTGAACTTTTCACGCTGAAATCCAGCAGATCGGCATACACATAACCGGTATCGCCTTCGGCGCAGGAGACGGTGACTTTCTCCCCGGTTTTAATACGTTCGGTCGCGTCGCCGCAGCCCACCACCGCCGGAATACCTAACTCACGCGCAATGATCGCCGCGTGGCAAGTTCGGCCGCCGCGGTTGGTAACAATCGCCGCCGCTTTTTTCATGATCGGTTCCCAGTCCGGGTCGGTCATGTCGGTTACCAGCACATCGCCCGGCTCGATCAGGTTCATCTCGCTGATATCGTGGATCACTTTCACCGTACCGGCGCCAATGCGGTGCCCAATGGCACGGCCTTCAGAGATAATGCGCCCCTGGGCATGCAGCGTGTAACGCTCCATCACCTGGCCACGCGAACGCACGGTTTCCGGACGCGCCTGCACGATAAACAATTTACCGGTATGGCCGTCTTTCGCCCATTCAATATCCATTGGACGGCCATAGTGTTTCTCGATTTGCACCGCCTGCTTCGCTAGCGCCTGCACTTCGTCATCGGTCAGAGAGAAACGGTCGCGCTCTGCCTGCGGTACATCTTCAATCTGCACCTGCTTGCCATGCTCTTGCGTCGGCGCATAGATCATGCGGATTTTCTTCGACCCCATGGTGCGACGCACAATGGCCGGACGATTTGCCGCAAGCGTTGGCTTATGCACATAGAACTCATCCGGGTTAACGGCGCCCTGCACCACCATTTCGCCCAGTCCCCAGGCAGAGGTGATAAACACTACCTGATCAAAACCGGATTCCGTATCGATGGTGAACATCACGCCAGAAGAACCGATATCCGACCGCACCATGCGCTGCACACCGGCAGAAAGCGCGACGCCGCGATGATCGTAGCCCTGATGCACGCGATAGGAGATGGCGCGATCGTTGAATAACGAGGCAAACACATGCTTCACCGCCACCAGCACGGCGTCATACCCTTGCACGTTGAGGAAGGTTTCCTGCTGACCGGCAAACGAGGCATCCGGCATGTCTTCTGCGGTCGCAGAAGAACGCACCGCGAAAGACGCTTCAGCGTCGTCTTCAGAGAGTTTGGCATAGGCTTCGTGGACGGCTTTTTCCAGCTCAGGCGGGAACGGCGTGTCGACAATCCACTGGCGGATCTGCGCACCGGCTTTGGCCAGTTCGGACACATCATCGATGTCAGTTTTATCCAGTAATTCGTAAATGCGCTGATTTAGCCCGCTTTGTTCCAGAAACTGGTTAAACGCATCGGCCGTGGTCGCAAACCCATTCGGTACGGAAACCCCCATACCGGACAGATTAGTAATCATTTCACCAAGGGAGGCATTTTTGCCCCCAACTCTGTCTACATCATTCATGCCGAGTTGGTCATACCAAAGCACCAGCGGAGACGAGCCATTGTTGGACATCGAAACAATCCTTTTGTGATATATGAATGGGTGAAAACGTCGAACTACTTTTTTATCCTGGCATAATTAATTCCGTTGAAAAAACGGTGAATCGTGTAAGCAATTACGATTTCTGGTTTTTCGGATAGATTCCCATCAATAAATCACCTTGAGTAATTTCTCATTTTTGTATCTCCTTATTTTTTATAGGGGAAATTAAAAAAATGAACCGTTGAGTTCATTAAAAATAAAAACACCATTTCATTTTAAAAATGAGAAAAAGGAGATACGCATGTTGAGGGTTTTAATTTATGCTTTCAGAGAATTACGCATGTCATTCAGGATGGGTTAAATGGACAGTTCAGTTGATCGCCACGTCTTTTATATTTCTGATGGAACCGCTATCACCGCTGAAGTATTAGGCCATGCGGTCATGTCGCAATTCCCGGTTGCCGTCAGCAGTATTACGCTGCCGTTTGTGGAAAACGAGAGCCGGGCCCGTGCCGTCAAAGAACAAATAGACGCCATCTATCAGCAAACCGGTAATCGCCCCCTGGTGTTCTACTCCATTGTGATACCGGAAATTCGCGCCATTATTTTGCAAAGCGAAGGATTTTGTCAGGATATCGTTCAGGCGCTGGTTGCGCCGCTGCAGGAGGAATTAAAACTCGATCCCACCCCCATTGCGCACCGCACACATGGGCTCAATCCCGGTAATTTAACGAAATACGATGCGCGTATCGCGGCTATTGATTACACCCTCGCGCACGACGATGGTATTTCTTTGCGCAATCTTGATCAGGCGCAGGTGATTTTACTGGGCGTTTCGCGCTGTGGAAAAACACCGACCAGTCTGTATCTGGCGATGCAATTTGGTATTCGCGCGGCAAATTATCCTTTTATTGCCGATGATATGGATAACCTCGTTCTCCCCGCTGCGTTAAAGCCACTGCAGCATAAATTATTTGGTCTGACCATTAATCCGGAGCGCCTTGCCGCCATTCGCGAAGAGCGCCGGGAAAATAGCCGCTACGCGTCATTGCGCCAGTGCCGGATGGAAGTTGCAGAAGTGGAAGCGCTTTATCGCAAGAATCAGATCCCCTGCCTTAATAGTACCAACTACTCGGTAGAAGAAATTGCCACCAAGATGCTCGATATTATGGGGTTAAATCGCCGCATGTACTAATAAGCTAGTACACAGGTGCGAAGTGCGCTATGATATTGCCCGGAAACGTGATGTGCTTTGCAACCCCTCTTGAAATAAGCCGGGATTGGTTTAAGGTGTTGCGCATCACTTCCGGCATTCCTGCCGCTGAAGCACCTAATTTTTGAGATTTTTGATGAACAAAACCGATGAACTTCGCACTGCGCCTATCAGCAGCCTGGTGACACCAGCTGAACTTGCGCAGCGCTACCCTGTTACCTCAGAGGTAGCGGAGCATGTGACCGCATCCCGTCGGCGGATAGAAAAAATTCTGAATGGTGAAGATCGCCGCCTGTTGGTGATTATTGGTCCCTGCTCGATTCACGACCTTGACGCAGCCGTTGATTACGCGAGCCGTTTACAAGTATTACGTGAAAAACACCACGCGCATCTGGAAATCGTTATGCGCACCTACTTCGAAAAACCGCGCACCGTAGTGGGCTGGAAAGGACTGATTTCCGATCCGGATCTGAACGGCAGTTACCGCGTAAATCACGGTCTTGAACTGGCGCGTAAACTGCTATTGCAGGTCAATGAGCTGGGAGTACCCACAGCGACCGAATTCCTCGATATGGTGACCGGCCAGTTTATTGCCGATTTAATTAGCTGGGGAGCGATTGGCGCGCGCACCACTGAAAGCCAAATCCACCGGGAAATGGCCTCGGCGCTTTCCTGCCCGGTCGGTTTTAAAAACGGTACCGATGGCAATACACGTATCGCCGTTGACGCGATCCGCGCTTCCCGCGCCAGCCATATGTTCCTGTCGCCGGATAAGAGCGGGCAAATGACCATTTATCAGACCAGCGGCAACCCATACGGCCACATCATTATGCGCGGCGGTAAAAAACCGAATTACCATGCCGGAGATATTGCCAACGCTTGCGATACGCTGCGCGAATTTGGTTTGCCGGAGCATCTGGTGGTGGATTTCAGTCATGGCAACTGCCAGAAAGAGCATCGCCGCCAGTTGGATGTCTGTGACGACATTTGTACGCAAATTCGTAATGGCTCGCTCGCGATCTCTGGTGTGATGGCGGAAAGTTTCCTGCAAGAAGGCACGCAAAAAATTGTCAGTGGCCAGCCGCTGGTATACGGGCAATCCATTACCGACCCATGCCTGAACTGGGAAGACAGTGAACTGCTGCTGGAAAAACTCGCAACCGCAGTTGCCACCCGTTTTTAACCTTTTCCTGCTGACTCAATTACGCATTCCCCCTACTTTTTCCTGGGGGAACTGCGTTCAGGTAAACAATCTCCCTTGCTTCACATCGCCATACTATTGATAATCATTATCATTGTTGGTTTGTCTTAAAACGGATATGTCGCAAATGGATAGCACGCCTGCATCACCGGTCACGCCTCAGGAAAAGCCCACGCACATCACCCCAACCGATCGCCGCATTCACAGCCATTCACTGCTGGGGGATGAAGGGCGCGTCGTTATTGAGCACAACGGGCAACAATACCTTCTGCGCCAGACGCATGCCGGAAAGTTGATCCTGACAAAGTAGGCCATTTCAACTCGAACAGCTGACTTCCAGCCGTTTGCCCCAGTCGGGCGGACGGCTGACATAATCATCACTGCGATCGATAAATGGCTGGCGTAATGCCTCATGAAGTCGCTCCAGCTCGCTGCTATCGCCTTTCTCTGCGGCATCAATAGCGCGCTGCGCCAGCCAGTTTCGCAGCACCATTGCCGGGTTAACCCGTTGCATATGCGCCTGCCGCTGAGCATCATCGATATTTTCCTGCTGTAAGCGTGAGCGATATTGTGCAAACCAGTCATCAAATGCGCCGCGATCGATAAACTCATCCCGTAACGGCGACGCAGCGCTTTGCTGCTCGGTCAGGCTGAGCATGCGGAACGTACGCGTATAATCGCTACCTTCGCGCGCCATCAGCGCAAACAGCGAATTCAGAAGATCGTTATCGCCTTGCTGGCGAGTAAAGAAGCCCAGCTTGCTGCGCATCAACAGGCCATACTCGGTGAGTAACTGGTGCTGATAATCATCCAGCGCGGCGTTTAACCCCTCCACAGCAATAAAGGGCGATAGCGACTGCGCCAGGCGCTGCAGATTCCACAGCGCCACCGCCGGCTGGTTTTCAAAGCTGTACCGCCCCTGGTAATCAGAGTGGTTACAGATAAAACCGGGCTGGTAATCATCGAGAAAACCGAACGGGCCATAGTCGATTGTTAAACCAAGAATCGACATGTTATCGGTATTCATTACACCGTGCGCGAACCCTACCGCTTGCCAGCGCGCAATCATCTGCGCGGTGCGCCGCACGACATCCCGGAACCATGCGACATATTTATCGCTTTCGTTTTGCATTTCCGGCCAGTGATGACGGATAACAAAATCTGCCAGTTGACGGACTTTTTGCGGATCGCGTCGGTAGTAGAAATGTTCGAAATGACCAAAGCGCACATGACTTTCGGCAATACGCATCAGCATCGCGCCCTGCTCCTGCGTTTCGCGCATGACTGGCGTATCGCTGGTCACAATGCTCAATGCACGCGTGGTCGGGATCCCCAGATAATGCATCGCTTCCGAAGCCAGACTTTCGCGAATGGTCGAACGCAACACCGCGCGGCCATCCCCCATGCGTGAATACGGCGTCAGCCCGGCACCTTTCAAGTGCCAGTCCCGGGTTGTGCCGTCCGGGAGTTGCTGTTCACCGAGCAAAATCCCGCGTCCATCACCTAATTGCCCGGCCCAGACACCAAACTGATGTCCACTATAAACCTGCGCCAGTGGAGACATGCCGGGTAACAGCGCTTCGCCGCCCCAGATGCCGGTTCCCGAGACGGGATGAAACAGCGCATCCGGTACATCCAGCGCATGTGCCAGTGGCTCATTGCGCCATAGCAGACGGGCGTTGTGCAGCGGTGTTGGGGATAATGCGGTATAAAAATCTGGCAATTCATCTCGCCAGTGGGTAGTAAAAGACAGGGTCATGGTTCCTCCTGCCTTTAGTGTAGTGCTAACTTTGGCGTTTAAACACCAGGCAAAAGCAGGGCTATGGCTGAACCAGAGAAGTTAACTGTTCGACGGTGACGGGTGGCCACATGGCACCCTGCATGGCGCTAAAGGAAAAGGCTGCTGCCCGCTTGAGCGCCTGTTCATCATCAATGCCTGAAATCATCAATGCATCACAATAGGGTTCAAGCTGCGCAACAATCACCCGCATAAAAGGTTCGAATGAAGGTGACGCCAGCCGCTGGTGAACAAAATTTTTATCCAATACCACGCGCTTAAATAAACCATCAAAAATGGCTTTTGTCGAAGCGGTTCCGGCACCAAAATTAGCCAGCACCAGTGAATATTGTTTCGCCAATAGAAACAAGGGGTGATTATCTTTTCCCTTATTTAGATCGGGAAAATTCTCATTAATGGTAAATTCAAGAAAAGGAAATTTCCTAATGTTTGTCGCTAGCGTTTCATCTGCCAACAAGACATCAACCAAAGAGGGCGCAATATTAATCCAGGCCGTTAATTGATGTTGAATAAAAAAGAGTTGGCAGGCTTCAAGGAGTGCCAGTTGTTCATTGAATAAAGCGAGTATTTCTTCAGGCGTAAGGCGCGGAATGACCAGCTCTGTAGGCGTGCGGACATTGCTGTCTGGCCCCACAAAGTTAACGATAATTTCCAGTCCCTGTAGCATTCCGTTACTTTTCCTCGCAGGCAGTAATAGAAGCTCAGAGCGATATGTGTCATCCAGCGATACTATCATTGCGCCAGCCCCGCATTAAGGGTGATATCCGGCATTGTCAAACACAGGTGGAAATATTTCAAATCTATTGTTTTAAATGAGATTAACTTCATTTTTTTCCCGTTTTATTTTTTGGCTTCTCCTTAACCTTTATTAGCCTGATAACGAATTGATGGATGTCCGGATCCCAATGTACACAGATCTTAATTAAGATAAACGTGATTATTTAGTGGAAATTTCCTGGTTTAAAAAAAGCCCTTGCGGGCTTTCTCATTCTAGATGCGGCGTGCTTGCCAGAAATTTTTACGCCAGTAGACATTATCCAGCGAAGAACGCATCACTCCCCGGCTGGTTGAAGCATGAATGAACTCATTATCTGTATCGTAAATTCCAACGTGCAACCCGCTCTCTCCGGAACCGGTTTTAAAGAAAACCAGATCGCCTGGCAGCAACTCATCTTTATCGATTTTCGTGCCAATTTCCGCCTGTTGCCGCGTCTCGCGCGGCAATTGCAACGAAAACTTATCGCGAAACGTCATCATAACGAAGCCGGAACAATCAACGCCGGATCGGCTCATGCCACCGTAGCGATAGGGCGTACCATGCCACTGGCTGAGCTGATCATTCAGGCCAGCAATAACCGTTATCGAATCTGACAATCTTGGATTTGGCGGCGGCGCGCGATGAGAACTACATCCTGCAAGGAATAACGCCGCTGCCAGCAATAACCAGATACGCATCCTGGATCACACCTCTTTATTTCTTTTTCTCGGAATAATCTACCGTGTGAATCAGATATGTGGCAAGTCACGTTTTCGTCACGTTGTAGGGATCAGCACGCGGTGACCTTCCACATCCAGTTGGCGAAAAGCCAAACCATACGCCGTCGCCAGATGCGATGGCGTCAGTACCTCATCCTGCCGTCCGCTCATTAACAGTTTGCCACCGCTGAGCAACCATGCCTGGCGCGCATGCCTCAACGTATGGTTAAGATCGTGGCTACTCATCACCACGGTAATACCTGCGGCAACCAGCTCGTTTAAAAGCTTATCCAGTGCCGCCTGCTGGGCAACATCGAGGCTATTCATCGGCTCATCCAGCAATAAAAGCTCTCCGGCGGAGTTGCCGGCCGGGTGAATCTGTAAAATCACCGCCGCTAAGCGTACCCGCTGCCACTCGCCGCCTGACAGGTGATTCACCGCCCGCCCCAGCTTATCGCTGAGGCCAAGCTTGCCCGCAATCTGCGCCAGCAGCGCGGTTTGTGCGTTATCGCGCTGATGCAGAGATAAGTACTGCCAGACAGGCATAGCGAACGGCGGTGTCTGCTGTTGGGCCAGGTAAGCACGATGTTGCGCCAGTTGCGATGCAGGCCACTGCGCCAGCGAACGGGCATTAAACAGCACGCTTCCCTGCCCGCCCGATAACCCGGCAATGCGCGCCAGCAGTGTGCTTTTCCCCGCACCATTCGGCCCGACAAGATGCAGAACTTCTCCCCGGCCGACCGATGCCGTTATCGGCCCAAGCCTGCCGGGTTCAGCCACATCCTGAAGCTGCAACAGCATCGACATTACTTCGCCAGCGCCTGTTTTACCGCGTCAACGAGAATTGGATCTTCTGGTGTCATATCCGGAGAGAAGCGTTGAATCACCTTGCCGTCACGACCAATCAGGAATTTTTCAAAATTCCACAGAATATCGCCCGGCTCTTTCGGCGCACGACCTTTGCTCTCCATACGTTCGTAGAAACCGCTGCCCTGAGGTGCAACGGCCTTCGGCGCTGCGGCAACCAGCTTTTTATACAGCGGGTGACGTGCTTCGCCATTCACATCGATTTTGCTGAACAGCGGAAATGTTACGCCATACGTGGTGCTACAGAAGGTTTTAATTTCCTCTTCTGAACCCGGTTCCTGGCCGAGAAACTGATTGCAGGGAAAACCGAGTACGGTAAAACCTTCACTTTCAAATTCTTTTTGCATCTGCTCCAGCTGTTCGTACTGCGGCGTCAGCCCACATTTCGAGGCGACGTTGACCAACAGCAGCACCTTGCCGCGGTAACCGGCAAGCGTTGTCTGCTCGCCATCGATAGTCTTAACTTCAGTATTGAGAATATCCTGTTGCATAGCGTCACCTTAATGAATGTTATGGTTTGCGGGCTCAACGCCCGGCTCTCAATAATAGCCAGATAAATACCGGCGCGCCCAGCGTCGAGGTCACAACGCCTATCGGCAACTCGGCCGCACTGAGCGCCAGACGCGCTATCACATCGGCAAATAACAGTGCCACCGCCCCTGCCAGTGCGCAGCCAGGCAGTAATGCCCGATGATCGGTCAAACCGCACAGACGTAAGATATGTGGAATAACCAGACCGATAAAACCAATTGAGCCTGCCAGCGCGACGCTTACCCCGACCAGCCAGCCCGTGGCTACCACCAGCACGTTTCGCCATAGCCACATCGGTAACCCTAACTGGCGCGCGGAAATGTCTCCCAGCGCCAGCATATTCAAGGGCCGGGACTGGAAACAGACCCAAATGATGACTGGCACCAGCGCCGCCATCAGCCAACTTTGTTGCCAGTCCACGCCGCCGAAACCGCCCATCATCCAGTACATCAACTGGCGCAAATCGAAGGAGGAAGAGAAATAGACAGCCCAGGTCATCAATGCGGTACAGATAATACCCAGCGCGACGCCAGCCAGCAGTAAACGGCTGGTAGAGATGTGGCGGCGCGCGAAACGCAGCAGGATCAGCGTCACAACGAGCGCGCCAGCGATCGCACAAACGCCGAGCGCCCAGCCAGGGAGCAATCCGCCACCCAGCAATACAGCAGCAATGAGCCCAACGCCCGCACCGCTTGAGACACCAAGCAATCCAGGTTCCGCAAGCGGGTTTTCGAACAGTGCCTGCATCACCGCACCGCACAACGCCAGTGCAGCCCCAACCAACAACACGGCCAGCGTACGTGGCAAGCGAATTTGCCAGACAAACAGTTGCCCATCCGGCGTAAACCAGGCGCCCGGAGAAATCCATTGATCGCCCACGCAGAGACTAAACAGTAGCGCGAAGAGTAAGAGCAGCAGTAATCCACCCAGCCAGCGGCGGTTGCGTTGCTGTTGAAGATGAGCGTATGCCAGCATGTTTTCCGTTTTATTGGTCAGCAAGGCCACTGATTCTAAGGTTGATGCCGGATGCTGAAAAGAAAAAAGGCCGCGATGCGGCCTTTTTAATTAGTTCATATCATTCAGCTTTGGGCGAAGCGTTTTCGACACGGCTCTTTAACTTCTGGCCGGGTCTGAAGGTCACCACGCGCCGGGCTGTAATGGGAATATCTTCGCCCGTTTTTGGATTACGACCCGGACGTTGATTTTTGTCGCGCAAATCGAAATTGCCAAAGCCGGAGAGTTTTACCTGCTCACCGTTTTCCAGAGCACGACGGATCTCTTCGAAAAACAGCTCTACCAGCTCTTTTGCGTCCCGTTTGCTAAGCCCAAGCTTATCAAACAGATATTCTGACATTTCAGCTTTTGTAAGCGCCATAGGTTCAATCCCTCAATGATGCCTGGAATCGCTCTTTTAATGCCTCTACACATCTGGCAACGGTAGCGGCAATCTCCTCTTCTTCGAGTGTACGGCTGGTATCCTGAAGGATCAGGCTAATGGCAAGGCTCTTATACCCTTCCGCTACACCCTTACCGCGGTACACGTCAAATAAGTTTACGCCAACTACCTGATTTACGCCAACTTTCTTACATTCGCCCAAAACATCTGCTGCAGGCACATTTTCTGCGACCACGACAGCGATATCACGACGGTTCGCAGGGAAGCGCGAAATCTCCTGAGCCTGAGGAACCACGCGGTCTGCAAGCGCATTCCACTCCAGTTCAAATACCAGTGTGCGGCCGTTCAGATCAAGCTTACGTTCCAGTTCCGGGTGAACAACCCCAATAAAACCAATGCGCTTATCTTTCAGATAAATCGCTGCAGATTGGCCTGGGTGCAGTGCAGGATTCGTTTCCGCGCGAAACTCAATGGCGGAAAGTTTACCTGTAAGTTCCAGCACGGACTCAAGATCGCCTTTTAAATCGAAGAAATCGACGCTTCCTTTCACCAGATCCCAGTGCTCGTCATAACGGTTACCGCAAATCGCGCCCGCCAGCATCACATCCTGACGGATGCCAAGATTAGCTTGCGTATCAGGCACAAAGCGCAGGCCGGTTTCGAAAATACGCACACGGCTCTGCTGACGGTTCTGGTTATAAACGATAGTGCCGAGCAAACCGGTCCACAGAGAGAGGCGCATCGCCGACATCTCGCTGGAAATTGGGCTTGGCAGGATGAGTGCTTCCTCACCCGGATGAATCAGTTGCTGCAGTTTCGGATCGACAAAGCTGTAAGTAATGACTTCCTGGTAGCCTTTATCGTTGAGCATGGTTTTCACACGCTTCATCGACAGGTTCGCTTCGCGGTGCTCACCCATAATCAGGCCAGCCTGCACCGGCTCATCAGGAATATTGTTGTAGCCATAAACGCGAGCAACTTCTTCGACCAGATCTTCTTCGATTTCCATGTCGAAACGCCAGCTCGGGGCTACCGCCAGCCACTCATCCTGTCCTTCAGTCACTTCGCAGCCCAGACGGTTCAGAATATCGCTGACCTGATCGTCGGCAATATGGTGGCCAATCAGGCGATCCAGCTTGCTACGGCGCAGACGGATGGTCGCTCGTTTCGGCAGCGTGGCGTCGTTCGTGACATCAATTACCGGGCCGGCTTCACCGCCACAGATATCGAGCAGCAGACGCGTGGCGCGTTCCATCGCTTTGTATTGCAGTTGCGGATCGACACCACGCTCATAACGATGAGAGGCATCGGTATGCAAACCATGACGGCGCGCGCGGCCGGTAATGGACAGCGGGTTGAAGAAAGCACATTCCAGCAGCACGTTCTGCGTTTCGCTGTTTACACCAGAGTGCTCACCACCGAAGATACCGCCCATTGCCAGCGCTTTGCTATGGTCGGCAATCACCAGCGTGTCTGCATTCAGTTTGGCTTCATTACCGTCCAGCAGCACCAGGGTTTCGCCCTCTTTCGCCATACGCACCACAATGCCGCCATCCAGGCGGTCGCGGTCAAACGCATGCATCGGCTGCCCCAGTTCCAGCAGCACGTAGTTGGTGACGTCCACAACGGCGTCAATCGAACGAATGCCGCAACGGCGCAGCTTCTCTTTCATCCACAGCGGAGTTGGCGCTTTGACGTTAATCCCTTTCACTATACGGCCAAGGTAGCGCGGACAGGCCTCTGCCGCTTCCACAGTAATCGGCAGCGTATCGGCGATGGTAGCGGCAACAGGTGCGATATCCGGCTCGGTCAGCGGAGATTTGTTGAGCACCGCAACATCACGCGCCACACCGATGATCCCGAGGCAATCGGCACGGTTCGGCGTCACGCTGATTTCGATGGTGTTGTCATCCAGTTTTAAATATTCACGGATATCGGTGCCGATCGGCGCATCTGCAGGCAATTCAATAATGCCGGTATGATCGTCAGAAATACCCAGCTCGGAGAAAGAACAGAGCATGCCTTCCGACGGCTCGCCACGCAGTTTTGCCGCTTTGATTTTGAAATCGCCCGGCAGTACCGCACCGACAGTGGCGACCGCGACTTTGAGCCCAAGGCGACAGTTTGGCGCGCCACAGACGATGTCCAGCAGGCGCTCACCACCTACGTTTACTTTCGTTACGCGCAGTTTGTCAGCGTTCGGGTGCTGAGCGCACTCCATCACTTCGCCCACGACCACGCCATGAAATGCACCGGCAACCGGTTCAACACCATCGACCTCGAGGCCCGCCATGGTGATTTGCCCGGACAGCGCTTCGCTATCAATGGCTGGATTAACCCATTCGCGTAACCACAGTTCACTGAATTTCATTGTTTTGCCTGCCTTTATTTAAACTGTTTGAGGAAACGCAAATCGTTTTCGAAGAACGCGCGCAAGTCGGTGACACCGTAACGGAGCATTGTCAGGCGCTCCATACCCATACCGAATGCAAAACCTGAGTAAACTTCCGGATCAATACCGACGTTACGCAGTACGTTCGGATGCACCATCCCGCAGCCTAGTACCTCCAGCCATTTGCCGTTTTTACCCATGACATCCACTTCCGCTGAGGGCTCAGTAAACGGGAAATAAGATGGACGGAAGCGGATCTGCAAATCTTCTTCAAAGAAGTTACGCAGGAAGTCGTGCAGCGTACCTTTCAGATTGGTGAAGCTGATATTTTTATCAACAATCAGCCCTTCCATCTGATGGAACATCGGAGTGTGCGTCTGGTCGTAGTCGTTACGATATACGCGGCCCGGCGCAATAATGCGGATCGGCGGCTGCTGATTTTCCATCGTGCGGATCTGTACGCCTGAAGTCTGGGTACGCAACAGACGGGTTGCGTCAAACCAGAAGGTGTCGTGATCAGCACGCGCCGGGTGGTGGCCCGGGATGTTCAACGCATCGAAGTTATGATAATCATCTTCGATTTCCGGACCCGTGGCGACAGTAAAGCCAAGCTCACCAAAGAAGCTTTCGATGCGGTCGATTGTGCGGGTCACCGGATGCAAACCGCCATTCTCTATTCGACGCCCCGGCAGCGACACATCAATAGTTTCGGCAGCCAGGCGTGCATTTAATGCAGCATTTTCAAGATCCGATTTACGCGCGTTCAGCGCTTGCTGCACTTGCTCTTTCGCTTCGTTGATCACCGCACCCGCAGCCGGGCGCTCTTCTGGCGGCAGCTCACGCAGGGTGGTCATCTGAAGGGTCAGGTGCCCTTTCTTGCCCAGGTATTCGACGCGTACGTTGTCCAGCGCGGCGACATCTGAAGCATCGTTAATGGCTGCCTTCGCACTGGCAACCAGCTCTGCGAGATGTGACATGGTTTTCCTCGTTATATGACGATATTTACAAGCGGCAGATACAAAAAAAGCCTCCACAAGGGAGGCTTTCTGGCGCTGTTTTCCGTTTCTTCTTTCACGCGCTAGCCTCCCGGATTCAGGTGCTAAAGTAAAAAAAGAAGCGGAAAATAGCAGCATTCATGCTTGCGTTACCTTAACAGGGTAAGTGGCGGTGATGGCTTATTGAAAACGCATCACGGCAAAATGTCAATGCATTGATAATGTTAAAGCAAAAGAGGGAGCTACGCTCCCTCTCTTAAACTGGCTTACGCCAGAGCTGCTTTCGCTTTTTCAACCAGGGCAGTAAATGCCACTTTGTCGAATACTGCGATGTCAGCCAGGATCTTACGGTCGATTTCAACAGAGGCTTTTTTCAGGCCGTTGATGAATTTGCTGTAAGAAATACCGTTCTGACGTGCTGCTGCGTTGATACGTGCAATCCACAGTTGACGGAACTGACGCTTTTTCTGACGACGGTCACGATAAGCGTACTGACCAGCTTTGATAACAGCCTGGAAGGCAACACGGTAAACGCGTGAACGCGCGCCGTAGTAACCTTTAGCTTGTTTCAAAATTTTCTTATGACGTGCACGTGCAATCACACCACGTTTTACGCGAGCCATATGCTCTCTCCTGTATCTATATTCTTAAAAAAGTTAAAAGGTTAACGACTTATGCGTACGGCAGGCACGCGATTACCAGGCCCAGATCGCCTTTAGAAACCATGGCTTTCGGACGCAGGTGACGTTTACGCTTGGTAGCTTTTTTGGTCAGAATATGACGCAGGTTAGCGTGCTTGTGCTTAAATCCACCTTTACCGGTTTTTTTGAAGCGCTTAGCAGCACCGCGTACGGTCTTAATTTTTGGCATTTTTTAACTTCCACTTCGCATTGTTAATAAACGAAACAAAGGCGAACTAAACCCGTGAGCTTGTGGCCCACAGGTTTAGTTACTTGATGGCCTTACTGTTTCTTCTTCGGAGCAAGCACCATAATCATCTGGCGGCCTTCGATCTTCGTTGGGAAGGATTCGACTACTGCCAGTTCAACCAGATCTTCTTTCACGCGATTAAGCACTTCCATACCGATCTGTTGGTGGGCCATCTCACGACCGCGGAAACGCAGCGTGATTTTGGCCTTATCGCCCTCTTCGAGAAAGCGAATCAGGCTGCGGAGTTTTACCTGATAGTCGCCTTCATCTGTACCAGGTCGGAATTTGATTTCCTTAACCTGAATAACTTTTTGCTTCTTCTTCTGTTCCTTAGAAGATTTGCTCTTTTCATAGAGGAACTTGCCGTAATCCATTATACGGCAAACGGGCGGCTCGGCGTTAGGGCTAATTTCGACTAAATCGACCCCGGCTTCTTCAGCTTTTTCCAGAGCTTCTCTGAGACTCACAATGCCAAGCTGCTCGCCTTCCAGACCTGTTAAGCGAACTTCCGTGGCGCGAATCTCGCCATTAATACGATTGGGACGCGCCGTTTGAACTCGTTTTCCGCCTTTAATACCTTATTCCTCCAGTTGTTGAAGACTGCGGCTGCGAATCTCTTGTTGCAGCTTCTCGATAACATCATTTACGTCCAGGCTACCCAAGTCTTTACCGCGACGGGTACGCACAGCTACTTTGCCGGCTTCAACCTCTTTATCACCACAAACCAGCATATAAGGGACACGACGTAAAGTGTGCTCGCGGATTTTAAAGCCAATCTTCTCGTTTCTCAAGTCTGCTTTTACACGAATGCCCGCATTTTGCAGTTTACGGGTCAATTCGTTAACGTATTCAGCCTGCGAATCAGTGATGTTCATCACAACTACCTGCACGGGGGCAAGCCAGGTTGGGAAGAAGCCCGCAAATTCCTCAGTCAGGATGCCGATAAAGCGCTCCAGAGAACCAAGAATTGCACGGTGAATCATCACCGGGACTTGTCGCTCGTTACTTTCGCCAACATAAGAGGCATTCAGACGAGACGGCAAGGAGAAGTCCAGCTGGACAGTACCGCACTGCCATGCACGATCGAGGCAGTCATACAGGGTAAATTCAATTTTCGGACCGTAGAATGCGCCTTCACCCAGTTGATACTCAAACGGGATATTATTCTCTTCCAGCGCCACAGCCAGGTCCGCCTCAGCACGATCCCACATCTCGTCGCTACCGATACGTTTTTCCGGACGAGTGGAGAGTTTGACGACGATCTTCTCGAAGCCAAAGGTGCTGTACATATCGTAGACTAAACGAATACAAGCGTTCACTTCATCACGCACCTGCTCTTCTGTACAGAAGATGTGAGCGTCATCCTGAGTGAAGCCGCGTACACGCATTAAGCCATGCAGAGCGCCTGACGGCTCGTTACGATGGCAACTACCGAACTCTGCCATACGTAACGGCAGGTCGCGGTAGGATTTTAAGCCCTGGTTAAAGATCTGAACGTGACCCGGGCAGTTCATCGGCTTGATGCAATATTCACGGTTCTCAGAAGACGTCGTAAACATGGCATCTTTGTAGTTGTCCCAATGGCCGGTTTTTTCCCACAGCACACGGTCCATCATGAACGGGCCTTTCACTTCCTGATACTGGTACTCTTTCAGTTTAGAACGTACGAAAGTTTCCAGTTCACGGAAGATAGTCCAGCCATCGTTATGCCAGAACACCATACCCGGCGCTTCTTCCTGCATGTGATACAGATCAAGCTGTTTCCCGATTTTACGGTGATCGCGTTTTGCTGCTTCTTCCAGACGTTGCAGATAAGCGTTCAGCGCTTTTTTATCTGCCCACGCGGTACCATAGATACGCTGCAGCATTTTATTATTGCTGTCACCGCGCCAGTAGGCACCCGCTGTTTTCATCAATTTGAAGTGATGGCAGAAACGCATGTTCGGCACGTGCGGACCACGGCACATGTCGACATATTCCTGATGATGATACAAGCCAGGCTTGTCATCATGGGCAATATTCTCATCAAGGATCGAAACTTTATAGCTTTCGCCGCGTTTAACAAATGTTTCACGCGCCTCTTTCCAGCTTACTTTCTGCTTGATGACATCATAGTTTGTTTCGGCGAGCTCATGCATACGCTTTTCGAGCGCGTCGATATCTTCCTGGGTCAGCGTATGGTCAAGATCAACGTCATAGTAGAAACCGTTATCAATAACCGGACCAATAGCCATTTTGGTGTTGGGCCAAAGTTGCTTAATCGCATGACCTAACAGATGCGCGCAGGAGTGACGAATGATTTCCAGTCCGTCCTCATCTTTTGCGGTGATGATGGCAAGTTTGGCATCGCTGTCAATCACATCGCATGCATCTACCAGTTCACCGTTGACGCGGCCAGCGATACAGGCTTTCGCCAGTCCCGGACCGATATCCAGCGCAACATCCATTGGGCTTACAGCGTGGTCGTAATGGCGTTGGCTGCCATCAGGAAGAGTAATTACAGGCATTTCATTTCCTTAATTTGCAGTGGTGCCCCACACGAAAGAGCACATACAAAATGAGAGATCAAAGATATAACAGCCGCGACGATAAGTTTTCTCGCTTCACTCTGCGGAATCTGTACAGCGTAGAGATCAACTGCTACCTGATACCCTTACCTGCCGCTGTTAAGTACCCGGCAATAGTACACATTTGCGAAGGGGGTTGAAAGGATTAGTGTGACTCAGCTCAAGAGTGCGGCTTTATTACAGTTTCAAAACTCCGCACAGAAAACGTTTCAAAAACAACCACCCAACCTAGGGATTGTCTGATTTTTTACCAAATTCTTGACATAGCGGCATCTCAAGCCGTTTATTTGGCTACCCGTTAACACCTAACCTACTGATAAAGCATGGTAATCCTTTACTTAGTTATTATTTTCGCGCTTCTCGCGATCATTATTTTTTCGTTTTATAAGCACCACAGCATAAAGTCATCCCGCTCCCTTCCGGGCCGTTACAAGAAACGGCGTCAATAACGCCACCTTCGTAGACCAGGTATGACTGTTCAGAAAGGCACGCACGTGCCTTTCTTTATCATATCCAGCCTGCTTTTTCAGGCGTTGTAACCTAAAGCGCGGATCACGGTTTCCATCGCTTCTTGCGTTATCCCGGAACGCTTAATTTTTGTATTGGCCAACATAGTTCTGACCACCCCGACAATCACAATATGTTTAGGTTCTTGTCCGAGATCGCGCATCTCCAGCACGACTTTCCCCACTACGCGGCACATCTCGTCATATAACGCTTCGTCTTTTGATGTTCCCATTTCACCTCCGGTGGCGATGGTTTTGATAAGCAGCCTGCCTCACGAAGAATGCGGCTTACATCTGTAAAAGAGTCAGTAAAGCATATTGTTAGCAACAACTGTACACTGCCTCTATCCCCTGACAGCGTGAAGAGGTAACGCAACAGGCCTTTTTCTGCACACCATCTATTTTCAGACACTTGCACAAAGTTAAATTTTTCTGCGAATTTACCTTAAAGTTACTCACCCCTTTGCCGATGATTAATTCATTAGCGGTCTGAATGAATTAATGACGGTAATGCAGGCAATCAATCATAATGAGTTTATCGGGCTGAACCTCACTACCCGAAAAAAAACGTCTTCTTCGCTTCAGGAAAGTATTGAACGTCTGTCATCGGGGTTGCGCATTAATGGCGCGAAGGATGATGCTGCCGGGCAGTCTATCGCTAATCGCATGCGCTCTAACGCCAGTGCGGATAGCGTGGTATCGCGTGGTCTTGATGATGCTATCAGTATGGCACAGACCGCCGATGGCAGTTTGAACACTGTTAGCGAACTTCTGATCCGGGCGAAAAGCCTGGCCATACAGTCAGGAAATAGCACCCTCCCGGAGAATGACCGGCAAAGCATTCAGAACGAATATCAAAATATTCTTAACAATATTCAGTCAATCTCAGAGGGTACCGAGATTTTTGGACGCTACCCGTTGGCTACTGATTCACCCGAACTGCCACCGGAGTTGATTGGTGATGTGCCGCCGTTAAACGTCAAGTTTCCGGTTCAGGGTACCAATTATTCGTTCAGTTCAGGCATTGTCTCGCTGGCCTACATCCCTGCCGGTTCGACGAATATTGCTATTACCATTGATTCACTGGGCCTGGATGATGACATTCAGTTATTCACGCGCGATGGTAAGCATCTGGCCGGTACACCAATTAACGGCGCAGCCCCGGACTATACATGGAAAAGTCGTGGCATCACGGATTCAGCGAAAGCGACCAGCCGGGTTCTGACCGAAGCCAACGGTTTTGCGCATGGCGCTACCTACGACGATTCTTTACTGATTGATGGCGGCGCAGCCTGGGCGCTAAACGGTAGCGAAACGCTGAATTACAACGGTATGGCTATTGCTTACAGCGGAGATGGTGACCGTTACGAACCGGGCAATGCTTACAATGATGGTAGCAACGGTTCAAACCGACTTGAGCGCGTAAAGATCGATAACGTTACGGAAGACTTGGTGGTAATGATCGTCGGCAGTGGCTCTTTTACCAGCAACTTAACCTGGGGAACTCTGCCAAAACCAACAATAACGCCGGCGGAACCGCCAAAGCAGAGCCGCCCGTGGGAGGTCGTAACCAGCGCGAACGTTGGGGATGATATCCAATCCGTAACCATGCCTGCCACTCCGGCTGATGTGAAATCACTGGGTTTAAACGCGACATCCTTGCAAACGGCGGCCTCAGCAGGTGTCGCAATGGGTGCGCTTGACAAAGCACTCGAGAAAGTAAGCGGCTGGCGCGCGCAATATGGCGCGTATATCAATCGTTTTGAATCGAATAAATCGGTACTGGCACAGCAAAATGTTGCAACACAAGCGGCGAAGAGCCGGATTGAAGATGCGGATTACGCGCTGGAAGTCAGTAAGATGGCAAAAGCGCAGATATTACAGCAGAGCCAGGATATGGTGCTAAAAGTCGCTAACCAGTCTGCAGAAAATATTCTGGCGCTTCTTCGTAGCTAACATTGTATTTTCACTTCATTTAATAACAGCACTTAATAACAAAATCATTTTTCGCCCGCAGCGAAATAACCTTATCTTACAAAATCCGCATTGCCGCACAAATACAAAAAACCGGTACGACTAAATCCGGTTTTTTTAAAGTTAATGAATTAACTGAAAACGTATTTAGTTCCACTCGCCCGCAACCAGGGTATGTGCGTTAAACGCATTGTCATTTGAACCCTGCGTTGAATGAGACACCGGAACCATATTGGAACCCGCTTCAATGTTGGTGATGTTAGTGTTAGTCTGGCTGGCAGTTACTGCAGGCTGAGCCGCGAAAACGCCAAAAGAGAGTGCAGAAAGCACGACGGCGACCGCAGCGGTTTTGATTTTTTTCATAATTAAATTCTCATACTTGAATAACAACATTAACTGGCTGGGCTTTTTTGCCCGTGTTGTTAGTGTAGATCTGGATCACACTTTTGCACAGTCAATTTATTTATCTATTCGTGTCAAATAAACTGAATGTGTAACCCAAATATTAATTGTGAGTAAATTATGAAGAGAAAAGAATACTTAAACGAAATTGAAAAAGGAATAGTGGAATGAAAAGAGCACAAATTAACAAATAAAAGATGGGCCGATATTTTCGGCCCAACAAATTACATTTTATAGCCTAACGTTACCGTCGTTCTGCGATCGGTATGATCCGGCGCCGTTGACGGTGGCTGGGAGTTCCAGGTCAGGTTATACGCAACTTTCAGAGCAAAGTGCGCGTTAATCGCTACGTTCAGCGCTGTTTCTGAGTTCACGGTGGTATCGTCCGCACCAAATACGGAAACACCCTGCGTGAATTTCGTGGTATCGGTCATCTGCCAGGCGTAGGTGCCGGAAGCATAACCGAGCCCAGTCGTTTTCGTGTTGCCGTCGGTGTACTTGTCATAACGAACACCAGGACCGAATTCAAAGCGCAGGCTGTGAACCGGACCATTCAGGAACTGACGACCATAACCAGCAGTCAGCACGTCGCGATCGCTATAGCCGTTATAGCGGTCAGTTAACCAGCTCGCCTGGCCAAACAGGTAATCGTAATCCGTCATGTTATAACGGCTACGGCCACCTACTGCGTATTTTTCAGACGAACGCACATCATTTGACGATGTATTGCTGGCGTTGCCCCACAAAGACCAGGCGGTAGTCTCGCCGTACCAGGTCAAGGTGGAATCAGCAGTCAAAGAGGAACTCTTTGTATTGCCGGACTGAGCCAGATAACCACCGTTTACACCGCCTTCAAACGGCGCTTTAGCGGTAGAGGGATCATCCATGACAGTAAAAACGGTATCATCTGCAAACGCGTGCATTGATACAAACACACCCGCCGCCATCACAAGCACGGGTACTGTCTTCAAAAGCTTCATTTATTTAGAGTCCGAACAGCAAAAAAAGAGACCAACACGGTCCCGGAAACTTTCATTAGGATCAATGACCAGCGGTCCAAAGAAAGGTAACAAATTATAAAAAGGCCGCTTAAACAGATCAATGAAATCTTATTTGATTTTTTGAATAAGAGGGATCTCAAAACAGCAAAAAAGGTTATTAATAACTGCTGCGCATTAAATCAATATCATTTTGAAATCATGCCCTTAATTCCTTTCCCTTCTGCCTTAACAGTGCCAGGCTTACATCAGTCTGAGAAAAAGGAGGTCAACATGGCAGCTATATACACCCTTACGCTGGCGCCTTCGCTTGATAGCGCGACACTGACGCCACAAATTTATCCCGAAGGTAAACTGCGTTGTACGGCACCCGTTTTTGAGCCAGGCGGCGGCGGCATTAATGTTGCTCGCGCGATTGCCCATCTGGGCGGTAAAGCAACGGCAATATTTCCCACTGGCGGCGCAACGGGTGAACATCTCACCGCATTACTGGCAGATGAGAACGTACCGACCGTAACCGTAGCCACACAAGACTGGACGCGGCAGAACCTGCACGTTCATGTCGAGTCCAGCGGTGAGCAATACCGGTTTGTTATGCCTGGTGCCGCATTGAATGAAGACGAGTTTCGCCAGATTGAAGAGAAAGTCCTGACGATTGAGCGTGGCGCGATTTTGGTGATAAGTGGCAGTCTGCCTCCGGGTATCGAGGTTGAAAAGCTGACACAGTTAGTTAAAGCTGCGCAAAAACAGGGAATTCGTTGCATTGTCGATAGCTCGGGCGAGGCGCTAAACGCAGCGCTCGCAATTGGTAATATCGAACTGGTAAAACCCAACCAGAAGGAGTTGAGCGCGCTGGTCGGCAGAGAGCTAACCCAGCCTGATGATGTGCGCAAAGCCGCGCAGGAGATCGTTCAGGCGGGCAAAGCCTTGCGCGTGGTCGTCTCCCTTGGCCCGCAGGGAGCGCTGGGCGTGGATGCTGAAAACTGTGTTCAGGTCGTACCGCCGCCGATGAAAAGCCAAAGCACGGTGGGCGCTGGCGACAGCATGGTTGGCGCAATGACGCTCAAACTTGCACAAGATGCGCCTTTTGATGACATGGTACGTTTCGGCGTCGCCGCCGGGAGTGCAGCCACCATCAACCAGGGTACTCGTTTGTGCGAGCAGGAAGACACGCAAAAGATCTACGACTATTTGCGCCATGCCTGACGTACCTCCCCTTCCGACTGGAAGGGGAAATATCAAATATCTCCGCGGTGGTCGACAAATGTCACTCGCCGTCTATGCTAAAAAACATCAAGATAACAACGAGGTGTAAGATGGGCAGCGATGGCATCACCCGCTACGTAGTTGAGGTCAAATTTCATGACCAGACGCTGACAGACATCAATGAGATCAATAACCACTTTACACGTGCCGGCTTTCTCCTCACGATGACAGATGATAACGGCAACGTACACGATCTTGGCACCAATACGTTCGGTTTCATCAGTGCGCTTAATGAAAAAGAGGTTCATGCGCTGGCAAGTGGGCTTGCTGAAAGCGCCGTGGACGAAGAGACGGAAATCACTGTCACCACCTGGGAGGCGTTCCAGAAACAGGAACATTAAGTGCCTTTCCACCGTTGCGTATGCCGGCGTGCGTTAAGTCGGATTTTTCAACAGCTGTAGTGCGCTAACCTTATGATCTGGCTGATTACATGGGAGAGACATCATGTGGCAAGCGATAAGTGGTCTGTTAAGCGAACAACTGGGTGAAGGCGAAATTGAACAACGCGACGAACTGCCCGGTGGCGAAATCCATGCCGCGTGGCACGTACGCTACGCCGGGCGCGATCTCTTCGTAAAGTGTGATGATCGCGCACTGCTCCCCATTTTTACGGCCGAAGCCGATCAGCTCGCCCTGCTGGCACGCAGCAATACCGTGCGTGTCCCTGCGGTTTGGGCGGTGGGTAGCGACCGCGACTACAGCTTTCTGGTTATGGAGTATCTTCCTGCCCGCCCGCTTGATGCGCACAGCGCGTTTCAGCTGGGTCAGCAGTTAGCGCGCCTGCACCAGTGGAGCGATCAGCCGCAGTTTGGCCTCGATTTCGACAACGATCTTTCCACCACGCCGCAGCCCAACGCCTGGCAGCGCCGCTGGTCAACGTTTTTTGCCGAGCAACGCATTGGCTGGCAGTTAGAACTGGCGGCGGAAAGAGGGCTGGAGTTTGGCAATATCGACGCAATTGTCGAACACGTTCAGCAACGGCTGAGTTCTCACCAGCCGCAACCCTCGTTATTGCATGGCGATCTTTGGTCGGCCAATTGCGCCCTTGGGCCTGACGGTCCTTACATCTACGACCCGGCTTGCTACTGGGGCGACCGTGAGTGTGACCTGGCGATGCTGCCGCTGCACCCGGACCAGCCGCCGCAAATCTATGACGGTTACCAGTCCATCTCCCCGCTTCCTCCAGATTTCCTCGATCGCCAACCCCTTTACCAGCTTTACACTTTGTTTAATCGGGCAATCTTATTCGGTGGCGAACATCTGGTGAATGCGCAAAAAGCGCTGGATCGCGTGCTGGCGGCGTGAGTGCTGTGCTCAGACCCGGGGCGCAACGCCTCGGGTTTGAGGTGTTACAGAAAACCGAGAAGCGTAAAGAAAAAATAGCCTGCAACAATGATTATCACCGGTAATACATAGAGCGGGAAAATTTGCAGAAAGATGGTGTGGTGTGGCACGACAATGCGTGCTTCAATTTGCTCACGCGTTAACCCTTCCGGTCCTTTGGCTTTCTCGAGGATCATCTGATTTTCCACACCTTCACGCAAAAAACGCGCCTGGCGGCTCATGCGCGCACCGGACGCCTGCAGCGCCAGCCCGACAAAGATCAGTACATAGATAATCCAGAACATGATGTTCAGACTTTGGTGGAAATCAGGCGTTGGCGAGTTGTACCAAAAAAGATTCAGGAATGGCGTGTTAAAACGCATCATCTCAATGATCACATGGGCGAAATCAAGCATCACGGCATTGATGCCCGGCTGTTTTTCGCTGTGATCGTACATAAACTTCAGTACAGAAATTATGGTCGAAATGACGGCTGGAATAAAAATCACCCAACCCAGAACGCGTTTCAGTACGGCGATGCGTCCAGCTTGTTGATACGTCATGGATTCCCCTTGTAAGTGACGCACTGTTTGCGCCTTAGTCTACCTTCTGATAACCATTTTCGCCTGATCTTTAAAGGCAGTATGATGAATGCTTAACCATAATTTCGCTTTTATCCCTGCAAAATCCGTGAATAGAGAGGTGTTATGTCTGCCCCGCGACAAATTCTTGCTGCCATTTTTGATATGGATGGATTACTGATTGACTCTGAACCGCTCTGGGATCGCGCCGAACTCGAGGTTGTGGCAAGCCTTGGCGTCGACATTTCAAGGCGCAATGAATTACCGGATACGCTTGGCCTGCGCATCGATATGGTGGTTGAAATGTGGTATGCCCAGCAGCCGTGGAATGGTCCGAGCCGTCAGGAAGTCACCGAACGCATCATTCAGCGCGCCATATCCCTTGTTGAGGAAGAGCGCCCGTTGCTGCCTGGCGTACGTGAAGCCGTCGCGCTATGTAAAAACAGCGGACTGGCAGTAGGGCTGGCATCTGCGTCGCCGCTGCATATGCTGGAAAAAGTGCTGACTATGTTCGATCTACGCGACAGTTTCGACGCACTCGCCTCCGCGGAAAAGTTACCCTACAGCAAGCCGCACCCGCAGGTTTATCTGGACTGTGCGGCAAAACTGGGCGTAGACCCGCTCACGTGTGTAGCGCTGGAAGATTCGGTTAACGGCATGATTGCCAGCAAAGCGGCGCGGATGCGTTCCATCGTTGTGCCGGATGCCGAACATCGCACGGACCCGCGTTATGTGCTTGCTAACGTGAAACTCGAAAGTCTCGAACAGCTTACCCTCACACATCTGCTCGGTTAATTTCTCCTCTGGGGTGATACCGATCGCCCCATCACTTCTCATTTTTGAAACACCATTTCATTTTTATTTGTATTTTCGCTGTCCGCCTTCTATCCTGATCTTCAGGCGCAGATGCCCATGACAACAATTTATAACGCCGGAGTAAATATGATACTGGAAGCCTTTAAGCTTGCGGGTAAAGTGGCTATCGTCACCGGGTGCGACACCGGGCTGGGTCAGGGAATGGCATTAGGGCTTGCGGAAGCGGGCTGCGATATTGTCGGTGTT
The DNA here is from genome assembly GCF_003337365.1 of Kosakonia sp. AG348. NCBI lineage: Bacteria > Pseudomonadati > Pseudomonadota > Gammaproteobacteria > Enterobacterales > Enterobacteriaceae > Kosakonia > Kosakonia sp. AG348. The sequence goes on from NZ_QPJR01000002.1 coordinate 617,895, forward strand.
GGCCGCAAAGTGCCGCAGGAAACCGCCTCCCGCGTGCAGGCCTTAGGACGCCGTTTCCATGCGATTCAGGCAGATCTTCGCCACCAGCACGGTCTAGAGGAGGTGGTTAAGCAAGCCGTTGCGACATTTGGGCACATTAACATTCTGGTGAATAACGCGGGCACGATCCGCCGCTGCGATGCCATTGATTTCAGTGAGCAAGACTGGGATGACGTGATGAACCTGAACCTGAAAACGGTCTTTTTTCTCTCTCAGGCGGTGGCACGGCAATTTATCGCTCAGGGTAATGGCGGTAAAATCATTAACATCGCCTCGATGCTCTCGTACCAGGGCGGTATCCGCGTGCCTTCATATACGGCGTCCAAGAGCGGGGTCATGGGGCTGACACGTTTACTGGCAAACGAATGGGCGCCCCATCAGATTAACGTGAACGCGATAGCACCCGGCTATATGGCGACCAATAATACGCAGCAATTGCGCGAAGATGCGGAACGCAGCCAGGAGATCCTTGAACGTATCCCGGCCGGACGCTGGGGAGAACCAGAAGATCTGAAAGGCGCTGCGGTGTTTCTGGCCTCAAAAGCGGCGGATTATATCAATGGTTACACCCTTGCCGTCGATGGTGGCTGGCTGGCGCGTTAAGTGCTCAGGATTGTGACAAAGAGTTACACCGTCACCTCTTCCGCCTACTGTACAAACATCCTATACTGTATGCATCGACAGTTGAGTGAGTTTGACCATGACGGCGGAAGGACACCTGCTTTTTTCCATTGCTTGCGCGGTGTTTTCCAAAAACGCTGAGTTAACGCCCGTCCTCGCCCAGGGTGACTGGTGGCATATTGTCCCGTCCGCTATTCTCACCTGCCTGCTGCCGGATATCGACCATCCCAAATCCTTTCTCGGGCAGCGTCTGAAGTGGATATCAAAACCTGTCGCCCGCGCTTTCGGGCATCGGGGATTTACGCATAGCCTGCTGGCGGTTTTTCTGGCACTGACGCTCTTTTATTTAAAAGTGCCGGAAAGCTGGATAGTGCCCGCCGATGCGCTACAGGGAATGGTGGTGGGTTATCTCAGCCATATTCTGGCGGACATGCTTACTCCTGCGGGTGTACCGCTGCTCTGGCCCTGCCGCTGGCGCTTTCGTCTGCCGCTGCTGGTGCCGCAAAAAGGGAATCAACTGGAGCGCGTATTATGTATGGCGCTCTTTACATATGCGGTATGGATGCCGCAAACATTGCCCGAAAACGGTGCAGTCCGCTGGTCATCGCACATGATAACGTCGCTGCAAGATCAGTTTAATCGCTTTATTCATCAGCAATCTGAACATTAAACCGGCATTTCTCAGGTTTTTGATATAACCCATTCCATTTGGATATAAGCCCGTTTCGGCACTTCTGCTAACCTTGCGCAACAGGAGCGGCCGAGAAGGCCGACCGAATAATGATATCAGGAGAACGGGAATGAATTTTCCACTCATCGCGAACGTTGTAGTGTTCGTGGCACTGCTGTTTTTGCTGGCGCAGGCGCGTCACAAACAGTGGAGCCTGGCAAAAAAAGTACTGGTCGGTTTAGGCCTTGGCGTGATCTTTGGTCTCGCGCTGCAGGCTATCTACGGTTCTGATAACCCGGTACTGAAAGATTCCATCCAGTGGTTCAACGTCGTCGGCAATGGCTATGTTCAGTTGCTGCAAATGATTGTCATGCCGCTGGTTTTCGCCTCAATTTTGAGCGCCGTTGCGCGGCTGCATAACGCGTCACAACTGGGCAAAATCAGTTTTCTGACCATCGGTACATTGTTGTTCACCACGCTTATCGCTGCGCTGGTGGGGGTACTGGTGACCAATCTGTTCGGTTTGACGGCGGAAGGTCTGGTGCAGGGAACGGCAGAAACGGCGCGTTTGAATGCTATTCAAAGCAACTATGTCGGCAAAGTGGCCGATCTCACCGTGCCGCAATTGCTGCTCTCTTTCGTACCGAAAAACCCGTTTGCCGACCTGACCGGCGCAAACCCGACATCAATTATCAGCATCGTTATCTTCGCTGCTTTCCTTGGCGTTGCGGCACTGAAGCTGCTGAAAGATGACGCGCCGAAAGGCCAGCGCGTTCTGACCGCTATCGATACGCTGCAAAGCTGGGTGATGAAACTGGTACGCCTTGTGATGCAACTGACACCGTATGGCGTGCTGGCGCTGATGACCAAAGTTGTCGCCGGTTCTAACATTCAGGACATCATCAAGCTGGGTAGCTTCGTTATCGCCTCTTACCTTGGCCTGGGCATTATGTTTGTAGTGCACGGTCTGCTGCTTGGCGTGAACGGCGTTAGCCCGCTGAAATTCTTCCGTAAAGTATGGCCGGTACTGACATTTGCCTTCACCAGCCGCTCCAGCGCTGCATCCATTCCGCTGAACGTGGAAGCGCAAACGCGTCGTCTGGGCGTACCGGAATCCATCGCCAGCTTCTCCGCCTCTTTTGGTGCAACCATTGGGCAGAACGGCTGTGCGGGGCTTTACCCGGCGATGCTGGCAGTGATGGTAGCTCCGACCGTTGGCATCAACCCGCTGGATCCGCTGTGGATTGCCACTCTGGTAGGGATTGTCACCGTGAGTTCCGCAGGCGTAGCAGGCGTTGGTGGCGGTGCGACTTTTGCCGCGCTTATCGTGCTGCCTGCGCTGGGCCTGCCGGTAACGCTGGTGGCGCTGCTTATCTCTGTTGAACCGCTTATCGATATGGGCCGTACCGCCCTGAACGTCAGTGGTTCCATGACCGCCGGTACGTTAACCAGCCAGTGGCTGAAACAGACCGATAAAGCGGTGCTGGACAGTGAAGAGGACGCCGAACTGGCGCACCGTTAATCACCCGGCAAGAAATAAATAATGCCACTCGCTCCCTGGGGCATTGATTGACAATGAAACCGCCTGCAATGTCAGGCGGTTTTGTTTACTCTTCTTCTATCTCGCCTTCCTGGCGCATTTGCAGCGCCCAGCGCTGCGCGGCTTCCGGGACACTAAAGATCGGCGAGCGGCGAAACTTTTCCCCCATCAACACAAACGCCACATACTTGCCACGCAGCAACCAGACATCACGATAGCCATCCACTTTTGAGGCGTGATCGGGGGGAGCCGGTTCGACACGCGGGACATAGCTGATAATGGCTCGGTTTTGTTGACGATAAGATTTCATAAGCGATGCGTTCTACAGACAAATTCTTCAAACATTAAAGACCTATCATAGCCGATTGTGAGCCTGTACGTCGCGCCTGGCACCACTTTCTCTGATTTTTCACTTCCTTTCCGCCTCCTGATTAACCAGGTTAACGCAGCACGTTGTTCTATAGTTAGAAGGGTTTTAAGGAAACATCGACCATTTTTCAGCAATGAAAACAGGAGACGAGTTCAATGTCGCACAACGAGAAAGACCCTCATCATCACGCCCCGGTTCATGACGCTAACGAATCCCGCCCAGGGCTGGACTCCCTGGCCCCTGAGGACAATTCGCACCGCCCTTCCCCGCGCCCCACAGCACCCGGCGAGCAACCGACCGCGCCGGGGAGCATGAAAGCGCCGGACACGTCGAATGACAAGCTGAACGCGCTGGAGCCTTACCGCAAGGGTGGCGAAAATTATCCCCTTACCACTAACCAGGGCGTGCGCATTGCCGATGACCAAAACTCCCTGCGCGCGGGAAAACGCGGCCCAACACTGCTGGAAGACTTTATCCTGCGGGAGAAAATCACCCATTTCGACCATGAACGCATCCCAGAACGAATCGTGCATGCGCGCGGGTCGGCGGCACATGGTTACTTTCAGCCCTATCGTAGCCTGAGTGATATTACCAAAGCGGATTTTCTCTCTGATGCGGATAAAATCACCCCGGTATTTGTCCGTTTTTCTACCGTGCAGGGCGGCGCGGGTTCAGCGGACACCGTTCGTGACATCCGCGGATTTGCCACCAAGTTCTACACCGAAGAAGGCATTTTTGACCTGGTTGGCAACAATACGCCGGTCTTTTTCATCCAGGATGCGCATAAATTCCCCGATTTTGTCCATGCGGTAAAACCAGAGCCGCACTGGGCGATCCCGCAGGGTCAAAGCGCGCATGACACCTTCTGGGACTATGTGTCGTTACAGCCCGAAACCTTACATAACGTGATGTGGGCGATGTCCGATCGCGGCATTCCGCGCAGCTATCGCACGATGGAAGGTTTTGGCATCCACACATTTCGCCTGATCAACGCCGAAGGCAAAGCCACGTTTGTGCGCTTCCACTGGAAACCGCTGGCAGGCAAGGCATCGCTGGTGTGGGACGAATCGCAAAAACTGACCGGGCGCGATCCGGATTTCCACCGTCGCGAGTTATGGGAAGCCATTGAAGCTGGCGATTATCCGGAGTATGAGCTGGGGTTACAGCTGATCCCGGAAGAGGATGAATTCAAATTTGATTTCGACCTGCTGGATCCAACCAAGCTGATTCCCGAAGAACTGGTTCCCGTGCAGCGCGTCGGAAAAATGGTATTAAACCGTAACCCGGATAACTTCTTTGCCGAAAACGAGCAGGCTGCGTTCCACCCAGGGCATATCGTGCCCGGTCTGGATTTTACCAATGACCCGCTACTGCAGGGGCGTCTGTTCTCCTATACCGATACGCAAATCAGCCGACTCGGCGGGCCGAACTTCCATGAAATCCCCATCAACCGCCCAACTTGTCCGTACCATAATTTGCAGCGCGACGGCATGCACCGCATGGAGATTGACACCAATCCCGCTAACTATGAACCAAACTCCATCAATGATAACTGGCCGCGGGAAACACCGCCCGGCCCGAAACGCGGTGGTTTCGAGACTTACCAGGAGCGCGTCGAAGGGGAAAAAATCCGCGAACGCAGCCCCTCATTCGGTGAATATTACGCACATCCTCGCCTGTTCTGGTTAAGCCAGACACCGTTTGAACAACGCCATATTATTGACGCTTTCAGCTTCGAGTTGAGCAAAGTAGTGCGCGCGTATATTCGCGAACGTGTGGTGGATCACCTGGCGCACATTGACGTGCATCTGGCGCAAGGTGTAGCGGAAAACCTTGGTATCACCCTGAGCGACGATCAGTTAAATATCGCCCCGCCGCCGGAAGTGAATGGATTGAAAAAAGATCCTTCGCTGAGTCTTTATGCCATCCCGGATGGCAACGTGAAAGGCCGGGTGGTGGCAGTTTTACTGCATGATAAGGTTAGCGCAGCGGATGTACTCAACGTATTGCAGGGGCTGAAAGCCAAAGGCGTTCATAGCAAGCTGCTCTATGCGCGAATGGGCAACGTGACTGCGGATGATGGCTCCGAATTACCGATTGCCGCTACCTTCGCCGGATCGCCGTCGCTGACGGTAGATGGCGTCATTGTTCCCGGCGGCGATATCAGCGATATCCTGCAGAATGGCGACGCGAAATATTATCTGCTGGAAGCCTATAAACACCTGAAAACTATCGCGCTTGCGGGTGATGCACGGCAGTTTAAGCGCTTACTGGATGTGGATGACCAGGGAGAGGACGGTATTGTCGAGGCGGATAACGCCACGGCGAATTTTATGGATGATTTTCTGACGCATCTTACGGCGCACCGCGTCTGGTCGCGCATCAGCAAAATCGATAGCATCCCGGCGTAAGCGTTATTGCAGCCATAAAAAACCGGCCAACTGGCCGGTTTTTTATTTGCTCAGGCTAAAAACCGAAATTACTGCTTAGCTTGCGGGTCGGTATCATACTCGGCGCAGGTCTGGTAGCCGGAGTTCATGACGTGACCAGTTTCATCCAGCGCAACGAAATAGGTTTCGGTTTTGCCGTCACGTTGACCCAGAATATAGGTCTGGCAAGTACCGCGCGCGTGGATCATCGTAACTTCAGAAGAAGGACGGCCAGCAACCTGCATAACCTGCTGGCGGCTCATGCCTTTTTTCACATCTTTCACCACCGGCTGAGAAACCTGATCTTTTGCACGATCGTAAGCCGTACAACCCGCCAGCATAGTCAGCACTGCAGCTGCGCCCAGAATTCCTGCGATGTTCTTATTCATATTCCATCCTCTTTTGTATCCGCTTGTGTATCAGCGTGTTATCTAAGCCTGGAATATAAAATTGCATTTTTCAACTAACAGACGGCATTGGTATAACTTTCGGAGAAATCTAATAAAAGTGAGATAAGCTGCTAAAACGCCGTAAATTGCGGCACTCAAATCTGTGATCCTTGTCGTTTTACCGCCAAAGGGTTAATTTGACCCTATTATCTATTTGCACCCTGCAAAGCAGGACAACACAACGGAGGGGTAAATGACTCTGCAACAAGAGATTATTCAGGCGTTAGGCGTGAAGCCCACGGTCAATGCCGAAGAAGAAGTTCGCCGCAGCGTGGACTTTCTGAAAACCTATCTGAAAACCTATCCTTTTTTGCAAACGCTGGTGCTTGGCATTAGCGGTGGCCAGGACTCCACGCTGGCCGGGAAAATCAGCCAGATGGCAATCAGCGAACTGCGCCAGGAAACGGGTAATCAAGCATATCAGTTTATCGCCGTCCGCCTGCCTTACGGTAAGCAAGCGGATGAACAGGATTGCCAGGATGCCATCGCGTTTATTCAGCCGGATCGCGTTCTGACCGTCAATATCAAAGCCTCAGTGCAGGCAAGCGAGCAGGCGCTGCGTGACACAGGCATCGAACTGAGCGATTTCGTGCGCGGCAATGAAAAAGCGCGCGAACGTATGAAAGCGCAATACAGCATTGCGGGCATGACGAAAGGCGTGGTGGTTGGTACCGACCATGCCGCCGAAGCGGTGACCGGTTTCTTCACCAAATATGGCGATGGCGGCACTGATATCAACCCGCTTTTCCGTCTGAACAAACGCCAGGGTAAACAGTTACTGGCTTACCTGGGCTGCCCGGAACATCTTTATAAAAAAGCGCCAACGGCCGACCTGGAAGATGATCGCCCTTCACTGCCCGATGAAGCCGCACTGGGCGTAACTTACGAAAATATCGATGATTATCTGGAAGGGAAAACGCTGGACGCCAGTATCGCGAAAATCATTGAAGGCTGGTATGTGAAAACGGAGCACAAGCGCCGCCCGCCTATTACCGTATTCGACGATTTCTGGAAACAGAAATAACCCACAGGCGGCGCAAGCCGCCTCTTTTTTAGACACTTATTGGCTGCTATACTGGATGGGTAAACAGTATCAGGAGTCTTTTGTGGTCAGGCGTCAATCCGCCCCGCGTCTTGAATTCGAAGCGGCGGCAATCTATGAATATCCGGAACATCTTCGTCCGTGGCTGGAAGCAATGCCCAAACAGCCCGGCGTCTATATTTTTCACGGCGAAAGCGAGGCGATGCCGCTTTATATCGGTAAAAGCGTCAATATCCGCAGTCGTGTGCTGTCGCACCTGCGCACGCCCGATGAAGCGGCGATGCTGCGTCAGTCGCGGCGTATTACCTGGATTTGTACCGCCGGTGAGATTGGCGCGCTGTTGCTCGAAGCGCGGCTGATTAAAGAACAACAGCCGCTATTTAATAAGCGTCTGCGCCGTAATCGCCAGCTCTGCTCGCTTCGCCTTAGCGGTGAAAAACCGCAAGTGGTGTATGCCAAAGAGGTGGATTTCTCCTCCTCTCCCAATCTGTATGGCCTGTTTGCCAACCGTCGCGCCGCATTGCAAGCGCTGCAGTCGATCGCTGATGACGAAAAGCTGTGCTACGGGCTGCTGGGTCTGGAATCGCTAAGTCGCGGCCGGGCTTGTTTTCGATCCGCATTACAGCGCTGTGCCGGGGCATGTTGCGGCAAAGAGACGCGTGAAGCACATGATGAACGCCTGGCTGCTGCGATGGCACGCCTGCAACTGGTCTGCTGGCCATGGCGCGGTCCAATCGGGCTAAAAGAGAGCGCTGCGGGAATGACGCAATATCACATTATTCACAACTGGCTATGGTTAGGTTCAGTTGATGAGCCCGCCGCTGCCGCGCAACTGCTGCGTTTACCGGCGGGTTTCGATCATGACGGCTACAAAATTCTCTGCAAGCCGCTGCTTTCCGGGGAGTACGAAATCATTGAACTGGGTTAATGGCCGGGCAGCCAGGTGATTTCACTGAACAGTAATTGCCCTTCTGACTTTAGCAACCGCAGAGTTTGTCGCCCTTCCTGCCAGTAGGCGCCCTGATCGGCGGTCAACAATTTATCGCCCAATTGCCATGCCCCGCTCAGAACGAAAATAACGCCGCCGCGTGTACCAATAGTGGTAAAGGTGCGATCGGCGATACGCACTTTCGCCTGGCAGCGATCGCGGCGCGTCATCACATTAAAATCCAGCGACATGCGCCCGTCTGAAAGTTCAGCCCTGACCGGCTGCTCACCGGCAAAAGTAAAGGGCTGGTGGTGTTTAAGCGTGTGGCTGAAAGCACCTCCGCCGTTCAGCGTCACTTCGCCGCCTTCAATAAGGGTTATTACTCGATCCACACCGGGAAATTGCGGAAAATCACCGTTGCTGGCCAGCGAAGCGATACTGGCTCGCCAGTTAAAATCACGTGTTGCGGGTGGAAAACAGCAAATTTCTCGGGTTTCGCCCGCCCCATTACGCCAGAGATTTACCGGCATTTTACGGATATCAAAGAATTCCATCATCACTCCTGAAGGGCGCGGTGCTTCACCTGCGCCGCTGCCTCTTCGGACAGCCTGCATCATTGTTATTGTTTACTTTGCCATGTGTGAGTTATCGGCAGCCGACACGATTTGCCTTAGGCTACTGCGCAATCAGACATGTAAAAAATCATAAATTTCAGATAAGTAACATCGCCGTAAAAACGGGGTTTAACGAGGATACCGCGCCAGTAGCGGCTGGCAAGAGGGAAACAAGAAAAAACCGCCGGTTCTGCCCATCACGTAAAACAAGCGATGAGCAAAACCGGCGGTCTTAAGGAGGGGCGCTGAATTATTCAGCAGGTGCAGGAGGCATTTTACCTTCCGCTGCCGGATGTTCTGTCAGACGCTTCTCAAAATTCGCATTGAACTGCTTTTTCTGTTCCGGTGTCAGAATGTTGTAAATCTTGTTCTGCGTCTCCATACGTTTCAGCATAACGTCTTTATGCTGCTGTTCCATTTTGGTGATTTGCGCTTCAGCTTTCGCGCGGTCAAAGCTGTCGCTGGTAATGATGTCATGCATTGCGCGCATCTCTTCCACCGGCGGACGTTTCATCTCTTCGCGCTGGCTTTTCATGATCTCGCGGATTTGCTGTTTCTGCGCATCGGTCAGGTTCAGGCCTTTGAACATCATATCGTGCGGGCCTTTACCTTTGTGGTGCATCATGGGTTGCGCGTCAGCGGGTGCGGCGGTGGTATCCGCAGCATGAGCCAGACCTGCAGCGCCAAAAGCCAGGGTAGAGGCAACAAACAGAGCAGTCAATTTACGCATAATTTTATTCCTTACTTCGGTTTTACTTACGGCGGTTGCCGTGTTGACGCTAATCACTTTACTGGCTTTATCGTCAATTAATCAGAGCGACGGTAAAACAATGAAAGTGTAAATATCATTTTTACGTCAAATGTGAAGGAAATAAGGATAAAGCGTGGAGAGTCGAAAATTAAATATTCAACATACTGATTAAAAAGGAATTATGGATAATCTTAAATCAACGTTGTTTATTAATAAAGCGCTTCAACAGGATAATTCTGCAATTTATTTAAGAAAACCATAAAAATAAGCCCTGCGTGAACAGGGCTTGCTGTTTAATTAATTTTCTCGAGCATAAGTCCGGCACGTAAGCCAATGGCAACATTCGGATTCGGAAACAAAACATACTCCTGTTCATGTTGCACCACATACCGCTCGCCGCGATCTTCTGCCAGCAAAGTACCCGCACTGAAGGCCGTAAAATTGAGTGTATCCGCACTCATGAAGAGTTTAAATTCTTCACTGTGGCGGGTCAGTTGCTGCACTACCCGATAGCGCAGCGGCGTGTTTTCCGTATCCGGTGCGGGTTCGCCCGCCAGTAACGCCGCCAGCGCCCAGGCCGTGCGCTGGAACTGGCTTAGATCGTTTTCACCAAATGGTAACGCTTTGCCAAGCTCCAGTGTGCAAGCCAGCGCATTAAAATGCTCACAGCTGTAATGGGTAAAGGTGCCACCTGGTGCCTGGTGAAACACCAGCGCCTCCAGCCCTGCGTCACCCAGCCATTCCAGAAACGGTTCATCCCAGGGCTCGGCTCGCTGTGGCAGCACGCCAAAGCGCACATGATGCGAACCGCGGATCGCGGTATGTAAATCCAGATGCCAGCGCACCTCATCGCCCGCCGCAAAGAAATGCGTCACCGCTCGTTCAAGCTGGGCGGCGCGCACTGTTTCATCGTTGGGCGGCAACTGCTGCCAGCGACCACCAAACATCCGGTTGAGATCGTTATGCAAAAAACGCTTGTTTTGCGCCAGCGCCTGCGGGTTTCCAAGGATCACCAGTAGCCGCCAGGTGAGTGGCTGTTCGCCCGCAAAGACATTTTTAAGCAACAGATCCAGCATCTCCACCGGCGCGGTTTCATTACCGTGGATAGCACACGAGATGACCAGCGATCGCCCGACGGATTGTTTCGGGATCAGTTCCAGAATCCCTTGTTCGTGCCACAACCAGTGAATACCGCCCGACTCCCCTGACATTTTTCGCGGGATATCGCCCGCAAGCGTTGCAGCAAGAAAGTTATCCATACGGCCTCCGGTTAACGCTGGAAGGGATACACCGATCCCAGATTCAACAACTGCGTTAATCGGTCCAGCGCTTCCCGCCCCTCGCGTAAAAGCTGCGGATCGGCTAAATCCGCTTGCGTCAGCCGATCGCGATAGTACCGATCCACCCAGTCATTGAGGGTGGCAAACAAACTGTCATTCATCATTACTGCCGGGTTAACGGCCTGCTGCTCCGCCTCGGTAAGCACCACACGCAAGCGCAGGCACGCCGGACCACCGCCGTTCGCCATACTTTCACGCAGGTCAAATACTTTAAGCTCACTGATCGGGTTATCCTGCGCCAGCAGCGTGTTCAGATAGCGCCACACCCCGGCATGTTCCTGTGACTCCTGCGGCAATACCAGCAACATGCTGCCATCATCACGACTCAGCAGCTGGCTGTTAAACAGATACGTTGCCACCGCATCGCTAACCGAAACAGCCTGCTGCGGAACTTCAATTGCCATAAATCCCGGTACTTTAGAGTGTAGCTCGGCCAGCACACGAGCCTGGTTAGCAAAGGCCAGTTCGTGACAAAAAAGCACCTGTCGGTTCGAAACGGCAATCACATCGTTATGAAACACGCCCAGATCGATAACGTCCGGGTTTTGCCGGGCGAAAACCACCTGCTCTGCGCGCACCTGATTGATACGCGCCACCGCCTCGCTGGCTTCGCGCGTCTGGCGCGCCGGATAGCGCGCCGGGGCATCCTGGCTTGCGTACTCCCGGCCATAAACGAAGAGTTGCACACCCGCTTCGCCGTAATCACCGCCAAAGCGGTTATGGTTCGCCGCGCCTTCATCGCCAAACATGGCAACCTGCGGCAGCGCCGGGTGGACAGCAAACGCTGTTTCATCGCGAAAGATGGCGCGCAGCACGGCTTCTGTGGTCGGGGCTTCCATTGCGCGGTGGAATTTATTATTCAGGTTAGCAACCGTAAGATGCACTTTGCCATCCAGCGCATCCGCCGACGGGCAGACGGTAGCCGCGTTTGCGACCCACATCGACGATGCCGAGCTGGCAGCGGAGAGGATCTGCGGCGCTTGTGCGGTAGTTTTTTCCACTACCTGCTCATCGCTGCCGCTGAAACCAAGCTGCCGCAAGACCGCGATATTAGGGCGCTCCTGCGGCGGGATCACCGCCTGCGGGAAACCCGCGTCGGCGAGCGCTTTCATTTTCAGTAGCCCCTGCTTTGCCGCCAGTTTAGGGTTAGAAACCTGAAAACGGTGGCGGGTCGAGGCCTCATTACCAAAAGATAATCCGGCGTAATGGTGCGTTAGCCCAACCAAGCCATCGAAGTTAACCTCACGTGCTTTCATGGCTGCGCCTCGCGAGAGAAATCCAGTCCCGGGCTGAGCGTCTGTGGCAACATCAACGCGGGAGATTCAAGACTCGCCATCGGCCATGCGCAGTAATCCGCTGCGTACCACGCGCTGGCGCGATGGTTACCCGAGGCGCCCACGCCGCCAAACGGCGCGGTACTGGCCGCACCGGTCAACGGTTTATTCCAGTTGACGATCCCGGCGCGCGCTTCCAGCAGCAGTTGATCAAATTTTTGCCGATCCGGTGAAATTAACCCGCAGGCCAGCCCGTAGCGCGTGTCGTTCGCCATACGGATTGCCTGATCAAAATCGTCATAGCGCCAGACACACAGCAGCGGGCCAAAAACTTCTTCGTCCGGCACTCCCGCCACGTCCGTCATCTCGATAATCCCCGGCGTCAGCAGCGAGGTTCCTTCCGCTAACAGGCGCGGTGCCAGCAAAGTTTTACCGCCGCGAGCTTCGTGCGCCTGCCAGGCCTGGTAAACCTGCTGCGCCGCCTGGGGTGAAATCAGGCCACCGAAAAACGGCGCGGGTTCCGCATCCCAGGCCTGCGGTTGCAGCCGCGCGCTCACTTCCACCAGCCGCGCCAGAAAGTCATCGCCCGCTTTAGAACGCTTAACCAGTAAGCGGCGTGCGCAGGTGCAGCGCTGCCCGGCGGTAATAAATGCTGACTGGATCGCCAGATGGACGGCGGCATCGGTATCGTCAGGATCTTCAACAATTAGCGGGTTATTGCCACCCATCTCCAGCGCGAGAATTTTTTCTGGCTGCCCGGCAAGCTGGCGGTGAAGCTGATATCCCGTATTGGCGCTGCCGGTAAATAACAATCCGTCCAGCCCCGGTAATGCGCTCAGCGCCTGGCCGGTCTCACGCCCGCCCTGCACCAAATTCAGCACGCCTGCGGGCAAACCCGCTTGCTCCCAGAGTTTGACCACCGCTTCGCCGGTCCACGGCGTGAGTTCGCTGGGTTTAAAGATCAATGTATTACCCGCGAGCAACGCCGGGATAATATGCCCATTCGGCAGATGACCAGGGAAGTTGTAAGGCCCGAAAACAGCCAGCACCCCGTGCGGGCGATGGCGCAGTGTTGCGGCACCATCTGCCATCTCCGTGTGTTGTTCCCCGGTACGCACGTGGTACGCCTTTACCGATATTGAGGCTTTGTTGATCATCGCCGTCACTTCGGTCGCCGCTTCCCAGCGCGGCTTACCGGTTTCGCGGGCGATGATTTCGGCCAGCGCCGCTTTGTTGGTCTCCAGTAGCGCCGCGAATTTCTCGACAATCGCCTGTCGCTCAGTAAAAGCCTGCCGCGCCCACTGCGGGAAAGCGTCGCGCGCGGCCTGATACGCCAGCACCACTTGCTCGCTATCGGCATCAAAGCCGTGCCACAACGCTTCGTGGCTTACCGGGTTGGTTTTGACGCGGCGTTCGCCCTGGCCTGTTACCCAGTCACCCTTAATCCATAAACTCATTTTGTTTTCTCCTCGCCACTTTTCTCTTCGGCACACAGTCGCACCAGCCGCACGGTATCCCCCGGCTGGCACTTCAGCGCATCCAGTTCGGCAGCCGTTAAGAGCAAACGCTCGGTGTTTGGATCCGCGTAAATAAGCATGGCGCGGAATTGCTGGTACTGCTCATTGGAGACCATACACGCGGGCCATTCACCCGGTGCACGCTGGCCTTCGCCTGCCGTCACCAGGCGGCTTTTGCGAATCGCCCGCACCCGATCAACATCGCATTCGAGCGTCGGCCCGCCATCAAAAATGTCGACATAGTTACGGTAGCGAAAGCCCTCTTTTTCCAGCACCGCACGGGCCGGTGCCGTCTGTGGATGCACCTCGCCAATCACCGCTTGCGCCTCTTGTGAAAGAAAGTGGGTATAAATAGGGTGCTTTGGCATCAGCTCCGCGATAAAGGCTTTTTGCCCGGTGCCGCACAGATAATCCGCCCGGCTGAACTCCATCGAAAAGAAACGCTTGCCCAGGCTCTCCCAGAAAGGCGAATAACCGTGCTCGTCAATCACGCCGCGCATCTCGGCCACTACTTTCTCATTAAAGCGCTCGCGGAATGCCGCCATAAACAGAAAGCGGGATTTCGACAACAGATAGCCGTTGCCCTCTTTACGCCAGGCGGGATCGAGAAACAGTGTGCAGAGTTCGCTGCTACCGGTGTGGTCGTTACTGAGAAACAGCGTTGGCAGCGCGTTATAGACATTCAGCTCTTTCGAAGCATGCACCTGGGTCCCGACCCGGTAGTTATACCAGGGATCGTTCAGACCCACCGCGACCTCAATGGCGCAAATGCCCGCCACCTCGCCGCTTTGCGTCTCTTCCAGCACAAAAACATACCCTTGCTCACCCTTCGGCAGCTCGCCCTGCCAGGTACGGCGCGAACGTTCAATCCGCGCAGCAAGCGTTGCTTCATCAACCGGCAACGACGTCAGGCCGCCACCGGTTTTTCCGGCCAGCCGCATCAGCGCCGGTAAATCGCCTTCGGCGACAGGACGGATCACCATCATGATGCGTTCTCCGCAATGAATTTTTCACAGGCGCGGGCAACACGCGCAAGCCCGTCGCGGATCTCTTCTTCGCTGATATTCAACGCCGGAGCGAAACGCAGCACATTGCCACCGGCAATCAACACCATTGCGCCTTCTGCTGCTGCCAGTTGTGAAAGTTGTTTTGCTTTTCCGGCATACTCAGGAGCCAGTTGACAACCGATCAGCAACCCTAAGCCGCGGATTTCACTGAACAGGTGATAACGGTCATTGATCGCCGCAAGCTGCTCCGTAAACCATTGATGGCGTTGCTTCACGCCAGTCAGGGTTTCCCGCGTGTTGACGATATCGAGCAACGCACCCGCCACCGCGCCGGCCAGCGGGTTACCGCCGTAGGTCGTACCGTGAGTACCGACATTCATCACTTTGCCAAACTGTTCGGTGGTCAGCATCGCGCCAATCGGGAAACCGCCGCCCAACGCTTTTGCCGTGGTCAGCGCATCCGGCGTCACGCCGTAATGCATATAGGCATACAGCTCGCCAGTACGACCAACGCCGGTTTGCACCTCATCAAAAATCAGCAGCGCGTTATGACGGGTACACAGCTCGCGCAACCCTTGCAAAAACGCCTGGCTGGCCGGCACCACGCCGCCTTCACCCTGCATCGGCTCGACAATAACGGCACAGGTATCGTCATTAATTAAGGCGCTGGCGGAGGCCAGATCGTTGAACTGCGCATGCTGGATTTGCGGCGGCAACGGCGCAAAATCTTGCGAATAAGCCGGTTGCCCGCCCGCGCTAACGGTAAATAAGGTGCGTCCATGGAACGCATTCTTGAACGCGACAATGCCGCTTTTATGCGGGCCAAAGGTATCGTGGGCATATTTGCGCGCCAGCTTCAGCGCCGCTTCGTTTGCCTCGGCACCGGAGTTACAAAAGAAGGCGCGATCGGCAAAGGTCGCGTCCAGCAGGCGTTTCGCCAGTTTCAGCACCGGCTCGTTGGTGTAACCGTTGCCGGTATGCCAGAACTTCGCCGCCTGCTCGCTGAGCGCTTTACACAGCGCGGGATGCGCATGCCCCAGCGCATTCACCGCAATCCCTCCGGCAAAGTCGACATACTCTTTACCCTGCTGATCCCACAAGCGGGAGCCCTCACCGCGTACCGGAATAAAAGGCGCAGGCGCGTAGACAGGCAGCATCCATTGATCAAAGTTTTCACGCGTAATTGACAGAGACATAGCGACCTCATCCGGTAAATAAATAGTTGAAAAAATGTTAACGAATATGAACGTTTTCGCTGTAAATGTAGATTGCACGGTTCGTGCCAGCCAGCGATAAAACTGCATAAACGACTTTCAGCAACGAAATTTCAATAACTTAAAACCTATCGCCATTCACTTTATTTGCATAAAAAGTGAATAACCAGAGATCCAAATGAGGTGGAGAGGGAGTAAAGACGCCTGTTTATGCAATTAGAAATTTTAATTATAGAACTGTGATCATCAGCGAAATTAATTTACAGCGTGCGCCCTGTTTTAGTGCGTTTCGCCCTAAATAAGGGCGCGTGATGCGCCAGTGCGCATCGGCGGCGGCGATATCAATAAGTGGCGGTGGTTAAATGTAAATTCTGCTAACATCTCTGCATCTTTCACTCTGCTAAATGGCTGCGACTATGAAATTTGTCTCTTTTAATATCAATGGCCTGCGCGCCCGCCCTCACCAGCTTGAAGCGCTGGTTGAGCAACATCAGCCGGACGTCATCGGCCTGCAGGAGACCAAAGTCCACGACGATATGTTTCCGCTCGAAGATGTCGCACGGCTGGGTTACAACGTTTTTTATCACGGACAGAAAGGCCACTACGGCGTGGCGTTGCTGACCAAAGAGACGCCGATTTCCGTGCGTCGCGGCTGGCCGAACGACGGTGAAGAAGCGCAGCGCCGCATTATCATGGCGGAGATCCCCTCGCCTATCGGCGATATCACGGTGATTAATGGCTATTTCCCGCAGGGCGAAAGCCGCGACCACCCGCTGAAGTTCCCGGCGAAAGAGAAGTTCTACCAGGACTTGCAGAACTATCTCGATACAGAACTCGATAAAACAAAACCGGTGTTGATCATGGGCGATATGAATATCAGCCCGACAGACCTTGATATCGGTATCGGTGAAGAGAACCGCAAACGCTGGCTGCGCACCGGCAAATGCTCCTTCCTGCCGGAAGAGCGCGAATGGATGGAGCGTCTGAAAGGCTGGGGGTTGGTCGATACGTTCCGCGAAGCCAACCCGGAAACTCAGGATCGCTTCTCGTGGTTTGATTACCGCTCAAAAGGCTTCGACGATAACCGCGGCCTGCGTATCGATCTGCTGCTGGCAAGCCAACCGCTGGCGGAGCGCTGCATTGAGACGGGTATCGATTACGACATTCGCAGCATGGAAAAACCGTCCGACCACGCACCAGTGTGGGCCAAATTTAAGGTCTGACCGATGACGCCCGCGCGCTCTCCGTGGGTTTGTGCAGCGTGGCTGGCGGATCTGCTGCAACACCGCCCGGTCACCGCGGGCCCGCAGGGCGAGTGGCGGCTGCTGGAAGTGGGCTGTGACGCTGAACACCGCTATCGCGCCGGGCATATTCCCGGCGCGGATTATATCGACACCCGCGAAGTAGAAAGCCTGCCGCTGTGGAATGTGCTCAAGCCAGAACAATTACGCCAAGTGCTGCTCAGTCATGGCCTGCGCGCGGAGAGTACCGCCATCCTTTACGGCCGCGGCAATTATGCGGCGGAGCGGATGGCGCACATTTTGTTATACGCCGGGATCAGAGAGGTTCACTTACTGGATGGCGGCTGGCAGAGCTGGTTGCGCGCCGGTTTCGCCCGGCAAACCGGTGCATCGTCAGGCATCAACCCGCAATCGGATTTTGGCGTGAATATCCCGGCGCGGCCTGAGCTTCTGCTCAATATGGCGCAAACCCAGCAGCGTCTGGCGCAGCCCGACACATTGCTGGTCAGTATCCGCAGTTGGCCTGAGTTTAGCGGTCAGACAAGCGGTTACGACTATATCGCCGCTGTCGGCGATATTCCCGGCGCCCGCTGGGGGCAGGCAGCAGGCGACAGCCAGTTGATTACCAATTTTCACCATGCGGACGGCACGGTGCGAAACCCGTCTGAGATCGCCGCACTCTGGCAACAACAGCACATCACTGGCGATAACCCGGTGATTTTTTATTGCGGTACCGGCTGGCGCGCCTCGTTTGCCTTTTTTATTGCCCGCGCGCTCGGCTGGGCAGATATCGCCGTGTATGATGGCGGCTGGTTCGAATGGAGCCAGCACACTAACGGAACGCAGTAATGACCTTTCTGAAATCCCTGGATGTCGTGGCCGCCATCATTGAGCGCGATGGAAACATTTTACTGGCGCAGCGACCCGACCATGCCGATCAGGCCGGTCTGTGGGAATTTGCCGGTGGAAAAGTCGAAGCCGGGGAAACACAGCCGCAGGCGCTAACGCGCGAGTTGCGGGAAGAGTTGGGTATTGATGCTGTACCTGCGCGCTATGTTGCCAGCCATCAGCGGGAGGTTTCCGGGCGGCTGATTCATTTGCACGCCTGGCATGTGGTGAATTTTAGCGGTGAAGCGGTACGTCACTATCACCGCGCGTTATTGTGGTGCTTACCCGCCGAAGCGCTAAAACTGCCGCTGGCTCCGGCGGATATTCCGCTGCTGGAAGCGTTTATGGCTTCACGCGCCGCCACACCAGCGGGTTAGTGGAAATGGCTCTCTCATCGCGCTGGCATTGTAATAACACACCCTCGGTTTTGATAACCGCCCCTTCGCTGTAGTTTTGATTACCGTATACGCAGCATTGCATGCAGGGCTGCGTGGTCTGCGTCTGCCCACCGGAGCTGAACACTTCCGGCGGCACATTCACCTCGATCCCCGGCGACGGTAAACGTTCAGCCAGCACGCTGGTTGAGGCAGCAACCAGTAACGCTGCTGCTATCCACTTAATTCGGGCCATAACTTGTCCTTTTTGATTGACGCCACTCATTACTATAACGGATCTCTGCGGCAGGACTTTAATTACACCGATCATCGTTTTTAGTTATGACAGATTGCCAATTATTAATTTGCCTGGAGTGCGTTTTTTTCCCTTGCGGCATATAGCTTTGCGGATGTTATAGTCCGAAAGTGCCTGCTTTTTGCGCACCACCATCACAACAAATTCACCACAACAATAAGAGACTCTTATATCTATGGATCAGACGCACTCTCTTGCATCATTTCTCCAGTATGTCGAACAGCGTGACCCGCACCAGCCGGAGTTCTCCCAGGCCGTTCGTGAAGTGATGACTACCCTCTGGCCCTTCCTTGAAGCTCACCCGCGTTACCGCCAGATGTCTTTACTCGAACGCCTCGTTGAACCGGAGCGCGTGATCCAGTTTCGCGTCGCCTGGGTTGATGACCGCAATCAGGTGCAGGTTAACCGCGCGTGGCGCGTACAGTTCAGTTCGGCTATTGGCCCCTATAAAGGCGGTATGCGTTTTCATCCGTCGGTAAATTTGTCGATCCTCAAATTCCTCGGCTTCGAACAAACGTTCAAAAACGCGCTCACTACCCTGCCGATGGGCGGTGGCAAAGGCGGCAGTGATTTCGATCCGAAAGGCAAAAGCGATGGCGAAGTGATGCGCTTCTGCCAGGCGCTGATAAGCGAACTGTATCGCCATCTTGGCGCGGATACCGACGTGCCCGCCGGAGATATTGGCGTCGGCGCACGGGAAGTCGGTTTTATGGCCGGGATGATGAAAAAGCTTTCCAACAATACTGCTTGTGTGTTTACCGGCAAGGGGCTGTCGTTTGGCGGCAGTCTGATCCGCCCGGAAGCGACGGGTTACGGCCTGGTCTATTTCACCGAAGCGATGCTCAAGCGTCACGGTCTTAGCTTTGAAGGGATGCGTGTGGCGGTTTCCGGCTCCGGCAACGTGGCGCAGTACGCGATTGAAAAAGCGATGGCTTTTGGCGCGCGGGTGATTACCGCGTCGGACTCTGCCGGTACGGTAGTAGATGAAGCCGGATTTAACCGTGAAAAACTGGCCCGTCTGTGCGAGATCAAAACCAGCCGCGACGGCCGTATAGCCGATTATGCACGGGAATTTGGTCTGACATACCTCGAAGGCAAACAGCCGTGGTCAGTGCCGGTCGACATCGCGCTGCCGTGTGCCACGCAAAATGAGCTGGATATCGACGCGGCGCGTATATTGATTGCCAACGGCGTAAAAGCGGTGGCGGAAGGTGCCAATATGCCTGCCACCATTGATGCCACCGAACTGTTCCTCGAGGCGGGCGTGCTGTTCGCGCCGGGGAAGGCGGCTAATGCAGGCGGGGTTGCCACCTCCGGTCTGGAGATGGCGCAGAATGCCGCACGTATGGGCTGGAAAGCGGAAAAAGTGGATGCGCGTTTGCATCACATCATGCTGGATATTCACCAGGCTTGCGTTGAGTACGGTGGCGAGGGCAAACAGACGCACTATGTGCGCGGTGCCAACATTGCGAGCTTCGTGAAAGTCGCCGACGCGATGCTGGCGCAGGGCGTGATTTAATAAGCTGGCCGGGTAACAGCGAAAACGCGTTATCCGGCCGCCGTTGCCGCGTCACCGCCCGCCTCTGCTGATGGCGGGCGTTTCTTCCCGCGACCTTTGGCAAACGGTTTTTTCTTCTCACCGCCCGGTGCCACCAGCCCACGGAACTGACGCACCGGCGTGTTACGCGCCTGGTGAATCAGCTCGTGCAGCGTCCCCACCAGCGGCTGCATAAAGTCCTGATAGCGGCACTCTTTCTCACTGATTTGCGTCAGCACCGACTCCCAGTGCGCGGTCATATCAGGCCGCGCCGCCATCTCCGGCAGCGAGTGGATCAACGCCCGTCCCGGTTCGGTCGAGTGGATGTAGCGCCCTTTTTTCACCAGAAAACCGCGCTTAAACAGCAGTTCGATAATCCCGGCACGCGTCGCCTCGGTGCCCAGACCGTCGGTAGCACGCAGAATTTTCTTTAGATCCTTGTCCTGTACGAAACGCGCAATCCCGGTCATCGCCGACAGCAATGTTGCATCGGTAAAGTGGCGCGGCGGCTGGGTCTGGCGCGCGACTACTTCGCCTTTTTCGCACAGCAATTCGTCGCCTTTTGCCACCACCGGCAACGGTGTGCCGTCGTTCTCTTCATCGCGCTCTTTCGAACCAAGCAGCGTGCGCCACCCGGCCTCCGCCAGAAAACGCGCTTTGGCGATAAACTTGCCGTTGGCGATGTCGAGATCGATCTGGCATTTGCGGAACACCGCATCCGGGCAGAACTGCATCAGATACTGGCGAGCAATTAGGTTATAAACGTTAGCTTCGTTATCGCTGAGATTGACCTTCGAGGCGCGGGCCGTCGGGATAATCGCATGGTGCGCATCGACTTTTTTATCGTCCCAGCAGCGGTTGCGCGTGTCCGGGTTCACCACCGGCTGCGGCAACAAATCCGGAGCATGCGCACCAATCGCGTTCATCACCGCGTGTCGTCCGGCAAAATGCTCTTCCGGTAAATAACGACAATCAGAACGCGGATAGGTGATCAGCTTGTGGGTTTCGTAGAGTTTCTGGCAAATATCGAGCACATTCTGCGCACTGAGCCCATAGCGTTTTGCCGCTTCAATTTGCAACGCCGAAAGCGAAAACGGCAGCGGCGCGAGTTCTGATTCCCGTTTATCGTTATAGGCCGTCACCAGCGCGGGTTGGCCGCTAATGCGGTTCACCACATGTTCCGCCAGCGGACGATGCAATAAGCGCCCCTCTTCGTCCTGATAAGGTTCACACGCCTCGCTCGGCTGCCACAGGGCGGTAAAGCGCTCCCCGGCTGGCGTGACGATATGCGCTTTCACCTCAAAGAAATCTTTCGCCACGAAGTTCTCAATCTCTTCGTCACGACGCACCACCAGCCCCAGCACCGGCGTTTGCACGCGTCCAACGGAGAGCACGCCCTGATAGCCGGCATTGCGCCCTAGCAGCGTATAAGCGCGGGTCATGTTGATGCCATAGAGCCAGTCGGCACGGGCGCGCGCCAGCGCCGACACACACAGTGGAATAAATTCGCTATTTGCCCGCAGGCGCTCAATCGCCCGCTCTACCGCCTGCGGATTGAGATCGTTAATCAGGCAACGCTGCACCTGCTGGCGTTTTTCAGCTGGCAGTTGCAGGTAGTCAATCACTTCATCAACCAGCAACTGCCCTTCTCGATCCGGGTCACCGGCGTGCACCACCTGTTTGGCATCGGCGAGCAGGCGTTTGATAACATTGATTTGCTTAAGCACCGACGGGCGCGGCTGCAACTGCCACTTTTCCGGCACGATCGGAAGATCGGCCAGGTTCCAGCGTGCATAGCGGCTGTCATAGACGTCCGGCTGCGCCTGCTCAAGCAGGTGACCAATGCACCAGGTCACCACCTGACCATTACCGCACTCAATATAGCCGTCGCCTTTGCGATGCGGCTTAGGCAGCACATCGGCAATGGCACGCGCCAGACTGGGCTTTTCGGCAATAAATAACCGCATAGGATTAACGGATCTCGATCATCGGGCGACCGCCGCGTGCGCTGACCAGTTCACCAATCGCGCTCAGTTGAATACCGTATTCCGCCGCCGTCGCTTTAACTTCCTCTTCTGCACCCGGTGCCACCGCCAGCAGCAAGCCGCCGGACGTTTGCGGATCGCACAACAAATCGCGCACTGCCGTTGGCATCTCACCCATCAGATGACCATAGCTGGCGAAGTTACGCTGGGTACCGCCGGGCACTGCGCCCTGGGCGATGTACTCTTCCACACCCGGCAATTTCGGCACATCCTGATACCAGACCTGCGCCTGTACACCCGCGCCCTGGCACATTTCACTCAGGTGACCGAGCAGGCCAAAGCCGGTGACATCGGTCATCGCTTTTACGCCGTCGATCCCGGCAAAGGCGGCACCGGCAAGGTTCATGCGGCACATCACTTCCGTTGCCAGACCAACGTGTTCCGGTTTGAGCAGCGATTTTTTCTCCGCCGTGGTTAATACGCCAATGCCCAGCGGCTTGGTGAGGAACAGTTTGCAGCCCGCCTGGGCGGTGCTGTTTTTCTTCACGCGTTCGGTTGGCACCACACCGGTTACGGCAAGACCGAAAATCGGCTCCGGCGCGTCGATTGAGTGACCGCCCGCTAGCGCGATCCCCGCCTGCTGGCAGGCAAAACGCCCACCGTCAATTACCTCACGCGCGATTTCCGGTGCCAGTTTGTCGAGTGGCCAGCCCAGAATGGCAATCGCCATAATCGGTTTGCCGCCCATCGCGAAAACGTCGCTGATGGCGTTGGTCGCGGCAATGCGGCCAAAGTCGAAGGGGTTATCGACAATCGGCATAAAGAAGTCGGTGGTGCTGATAATGCAGGTACCGTTACCCAAATCGTAAACGGCGGCGTCATCACGCGTTTCGTTGCCGACAAGCAGGTTCGGGTCGAGAAACTTCGCCTGCTCGCTATGCAGAATGGTATCCAGCACTTTGGGGGAAATTTTACAACCGCAACCGGCTCCGTGGCTGTATTGCGTTAAACGAATGGCTTGCTCGCTCATGGACATCTCCTGTCATTGCAATCGCGCTATGGTAGCGCCCAAATGCTGAGCTGGTAAGTCTGGCAATCTTAATTCG
The DNA here is from genome assembly GCF_003337365.1 of Kosakonia sp. AG348. Lineage (NCBI taxonomy): Bacteria > Pseudomonadati > Pseudomonadota > Gammaproteobacteria > Enterobacterales > Enterobacteriaceae > Kosakonia > Kosakonia sp. AG348. The sequence goes on from NZ_QPJR01000002.1 coordinate 641,147, forward strand.
CGCGTTATTGCTCATTAAGCAAACGAAACAGAGATTGCATGCGATGATTTTTCGCTCGTAAACTTCATATTTATAACTACATCGGCCATTTTGCGAGTCACCGCAATGTTCTTTTTGGCTTTTCATGACAGAAATATGACAGCAGCCACTGAGGGCTACAGATGCTTTTTTACACAAAGGAACCGCTCATGAAAAAAAATATCCTCGCGTTTTGTCTTGCTAGTTTGCTCTCTACCAGCGCTTTTGCTCTGGTTCCATCCGGGAATGATGCCACCACCAAACCTGATCTTTATTACCTGAAAAATGCGCAGGCGATTGATAGCCTGGCGCTGTTACCACCACCGCCGGAAGTCGGTAGCATCGCGTTTTTAAACGATCAGGCGATGTACGAGCAGGGCCGCTTGCTGCGTAACACCGAGCGCGGCAAACAGGCAGCGGAAGACGCAAACCTGAGCAGCGGCGGCGTGGCAAACGCCTTCTCCGGCGCATTTGGCTCACCGATCACCGAGAAAGACTCCCCGCAGTTGCATAAGCTATTGACCAATATGATCGAAGATGCAGGCGATCTGGCAACCCGCGGCGCGAAGCAAAAATATATGCGTATCCGCCCGTTTGCCTTCTACGGCGTACCAACCTGCAACACCAAAGAGCAGGATTCACTGGCGAAAAACGGCTCTTATCCGTCCGGTCATACCTCTATCGGTTGGGCTACCGCACTGGTGCTGGCAGAGATTAACCCACAGCGTCAGGATCAGATCCTCAAACGCGGCTACGACCTGGGGCAAAGCCGGGTGATTTGTGGCTACCACTGGCAAAGTGACGTGGACGCCGCGCGCATTGTTGGCTCCGCTGTCGTTGCCACTTTGCATACCAATCCGGCGTTCCAGCAACAGTTGCAGAAAGCCAAGGACGAGTTTGCCGCCCAGCATAAGTAAACCGCACGCCCGGACGGGCGTGCTTTTACGATGATCCCTTCGCGTTTTTCAGGTTATAGAGGCGTTGTACCCGCTGCGCCTCTACAATGATGTTGGCTACATCTGCACGCGTGAGCGCCAGCTGGACGGGGTCAGAGAACAGGAAAATATCTCCTCTGAAAATAAACAACGGTTCATCCGTACCCGCTTCATTAACCACGGAATAGTGATTGCTGACATAGTCCGCACGCGCATTAATCTGCGCCTTTTCAGCCTGTCGGGTAGCTAGCGGCTTATCAGCCCATGCCAGAAACGCGTCAAAGGGCTGGAGATCGCGTGCCAGGTGAGTGACTTCGATTTTGTGCAACTGAACAAAAGCATTACCGTAATCAATGGTAAAACGTAACCACGCATCACTATCGGCGATTTGCACCGGGAATGTGCGCGTCGAAAAACTAACGCGCACGCCGGTTGCCGCATTGAATGTGGCATAGATGACCGGACTGTTTTCCGTCTCCCAGGTGCGCAATGTCATAACTTTATCGACTTTATTCGCTACCTCAATGCAGCCCGTCAGTGAGCCAGCCAACAGCAGCATCACGGCAGTGGATATCAGACGTTTCATCAGCATTCCACCGCTTAGCGATAAACTTTGGTGTGGAACAGATTGTAATCATACGGGCACTCATTCAGTGCCCACACCGGTGCCGGAGTATCTTTGCCTTCGGTAACGTCCGTGATCATAATTTCGTGGGTGTAGTAGCCGCCGGGCAAGGTGTATACCTCGTAGCTGTGCCCCGCTTTTGGCGATACGCTGCGAAATGATTCATGCACGGTTTGCGAATAGGTGGTTTGCGAAACGGTGACATAGCCGATGCGCAAGAACTGGCCAGGCTTAACGGAAAACTCCATCACATCTTTGCCCTGTAATGGCGAGCTGGCGGGTAACGGGGCAATACCAGCGATTTTTTTATTGCGGGTGGATTTAATGCCAAGGATATTCACTGCGGATGTCAGCGATTTTTGATCGACCTGACGAAGGCAACTTCCCGACTGCTGGTAAATTTCTGCCACCAATGGTGTCGCATAGTTTTCAACGCGTAGCTTTGCCGCATCCGCTGCTGAGTAATCGTCCATCGTGGAAGTGGAGATGGTGCAACCTGCCAGCGTCATTGCCCCCACAATTACCATCCCTGCTTTCATTTCGCCACGCATCATCTTTCCTTATTTTTCCTTAATAAGAACACGTTATCGGCGAAAGCAGACTGGACTTTAAAAGAAAACGGCTGCGGCAGAGTTGTCGCAGCCGTCCGATATCAGGCGGAGCTTAGAAACGTGTCACAAACGGCGTGATATCCGGTACGGTGACAGTAGTCGAGGCTTTCAGTTGCGGTGTGCCGAGATACAGAAAACCGACGATTTTATCCTGTTCGCGGCAGTCAAATGCCTGGCGAACCACCGGGCTGTCGGTCAGCGGGCCTGTGCGCCAGATACCGTTAAACCCCTGCGCCAGCGCCGCCATCTGCATTGCCATTACCGCGCAGCCGGCAGAGAGCAACTGCTCCCACTGCGGGACTTTATGGTGAATGTCGCATTTTGCCACCACCGCGATGATTAACGGTGCGCGAAAAGGCGATGTACGCGCTTTTTCGACGCCTTTTTCATCCTGGCCTGCGGCAATCGCGGCCTGCTCCAGCGTCTGACTGAAACGTTCGCGTCCTTCCCCTTCGATGACAAAAAAGTGCCATGGCTGAAGCGTACCGTGATCCGGCGCGCGCATCCCCGCACGCACAATGTTATCCAGTTGTTCACCTGCCGGGGCCGGTTCTGCCAGCCGTGATGCGCTACGACGATTGACGAGCAGCTCAAGTGCGTCCATTAGTTAAACTCCTGTATTGAAATTTGTTCACAAAATTAACACGGGCGTAGAAATTGTTACAGCGCCGGAGGCGATTCCTGCTGACAAGTGGCAGCGGGGTAATTAGGATAACCACACTTTGCCGCTCGGGCAGCGGTGGTCGTTAACTACCAGGGAGAATACATGCGAACCCTTTGGCGTATTATTGCCGGTTTTTTCAAGTGGAGCTGGCGATTGCTGAACTTTATCCGCAAGCTGGTGCTGAATCTTTTCTTTATTTTGTTGGTGCTGGTTGTCGCAGGCGTGTGGATGCAAATGAGCGACAGCAAAACCAGCAGTAACAGTCGGGGCGCATTGCTGCTGGATATTTCCGGCGTAGTGGTGGACAAAACCTCGGCCAGCAGCCGGCTTGGCGCACTGGGCCGCCAGTTGTTTGGTGCCAGTTCGGATCGTCTGCAGGAAAACTCACTGTTTGACATCGTCGATACCATTCGCCAGGCGCAGCATGACCGGAATATCACCGGGATTGTGATGGATCTGAAAAATTTCGCTGGTGCCGATCAACCGTCGATGCAGTATATCGGCAAAGCGCTGCGTGAGTTCCGCGACAGCGGTAAGCCGGTTTATGCCGTGGGCGACAATTACAGTCAGGGCCAGTATTACCTTGCCAGCTTCGCCAACAAGATCTGGCTGTCGCCACAGGGTGTGGTTGATCTGCATGGCTTTGCCACCAACGGCCTCTACTATAAATCGCTGCTTGATAAGCTGAAAGTCACCACCCACGTATTCCGCGTCGGCACCTATAAATCCGCCGTTGAGCCGTTTATTCGCGACGATATGTCCCCGGCAGCACGCGACGCAGATAGCCGCTGGATTAATGAGTTGTGGCAGAACTACCTCAACACCGTTGCCGCTAACCGCCAAATCACCGCGCAGCAGGTCTTCCCGGGCGCGCAAGCGATGCTGGATGGGCTGCGTAAAGTGGATGGCGACACGGCAAAATATGCGCTGGACAACAAGCTGGTGGATGAGCTGGGCTCGGCAACCGATGCGGAAAAAGCAATGGTTAAACAGTTTGGCTGGAGCACGGAGGATAAGAACTTCCGCGCAGTCAGCATGTATGATTACCAGGCGAAAAAACCGAGCGATGTCGGCGATACCTTGGCAGTGATTTTCGCTAACGGCGCGATCATGGACGGCGAAGAGACGCCGGGGAACGTAGGCGGCGACACCACTGCCGCACAGATCCGCGACGCACGTCTGGATCCGAAAGTGAAAGCCATTGTGCTGCGTGTCAACAGCCCAGGCGGCAGCGTCAGCGCATCGGAAGTGATCCGCTCCGAACTGGCGGCAGCCCGCGCGGCAGGTAAACCTGTCGTGGTATCAATGGGCGGCATGGCGGCCTCCGGCGGTTACTGGATCTCGACCCCGGCGAACTACATTGTCGCCAGTGCCAGCACGCTGACCGGCTCGATTGGTATCTTCGGGGTTATCAACACGCTGGAAAACAGCCTCGACAGCATCGGCGTGCATACCGATGGCGTAGCAACCTCGCCGCTGGCAGATGTCAGCATGACCAAAGCGCTGCCGGACGAAGTTTCGCAGATGATGCAGTTGAGCATTGAGAATGGCTACAAACGCTTTATCACGCTGGTGGCGCAGTCGCGCAACAGCACGCCTGAGCAGGTTGATAAAATCGCCCAGGGTCACGTCTGGACCGGCCAGGATGCGAAAAATAACGGGCTGGTCGATGCGTTGGGCGATTTCGACGACGCGCTGGCGAAAGCGGCTGAGCTTGCGAAACTGAAACAGTGGCATATCGATTACTACGAGGAAGAGCCGACATTCTTTGATCGGCTAATGGATAGCATGTCCGGTTCGGTAAGCGCCATGCTGCCAAAAGCATTGCAGGCATATTTGCCCGCGCCACTGGCAAGCGCTGCGCTACAGATGAAAGCTGAAACCGACAAGCTGGCGGTGTTTAACGATCCACAAAATCGTTATGCGCTCTGTCTGAACTGCGCCAATATCCGCTAAAATCACCTGACCACGTCCCCTCCACCGGAGGGGATTTTTTTGATGAAGCCAGAATATAACTATGCAAAAAAAATCCATTTACGTTGCCTACACGGGCGGTACTATCGGTATGCAACGCTCAGAACACGGCTATGTGCCGGTTTCCGGTCACCTGCAACGTCAACTGGCGCTGATGCCTGAATTCCATCGCCCGGAGATGCCTGATTTCACCATCCATGAATATGAGCCGCTGATGGATTCGTCCGATATGACACCGGAAGACTGGCAACATATCGCAGACGATGTGAAAGCGCACTATGACGATTACGATGGTTTTGTCATTCTGCACGGTACAGACACGATGGCCTACACCGCGTCGGCACTGTCGTTTATGCTGGAAAACTTAGGCAAACCGGTTATTGTGACAGGGTCACAAATCCCGCTCGCCGAACTGCGTTCTGATGGCCAAATCAACCTGCTTAATGCGTTATATGTGGCGGCGAATTTCCCGATTAACGAAGTGACGCTGTTCTTCAATAACCGTCTGTATCGCGGCAACCGCACCACCAAAGCGCACGCTGATGGTTTCGACGCGTTCGCTTCGCCTAACCTGGCGCCATTACTGGAAGCGGGTATTCATATTCGCCGCCTGGGCACGCCGCCCGCGCCGCACACCACGGGAGAACTGGTTGTCCACCCGATCACCCCGCAGCCGATTGGCGTGGTAACGATTTATCCAGGCATTTCCGCCGATGTGGTGCGTAACTTCCTGCGCCAGCCGGTAAAAGCGCTGATCCTGCGTTCTTACGGCGTGGGTAATGCGCCGCAAAACGGTGAGTTTCTGAAAGAGTTACAGGAAGCCAGCGCCCGCGGCATTGTCGTGGTCAACCTGACACAATGTATGTCCGGCAAGGTCAACATGGGCGGCTACGCCACCGGCAACGCCCTCGCCCATGCAGGTGTGATTGGCGGCGCAGACATGACAGTGGAAGCGACGTTGACAAAACTTCACTACCTGTTAAGCCAGGATCTGGACGCTGATTCCATTCGCACCGCCATGACACACAACCTGCGCGGTGAACTGACGCCGGGTGAATGAGGAGGCTCGAATGACGCAACGCGCACTGCTGCTGGTCGATATTCAGAATGATTTTTGCGCTGGCGGCGCGCTGGCGGTAGCCGAAGGTGACAGCACGGTTGATGTTGCTAATGCCATGATGACGTGGTGTAAGACACGCGGCAATGCCATCGTGGCAAGCCAGGACTGGCACCCGGCCGGACATGGCAGTTTCGCCAGTCAGCACCACGTCGCGCCGTTCACAACTGGCGAACTGGCCGGGTTAACCCAAACGTTTTGGCCCGATCACTGTGTACAAAACAGCGAGGGCGCAGCGCTGCATCCGTTGCTAAACCAGAAAGCTATCGATGCGGTGTTTTACAAAGGGGAAAACCCGCTGATTGACAGTTACAGCGCGTTTTTCGATAACGGCCATCGTCAGGAAACCGCCCTGCACAACTGGTTGCAGCAGCACGGCATCCGCGAACTGGTAATTCTCGGTTTAGCCACCGATTACTGCGTGAAATTTACCGTGCTGGATGCGCTACAACTTGGATACGAGGTGAATGTCATTACCGACGGTTGCCGTGGCGTGAACCTGGATCCGCAGGACAGCACGCAGGCGTTTATGGAGATGTCAGCGGCTGGCGCGACGCTCTATACGCTCGCGGACTGGCAGGAAACGCATGCCTGATGATGCCCCTGCCGGATGGCGTTGCGCCTCCGGCATGGCGACTTACGATTTAAACGTCGCGATCGGCTTTGGCGAAATGCCAAAATCCTCTTTTAATTGCTGCTTACTTTTCATCACCATCTGGCCGTTAGTATCAATGGTCATGTGCTGCGCCTGCGTATTATTGCGCGCCTGCCACAGCATCACCAGTTGCAGACTGTTCTCTTTTTGTTCTGCTGTCAGCGCAACGCCATCCGGCCATTTACCTAACTCAACCGCCGTTACCAGGCGCTGGTAGATCTCCGGCGTCATGCTGTTAACGATTTGATCAAGATTCATCTTTGAAAACTCCGTGGAATAATTGCTGAATCGTTTTTTCAACCCTGAGATCGTTCGCCATTTTCGTCATCCGTAAAACTCAGGGAAGCAGAGTTGACGCAATAGCGTTCGCCGGTCGGTTGCGGACCATCCGGAAAGACGTGCCCCAGATGCGCATCACATTTTCCACAGCGGATTTCCACGCGTTGCATGCCATGCGAATAATCGTTGATATAGCGAATAGCGTCTTCGCTCACCGGCTCAAAGAAACTTGGCCAGCCGCAGCCAGAATCATACTTGGTTTGCGAATTGAACAGCGCGGCGTCGCACACCAGACAGTGATAAACCCCGTCGCGTTTGTTATGCAGAAAACGCCCGGTGAACGGCGGCTCGGTGCCATGGTTCTGCGTCACGTAAAACTGCATTTCAGTCAGTGTTTTTTTCAGGTCGTCTTCAGAAGAATTATGCGCCATTTGCTCACGCCTCACGGTAAAAACTCGACAACTTTTCACCCTGATTCTAACAAAACATTAACACTGCGGCGTTAACTTTTGTTCTAAACTTATTTGTTGCGGTAAAGCAGCCGGTGAATTGTGATTAATCTCACATTTTTATCCTGTCTGACCTTTAAAATTCCGGGCGGCGCCCCTATATGGGGAGCATGCTCAAAGGAAGAGTGAGGCGAGTCAGTCGAACAAAGGTTATGCGGAGGATTGATTTGTCGCAATGATTGACACGATTCCGCTTGACGCTGCGTAAGGTTTTTGTAATTTTACAGCCAACCTTTTATTCACTAACAAATAGCTGGTGGAATATATGACTATCAAAGTAGGTATCAACGGTTTTGGCCGTATCGGTCGCATTGTTTTCCGTGCTGCTCAGGAACGTTCTGACATCGAAATCGTTGGTATCAACGATCTGTTGGACGCTGATTACATGGCGTACATGCTGAAGTATGACTCCACTCACGGTCGTTTCAACGGTACCGTAGAAGTGAAAGACGGCCACCTGGTTGTTAACGGCAAAACCATCCGTGTTACTGCTGAGAAAGACCCGGCTAACCTGAAATGGAACGAAATCGGCGTTGACGTTGTTGCTGAAGCTACCGGTATCTTCCTGACCGACGAAACCGCTCGTAAACACATCACCGCTGGCGCGAAAAAAGTTGTTCTGACTGGCCCGTCCAAAGACAACACCCCGATGTTCGTACGTGGCGCTAACTTCGACAAATATGCTGGCCAGGACATCGTTTCCAACGCTTCCTGCACCACTAACTGCCTGGCTCCGCTGGCAAAAGTTATCAACGACAACTTCGGCATCATCGAAGGTCTGATGACTACTGTTCACGCGACCACCGCCACTCAGAAAACCGTTGATGGCCCGTCTCACAAAGACTGGCGCGGCGGCCGCGGCGCATCCCAGAACATCATCCCGTCCTCTACCGGTGCTGCTAAAGCTGTAGGTAAAGTACTGCCGGAACTGAACGGCAAACTGACTGGTATGGCGTTCCGCGTTCCGACTCCGAACGTATCTGTTGTTGACCTGACCGTTCGTCTGGAAAAAGCTGCGTCCTACGAAGAAATCAAGAAAGCCATCAAAGCCGCTTCTGAAGGCCCGATGAAAGGCGTTCTGGGTTACACCGAAGACGACGTGGTTTCTACCGATTTCAACGGTGAAGTTTGCACTTCCGTGTTCGATGCTAAAGCTGGTATCGCACTGAACGACAACTTCGTGAAACTGGTTTCCTGGTACGACAACGAAACTGGTTACTCCAACAAAGTTCTGGATCTGATCGCTCACATCTCCAAATAAATTGAGATGAGAACATGATCTGAAAGAGCGACTTCGGTCGCTCTTTTTTTGTTTTGAAGACAGAGGATTGCGTTAATGATTAATAAAATTTTTGCACTTCCGGTAGTCGAACAAATTACCTCTACTCTCACCCTGCGCAAAATGGACGAGCTGGACGTTATCGTCGTCGACCATCCGCAGGTTAAAGGTTCATTCGCCTTACAGGGCGCACATCTGCTCTCATGGAAACCGCAGGGCGAAGAAGAAGTCCTGTGGCTGAGCGGCAACACGCCGTTTAAAAATGGCGTCGCACTGCGCGGCGGCGTGCCGGTCTGCTGGCCGTGGTTCGGCCCGGCAAAACAGCAAGGCCTGCCAGCGCATGGTTTTGCGCGCAATCTGCCATGGGCGCTGAAAGCACATAACGAAGACGCCAGCGGCGTTGTACTGACCTTTGAACTGCAGAGCAGCGATGCATCGCGCAAATTCTGGCCACACGACTTTACGGTGTATGCCCGCTATAAACTGGGCGCGACCTGCGAAATGGAGCTGGAAGCTCACGGTGAGTTTGAAACCACCTCGGCACTGCACACCTATTTCAATGTCGGTGATATCGCAGCCGTAAAAGTGAGTGGTCTTGGCGATCGCTTTATCGACAAAGTCAACGATGCGAAAGAAGATGTACTGGCCGATGGTGTACAGACGTTCCCGGATCGCACCGACCGCGTCTATCTGAATGCGGAAGCCTGCAGCCTGATCCACGACAGCGCGCTTAACCGCACCATAGAAGTCATCCACAGCCATAACGCAAATGTCGTGGCGTGGAACCCCGGCCCGGCACTCTCCGTCAGCATGACTGACATGCCGGATGATGGTTACAAAACGTTTGTCTGTGTGGAATCGGTTAACGCGACCGTGCCGCAGAAAACCACTGAAGAGAAGCCGTCCCGCCTGGCGCAGACTATCCGCGTCGTTAAACGCTGATCCTGTCGACCCTCTCCCGACAGGAGAGGGTTATTACTCCTGTCACACCACGTCGAGTGGCGTTTTACGGCCTGGTGCCGGGAACGCGTTGTCCAGCCGTATTAACTCTTCGCTGCTTAACGTGATATTCAATGCCGCCGCATTTTCCTGCACATGCGCCACGCTGGACGCCTTGGGAATGGCAATCACGCCCTGGTGGCTAATCACCCATGCCAGTAAAATTTGCGCAGCACTCACCCCATGAGCTGCGGCAATCTCGCGCACCGTGCTGTTTTCCAGCAAACCATCGCGCAGGCGGCCAGCCTGAGCCAGCGGGCAATAGGCCATCACTGGCATTGCCCGTTGCTGGCACCACGGCAGCAGATCATATTCAATGCCGCGTGAACCAAGATGATACAGCACCTGATTTGTCGCACAGGCGTCCCCGCCGCGCACGCCCATCAGCTCCTGCATATCACTGTGATCCAGATTTGAAACGCCCCAGCGGCGTATTTTGCCCTGCGCGATCAGCGTTTCCATCACCTCGACGGTTTCAGCGAGGGAGTAGTTACCACGCCAGTGCAGCAGATAGAGATCGAGAACCTCTGTTTTCAGGCGACGCAGGCTGGCTTCGCAAGCCGCGATGGCTTTCTTGCCGCCCGCATTCCATGGATAAACTTTGGAAACCAGGAACACCTTGTCACGCAAACCGCCCTGTAAGGCTTCGCCGACCACTTCTTCCGCTCCGCCGTCAGCGTACATTTCCGCCGTATCAATCAACGTTAATCCCAGATCGACACCCGCGCGCAGCGCATCCACTTCTTTCTGACGCAGTCGCGTGTTTTCCCCCATGTACCATGTGCCCTGGCCAATGGCGGGTTGCGAAACCTGGCCTGCAAAAACCACTTTTTTGTCTGCCATATTCTCCTCCTGCTAAACGTTGCACCGTAAAGCAAAACAGGGCCAATGGCCCTGTTTTATTGCACAGATCGCACTATTCAACTGCACAATCAGAAGCGGTACGTCACCCCGGTAGACAACAGACCGCCCCAGGATTTATCCACCATCGGGCTGTCTTTGATCTCATCCGACAGATGGGTGTAACGGCCCGTGCCGTACACGGTCCAGCTGTCCGTCAGACGGTAGCTGACCGTTAGCTCCAGATAGGGACTCCAGCCATTATCCGGATCGTAGCTTTTCAGCCCGCTGCGACGCGCTTCATCGCGCGACACACCGTAGTAGTATTGGTTCAGGTTATCGCTGGCCCACTCAACACCGACGCCCGGCGTGACGCTCAGCGCACCGTTGTTGTAGTTGTACAACCAGCCGATATCCCACAGAACGCCGTTGCTGTTATCCAGCACATCGCCCGCCAGTGTGGTGCGCAGGAAACCGTACTCGGTATTGTGAATGTATGAAAGCCCCGCCATCATCGTCGCTTTACGGCGATCCAACTGACGCAACTGGTTATTATCACTGTCTTTTGGTTTGAACTCCCATGGGAAGTAAAACGCGGTGATGGAGAGTTTATCCGCCTGGTCATTCCACAGGTAATAACCGCCGCCTAAGCCGCGAAACCAGAAATTATCACTTTCATAGGTGATAACAGGAACCGGCAGGACACGTTTATCATACTGTTTATACGGGGATTCAACGACGCCTACGCCAGCGCCCAGTGAAAAGGTATTTTCTGCATTTGCTGCAAAAGCGCAGGACGCGGTCAGCACGCCCAGTGCCACGAGTTTGATTTTGGTCACAGTCCTTTCTTTCCTGTAGTCAAATAATTGGCGCAAGAAGTTTAACCGCCCGCGCCAGCCTACCCAAATTTTTTTACCTAAACATTACAAAAAAACGCAAATTCGATAGGACGAAAAGCCTGCCATCATCGGGGCAATAAAACACTTTCCCGCCCTGTTCATTAACCCTGTTCGGCCATTTCTGGTGATAAATGACGCGCTGTACATACCGTTACACGGCAGTGCTCATCATCTGTCATAAGGCTGGTATATAGTGTCGCGGAAACAGAGATCAATTCCTCTGTAATGTTAAAAAACAACATATTTTAAACAAATGAATATCAAGTAGTTTTAATTTTATAATGAAAATCAAAAATACTTTCTGCCTACATTTCCTGATGGCGTTTCTCGCCATCCTGTTTCTCTGCGTTCATCCGCTGTTGACCCGTTTTGATCCGCCGCTTAAATTCCAGCCGCTGATTAAAGCAATGGATGGTACGGCAAAAGAACAGGCGGAAAAAATAGCCACTATTTCTCATGCCCTGCAGGGTAATGCGATTTTTTTCATCGGCGCATCGGAAGTCGCCACCTCAGAAGATGAACCTTACGCTGTATATAATTACCTTAATAATGATTTACACCGTAATGTTGTTGCATTTGGCGACAGTTTTGATGATAGCGTCACCCATTTTCTTCTGCTGTCTCGCTTTAAGAATGACCTTAACGCAAACAGTAAAGTCGTTTTACTGCTCGCGCCCGATAGTTTTTATTCAACCGGCGTACCTCCGGCTATTTTCGCGAATAATTTTCCGGCACCGGTTTTTAATCCTTTAATGCAGGATGAACAAGCACGTCCATTCCTGGTCAACTACTTACGCCATATCAATAAAAAAGAGACCAGCCATTTAACCTTTGAGCAAATGAAAATTGCTGGCTGGGATCTGGATAATATCTGGCAAGAAGTCAGTTACGAATTTGCTAATTTCTGCACACTGATTAAAAACGACTGGCTGGCGTTGCTGGATGTTGAAGCGTCACCCGCACGCCCCTGGCCTGTACAACCCGCTGTTGATATCACGCCGAACTGGGAACATGAACTGGCCCACGCCCGCGAACTGAACGAGGCGCGCCAGGAAAGCGCAGACACCTTGTGGATGGACAAAACGGTTTATCAACCCGGCGAAAAACCAGAAGTATGGGACGATTCGCCCGTTGAGCCGGAACAGTTGAAAGCGTTTCGCGCCATGATTAAGTTGCTGAAAGAGCGCCACGTTCAGGTGGTAGTCATTATCGATGCGATAAACCGTCGTGCGGTGCAAAACCCTGAGCTGGTGCAGCCTGCGGTAACGCAAACCACCGCCATCCTGAAAGAAAACCAGATCCCCTATTTTGATATGTACTCCATGCCGTATCAGGACGGCTGGAACTGGGATCGCCTGCATCCTACCGATCTGGCATGGGTACCGATGGACCGCTTTATTATTGAGAGTTTTAAACGATGAAATACGCTATTCGCCTGTTTTTCCTTTATCTCTTACTGGCGGTCACCGTTATCGCGTGGTCCTCTGTTGATGAAAGCATGAATTTAAAAGTGCACTTTGAATATCAAAAGTTCTGAGGAATGAATGATGTACAGCTCCGGAACCTTTTTCTTTTTTCTCTTTTCCTCGGCGTTGTTATTTGCGCTGGTTAACCGCGTGCTGCGCTATCGGTTAACTTACTTATGTGCTTTTTCCGTGCTGGCGGCCTTTGGCTGGGGATATATATTTCAGGGCGACTATATCGTTCCCGTCGCGGTTTTTATCAGCTTTTATATTCTCGTCACCTTAAAAGAGAAAGGCTGGTTAAAAACCTGGCAGGCGGTAAGTTTAACATTAGTGCCTTTGTTTGCGGTGAAATTACACCTGAATAACCATTGGGGCATGATTGGCTTATCTTTTATGACCTTTCGCGCCATCGATGTTTTGCTCTATCGCAATAAAAAAGACGGCAACAATGTTTTGCACTACTTCTGTTACCTGTTTATGCCGTTTATTATTCTGGCCGGTCCAATGTACCGCTGGCGGACGTGGATAACGGATATTAATAAACCGGTGTTTACGCTCACGCGTGAGCAATTTCTCATAGCCGCAGAGCAAATTTTCACCGGCATCGTGCAGAAATTTTTATTCGCCATGCTGATCGATAACCTGGTGATCCAGGACTGGAGCCACCGCTCGTTTACATTAAGTGTCGGCGTCGTGATGTCGCTCGCCTACAGCGCTTACCTCTATTTTGATTTCGCCGGTTACAGCAATATGGCCATCGGTGCCGCTCGTCTGTTTGGCCTCAACGTTCCGGCAAACTTTAATATGCCGATTCTGGCGAAAAACCCGCAGGATTTCTGGCGTCGTTTCCACATCAGCCTTTCAGAGTGGCTGCGCGATGTGGTGTTTATGCCGATTTATATGAATTTAATGAAGCTCGACTTTTTCCGTCAGAACAAAACACTGGCGCAGAATATTGGTATTTTCTGCACGCTGTTTTGTATGGGGGCATGGAACGGGCTCGAACGACACTATGTGATTAGCGGCGCGCTGTTTGGCGCCATTTCTGTGGCACACAACATGCTGCTGTGGTCAGCCAAACGTAGCCCGGTGCTGAACCGCTGGCTGCAATTTCCCTCGATCCTCTTTTTAGGACGCCTGTTAACGCTGGCAAGCGCTGCGGCATCTCTTTACATTTTTAGCGGAATGTCACCTCTATGAACCTACACTCTGACCTCCAGGCGCTGCAGGATTTCCTGCGTGCGGCATTACTCGATCCCGCCCGCCCGCATCAGTTAGCGATAAGCGGCAGCGATGAAGCACTTAACTGGCAACAGCTCTCTGGCGCGGTGACAGACTGGGCCGAACGCTATCAGCGCTGTCAGCCTTCGCCGGCGACGCCAGTGGTGTTGTACGGCCACCAGCAGGCGGAATTCGCCGTCGCTATCTATAGCTGCCTGCTGCATAACATTCCTTACATTCCGGTAGATTGCATCTACCCGCAGGAACGGCTGAAAGAGATTTGCCATCTCGCCAGCGCGCCGTACTACTACGACGTAGCGACCCGGCAGTTTGTGCCGACCGGTGAAATCGCCCAGCCGCTGGCAGAGCCGGATCTCGCCTATATCATGTTCACCTCCGGCAGCACGGGTAAACCGAAAGGCGTGCAGATCGGCCGTGAAAGCGTGTGGCACTTTATGCAGTGGGTGCGTCAGGATTTTGCCTTGCCGGAAGTACCGGTATTGATGAATCACGCGGTGTTCAGCTTTGACCTGTCACTGATCCCATTGCTGGCAAACCTGGCAACCGGCGGCCATATTGTGCTGAATGCCAAAGAGGATATCGCGGCAGAAAACTGGCTTGAGCGCCTGAAAAGTAACGCGGTCTCAGTCTGGGTATCCACCCCCTCTTTCGCTTACCAGAAACTGCTCTCGCCGCAATTCAACAGTGATTATTTGCCCGCGCTCGGCGTGTTTGTGTTTATCGGCGAAGTGCTAAACAAAGCGCTGGTCAAACAGCTTCGCCGCCGCTTCCCGCAGGCCAAAATCCTCAACTCCTACGGCCCGACCGAAGCGACTATCGCCACTACCGTTGTCGAAATCACGGACGACATCCTCGCCAGCGAAAACGATCTGCTGCCGGTCGGCACCATGATGCCGGAGAGCAGAATGGAGATTACCGCCGACGGTGAGCTGGTTATTTGGGGCAAAAACGTGATGCGCGGTTATCTCGGCCTGCCGCAGGAGAACGCGGCGAAACTGCTGCACCGTGAGGGCGAAGCCTGGCGCGGCTACAAGACCGGTGATCTGGGCTACGAAGATGGGCTTATTTACTGCCAGGGCCGCAACGACAGCCAGATCAAGCTCAACGGTTATCGCATCGAAATTAACGAGATTGAAAACCGCCTGCTGGCGATGTCCGGCATTCGTGAAGCGGTGGTATTACCGCTAATGAAAGCGGGCGGCGGCGTGCTGCGTATCGCGGCATTCTGCGTAACAAATCTGGCGCCGGACGCGATTAAACACTCGCTTTCACAGGTGGTACCGCCATACATGGTGCCGTCGCAAATCATCATCCAGGAGGCTTTGCCGCTGAACCCTAACGGCAAAATCGACCGCAAACTGCTGGACACCCATGCCCGCAGCAACTGAATACACAGGAAAAATCATGGAACAAGAAATTCTCGCGCTGTTTGAAAAGATTTTATCCCGCAAAGTGGGCTTTCACGATGAGCTGATTGAGTCCGATATTCTCGACTCCATCCTCGCCGTCGATATGGTGCTGGAAGTGCAGGACGTTTACGGCTGCATGATCCCACCAACAGAAGTCGCCAGCGTGCTGAAAACCCCAGCGGATCTCGCGCAATACATTGAAGAGCACCGCAGCTAACATGTCATTTTACGGTGCCGGGCATTGCCGCCTGGCACCGCGTCTTTCGTTTTGCTGGCGACAACCGCCCTGTTAATCCTGCCTGTCATCATCCTTTAACACAGCTCGCGTACTTCTGTTGTCGATAATCTTTCCGCTTCGGCGAAGTGACCATGACGGCGTCACTTTTTCTATACTTGCGATCCCGCACATCCTGTAAAAATTTACCAACATTCGCCTGATGTAAAATGTTGGCATTTTCCAATGCAGAATCCCGATATCAAATACAAAAAATCTGTATAAATCCAACTCAATAGATATTTAATCCAAATAGAGGGCAAAAAAAGGCCCTCTGCCATCAGAATCTTCTTCAGCGATAACTTGATCAAAGCTGGATACACGCTCATAACAAATAGGACGGAGCATAATTTTTATCCCGTTGGTTTGCGACGCTAAAAGTGGAAAAACTGATAGCTGTACTGTTCCCACAGATTACGAAAGGACGGCATGCCATGAATATATTCGATCACTATCGCCAGCGTTATGAAGCTGCCAAGGACGAAGAGTTCACTCTGCAGGAGTTTCTTGCCATCTGTAAGCAAGATCGCAGCGCCTATGCGAATGCTGCTGAAAGGCTGCTGATGGCCATAGGGGAACCTGTGATGGTAGACACTGCCCAGGAGCCACGGCTTTCCCGTCTCTTTTCGAACCGGGTTATCGGACGCTACCCCGCGTTCGAGGAATTTTATGGAATGGAAGAGGCGATTGAGCAAATCGTCTCATACCTCAAACACGCTGCGCAGGGTCTGGAAGAGAAGAAACAGATCCTCTATCTGCTCGGCCCGGTGGGCGGGGGTAAATCGTCCCTGGCCGAACGCCTGAAATCCTTAATGCAGCGGGTGCCAATTTACGTGCTGAGCGCCAATGGCGAGCGCAGCCCGGTTAACGACCACCCATTGTGCCTGTTTAACCCGCAGGAAGACGCACAGATCCTGGAAAAAGAGTACAGCGTCCCGCGCCGTTATCTCGGCACGATCATGTCGCCGTGGGCCGCCAAACGCCTGCACGAGTTTGGCGGTGATATCAGCAAATTCCGCGTGGTAAAAGTCTGGCCGTCGATTCTGGAACAGATTGCGATTGCCAAAACAGAACCGGGCGATGAGAACAACCAGGACATTTCGGCGCTGGTCGGTAAAGTGGATATCCGCAAACTGGAAAACCACGCGCAAAACGATCCAGACGCCTATGGCTACTCCGGCGCGCTGTGCCGGGCGAACCAGGGCATCATGGAGTTCGTCGAAATGTTTAAAGCGCCGATCAAGGTGCTACACCCCCTGCTGACTGCCACGCAGGAGGGCAACTACAACGGTACGGAAGGCATCTCCGCCCTGCCGTTTAACGGCATTATCCTCGCCCACTCGAACGAATCCGAATGGGTGCAGTTCCGTAACAACAAAAACAACGAGGCGTTCCTTGACCGTGTTTACATCGTCAAAGTGCCTTATTGCTTGCGCATCTCGGAAGAGATGAAAATTTACGAAAAACTGCTCAACCACAGTGAGCTCTCCCATGCGCCGTGCGCACCGGGAACGCTCGAAACGCTGGCCCGCTTCTCGATTCTTTCGCGTCTGAAAGAACCGGAGAACTCCAGCATCTACTCGAAAATGCGTGTCTACGACGGTGAAAGCCTGAAAGATACCGATCCGAAAGCGAAGTCCTATCAGGAATACCGCGATTACGCCGGTGTTGATGAAGGGATGAACGGCCTGTCGACACGTTTTGCCTTTAAGATCCTCTCGCGTGTGTTCAACTTTGACCACGTCGAAGTAGCAGCCAACCCGGTGCACCTGTTCTACGTACTGGAACAACAAATTGAACGTGAGCAGTTCCCACAGGAGCTGGCTGAACGTTACCTGGAATTCCTGAAAGGCTATCTGATCCCGAAATACGCCGAATTTATCGGCAAAGAGATCCAGACCGCTTACCTCGAATCCTATTCCGAATATGGACAGAACATCTTCGATCGTTATGTCACCTATGCGGATTTCTGGATCCAGGATCAGGAGTACCGCGACCCGGATACCGGCCAGTTGTTTGACCGTGAATCCCTGAACGCGGAACTGGAAAAAATTGAAAAACCGGCCGGGATCAGCAACCCGAAAGATTTCCGTAATGAGATCGTTAACTTCGTGCTGCGCGCCCGCGCTAACAACAACGGACGCAACCCGAACTGGACCAGCTACGAAAAACTGCGCACGGTTATCGAGAAGAAAATGTTCTCGAACACCGAAGAGCTGTTGCCGGTGATTTCGTTCAACGCCAAAACCTCTACCGACGAGCAGAAAAAGCACGACGATTTTGTCGACCGTATGATGGAGAAAGGCTACACCCGCAAACAGGTTCGCCTGTTGTGCGAATGGTATCTGCGTGTACGTAAATCATCATAACAACGCGCTGGCCGCGCCCTGTGCGCGGCCAGTTGCAACGTTGGCATACGCAGCGGGAGGGAACTATGACCTGGTTCATTGACCGGCGTTTGAACGGTAAAAATAAAAGCACGGTTAACCGCCAGCGATTTTTACGCCGTTATAAAGCGCAAATAAAGCAGTCGATCTCCGAAGCGATCAACAAGCGTTCGGTAACCGACGTGGAGAATGGCGAATCCGTCTCCATCCCGACGGAAGATATCAGCGAACCGATGTTCCATCAGGGGCGTGGCGGCCTGCGCCACCGCGTACATCCGGGAAACGATCATTTTGTGCAAAATGACCGCATCGAGCGCCCACAAGGCGGCGGTGGCGGTGGTGGCGGCGGCCAGGGCGAAGCCAGCCCTGACGGCGAAGGCCAGGATGAGTTTGTTTTCCAGATCTCCAAAGATGAGTATCTCGATTTGCTGTTTGAGGATCTGGCGCTGCCGAACCTGAAAAAGAACCAACAACGGCAGCTTAATGAGTTCAAAACGCACCGCGCGGGCTACACCGCCAACGGCGTACCGGCGAATATCAGCGTTGTGCGTTCGTTGCAAAACTCGCTGGCGCGCCGCACCGCCATGACGGCAGGAAAACGTCGTGAGCTGCGCGAACTGGAAAGCAGCCTCGAAACGGTGGCAAAAAGCGAACCTGCACAATTACTTGAAGAGGAGCGTCTGCGTAAAGAGATTGCCGAACTGCGGGCAAAAATTGAGCGCGTACCGTTTATCGACACCTTTGATTTACGCTACAAAAACTACGAAAAACGGCCAGAACCTTCCAGCCAGGCGGTGATGTTCTGCCTGATGGACGTTTCCGGTTCGATGGATCAAGCGACCAAAGATATGGCCAAGCGTTTTTACATTCTGCTCTATCTGTTCCTGAGCCGAACCTATAAAAACGTCGAAGTGGTCTATATCCGCCATCATACGCAGGCGAAAGAGGTGGATGAACATGAGTTCTTCTACTCGCAGGAAACAGGCGGCACCATTGTTTCCAGCGCGCTGAAACTGATGGATGAAGTGGTTAAAGAGCGTTACGACCCGGCGCAGTGGAATATTTACGCCGCGCAGGCGTCGGACGGCGATAACTGGGCGGACGACTCACCGCTGTGTCACGAAATCCTGGCGAAGAAGATCCTGCCGGTGGTGCGTTACTACAGCTATATCGAGATCACCCGCCGGGCGCACCAGACGTTATGGCGTGAGTATGAACACCTGCAAACGATGTTCGATAATTTCGCCATCCAGCATATTCGCGATCAGGAGGATATCTACCCGGTATTCCGCGAACTTTTCCATAAACAAACGACATCCACCAGCTAACCTTCCGCAGCCGGAACCCTTTCCGGCTGCCTCTCTTTATTGCGCATCTGCGTAAAAAAACCGCATTTCGCCGGGCTAATGGCTGAATTGCCGTACAAAATAGCGGCTATTTACCCTCTTGCCTGCGCGTAAATGTGGCACAGTAATCCCATCGAAACATTTGTGGCACGGCGGGCGTGGATAACGTTTACGTCGGTGCTGTTGCGCTCAGTTCATCCTGTGAACGCCTTGAGCCTGGTGGCATATGGCTGCCTTTTGAAAAGAAACTAACAGTACACACAAAAAGCGTTGTTTGTAGTGCTTGTATTTTTTCGCCGCCTCTTTAGGGCGGCTTTTTTATTTTCATCTCCCGGTGCGTGAATTATTCTTAATCTTCAACGTCTTCATCGGGAGTGAATATGTCTGAAATTGCCAGCCGTAACATCCACCAGCATTTGATAAACCTGCTTGAACAGCACGACGCGCGCTTTCGCGTTGTTGAACACGAGGCCGTCGGCAAATGCGAGGCCGTCAGTGAAATTCGCGGTACCGCGCTGGGCCAGGGCGCAAAAGCGCTGCTGTGTAAGATCAAAGGTAACGGGGTGAAAAAGCATGTGCTGGCGATCCTGGCCGCCGACTTACAGGCCGACCTTTCCCGCTTAGCGCAGCACTTTGGTGGCAGTAAAGCCTCGCTGGCAAGCCCGGCGGAAGTGGATGCGTTAACGGCATGCGTATTTGGCGCCATTCCCCCGTTCAGCTTTCACCCGGATCTGCATCTGGTCGCCGACCCGGTACTGTTTCAGCGCTTTGATGACATCGCGTTTAACGCCGGGTTACTGGAGAAATCGGTGATCATGAATACCGGCGACTACCTGCGCATCGCCAGGCCGGAACTGGTGGATTTTCGCCGCGAATAACGCGCTTGTGCGGCTTACCAGCCGCTCCTTTCCAGAATCAAGACGGAAATCACCAGCCCGGCGGCCAGCGTGAAGAACAGGGCGGTGATAATCAACACATCTGAAGGCATGATGGTAACTCGCAAAGGCCTGTCGGTGCCTAATTCATATCTCTGAATTATGAATCGTTGATGACAATTCAGCTGACTTTTGATTAAAAACCGCCCTTCGCTTCTGGCAACTGCCTGAAATTATCTGCCTGCACGAAAAAAGCCTGTTTCATCACCGGTTTATGCGTAGAGTAAACAGGTTTCTTTGTTGGCAAGGAATTTCTGATGTTTGATACCACGCTGTTTATTCTGCTGGCGCTCGCGACGCTGGGTTTTGTCAGCCATAACACCACCGTTGCGGTCTCTATTCTGGTGTTGATCATTGTGCGCATCACCCCGCTCAATACCTTCTTTCCGTGGATTGAAAAGCAGGGGCTGACCGTTGGCATTATTATCCTCACCATTGGCGTGATGGCGCCGATCGCCAGCGGCTCATTGCCGCCCTCGACGCTGCTGCACTCGTTTGTGAACTGGAAATCGCTGGTGGCGATTGCGGTTGGTGTTTTTGTCTCGTGGCTGGGTGGACGCGGCGTAACGTTGATGAGTTCACAACCGTCGCTGGTGGCGGGATTACTGGTCGGCACCGTGTTGGGTGTGGCCCTGTTCCGGGGCGTTCCGGTCGGGCCACTGATTGCTGCCGGGTTGGTTTCGCTGCTAATTGGCCGGCAGTGAGTGACGCCGCTGCCACTGTTTGACCGTAAACTCCAGCGCGCTGCACAGCAGGTAATAGACCAGGCCGGTAAAGACAAACAGCGCGGCAGGATAGACCTGCACCCGGTTATTCACCTGGCCTGCGACTGTCGTCAGTTCCGGTACGTTGACAATAAACGCCAGCGAGGTGTCTTTCAGCAGCGCGATAAGCAAACCGATAAACGACGGCAACGCGTTGCGTAATGCCTGCGGCAACAGCACCAGCCACAGGATTTGCGCACTGCCAAACCCGCTACTGAGCGCGGCTTCGTACTGCCCTTTCGGCAGCGCCCCAAGCGCGGCAAGGGTCGAATACATCACCGCCGCCGAGGTAAACCACGCCAGCGCCAGCGTTACGGTCACCGCACCGGGGAGATCGGCACCGGTTAACCATGGCAGTAAAAACCACAGCCAGAAGATCACGAAGATCAGCGGAATGCCGCGAATCAGCTCCGCCCAGAGAAAGAGCACTTTGCGTGGCCAGCCGCGAAACCGCCATGCGCAGCACGCCAGCAGCACACCACCGGGAAACGCCAGAATCGCCGCGCCGACGGTCATCAGCAGCGATAACAGTACCCCGCCCGGCTCGCCCTGCGCCGCTCGCCCCCACAGTAAGTAATCGAGGTTATCGGTGATCACGGTGATATTAGCGATCATGTTGCCCCTCCGCTGCACGGCGCTGCGCCCGCCCGTTACGTGGCAGGTTGAACAACACGCTCATCACCAGCCCCAGCAGTAAATAGAGCGCGCTGCCGATGGCAAACGCTTCCAGCGCGTGGGCGTTAAAACTCTCGATCTGCCGGGTCTGGTAGGTTAATTCCCCCAGCCCGATACCGGTCGCCAGCGAAGAGAGCTTCATCAGATTCAGATACTGCCCCACTACCGGCTGCCAGGCATTTTGTAGTCCCTGCGGCAGCAGCACCCAGCGGAACAACGCCAGCGGGCTAAACCCCTGCGATTGCGCGGCTTCAACCTGTCCACGCGGCACCGCGTGCAAACCCGCCTGGATCTCTTCAACCAGAAAGGCAGCGGTAAACAGCCCCAGCGCCCAGGCCGACGAGAGAAACTCTGGCGTCAACCACCAGACATCGCCTGGCAAAATACTGAACGCGTGATCGTCGTTAACGTACTGGCGGAAACTCTGCGGCAACACATTCCAGGCGGCGAAATACCAGAACAATAGCTGCACCAGAAGCGGCGTATTGCGAAACAGCGATACCCACGCCGCCACCGCGCCTCGCCCGACCTTGCCACCGGTCAGACGCAGCGCCAGCAGCAGTATCGTTAATACCGTCGCCAGTACGGTTCCCGCCACGGTAACCCAGATGGTGGTAAGAAAACCGGAAATGATCCATTGTGCGGGCTGCCCGGTCAGCACGCCCGCCCAGTCGAGATGCAGCGCCATTACAACTCCTTGCTATCCGCGTGCAGCGGGTTGAGCACTTTCTGTAAAAAGCGCTGCGCGCGCGGGTGCTGCGGGGCAGAAAAGAATTGCGCCGGTGCTGCCTGCTCAAGGATTTCGCCCCCGTCGATAAAGATCACGCGATCGGCGATTTCACGGGCAAACTGCATCTCATGGGTCACCACCATCAGCGTAATGCCGCTGTGCGCCAGCGATTTCATCACCTGCAACACTTCGCCGATCATCTCCGGATCAAGCGCCGAGGTTGGCTCATCAAACAGAATGATATGCGGATCGGCGGCCAGCGTGCGGGCGATTGCCACGCGTTGCTGTTGCCCGCCGGAAAGCTGCGCCGGATAGTGATGCGCTTTATCCTGCAAACCAACGCGCGCCAGTAGCGCCAGCGCGATGGCCTGCGCCTCGGCGGCGCTTTTGCCGTGAATACGGCGTAACGCCAGCGTAATGTTATCCAGCGCGTTGAGGTGGGCATAAAGATTAAACTGCTGAAAAACGAAACCGACATGGCGGCGCAACTCGCGAAGCTGGCGCCCTTTCAGTTGGCTGGTCGGCTGACCGTCAACATAGATCTCCCCGCCGCTCAGGGTTTCGAGCTGGTTAATCAAACGGATAAGCGTTGATTTACCGGAACCCGAAGGCCCACACACCGCCAACACCTCGCCGGCGGCAACCTGTAAATCAATCGACTTTAATACCACGTTGTCGCCGTAGCGTTTGCTCGCCTGGCGAAACTCCACCGTGCCTTTCGCCACGGGCAACACCTCTGTGGCATCCGCCACAGAGGTAGAAAACAGACCTGCCAGCATAGTTACTTCGCTTCTATGGTAAAGCTGCGTGGAGCGGGCGTTTTGGTTTGCGGACCAAACCAGGTATCGTAGATTTTTGCCGCTTCGCCGTTTTTCTCAAGGTTGACCAGTTCAGTATTCACCGCGTTGAGCAATGCGGTTTCACCTTTACTCACACCGACACCGATCTCCTCTTTGGACAACAAGTCCGGCAGGATTTTGAATTTCGCTTTATCCGGCGCTTCCGCCAGCAAACCGGCCAGAATGGTGCTGTCCTGAGTGATGGCCTGCACGTTGCCGTTACGCAACGCGGTCAGCGCCAGCGGGATATCGTCATAAGCCAGCACGCGAGATTGCGGGAAACGCTGGTGCAGCGTCTGCTCGCCAGTGGTGCCTTTAACCGCGCCAATGCGCGCTTTGCTGTAGGCGTCCAGCTTATCGGCCGCAGTAGCCGGTACGAGGAATTGCTGGCCGGTGACAAAATACGGCGTGGAGAAGTCGATCACCTGCGCGCGTTCCGGGGTGATGGTGATATCCGCAACGATCAAATCCACTTTGCCGGATTGCAGCAGCGGAATGCGGTTCGCCGGGTTCGTCGCCACCAGTTGCAGTTTTACGCCGAGGCTTTTTGCCAGCGCTTTGGCAAAATCGACGTCATAACCCACGATGTCATGGGATTTCGCATCGATAGCGCCGAACGGTGGGTTGGCATCAAAGGTCGCCACTTTGACCACGCCTGCGGCTTTGATATCCGCCAGTTTGTCCGCGTGCGCGGAAAAAGAGAGCGCTGAAAGCAGCGCCAGGGCGCTGATTGCGCCTGTTTTTTTCGTATGTGATGAGGTTGCCATGCTAATCCTTATGCCCTGTTATTGTGTTAACGCAGCGCTAAGGTCACACAACCTTATTCATCAGACAAATATCAAAAAGTGCATTGATTATCCGTAAAAGTTATTAAAAACAAACCTCCCATACTTACTGCTTATCTTGCCCGTCCTGGCAGAACAAACATGCCAAATCCACATAAAAACAACGGAATAGAGAGCAGAAAATGTCACGCTTCGCCGAGCGCCGCCAGGTAACGCCCCGGCGTCTGCCCAAGCCCCTTTTTAAACATGGTGATAAACGCGGTCGTCGAGTCATACCCGAGCGCCTGCGCAATATGCTGCACCGGATGGCCGTCAATTAATAACCGTAACGCGAGGATCAGCTGCATCTGGTGCCGCCAGCGACGAAAGCTTAACCCCGTTTCCCTGACAACCAGCCGCGCCAGATTGCGCTCACTCATGGCAAACACCTGCGCCCACTGCGCCAGTGTCTGCCTGTCTGCCGGGTTGCTTTCCATGCTGTCGACCATCTGGCGGATCTTCGGGTGTGCGGAAACCGGAAGCTGTAAGTGCATTTGCGGCTGTGCCGGCAGTTCATCAAACAGCACCTGCACCAGCCGCTGGGTGGCGGGTTGCCGCCGCTGGGCAGGCGTGCGCGTGGCTAATGTGAGGATCAATTCGCGTACCAGTGCCGAAACTTTGAGCGTACAGCAGTGATCCGGCATCACCACCGACCAGGGTTCAATAAACAGGAAACAGAGCTGCGCATTTGCCGTCGCGCGGTTACTGTGCAGCACCTGCCCGGGAAGCCACATCGCATGATGCGGCGGCACCATCCAGCGGGCATGTTCGACCTCGCAGGTAATCGCGCCTTTCAACGCCAGAATGAGTTGCCCTTTGCGATGGTGATGCGCCGGGATCAATTGTTCACTCTCTTCAACGGTGATGCTGAACGCCACCGCCATTTCCTGCTGGCTATCCGGATCGTAACCGCCGAGCCCAAGTCCGTGCATTAATTTGTCCGACTTTAGCGATAAAGTGTCATTCTAGCTTGATTCAAACCGGAGAAAAAAACGTTATCGTAGCGGCCTGTTATTTTTTTAGAGAAGACAATGACTAACAGCCTCCCCTCCCGCGGTAAGCAAAGCGTGCTGCTGATTGCCGGGATCCTGATGATTGCCACCACGCTGCGCGTCACCTTTACTGGCGCAGCGCCGCTGCTGGATGCGATTCGCGCGGAATATGGGTTAACCACCGCGCAAACCGGAATGCTCACCACCCTGCCACTGCTGGCTTTTGCCTTGATATCGCCACTGGCGGCCGGTGTGGCGCGCCGTTTCGGCATGGAACGCAGCCTGTTCGCGGCGATGGTGCTGATTTGCCTTGGTATCGCCCTTCGTTCCCTGCCCTCAGCACTGCTGCTGTTTACGGGTACAGCGATCATCGGTTGCGGGATCGCACTCGGCAACGTGCTGCTGCCGGGGATAATAAAACGCGACTTCGCCCAACATGTGGCGAAACTGACAGGCGCTTACTCACTCACTATGGGCGCAGCGGCGGCGCTCGGCTCGTCGGTCGTTGTGCCGCTGGCGCAATACGGTGCAGGCTGGCATGGCGCATTATTGATGCTGATGATCTTTCCGTTACTGGCGCTGTTGCTGTGGCTCCCCCGGCTGTGCCACGGCGCACCTGCGGCACTCAGTAACGCCGGCGCGCTGCATAGTCGCAGGATCTGGCGCTCCTGGCTTGCCTGGCAGGTCACACTGTTTTTAGGGATCAACTCATTAATCTATTACATCGTCATTGGCTGGCTGCCGTCGATTCTGATAGCGCACGGCTTCAGTGAAGCGCAGGCGGGATCAGTACATGGCATTCTGCAACTGGCGACAGCAATGCCGGGGCTGCTGGTGCCGCTGGTTCTGCACCGGTTGAAAGATCAGCGCGGTATCGCTGTCGTGGTCGCGCTGCTGTGTGCTGTCGGTTCACTGGGATTGTGGCTGGTACCGGAACATGCCACGCTCTGGACCCTTGTTTTTGGCTTTGGCTCCGGCGCGACGATGATCCTCGGGTTAACGTTTATCGGTCTGCGTGCCAGCTCCGCTCACCAGGCTGCCGCGCTTTCCGGTATGGCGCAATCGGTCGGTTATCTGCTGGCGGCTTGCGGGCCGCCGCTAATGGGGAAAATTCATGATGCCAGCGGCGACTGGCATCTTCCGCTGCTGGCCTGTGCTGTGTTATCGGTGGTTATGGCGGTTTGCGGGGCATTCGCCGGGCGCGATCGCGAAATGGCGTAAGGCGTGCCAGCCACTCACCACCGCTTCCGGAGGGGATTCAGAGGTAGAAAAAAAACAGGCCCGCAGGCCTGTTTTTTTATTCACATGCCGCGCGCAACATCGCCTGAACCAGCGGTACCGGACGCCCGGCGAGCGCCGCGCGTTCATGCTGGAACAAGGTGGCAACAAAAAACGGGTGCGTCACCAGCTCCACAGCACGGATCTCTCCGTCTTCATCCCAACCGGTAACCCGCAGATCGCCGCTTTCCAGCTCGCGGGCAAACTCTTCTGCTACGCCAAAGCTGCACCGGTAGGCTTCTTCAATCAGTTCACGACCATAAGCGCGGGCAATTAACGTGTTAGGTCGCAGTTCGATAGCACCGTTTTGGTCCACCAGCGCACAGGTCAGCGGCGTGATCACCATCCGGCCGACGTTTTCCGTTTCGGCGTGCGCCGCATCTGCCCAGCCCAGAACATTGCGGGCATATTCAATGACCGCATGCTGGAAGCCGCCGCACGTCCCGAGGAACGGCACCGCGTTTTCACGTGCGTATTTAATGGCGATAAAGGCGCCATTGGCGTTTTTATAGGGGCTTCCCGGTACAACCCAGATGGCGTCATAGCCAACCAGATCTTCATCGCTGTTGATTTCGCTGGTGGGTAACCAGTCGTAATCCGCGGTGATTTCCAGCACGGCAGCGGCATCATCAATCGCCAGTGGGATCGCCTGATGTGCAACAACATCGTGGCTGTAATCGCCGACCAATGCGATGCGTAATGTTTTTTTCGGAGGAATGTGATGCATGAAAGTGTCCTTATGCCGGAGCGGATAACGAATAACATAAGGAATATCACATTAGCTGTCTTTTAATGTAATCACAACACCTTAAAATCAGCAGGCATATATCATGCAAAATTATGAAAAAATAGTTTTCCGGCAAGGCATTAGGGCAAATGAGATGCACCAAACTAAAATTCTTGTCAGCGCGTGCCTGATGGGTTTCAACGTGCGTTACAACGGCAGTGCTAAAGCGGCGCTACATGAGGCGCTACGACGCTGGCAGCAGGAAGATCGTCTGGTGATCCACTGTCCGGAACTGGCCGCCGGTTTACCCGTGCCGCGAAGACCGGCGGAAATTATCGCCGGCCACGGCGCAGACGTGATGCGTGAACAGGCGCGGATTGTCGAAAACGATGGGCGGGACGTTACCGCACACTATCAGTTAGCCGCCTGGCTGGCGCTGCAGGCTGCGCAGAACGCGGGATGTCGCGCAGCCCTGCTCACCGATGGCAGCCCCACCTGCGGCAGCCAGTTTATCTATAATGGAACCTTTAGCGGCACGCGTCGGCAAGGTATGGGCGTAGCGGCCGCGCTACTGGAAGAACACGGCATTCGCGTCTTTTCCGATCGGCAATTACCGGCGCTGGTGGCGTGGATTGAAGAGATGGAGAGGTCACAATGATCCAGTGCAAACGGGTATATGATCCCGCCGCCGATGACGACGGCTATCGGGTGTTAGTCGACAGGCTCTGGCCGCGCGGCATCAGGAAAACGGATTTGGCCTGCGATGAATGGAATAAAACGCTGGCACCATCAACAGAACTGCGCAAAGCGTTTCACGGCGAAGCCATTGATTTTGCCGCGTTCAGTGAAAGCTACCGTCAGGAACTTGCCGCGCAGGAAGAGGCAGGAAAAACGCTGGCGGCACGCGGGAAAAAAGGTACCGTGACGCTGTTATACGCGGCAAAAAACAGTGAGCAGAACCACGCGCTGGTGCTGGCTCAGTGGCTGCGCTCGCTGGCTTAACCGATAACGCGCTCGCGCACATCCTGAGGTTCGCTGTCCGGCTGCAGCGGCATCAGATGTTCGGCGCGCACAAACGCGAAGCCATGCTGACCATCAAAAGCGGTCACATCGCCGGTCACCAGCCACAGCGCACGCATGGCATTACGTGGCATTTCTGTTACCACGCCGTTCACCGGATTAAGAAAACGCTCGCCGGGCTGACACAGCCCAAAAAGCTCAACGGATTTGCCAATATTGCTGCGGCCATTGGCGGTTTGGGCACCGATAATTAAAGCCGGGCTGCCCGGACGTAACTGGAACATGCTTCTCTCATGCGCTCCCGCGCCAGCTGAAAATAGGATAATTCTGAGAGAGAAGTGTACCCTGGCGACCCGGCGATTGTCACGTGGTGCAATTACGGGTGATCGCGCCGCCACAGCGCCCATTCATCGATCACTTCGCCGCCCGGCAATTTGCACTCGGTGCGTACGCCTTGTGGGCTTTGCACCGGCACGCGCTCGCCGCCCCGCTGCTGGCAGTAAACCGCCGCCGGGTTAGCCATACCGATTTGTGGGGGGCGGGGAGATTCAGGCTGTGTGGCAGAACACGCCGCGAGAACAACAGGTAACGCCAGTAACCAATAACGCATCTTTTTTTCCTTAAATCGCCTGTAAACCGCTTTCCAGCATAGCCATGCAACAGCGATATCTCCATGATTTCTCCATTCTTACTGCACTTTCAGCGGGTATAGTTAGCCTCGTTCTCACCCATGACCAGAGAACATCATTCCGTAATCAATGAGTTTTTGCCCCGCTTCATCAACGGGGCTTTTTTTCGTTCTCGCCTGCAACTTTTTAATGCCACCCCGCTACGATATGTAAATCATGTTTTTTTCATGATTTAATGACGCGCCATAAAATCTTCAGCTTTAATGTCCATATCACCAGGGCACAGGAGTAAAAAAGTCATGTCCGATTTCATTCTTGCCCGTGTCTCTGAAACGCTGTCAAAAGAACACTCGCTTGAAGGGCTAGTTCGCCAGTTTCTTGAAATGCTGGAAATGGTGACAGATATGGAATCGACGTACTTAACGAAAATTAGTGACAACCCCCGCCTGCAGCACATTGTCTATTCCCGCAACAGTAAACAGCTTGATATCCCGGAAGGGTTCTCCCTGCCGTGGGGCGATAGCCTGTGCAAACGCGCACTGGATGATGGCTGCCCGTTCAGCAATGACGTAGCCAACCGCTGGAAAGATTGCGAAGCGGCGCAGGCGCTGGGCATCACCACCTATTTAAGTACCCCGGTTCATCTGGCCGACGGTTCGCTTTATGGCACGTTATGCGCTGCCAGCCATGCCAGAAAATCGCTGAGCATGCGTGGTAAACAGGTCCTGCGACTGTTTGCCAGGCTGATTGCGCAATTCATTGAAAAAGAGAGTCTCGTTGATCAGTTGCGCGAAGCTAACGCGGCGCTGATCGCCTACTCCTATACCGATGCGCTGACCGGGCTACCCAACCGGCGCGCTATCTTCGAAAATCTCGCAGCGCTATTTTCCCTTGCACGCCATCTGGAAATGCACGTGATTATCGCTTTTATCGATCTCGATAATTTCAAAGGCATCAATGATCAGTTGGGACATGAGGCTGGCGATCAGTTTCTGATTGAAGTGGGTAAACGGCTGGCGACGGATCGCGGTAAAGACGATATCGTCGGGCGTCTTGGCGGTGATGAGTTTTTACTCGCCTGCCTGGGCGGGCCGCTGAAGCAGGCGGAAGGTATCCATTTAACGTCGCTGAAAAAGAGCCTCGACAAACGCATTACCGGCGAATATCAGCTCGGGGAAAAACGAATTTTCTACCCGGGCGCCAGCGTGGGCGTCATCGAAATCAACCCGAAATTGACCGATGCCGAGGGTGCGTTACAAGCGGCAGATGAAGCGATGTATCACGTGAAGAAGAATAAAGAAAAAAAACCTTTTATTCGTCTCGATTAAGCATATCTCTGTGATATACAGGCTTGAGAAAAATCTCATTTTCTTCTATTTCTTATACAATTGATTTCTGGCGATTATCGCCAGCAAAGGAGTTTTCGTGAGAAAGACAACCATCATTATGCTCGTCGTGGCGGTTATTGCTGTGGCCGGAACCCAATTCGGTTGGTGGTAATTGCGCGTCAGGATTTTTATTAAGCGGTAAGCCTAAGCGCATGATGGAGTCATCTGAACAGAACACCACCGTCTCATTGATTTGGGCAGGAGCTCGCTATGTTCACTGGTCTCAAAAAAAGCGAAAGCAAACGGCTTGCCGCACTGGAGCTGCTGAGTAAGGAAGATAAATCCCGCGATGCAGCACTAGCCGAGTTTGCGCGTCTGGCATGTGAAGTGATGGGCGTCGAAGGATGTTTTATCACAACATTCGACGACGAATATCAATATATCAAATATGTTAAGAATATCCCGATTGAGCACGTCAAAATTCGTATCGAACAGACCATGTGCCAATATTCGCTGCACGGTTGCCAGACCGTTATTAGTTCCGATACTCGGCTTGATGAACGATTTAATCATCAACCTTTGGTAAAAAGCGGCAATATTCTTTTTTACGCGTCGGCACCAATGATAAATAAAGACGGCACGGTGCTGGGCACGTTATGTGTCAGTCATCCTGAAATTTATACGCCAACATCACGCCAGATAACCAATTTCCACCGCGTCGCCGCGCTCGCCACCGTTTATCTTGAATCCTGCTATACCATTGGGTTAATCGATGCCCTCACCGGTTTACCGAATCGTCAGTTTCTGGTGAAAGAGATGGAGCGACTGACGCTGGAAAAAACGAGCGGCAGCTACGCCCTGATGATTTTTGACTGTATTGATATGCCGCGCGCGTATGAATTATCCCGCTACCTGGGCGTGGAAGCGCTGGAGAAGATGCTGCGCAGTTTCGGGCCACTGCTGCGCTTGCGCTTAAAGCTGAAAGAAGAGACCACGCTGTATGCTTTCACCACCGGGCGCTACGCTGTGCTGGTCGATATGGACTATGCGCTGACGCTGGCAAAACGGGCGGAAAAATTGCCTGGAATAAAGGCGAAAATCACCGGCGACATTGATATCAATCTGACGATCCATGCAGGCTATGTGAAATTTTCGCCGCAGGATGATAACGTGCAGGAGATTGTACGCCAGGGCATCAGCGCGCTGCATGAATCAATCCGCGAAAAGATCCGGGTGTTGCAGTTCAACCCGATTCTCGATCACAAGCGGAATAAAGATTTTAAGCTGCTCTACGATCTCAGCGAGGCAATCAAAGCCACCGATCAGCTCTACCTCGTTTTTCAACCTAAGATTTCGCTGCGTTCTGGCAAAACCGAAGGCGTGGAAGCGCTGTTACGCTGGAAGCACCCGGAACTGGGACAGATCTCACCGGCAGTGATTGTGGCGCTGGCGGAAAAAACCACGCTGATGACGGACTTGACGCAGTGGGTGATTAAGTCGGTGATTTCTCAGCTTAAACAGTGGAAACAGCAAGGTATTCTGCTGCCGGTGTCCATTAACGTCACGGTCAGTGATTTTTCGCGCCCCGGATTTGCCGATGAACTGGAACAGAACGTGCTGGCCGCCGGGCTGTTCACCTCGGATGTCCGTATTGAATGCCTGGAGACCGAGAAAGTGCTGGAAAGCGATCCGGCACTGGAAGAACTTGATCGTTTAAAATTGCTTGGCTTTACCATTTTGCTGGATGACTTTGGCGCTGGATACAGCAATATCAGTTATTTACGTCGCATTCCCATCGATGTGATTAAGCTCGACCGTTCGCTGGTAAGCCAGGTCACCACTGACACCGGCAGCCGGATTATCGCCCGCAACGTCATTATGATGCTCAAAGAGTTGCATTATGTGGTGCTGGCGGAAGGGATTGAAGATCTGGAAACCGCGCGAATGCTTGCCGAATACGGCTGCGATGAAGCGCAGGGCTATCTTTTCTCACGTCCGCTATCACCCGAGGAGATCCCGGCCTGGCTCGCGGATAACAAACCGTTCCGCTTATTATCGAAGATGGCGACAGAGCCGCAGCAGCAACATTTGTACGGTTCGTAATGTCGATAAATTAGCCTGACTGTTGTATTTCCCAACAGTCAGGCTTTGTCACGAAAATGTCATAAAAAACCGATCACATTCCGCTTCAAGTAGTTAACTCAAATTCTGCGTGTTTACTGCCCTTCCCTCATTAAAGCTGTGCTTAAACCCGTCGATATTGCTGGTGTGCGCTCATTTTTGCGCCTCACTGACTATGGGAAGTATCGATTGATGAAACTCAACCATCTCACTATCGGGCAACGGCTCGGTTTCCTGGCGGCCATTCTTTTACTGGCAACGCTGTTTATGGGTATTCGCGGGTTGTCGATTAACGCCAGCGGATTAGTACAAAACCAACAGATCATGGCCACGGAGAAGGTGGTTGCGGAGAGTATCGACACGGCCCGCAACGCGCAGGTGCAGTTTAAGATTCAGGTGCAGGAGTGGAAAAACACCCTGCTGCGCGGCACGCAGGGACAACAAGCGTTCGACAAGTATAAAAACGCCTTTGTCGAACAGAGCCAGAAAACGCAGGCGCTGTTGAAAACGCTCAGCGAACTGCTGCCGCAAATTGGGCTGCCCAATACCGAGGCCATCAAGACCATCAATTTACATGCTGAACTGGAAAGCCATTATCTGGCTGCGCTGCAGCAATACAGTGTTCAGGACGCCACCAGCGCCCAACGCGTCGATCATCTGGTGACAGGAATCGATCGTGAACCGACACGGATGATTGATGAGATGGTCGCCAGCACGCTGAAACAAGCGGAGCTTATCCGTGCGCAGACCGACGCGAGTAATCATGAGCATTACCAGCAGACACGCCTGATGCTCATGCTGGTAATGGCCTTCACGTTGATGGTCGGCATGCTGATCACCTGGTGGCTGATCCGCAGTATCACTCACCCGCTGGCACAGGCGGTATCGGTTGCCCGCAATGTCGCAGCCGGTGATTTACAGTCTGCTATCGTGGTGTCCGGGCGCGATGAAACCGCCGAACTGATGCAGGCCCTGCAGGAGATGAACGGTAACCTGACGCGTATCGTTACCGGCGTGCGTTCCGGCACCGAAACGATTGCCGGTGCGTCGCAGCAAATCGCCAGCGGCAGCCGTGAGCTTTCGTCGCGTAATGAAGCGCAGGCCAGCGCGCTGGAACAGACGGCGGCATCGATGGAAGAGCTCACCTCGGTGGTAAAAAACAACGCCGAGAATTCGCGTGTTGCCAGCGATATCACCCGGGAAGCGACCCGTGTGGCAAACCAGGGCGGCGAAGTGGTGGAAAAAGTTGTCACCACGATGAGTGAAATTAATCAGCTCTCCGGCGAAATCAGCAACATTATTGGCGTAATCGACAGTATCGCCTTCCAGACCAATATCCTGGCGCTGAACGCTGCCGTGGAAGCCGCACGAGCAGGAACCGAAGGCCGCGGCTTTGCGGTTGTCGCCTCTGAAGTTCGTGCGCTGGCACAACGTTCCGCGACAGCGGCGAAAGAGATCAGTGATTTGATCCAGCGCTCAGTCAGTCGTATTGATGAAGGCAATACGCTGGTGAAAAACGCCGGTAACGCCATGGAAGAGATCATGCAAAGCGTGGGACGCGTCAGCCAGTTAGTGGAGACGATTTCGCTGGCCAGTAATGAGCAAAGTACGGGCATCGATCAGGTACACATCGCTATTACCCAGATGGATGCCGCCACGCAGCAGAACGCTACGCTGTCGCAGGAATCTTCAGCCGCCGCGCACGCGATGCAGCAGCAGGCTGAGAATCTGCTGGAGATGGTGCAAATTTTCAAACTGCATGAGCAGCGCATCCCGGCATAGCTCCTGATGACCAGCTCCGGGCACGGCTCCGGGTTGGTCAATCAGCAATAGTGATGAATTAATACGCTGATCATAAATTTTATCAATCCAACCGCAGAAAAATTTGCGTTTGCGCACTTTATGCCTACAGGTTATAAAGTGCGCAAGTGATGGATATACGCTTTAACAATCTCAAAAAATCTTCGCTGGCAGTTTTGATGTCGAAACTGCCATCTTTCTTTTACTTTTCTCTTCCCTTCAGGTACAACGCGACTTTAGCTTGCTCAGCACCTTCCTGCTCTCATTAATCGTATTTTTCTTCAAACGCCAGAACGGAAAAACAAAAGCGCGCCAGAGTAAATAATAGAAATGATCCGCTCCGGTCAACGTAACAACAGGCGTTCGTAATTTGCTGTAGTGGCTTGCATTAAATTGTTTAATGACTTTTTTACTGACATTGCGATAAACCAGCCCCACGTCACGGTGATTTTCCCGCTGGCGAAAACGCTCACACTTACGCACTTTTTCTATACCCAGCGTAAACGGAATTGGCCCGGTGGTATTTAACACCCCCCGCATTCCGACACCATAGCGCCACGGCTTATAGCGTTTAAGCCGCTCAACGACCTCATCAATAACAGCTTTAATATAAGGTGAAGCCGGAGCGACAATAATATTCCATTGCTGGTACTCGCCATTTTTCAGAAAAGCAAGCTCTTCATGTTTGCCCATATTATTATCGCAACCCTGCGGTTTATTATCCCAGTTACATAATAATATTTCGCAATCTGGCGGAATAACTTCGCTAAACGGAACAGTGCAAGAGCTTTTGATATCTAAATAAACGCCACCTTCACGATACATCAATAAATAGCGAAAAAAATCCGCGCGCGCAGCGCCATACTGCGGATTTATTTTTTCATATAACGCCAGCATCTCCTGACCATAATGCTCATGCAGATAGGCCAGCATTTTTTTCTCGTCGTAAAAATAATATTCCCAGCCGGGATTTAATTGCCTGAGACTGTCGATGGAGGCATGCACCTCTGCCGGTAGCGCTGCCATCCCCCGGGTGTAGACCTGGTGGATCTTATGCGGGATCGTATTCATCATCTATCCTAAGCTCATTAACTTTAAATACCTGAAAGGTAAAAACATAAAAACGGCTAAAGTATGAGAAAAAAGATAATGCGTTAATCTGACATTAGCATTACGCAGAGTCGGATAATTGTCTTGCAGAATCGTCTGCAACTGCCCTTGCCTGTTCTCAGTCAAGGGCGCGGAAATTTAACTTAAGGTTCTGCATGACCACGGAAAAACGGCTTTCCCGGTGGAAAAATGCCCGGTCCGGAAAAAAGTGAAGGGTTGCGTCAGCTCGCCCGGCAGAGGCGAGCCACGCTCGCTGTTGCGGTTTAATGCGTACGCAGGATATAGCTTATCGCATCCTGTTCCGATAGCCCGTACCCCTTCATAAAAACATCCATCGACTCATCCTGCGTCTCATTGAATAACGTTCCGCCGCCGCTGGTCTGCAGCTCGCCGGACACGACATCGCCCCTTTCGACATCGTAGCTCCCCAGTAGCTCCGCGACAGCGAACTCGCCGTTCTCATCGCGGATAACAATAAACCCAATGCGGTGTTCGTGATGAACGACATTACCTTTCATATGAACAATCCTTTCGTTGTTGTTCATTTCAGATTAGCTGAATCCGTACGCAGCGGAAATGCTCATTGCTGTATTTAGTGAGCCAGAGAACGATTCAGCTATTTATTTATGTGCCTTATCTTAAATATTCGTCAGCACACTAACTATCTGGCATGTTCACAAACGGCCTTTCTGACCAGGCGATAAAAAATTCAGATATATAATGTTTTTTCAATCTAACCATAATTAAAGCACTTTTATTTTGTATGGCTATGTTTATGGCGCAAAACCTCTTTTTGTTTTACGGTTATCAGAAGTGCGTCAAAAAATATAAAGCTCAGAGTGAACCATGCCGTAAATAGATATAAGAATTTAGCAATATCCCACGCCCTTCCTTTTTCCCGAGAATACTCACTATGCGCAACAATGAGCCCGTTACACAGCAAGAGTACGTTTTCGATAATGATGCAACGTTAATGTCCACCACCGATCCGGACAGTTACATCAATTATGCCAATGATGCATTTATTGATGTCAGCGGCTTCTCACTGGAGGAGATCAAAGGCCAGCCGCACAATCTGGTGCGCCATCCGGATATGCCAAAGCAGGCGTTTGCCGATATGTGGTCGACATTGAAACAGGGAGAACCCTGGACAGCACTGGTAAAGAACCGCCGCAGTAATGGCGATCATTACTGGGTGCGCGCTAACGCGATTCCGGTGATTCGCCAGGGAAAAGTGAAGGGTTACATGTCGGTGCGTACCCGGCCAGCGGCAGAAGAAGTTACTGCCGCCGAAGAGGTTTATCGCCAGTTTCGTGAAGGCCAGGCGAGCGGTCGACGTTTCCATAAAGGGTTAATTATCCGCACGGGCCTGATGCGCTGGCGCTCCCTGTTTGTCACCATGCCTCTGCGCTGGCGGTTACGTTCGGCGTTGATCATCGCGTTGCTATTCAGCCTTGCCGCTGCCTGGGGGCACGATCTGACGCCCGGTCAACTGGTCAGTTTCGCCAGTTTTATGACGCTCCTGCTGCTGTTTATCAATATCTGGCTGGAGCTGCAAATTGTCCGCCCGATTGAGCGCTTGTACCGCCAGGCTTTACAGGTGGCGAGTGGCGAAGCACATCAAGTCGATCAACCCAATCGGGTAGATGAAGTCGGTATGACATTGCGCGCGATAAGCCAGCTCGGGCTGATGTTTCGCTGGCTGGTCAACGATGTCAGCGGCCAGGCGATGACCGTGCTGAAAGCCTCGGAGTCTCTGAGACAAGGCAATGATGACCTGAGCCGCCAGACAGAACAGGCGGCGGCGAACGTTGAGCAAACGGCCGCGACGATGAACGAATTAACCGCCACGGTAAAAAGCAACCGGGAAACCGCCGCCGAAGTCACCGCCTTGTCACAAGGTACGCGCGATGCCGCACGGCAAGGTGGCCAGGTGATGCACCAGATGATAGAAATGATGACGGCGATTGCAGAAAGCTCACGGCAAATCGCCAGTATCACCAGTATTATCGACAGCATCGCCTTCCAGACCAACATTCTGGCGCTGAACGCGGCAGTTGAGGCGGCGCGAGCGGGTGAACAAGGTAAAGGTTTTGCCGTTGTCGCAGGAGAGGTACGCAGTCTGGCGCAGCGTAGTGCGCGAGCCGCCAGCGAAATCAAAGCATTGATTGAGAATAGCGTGACGCATGTTAATTCCGGCAGCCAACTGGCGGACGACGCGGGAAAAACCATGAAGGAGATCGTTGAGCAAGTGCAAAATGTGACCTCGCTGATAGCACAGATCAGCGCGGCAACCGCCGAGCAGGCAACGGCGTTGAGTGAAGCCAGCCTGGCGGTGGAAGATCTGGATAAGATCACCCACCAGAATGCACAACGAGTACAAGAAGGAGCGGAAGCAACCGGTCGCCTGAACCAGCAGGCCATTCGCCTGGCGGAAGCGATATCGGTATTCCGGTAACCCTTTGCAAAGCGAGCTCCGGGCGAAAACGCCCGGAGAATACATTGAGGTCGAAAATGATTCGGTTACGTCCCATGTCAGCGGCTGAATTCGCTGATTTCGTTGCTTATTTTATCCCTGATTATGCTACAGAAATTGCAGCAAATTACCGTTTATCCCAGGATGAGGCGACAGAACAAGCCAGGCGAGAAATCGAAACCAGTTTGCCGGAGGCGCAGAAAACACCCGGCCATTCATTGACAACGATTACGCTTGTCGACAACGGCATGACCCGGATTGTGGGATCGCTATGGTACAGAGCCGACTTTATCGATAAATCCGCTTTTATTTATGATTTTTACCTGCGTCCTGCCTTTCGCGGCAAAGGTTTGGGAAGCCAGGCAATGCAATCTCTGGAGTCAAATCTTCGCGCGGCGGGGATTCGGCAAATTAAACTTCGCGTGGCGACCGAAAACGAACATGCCAGAAAAGTGTATGAAGCGAATGGTTACCAGATTACTGGCTATAACATGAATAAACTGCTTTGAATTATGCCTGCATGAACTTTCGTATTAGGTGGTGTAAACCTGGATATCGCGCTCATTTTCTCGCCAACGACGGGCATAGTGTGGTCGCAACTACCAGAGGAGGCACCTATGAAAAAACTATTAATATGTTGTCTTTTTGGCAATACCGCCACATCACTGGCCAAAAAGATGCAAAAAGCGGCTAATGAACATGGTTATCCCCTGCTCGTCAGCGCTGTCGGCGTGGATAACTTCGCCAGCGTCGCCCCTGCTTTTGACTGTTTTTTAGTTGCGCCGCACATTCAGTACAAACTTGGTGAACTCAAAAATCACATAGCTGAAGAAGCCCCCATTGCCATTATTGAAAGTTACCCTTTCGCGTCGATGGATGGAGAAAAAGTATTGAGATTTGTAATGGATCGTATGCCTGAATTAACACAGTGAACCCGTCAAAACCACGTCTTCGGACGTGGTTTTTTTAGCGATCAGGTTATTGCACTGGGATAATTATTTGCGACAAAGATAAGCGACCACCATTTTCAAAAGGTGGATAGCCACGGGTAACAAGACAATCAGCTGGAAAAAATGAACGGCATAGATTGAAAACTGCATCACGCCCGGCGCGGTTAAATAATTTATCACCGGCGTATAAATCACCACTTGCCACGCCAGCAGATACAACCCCATCAACAGCGCAAAAACCACAACGCTATAAAGCAGAAATGTGGCCAGTTGTTTTCCGCTTAATGTATGGCTACGGCGAAAAGCATTTCGGTAAGCCGCGATGTAGAAACGCATCTCTATTGCCTCAGGTTCAGGATTGCAGCGTCGCCAGGCGTGCGGCAAAACCAACAAAAACCAGCCCCAACAGTGAGTTACCCAACCGGGTGAGCTTTTTCCTGGTTTTTACCCACTGTGTGAGATACGAACCGGAAACGATCAGGAAACTGAAATAGCAGAAACTGATCAACTCCAGCGTACTGGCGAGAATAAAGAATGACATCCCTGGTTTTGCAAAGGTAATGTCGATAAATTGCACAAAGAAGGAGACATAAAACAAAATCGCTTTCGGATTCGTCAGGCTTAATATCAGCGCCCGCTTGAAGATATCGCCTTTATGCACGTCATGGTCGCCCTCTTCTTTCGCGCCACGTTTGAGCGTGCTGTACAACATTTTGACGCCAAGGTAGAGCAGATAAAACGCCCCAAGATAGCGAACGATGTTGAATAATACCGGCGTGGTTTTAATCAGCGTGGCAACGCCTGCATAGGCCAGAAACATCAGGACCGCATCACCAATAAACACGGCACTCGCTGCAACGTAGCCATTTCGTAATCCATGGGCAACACTGGTTTTCAATACAAAAAAGGTATTCGGCCCCGGCAATAAAATGATGAAAATAGCACCGATAAAATAGGACCAGTAACTGAGAACTCCATATTCGGCAAACACAACAACTCCTGTAAAACAATACATAAAACTTATAGATACAACAGTATCACACCGCCGCCGCGGCGCACAGGAGTACGCACAAAATGCGGTTGAAGCGTAGATTAGTGCTGCCGATAATTGCTCAATGTGCCTGGCGAAAGTAGGTTTTAAGTAAAATTAATTACTTTAATGCTCGTCTTCATTATTAAGCGGGTATATGTCTTTATCTCCGGTCTGGTAATGAAATATAGTCAGGTGCTCAATGTTAATGCCGCCATGCCCGACATGAACCCGATCGCTAAAAATAGTGCGT
This sequence comes from Kosakonia sp. AG348, assembly GCF_003337365.1. Classification (NCBI taxonomy): domain Bacteria; kingdom Pseudomonadati; phylum Pseudomonadota; class Gammaproteobacteria; order Enterobacterales; family Enterobacteriaceae; genus Kosakonia; species Kosakonia sp. AG348. The sequence goes on from NZ_QPJR01000002.1 coordinate 681,156, forward strand.
TTTAGACCATCCCGAAGATCTATCAGGCTTGTGACGGCATTCGTTCCAGCATGAGATAAACGGTGAGCATTTTAAAAAGGAAGAGAGTGTCAATTAAACACGACTGACCATCCTGCCTCGTGTGGGATTTTTTTGTGCAACGCCTTCCATCACTGCCCAAAGATCGCCCCCTTGCTAAACGCAAAAGGATTCTTTGCTTGAATACTGGCTTTTCATCCAGTATAAGTGCTGTACGAAAAAACAGTGAAAAGGGCTGCCTTGTGTTTGTTGAACTGGTTTATGACAAGCGTAATGTTGCGGGTTTACCCGGCGCTAAAGAGATTATCCTCGAAGAACTAACTAAACGTGTGCACCGCATCTTTCCTGATGCCGACGTGCGCGTAAAACCGATGCAGGCCAATGGCCTGAACAGCGACGCCAGCAAAAGCGATCGTGAAAAGCTCAACCGTATGCTCGAAGAGATGTTTGAAGAGTCGGACATGTGGCTGGTGCAGGAGTAATTTTCTCCCCCCTGCACCGGCAGGCAATAGTGAAAAAGCGAGTCGCTTATCTTTGCCTCCTGTATTCCCCATTACAGTTTGAATTCCAGCGTCGCGTTTTTTAAGGCCGCATACGCCGCTGGTGAAGGTAGTTTCGGGAGTCTCGCTTGCGTGACAGCGATAATAGCCGCGCGGCAAAGCGCTAGATCGCCGCTTATCGGCCGCGCATCTTCTAAAGCGCCATTCTCAGCAAGACTGATTTGCAGCGTACATGATTTCCCTGCGTAACGATCCCCCTCAAAAAGGTGGCTTTCAGTCGCCGATTTGATCTGCCCTGCATAGCGGTTGATATCGCTTTCCGCCGCGGTTACCTGTGTCCCTTTATACCCGGCAAACATGTTATCGACCTTATCGTTCCCCCCTGCGCGCTGCGTTGCAGAACCGGTCTTGGTGCAACCCGGGAGTAATAATGACGTTACCAATAGCACCGCATATCCGGCGTTAATTTTCATTATCTTCCTTTGTAAGGCTTATTTTATAAAAGGGAACAATTTAACAAATAGCGACCGGCAATTATATTCCGCCGGCCTGTATTTGCCTTAAGTCAAAAAAATATTCTACTCGTCTGTCATCACCCTAAGCGTAGAGCTCATTGAGCAGCGGAAGGCAATTTTCAATCCTTGCCTTTTCGTCTGAAAAACGCCAACGCTGAGACGGACTTGTTAAGTATTCACAGAATTCGCGTCTTTCTTTTTCCGGCGTATAAAAAAGCCCCGCAGGTTGCGGGGCTTTGTGGGTAAAACGTGAGCTGTATTAATTAAAAACACCATTGATGATCGCGGTAACAATAGCGGTGCTCAGCGCGACCAGAACCAGATCATCTCCGACAATGCGCCACTCATAACCGGGATAGTAAGGCAATTGGCCAAGCATGGAGGCCGGTACTGCTTTTTTTGCAATCCCCGGAGGCAAGGGTTTGCCACGGGCAAGATTTTTCGCAATCCCCGGCGGGAGAGACTGATAGCCGGTCAGGCCGTAATTGACTGCCAGGGAACGGGCACGCGAGGCACTAATATCTGACTCAACATGGTCCGGCTTTCCATAGTTTTTACGGTTAACCTGGTCATCGGAAGAGGGGTTATTACTTTTATTAGCATGGTTACCGCTATTGCCATGATTGCCGTTACTGTTGCCATGACCGCCGCCGTTTCCATTACCATTACCATTTCCCGGATTTGCGAATACAGGCGCGGAAAATACGGCCAACGAAATCACCGCCGCAAGTGCAGCATTAAGAGTGCGACGTTTAAACATGATCTTTATACCTCTAAAGTAAGCACACATTATTAGAGTAAATAGTATTTATTGCCTCAACCATATAGCGGATTCTTATTTTTAATTAGGCTGGTATATAACCATAAAAAACGGGAACCAACCGGGCCCTGTTCTTATTTAACCCAGAAACTGGATCACATGTGCGCGATAATCGGGTCGCTCATGCCTTTGTCGCTCAGATCTGCAGACTCAACCTAGCCCATGTGGCGTAATAATGATTGATGAGACTATCTATATCCCATTGATAAAAATAACGAATTTACGCTCTCGATATGTTGAGTTTACAATGAGCAATAACCCTATGATTATAAAACTTTCTTTGATAACCACTTTTTTTCACAACGTCGCGAGTCGTTTTTGTTTTGGTTTCGAGCACAAGTATTAATAAAACAAAAGCATAACATGCGTTAACACGACTTATCCGTAAGCAGCTATTCAATTCCTGGGAAGCCTATTTAATCCGCTTTCATCGTCGCTGGGCGTAGTTCAAGTTCCCTCTTACCAACCCCAAAAAGCCCATGAAACTTACCCACTGATCCTGGTAGGCGACTTTTAGTGTCATTACTGTAAATTTCTGCAAGAATTTATATGCTTCTTTATCGGGCCGGGTTGGAGTTTGCCAGCGACCGGACTGCGGATTCCCTCCCGCAAAGCCGTTATTTCTCTTCAGGAGAACAAATGCACACCCGTAAATGGAATGGCGTGAACCGGGAGTCGGTATCATGACAAATTACATGTCATTGACCTACATTTTTGAAGAAAAAGTCGCTCCGTGGCGATTTTCATTCATTATCCATCCTCAACTCGCAGTGCAAAGAATCAGAACGATGCCTCCCTCTTCGGTAAGTGCCATGCTAAGCCGTCAGGACACGCTTCGCTCACGTAATGGCGCAAATCCCAATCAGTCAGGTCGGGATATACGTACTGTCGCTGCAGTGGATCTTGAACGTGGCACAATGGTGGCTATCGATGACAGCTTCCGTTTATGGTCGCCGGTGACAGCGCTGTTCTTCATTGATAAGGAGGGGCGCCTTCAGCTTTTTTCGATGAATCTGTCCGTTACTTATCCGGTGAGCTCTATCACCCGTCGCTATGAAGAAATGGTCGGTATATTCGGTAAACGTCCCCCGCCAACAGATATACCTCGAGGGCAATTTACGCGCACTGATTCACCCATGCGAGGTGAAGAACCCAGCGCGGGTGGCGGTCGTGGTAGCCGACTGGATGAGCCCACTCGCCCCCTCACAAAAGCCGAGCGCTGGCAGGAGAGAAAAAATCTCATCAGTAAAGGCCAGCGTAGCGTATATCCCGATGCGCAGACGGCAGCTAACCGGCTGGCAGAGAATAATGTGGCCGTTGAAAAGGCGAAGCTTGCTCAGAACGTTTATGGACGTGCGGGACAACCAATAAACGCTCTCGAATCGATGCCGGATGTGCCCGAGGGGTGGGTTGATATAAGTAATGATGAGAATGCCTTGTCCTCTCTTGGCTTAAAACGCGAGATGTTGTTTGACAAGGCGGTTGAACCCAATTTTTTTAGTCGCGTTTATGCCCCTGACAAATATGTTTTTGGAGATGATATGAACCCAACAGTTGTTTTCAGGGGGACGCGACCAGATAAAACGGCCGACTGGGGCAATAATTTTGCTCAGGGAGCAGGCTTTAGCTCATCGTATTATGAAAAAGCAGTAAATATTGGCCGCATGATTGCAGAAAATGCCAGCAAAATTGACATAGCTGGCCATTCTCTTGGCGGCGGACTGGCTTCTGCAGCCGGAATGGCCAGCGGTCAGCAAACGTGGACATTCAACGCCGCAGGGCTCAATCACGAAACGGTCGAAAAATATGGTGCCCAACTTATGGGTGATGGCTCTGCAATATCCGCCTACAGAGTCAATGGAGAGATGCTGACTAAAATTCAGGAAGTGAGCATTAAGGACCTGACAGATGCGAATTTTGACACATCCCTTTTTGCACTAAAAACAGGCGTTTCAAATATGTTCCCTAATGCGATAGGTAACCCCACCGGGCTTACTGGAGGTACTGGAAGCATGCTGGACAAACACAGTATGGTACAGGTAATAAACTGCATTGAGGCGCAAAAGGATGAGGATATTGGAATCATTAAAAGTAGGGTTTAGCATGCAAAAACTCGCATCCGTGATGCTTTTTTCTTTTCTGTTTGTTCTTTTATCGGCGTGTAATGATATGAAAAAGATAGATCCTGAAAAACATTTTGCCGGCCCGCAGCTGGTTCTGGCTAAAGCTATTCAGGCTGCAGACAGTGAATCAGTTCTTCGGCTGTCAAAAGTCACTGACCTGAACACACCAGGACATGAACAACTGACTCTGCTTTTTTTTGCTCTTAATGAGGCCATGTATAATGGCAACGCTCAAAAAAGGTTAGATATTGTCACCGAGCTTGTGCGCGCTGGTGCAGATCCCCAGCAAGCTCAAACGAATATGCCAGGGACACCCGCTCAGATGATGGCTATGGGTGACAAGGATATTTGGTTAAAAGCTATGCTTGACGGCGGGCTTGATCCAAATTCTCGGGATAAATTACTGAATGTTCCTCTTATTTTTTCAGCATTAAATTCAAAAAACACAGACACGCTTGCATTGTTAATAGAACGGGGTGCCGATGTAAACACCCGGGATACCCTGGGTAACACTCCGCTTGTTGACGCTTTTTTTAAAGCCGATTTGGATAAAGTTGACTTTCTGCTGGAGCACGGAGCTAACCCTAACCCCGTGAATAAGCAAGGGCGTTCCTTCAGTCAGATAGTTGATAAACATCTGCAGCAAATTAAGCAAGGTACTGAATATTACAATAAGGTATCGGAATTAAAGGAAAAAATTCACAGCATGTCCCAATAAGTGGCTGGCAGGGCCCAAATACATTGCGTTGGGTCCTGCAAAGTGAAGATAAAATCTCATGATCTCCCCCGTTGGTTGACATACCCCAATATGAATAATGTCTTCATCAGCAATGTGAAGAGATCCCCATAAAGAAGCCTTTACCTGGCCTATAGAGTCAATGGCGATATGCTAACAAAAACTCAGGAAGCTAGTTTTTCACACCTCTTAGAGGCTATGACCTGCCCCCGGGATTAGATACAACCTTCAGTTAGTAATATCGGTTGGTTTTTCTTCATATTTCCTGTTTCGCCAGTCCGTTGCGAATTCAGCTGGTGTCTGGTAATCCAGCGATGAATGGGGACGGCACTCGTTATAATCCTGCCGCCAGTCATTAATCGTTTTCCGGGCATGAAGAATATCGCTGAACCAGTGTTCATTCAGACACTCATCGCGAAAACGTCCGTTAAAACTCTCAATAAATCCGTTCTGCGTTGGCTTACCTGGCTGGATAAGCCGTAGTTCCACACTATGCTCAAAGGCCCATGGATCGAGCGCGCGGCAGGTAAATTCCGGGCCCTGATCGGTTCTTATTGTCGTCGGATCCCCCCGAAACAACGCGATGCGGTCCAGAATACGCGTGGCCTGAACGCCTGAAATACCGAAAGCAGCGGTGATCGTCAGACACTCCTTCGTGAAATCATCCACACAGGTCAGGCATTTGATCCTGCGACCATTGGCCAGTGCGTCCATAACGAAATCCATCGACCATGTCAGGTTCGGTGCATCCGGGCGCAGAAGCGGAAACCGCTCGGTCGCCAGCCCTTTACGGCGCCGTCTGCGTTTTACGCTCAGTCCATTAAGGTGGTAAATACGGTATACCCGCTTGTGATTGACGTGAAGGCCCTCCCTACGCAGCAACTGCCAGATGCGCCGATAACCAAAACGTCTGCGTTCAGGCGCCAGCTCAGTAATACGCCCTGATAAATGTGCATCAGCAACCGGACGCTGAGCATCATAACGGCAGGTCGACAGGGACAAACCTGTCAGCCGGCAGGCACGACGTTGCGACAGACCGGTCGCATCACACATCAACACCACGGCTTCCCGCTTCTGGCCTGTCGTCAGTACTTTCGCCCCAGAGCCACCTGAAGCGCCTCCTTATCCAGCATGGCTTCGGCAGGCAGCTTCCTGAGCCTGGCGTTCTCTTCCTCAAGCGACTTCAGGCGCTTAACCTCGGGCACCTCCATACCGCCATACTTCTTACGCCAGGTGTAAAAGGTGGCGTCGGAAATGGCGTGCTTACGGCAGAGCTCACGGGCAGAAACCCCGGCTTCAGCCTCGCGGAGAATACTGATGATATGTTCGTCGGAAAAACGCTTCTTCATGGGGTTGTCCTCATGTTGCTGATGAAGACATTACTAACATCGCGGTATATTAATCAACGGGGAGCAGGTCAGGTACAACTAACAAGAATTTTTTGCTAACCAATCCGCCGCAGAGCGCATTTGTTTAAAGGCCTCTTTTTTAGCCAGTTCCTCTAACTCAGCAAGCGTTGCTTCATGCTGGTAAGGCAACTTCAGATACAGAGACACGTTTTCACCACCCGAATCGGGATCGGTATAAATCGTCACTTCTGCATAGACAGTATCGCCCTTAACACGTGTGAAATGTCCAATGTCTATTTCCATAGTTCACTCAAGTAAGATGCATTGAATCATAATTATGCATCACAATGAGCCATGCATAAACGTTGAGCTTCACCGCTATTTAAGGCATTGCTGCCTGATGTAGTCCTGCAAATAGTTCACTTGCCCGGTGATGGTTTCGATTCTGGCTCTGAGACGCCAATAATCCCGCTCAGCGGCTCCAGTAAGTTGGGGGCTGGTTGCATCGCCCATGCTGCCGGAGGTGGACGCTCCGTCCTTTCTACAGGTGGCGTTGAGTTGCAGCCTGCGTTTGCCAGCAGCAACATCGCGTTCAAGCTGATCAATAGTGGCCTGTGCATGTGCCAGTTCTCCGGTGTATTTGGCATCCAGTGCGGCAACGTCGCGCTGACGGGTCTGCATATCAGTGATGGTATCTTTTGCCAGTTTTAAATCGCTGGTGGCTTTATCGCGCTGCTCTTTATAGGTGATGGCGTTGCCGCGGTAGCGACTTACCAGCAGTCCAAGCACGGTGATGAAAGCGATAACTGACAACTGAAACCAGTAGCGTTTTACCAGCGCGCCAATCACGACAGGAACAGAGCGCTCTCTGCCTCGCGACGTCGGGTAAGACCAGCCAGCACCTGCCCGCCTGCTTTGTTCCAGCACAGGAATTCATCGGCAGCGCCGAGGTAATCACCTGCGTTAAGCTTTTTCAGCAGCGTTGAGGTGGAGAGCGCGCGGGTGCCGAGGTTGTAGGCGACAGAAACCAGCGCATCGAACTGGCCCTGCGTCAGTTTAACTTTTACCAGTTTCGACACGTCGCTTTCATAGCCAACAAGACCGGTTCGCAGCAGGCGTTCTGCCGTGTCCTCTTTGATTGTCATCCCTGCGCGGATCGGCTTTCCATCGACAGGGCGTGTCCAGCCATAGCCGATCGTCCACACGCCAACGCTGTCCTGATACGCCGTCAGCCGCATACCTTCAAACTGCTTAATTAAAGCAATTCCTCTATTGCTGATTCGCATCGTCCACTCCTGCTTTTCTGGCGGCAAAACGCTTGATAAACCCGCCGATAAAATCGGTCCCTACGTAGCCAATAAATACGCTGGCTATGTACGTCAGGTTTTTAGCCATGCCGAAGAAGTCCAGCAGGTCACGTGCGAACCAAGCAATCATCGCGCACATGGTGGCATCAATGAGCGTTTTCACAACCGGGCCACCGTTATAGCGCCCGCGCAGATACGCCATAGCAAACGCCAGTATTGCGCCGATACCCTGCTCTTTAGCAGCCAGTAGAGCAGCAATGAAATCTTGTTTGTAGGGCATTTTAATAGTTTCTCACCTCGCTATTTGCGGAGGCTGTGTGCGTGAAAAGATGAGCCGACTTGGGGATTTAGCAGTGAACAATTTGTGAATGGACATGGTGTCGGCAGCATTTGGAACTTATCTGAGGTAACTGTGAATACTTGTTGTAAGTAAAACGATCTTTATCAACTGAATCGCCACGGGTTTAACAGACACCTCAGAGTCATTTAAGATGGCTTAAAGAGAGGTGCCCATGAGCGGTAAGCGTTATCCCGAAGAGTTTAA
>NZ_QPJR01000003.1:0-654584 GCF_003337365.1 Kosakonia sp. AG348
CCTGACCCCATGCCGAACTCAGAAGTGAAACGCCGTAGCGCCGATGGTAGTGTGGGGTCTCCCCATGCGAGAGTAGGGAACTGCCAGGCATCAAACAAGTGAAGAGGCCATCCTGACGGATGGCCTTTTTGCGTTTTTACGCTGCGAACTCACACCCTGCGATGCTGATTGCCGGTCACCGGTTTTCAGCAGCCCTCTGTGCGTGACGGAAAAAGCAGCCTGCCTCCGGAGCCAGTGTACAAAAGACGTGACTGCCTGTCCGGAACAAAGCCTCATGCGAAAGCCCGCGGCTTTTTTGCTATTGTTTCAGCTCCATTTATCGCTAAAGGACATCTCAATGATCGTTCTGTATGCCCAGCTTTATAAAAATCGCATGGTTGTGCGTAACCTCCAGACTCAACAGCAGGTATCGGGTAGCCAAACCTTCAGCAACCAGCGAATACTCATCGCAGACTTTTTCCCGGCGGAAAAGCTATTACAAGATTTGATTCTGCAAGTTGCACCGCGCGCATTCTGGCACGCACTTCCGGGCATGGGGCGTTTAGCTATCCTCGCGCATGCGCTGGAAATGAATGAAGGCGGCTTATCGCCCGTCGAAGAGCGCGCCATTCTTGAAATGACTTTTGGCGCTTCGCAAGGCCGATGCCGTTACCCGCAGGTCGTTGCCAGTCAGACACCGCTTAGCGATCAACACGTGCTGGCAGCACTGAGCCAATCGAAAATGCCTCCCTCTCAGCGCGATAACAAACCGAAAATCATTAGCTAATATCAATGCTACACAGGCCGCGACGTGAAACTTTCTCACCTTTCACTTGCGGACTCGACATTTTGCCGATTCCTGGGTATCTTCGGCTATCTGGATGTCTAAACGTTTAAACGTATGTAGTGAGGGTATAAGATATGCCGATTCGGGTGCAGGACGAGCTGCCAGCCGTCAATTTCTTGCGTGATGAGAATGTCTTTGTGATGACGACATCGCGCGCAACAGTGCAGGAAATCCGCCCGCTGAAGGTGCTGATCCTCAATCTGATGCCAAAGAAGATTGAGACGGAAAACCAGTTCCTGCGCTTGCTGTCAAACTCACCGCTACAAGTTGATGTGCGCCTGCTGCGTATCGACTCGCGTGAATCACGCAACACACCGGCCGAGCACCTCAATACCTTTTACTGTAATTTCGATGACATCCGTGATGAAAACTACGATGGCCTGATCGTCACCGGTGCGCCATTAGGCTTAGTTGAATTTAACGACGTGGCCTACTGGCCGCAAATCGAGCAAGTTCTGGAGTGGGCAAAAGATCATGTCACCTCCACCCTGTTTGTCTGTTGGGCGGTACAAGCCGCGTTAAACATCCTTTATGGCATCCCCAAACAGACCCGCACCGAAAAACTCTCCGGCGTATACGAACACCACATCCTTCATCCTCACGCGTTGCTGACGCGTGGTTTTGATGATGTTTTTCTGGCACCGCACTCGCGTTACGCCGATTTCCCGGCTGCATTGATCCGCGACTACACCGATTTAGAGATCCTCGCCCAGACGGAAGAGGGCGACGCCTACCTGTTCGCCAGCAAAGACAAACGTATCGCCTTCGTTACCGGCCATCCGGAATATGATGCCAACACACTGGCAGACGAGTTCTTCCGCGATGTGGATGCCGGGCTAAGTCCGGCGCTACCGCACAACTATTTTCCTCATGACGATCCGCAGAATAAACCACGAGCATCCTGGCGCAGCCATGGCAATTTGCTGTTTATCAACTGGCTCAACTACTACGTCTACCAGATCACGCCATACGATCTGAGCCATATGAATCCGACGCTGGATTAAGCGTTTCAGCCCCTTATTACAGGCACCTTCGGGTGCCTTTTTTATTTGCGAAAATCACTTCTCAACACAATAAAACTATAACCTCTTTTTTATCAAATGGTTATTTGCATTTTAATTTAAAAATGGAAATTGTTTTTGATTTTGTAAAAATTATTAGCCAGGATTGATCCTGCTGAACGAAAACTGCACACCCGATCTTCGTTGGCATTGGGAAATGTCTTTGCTGCAAAAAAGAGGAATCGCACCATGACACAACAGGCGACAACAACCGATGAACTGGCCTTTACGCGACCGCACGGTGAACAAGAGAAGCAGATTCTCACCCCGGCAGCCGTAGAATTCCTGAGCGAGCTGGTCACCCGCTTTACGCCAAAGCGCAATCAACTGCTGGCCGCGCGCGTGCATCAGCAGCAACAGATCGATGCCGGTACGTTGCCTGATTTTATTTCGGAAACAGCTTCCATTCGTGAAGGTGACTGGACGATCCGGGGAATTCCCGACGATCTGCTGGACCGTCGCGTTGAAATTACCGGGCCGGTTGAGCGCAAAATGGTGATCAACGCGCTGAATGCCAATGTGAAGGTGTTCATGGCGGATTTTGAAGATTCGCTGGCACCAAACTGGGACAAAGTGATCGACGGGCAGATCAACCTGCGCGATGCCGTCAACGGCACCATCAGCTACACCAATGAAGCGGGTAAGATCTACCAACTGAAGCCAAACCCGGCGGTGCTGGTTTGCCGTGTGCGTGGTTTACACCTGCCGGAAAAACACGTCACCTGGCGCGACGAGGCCATTCCGGGCAGCCTGTTCGATTTCGCGCTCTACTTTTTCCACAACCACAAAAACCTGCTCGCCAAAGGCAGCGGCCCCTATTTCTACCTGCCGAAAACGCAGTCATGGCAAGAAGCTGCATGGTGGAGCGAAGTCTTCAGCTTTACCGAGGATCGTTTCAATTTGCCGCGCGGCACCATCAAAGCCACGCTGTTGATTGAAACCTTGCCCGCGGTATTCCAGATGGATGAGATCCTGCACGCGCTGCGCGACCATATTGTTGGCCTGAACTGCGGACGCTGGGATTACATCTTCAGCTACATCAAAACGCTGAAAAACTACCCGGATCGCGTGCTGCCTGACCGCCAGGTGGTGACGATGGATAAACCGTTCCTCAGTGCTTATTCACGTCTGCTGATCAAAACCTGCCATCGTCGCGGCGCTTTCGCGATGGGCGGTATGGCGGCGTTCATCCCCAGCAAAGACACCGAACGTAACAACTGGGTGCTGAACAAAGTAAAAGCCGATAAACAGCTCGAAGCGAATAACGGCCACGATGGCACCTGGATTGCGCATCCGGGTCTTGGCGATACGGTCATGGAGGTATTCAACGCTGCGCTGGGCGAACACAAAAACCAACTCTTTGTCAGCCGTGAAGACGATGCGCCGATCACCGCAGAAGATCTGCTGGCACCTTGTGAAGGCGAGCGCACCGAAGAGGGCATGCGCGCCAATATCCGCGTCGCGGTGCAGTACATCGAAGCGTGGATCTCCGGCAATGGCTGCGTGCCGATCTACGGGCTGATGGAAGATGCTGCCACGGCGGAAATCTCCCGTACCTCAATCTGGCAGTGGATCCACCACGAAAAAACGCTGAGCAACGGCAAGCCGGTCACTAAAGCGCTGTTCCGCCAGATGCTGGCCGAAGAGATGCTGGTTATTCAGGAAGAGCTGGGTGAGCACCGTTTCAGCAGCGGGCGTTTTAACGATGCCGCGCGCCTGATGGAGCAGATCACCACCTCTGATGAGCTGATCGACTTCTTAACGTTGCCTGGCTACCGCCTGCTGGCGTAATCGCCCGGACTATTTTGTTCGCCAATTTGGCCCTGGACAGTGCTCAACATCCTTACGTATCACCAGCACGTTGCGGTTTTCGTGCGCTGGTCGTGGCCAAACTGCCTTCACCAATAACGCCTGGCGAGCCAGGAGAAGAATATGGAGCATCTGTATATGAAAACCCGTACCCAACAAGTCGAAGAATTACAAAAAGAGTGGACGCAGCCGCGCTGGGAAGGCATTCGCCGCCCTTATAGCGCGGAAGATGTGGTGAAGTTACGCGGCTCGGTCAATCCGGAATGCACGCTGGCGCAACTGGGCGCGGCGAAAATGTGGCGCTTGCTGCATGGCGAATCGAAAAAAGGGTACATCAACAGCCTTGGCGCGCTGACGGGTGGGCAGGCGCTGCAGCAGGCGAAAGCGGGAATCGAAGCGGTGTATCTCTCCGGCTGGCAGGTGGCGGCAGATGCTAACCTCGCCGCCAGCATGTACCCGGACCAGTCGCTCTATCCGGCAAACTCCGTGCCGTCAGTGGTTGAACGCATCAATAATACGTTTCGTCGCGCCGATCAAATTCAGTGGTCTTCCGGTATTGAGCCGGGTGACCCGCGCTTTGTCGACTACTTCCTGCCGATCGTCGCAGATGCCGAAGCGGGTTTTGGTGGCGTACTGAACGCCTTTGAGCTGATGAAATCGATGATTGAAGCCGGTGCGGCGGCAGTACATTTCGAAGATCAGCTCGCGTCGGTGAAAAAATGCGGCCATATGGGTGGCAAAGTGTTAGTGCCAACGCAAGAAGCGGTGCAGAAACTGGTGGCGGCGCGTCTGGCGGCGGATGTAATGGGCGTTCCGACGCTGTTGGTGGCGCGCACCGATGCCGATGCCGCCGATCTGATTACCTCAGATTGCGACCCGTATGACAGCGCGTTTATCACCGGCGAACGCACCAGCGAAGGGTTTTACCGCACCCATGCGGGCATAGAGCAGGCGATCAGCCGTGGTCTGGCTTACGCGCCGTATGCCGATCTGGTGTGGTGTGAAACCTCCACGCCAGACCTGAACCTGGCGCGCCGTTTCGCCGATGCGATCCACGCGAAATACCCTGGTAAGCTGCTGGCGTACAACTGCTCGCCGTCGTTTAACTGGAAAAAGAACCTTGATGACAACACCATCTCCCGCTTCCAGCAGGAGCTGTCAGATATGGGGTACAAGTTCCAGTTCATCACCCTCGCGGGCATCCACAGCATGTGGTTCAACATGTTCGATTTAGCCCACGCGTACGCGCAGGGCGAAGGGATGAAGCACTACGTCGAAAAAGTGCAGCAGCCAGAGTTCGCCGCAGGCAAAGAGGGCTACACCTTCGTTTCTCACCAGCAGGAAGTGGGTACCGGTTACTTCGACAAAGTCACCACCATTATTCAGGGCGGCGCCTCGTCGGTAACGGCGTTGACGGGTTCAACGGAAGAAGCTCAGTTCTAATCGTCAATCTGCCCGGTAGCAATTTGCCTGCCGGGCTAATGCCTGGGGAATACGATGTCGCGTGGTCTGGAACTGTTGATTGCCCAAACCATCCTGCAAGGCTTTGATGCCCAGTATGGTCGTTTTCTGGAAGTGACCTCCGGCGCGCAACAGCGCTTTGAACAAGCCGACTGGCATGCTGTTCAGCAGGCGATGAAACAGCGCATTCACCTTTATGATCACCATGTTGGTCTGGTCGTCGAGCAACTGCGTTGCATCACCGACAGCCAAAGCCCGGACGCCGCGTTTTTGCTGCGCGTCAAAGAGCACTACACGCAACTGCTGCCGGATTATCCCCGCTTCGAAATCGCCGAAAGTTTCTTTAATTCAGTCTATTGTCGGCTGTTCGATCACCGCTCTCTCACGCCCGAACGGTTGTTTATCTTTAGCTCGCAACCGGAACGTCGCTTTCGCACCATCCCACGCCCGTTAGCCAAAGCATTCTGGCCGGAACGCGGCTGGGAAGCGCTGTTGACCAAAGTGCTGTCGGATTTGCCGCTGCGCCTGCCGTGGCAGGATAAAGCGCGTGACGTGAGTTATATCACCGCACATTTGCAGGAAGCGTTTGGCAGCGAAACCCTTGCTCACTCTCACTTGCAGGTGGCGAACGAGTTGTTTTACCGCAACAAGGCTGCCTGGCTGGTGGGCAAGCTTATTACCCCGTCGGCTACGCTGCCGTTCTTGTTGCCGCTTCACCGCAGCGATGACGGTGAGCTGTTTGTCGATACCTGTCTGACCACATCGGCGGAAGCCAGCATCGTGTTTGGTTTTGCCCGCTCCTATTTTATGGTTTACGCCCCGCTGCCCGCCGCGACAGTCGAGTGGCTGCGCGAGATCCTGCCCGGTAAAACCACTGCTGAACTGTATATGGCGATTGGTTGCCAGAAACACGGCAAAACGGAAAGTTACCGCGAATATTTAAATTACATCAACGCCAGTAACGAGCAGTTTATTGAAGCGCCAGGCATTCGCGGCATGGTGATGCTGGTGTTTACGTTGCCCGGTTTTGACCGGGTATTTAAGGTGATAAAAGATGTCTTTCCCCCGCAAAAAGAGATGAGCGCTGCGCACGTTCGTGCCTGCTATCAACTGGTCAAAGAACATGACCGCGTGGGGCGTATGGCTGATACACAAGAGTTTGAAAACTTTGTGCTGGAAAAACGGCAGATTGCCCCGGCGCTCATGGCGCTTTTGCTGGAACAAGCGCCAGGCAAAATCACCGATCTCGGCGATCGCATCGTCATCAGCCATCTCTATATTGAGCGGCGTATGGTGCCGCTCAATCTGTGGTTCGAGCAGGTTAAAGGTCAGCAACTGCGCGACGCGGTAGAGGAGTATGGCAACGCCATTCGCCAGCTTGCCGCCGCCAATATTTTCCCCGGCGACATGCTGTTCAAGAACTTCGGCGTCACCCGTCACGGGCGCGTGGTGTTCTACGATTACGACGAAATTTGTTACATGACCGAAGTGAATTTCCGCGACATTCCCGCGCCGCGCTACCCCGAAGATGAGCTTAGCGCCGAACCGTGGTACAGCGTGTCGCCAGGCGATGTCTTCCCGCAGGAGTTTCGCCACTGGTTGTGTGCCGATCCGGAAATCGGTCCGCTATTCGAAGAGATGCATGCCGATCTACTGCGTGCCGATTACTGGCGCGGATTGCAGGCGCGCATCCGCGAAGGGCATGTCGAAGATGTTTATGCCTACCGCAAACGCCAGCGTTTCAGCGTACGCTTTGGCGCAGGCGCGCTGCGGCAGGCGGGGTAAATCAGGTGAAGTAATATCTCACCACATGGAAGAAGATCGGGGCGGCAAAGCAGAGAGAATCAATCCTGTCCATCATGCCGCCGTGCCCTTCGAGCATTGCACCGAAATCCTTCACGCCGCGATCGCGTTTAATCGCCGACATACACAAACCGCCGAGGAAGCCGAGCAGCGTAATCAGCAGGGAAATAACAAAAGCCTGCCACGGGTTAAACGGTGTGATCCACCACAGCCCCGCGCCGACCAGACTGGCGCTGAGGATACCGCCCACAAAGCCTTCTACCGTTTTGTTCGGGCTGAGTTTCGGCACAATAGGGCGCTTGCCGCACAGCTTACCGAAGACGTATTGCAGCACGTCGGAAATCTGCACAACAATCATCATAAACAGCACCAGCTTGATATTTTCACCACTGTAGCCCGGAATGGACAACATCAGCAGCGCAGGCGCATGGCTAACACAGTAGACCGCCATCATCAGGCTCCACTGGATTTTTGCGCTGCGTTCAAGAAAGTGCTGTGTATCACCCGCGATAGCCACTCGTGCCGGAATAAACAAGAAGGCGTAGACCGGGATAAAAATCACAAACACCGAATACCACTGGATGCCAACCAGCACGTATTGCACCGGAAGAATGATAAAGAAACACCAAAACAGTGCTTCATGATCGCCCCGGCGAGTGGGCATTAGAGTGATACATTCGCGTAGCGCGAAGAACGACATCAATGCAAACAGCACAACTGAACCTATGGGGCCAACCAGCATGGCGATGACTGAAACGGTACACATCAACCACCAGGCGCGGATCCGCGCGTTAAGGTTAGCTATCGTGGCGTTTTGATAGCGGCGCGATAGCAAAAAACCAATAACACTGGCGACGGTCAGCAGACCGAAAAGCCCGCTCAGTAGCAGGCGCAGATCGGAATCGACATTAATCATGGGCAAGTGCCTCCAGCGCACACCTGGCGCGGTCTAAAAATTCCTTTTTCGTTTCGTCGTCCGTAACTGCTGGCAATGGCTCGCCAAACGTTGCCGTGCAGATAATCGGCACCACCAGACGTGAACCTTTCGGCAGCACACGATTCATATTTTCCAGCCACACCGGGATCAGCTGCACTGCTGGCAGGCGCTGTGTTAAGTGATAAAGCCCGCTTTTAAAACTGGCGACTTCATCACCGGAGCCGCGCGTACCTTCAGGAAAGAAGATCAACGAATGGCCTTGTCCCAGCTTTTCCATCAGCGGTTGTAGCGGATCGCGCTGCTTTACCGTCTCTTTGGCGGCTGAAGCCGGGCTACTCCGTTCAACCAGAATGGCGTTAAAAATGCGCGTAGCAAGGTAGCGACGAAGCGCTGTTTTGTTCCAGTAATCCGCCGCGGCGACCGGATGTACGCTATTGCGCAACGCACGTGGAAAGCTCGCCCAAATAACCAGACCATCGAGGTGGCTGCTATGGTTGGCGTAATAAATGGTGGCGCGATCCGGCTGTGGCAAGGTGCGCCAAAAAGCTTTCACGCCGGTTAACAGGCGGCAAAGCATAACGAAAAAGGCTCTGACAATGGTCTTATCGACAGAAAAATGCAGCTTCATGATGCCTTCTCCTGCTTCAATGTAGAGATGATTCGACGGGTACGGCGCACTGTCGTCCAGGCTGCGCCAAGGGCAATTAACGCCAGTGTGCAGAGCAGCAGCAGCTCCCCCCACTGCGGCAGGATGATGGCGATAACCGTCGCAGCAGTCAGCAGCGCCATTCGGTGTTGTTTGGCCATTGGGCCGCTAAATTGTTGCGCCAGGCCGCAGGTGCCGCCAAGCAAGCGTACATAAGCGGTAAAAAGCGCAAATAAAGACGCCGCCCAGCCCAGCTCAACCCCTCCAGTCACTTGCACCAGACCGTAGCCTGCGCCAAGGAACAGTACGCTGTCAGAAATGCGATCCGGTAGTTCGTTAAAGACAGCACCCGCCGGGCTGCGCAGACCGCCCTCTACGGCTACCATGCCATCGAGCAAATTACAGATAAGCCGCCCCTGAATACCGACAATAGCTAATAGCAGCAGGCCGCGTTGCAGCAGCGTATTGTCACTGTGCCAGACGGTAAGAAAACAGAGACCAGCGAGAAGTGCAAAAAAAATACTGAATACGGAAATGGTGTTGGGCGTGTAGCCTTTTTGGCGCAGGTAACGGGCAGCCGAAGCCGCCCAGGCGGAATTGCGCGTCTTTACTGGACGGCGATCGTGAACATCCTTGGTCATATATGTCATTCCGGTGAGTGGATAAAAATTGGACGTCCACTATATAACCTTTTGGAAGTTAACGCATTCCCCCGTACGCCAGCGTCACTTCTTTCGCGCCACGGATCACCATCGCGCCCAGCTCGGTCACGCGGTCATCGGTGATGCGTGAGATAGGCCCGGAAATGGAAATCGCGGCGAAGGGTTCGCCGTGTTCGTCAAAAATGCACGCCGCCACGCAGCGCAGTCCCAGCGCGTGCTCTTCGTCGTCAAAGGAGTAGCCGCGTTTACGCGTCTGGGCGAGATCTTCTTTCAGGTGTACCGGCGATACCAGCGTGGCATGGGTGTACGCATGCAGCCCCTGGCGGTGCAGCAAACTGCCAACTTGCTCATCGCTCAGGCGCGACAAAAACGCTTTTCCCGCGCCGGAAGCATGCATCGGCAGTTTGCCGCCAATCGGCGCGGACATGCGCATCAACTGCGTACATTGCACCTGATCGATAATAATGGCCTGATGGTCGCTCTTATCCAGCACCGCCAGATTCACGGTTTCGCCGGACTCTTCCATTAAGTTGCGCAGAATGGGGTGAACAATCGCCATCAGGTTGCGGCTTTGCAGGAAACTGCTGCCGACGATAAACGCATGCGCGCCTACCGACCAGTGGCCCAGCTCGCCCACCTGGCGAACGAATCCTAGCTGTTGCATAGTGGTGAGTAAGCGGTGGGTGGTCGAGTTGGGCAAACCGGCCTGTTGCGCCAGTTCGGTAAGGGCGACGCTGCCATGAGACTCGGCAATCCATTCCAGCAGTTTCAGGCCGCGGGTCAATGACTGGACTTGCCCGCCCGCCGGAGCGGCCGGGGCTGTGGCTTTTCTGCCTCGTTTAGCGGGAACGGAAGTGGCCATGACTGGCTCCTTTTTCTGTATCGTGGAAATCATTTTCGTTTTGATTGAGTATAACGCAACTCCCTGGCAGACTGATCGGATGAGTTCGCGCAAAACAGAACGAAAATGCCGGATACAGCTTCTTTATTGGCGCACGTGTTTCGCCAACTGTATATGTTGAGCACAAAGCGCAATGGTTCGTCTTACCTGGCTCAGTGGATGCTCCGGAAACATCTCATCATATTGACGATCGTCGCTCGGCAGGCAACGCAGCTCGCTTTCCCGCAATTTGGCGAAGAGCGCGTCGGCAGAGTCGAGAAGTTCGGGTTCGTCAGTAGTGGGCGGTATGTTGCCCTGCTTAAGTTGTAAATCCATTACCACCGCTTCGCGAAAGCCGGTGTTCCCTTTTTCTACCGCTTCAGCATTGATCTGGAAAAGGCCTTGTTTTACAGGGAGCCAGATAATCGCGACAAAATACATCCCGAGTGAACCCGGTGTGGGATCGTGATATTTAAACGTGCCCTGCAACGCCGCCATTCCCTGAATATCGAGCGCCGTTAGCTCCAGTAATGCGCCGCCAATCTTTGCAGTTTCTTGCTGCCAATACTGTGTGGCGGCGGCAATATCATGCAATGCGAAAGGCCACTGCACAGGGGCGTGGAGCTGAAGGCGCACCGCGCTTTGTTCCGGTGTGGACCATGCCATGCTGGTGTCACCGCTTTCATACAATTGCCACCCGGCAATGTTGAGTTGCAGGTCGGTGAGGCGAGGTTTCTTATGGCCAAAAAGAGACGTCAAAAACGACATAATAGGTTCCGTAAGTAGGTGGGCCTGTAAGAGGGCAGAAGGTTTTAGCATACATCGGCAATCTGGCCTGAAAACTTGAACCGTCATCGCACTGAAAAGGTTATGGGCTGGTGCAGCTATCAGGCTTAGTGGCGTTACGTGAGCATCTCTCATGTTCACCCCGCGTCGCTTTTCCGCTCTGCCACTTTATGCCAGTATGTCCTGCTGGCCTTTTGGCCTGGTTGAGCATTGTCGGGAGCACGTGTGAGCAGCAAAGTTGAGCAACTGAAGCGGCAGTTAAGCAAAAGAATTCTGGTTCTGGATGGGGGCATGGGCACCATGATCCAGAGCTATCGTCTGAGTGAGCAGGATTTTCGCGGCGAGCGTTTCGCCGACTGGCCCTGCGATCTTAAAGGTAACAACGACTTGCTGGTGCTCAGCAAGCCGGAGGTGATAAGCGCGATCCATGACGCCTACTTTGCGGCGGGCGCGGATATCATCGAAACCAACACTTTTAACTCAACGACAATCGCCATGGCGGATTACCAGATGGAATCCCTGTCGGCGGAAATCAACTTCGCTGCTGCCAAACTGGCACGTGCCAGCGCCGACAAATGGACGGCGCAAACGCCGGATAAACCGCGTTATGTCGCGGGTGTGCTCGGCCCGACTAACCGCACTGCCTCAATCTCACCGGACGTTAACGACCCGGCGTTTCGCAATATCACTTTCGATCAGCTGGTCACCGCTTATCGCGAATCCACCAAAGCGCTGGTGGAAGGGGGATCGGATCTGATCCTGATCGAAACCGTGTTCGATACGCTTAACGCCAAAGCGGCGATCTTTGCAGTAAAAGCGGAGTTTGACGCGCTGGGCGTTGAGCTGCCGATCATGATTTCCGGCACCATTACCGACGCCTCCGGGCGTACGCTCTCCGGCCAGACCACCGAAGCGTTTTACAACTCTCTGCGCCATGCCGATGCGCTCACCTTCGGCCTGAACTGCGCGCTGGGGCCGGATGAACTGCGCCAGTATGTGCAGGAACTTTCCCGTATCGCCGAATGCTATGTCACCGCGCACCCGAACGCCGGCCTGCCCAACGCCTTTGGTGAATATGATCTCGATGCCGACACCATGGCGGTGCAAATCGGCGAGTGGGCGCAAGCCGGTTTTCTGAACATTGTCGGCGGCTGCTGCGGTACCACACCAGAGCATATCGCCGCCATGAGCCGCGCGGTCGAAGGCGTGCCGCCGCGTCAGCTACCGGAGGTGCCGGTTGCTTGCCGTCTTGCGGGCCTGGAGCCGCTCAACATTGGTGACGACAGCCTGTTTGTTAACGTTGGCGAACGTACCAACGTCACCGGTTCCGCCAAATTTAAGCGCCTGATCAAAGAAGAGAAATACGCCGAAGCGCTGGACGTGGCCCGCCAGCAGGTGGAAAGCGGCGCGCAGATCATCGACATCAACATGGATGAAGGAATGCTCGACGCCGAAGCGGCGATGGTGCGTTTCCTCAACCTGATTGCCGGTGAGCCGGACATTGCCCGCGTGCCGATCATGATCGACTCCTCAAAATGGGAGGTGATCGAAAAAGGGCTGAAATGTATCCAGGGTAAGGGCATCGTTAACTCGATTTCGATGAAAGAGGGCGTTGAGCCATTTATTCACCACGCGAAGCTGGTGCGGCGTTATGGCGCCGCCGTGGTGGTAATGGCCTTTGACGAAATCGGTCAGGCGGATACGCGCGCGCGGAAAATCGAAATTTGCCGTCGCGCCTATAAAATTCTGACCGAAGAGGTGGGTTTCCCGCCGGAAGACATTATCTTCGATCCGAATATCTTCGCCGTGGCAACGGGTATTGAAGAGCACAACAACTATGCGCAGGACTTTATCGGCGCGTGTGAAGATATCAAACGCGAACTGCCGCATGCGCTGATTTCCGGCGGTGTTTCCAACGTTTCGTTCTCGTTTCGCGGCAACGACCCGGTGCGTGAAGCGATCCATGCCGTGTTCCTGTATTACGCCATTCGTAACGGCATGGACATGGGCATCGTCAACGCCGGACAACTGGCGATTTACGATGATTTGCCTGCCGAGCTGCGCGACGGCGTTGAGGATGTCATCCTTAACCGCCGCGATGATGCGACCGAGCGCATGCTGGATCTGGCGGAAAAATACCGCGGCAGCAAAGCCGCCGATGAAGGGGCGAACGCGCAGCAGGCGGAGTGGCGCAACTGGGATGTGAAAAAACGTCTCGAATATTCACTGGTAAAAGGCATCACCGAATTTATCGAGTTCGATACCGAAGAGGCGCGTCAGCAGGCCGCTCGCCCGATCGAGGTGATCGAAGGGCCGTTAATGGACGGCATGAACGTGGTGGGCGATCTGTTCGGCGAGGGCAAAATGTTCCTGCCGCAGGTGGTGAAATCCGCCCGCGTGATGAAACAGGCCGTGGCGTATCTGGAACCGTATATCGAAGCCAGCAAAGAGAAGGGCAGCAGCAACGGCAAAATGGTGATCGCCACTGTGAAAGGCGATGTCCACGACATCGGCAAAAATATCGTGGGCGTCGTGCTGCAATGCAACAACTACGAAATTATCGACCTCGGCGTGATGGTGCCCGCCGATAAAATCCTGAAAACTGCCCGCGAAGAGAAGGCTGACCTGATTGGTCTTTCCGGATTGATTACGCCGTCGCTCGACGAAATGGTCAACGTGGCGAAAGAGATGGAACGCCAGGGGTTCACCATTCCGTTGCTGATTGGCGGTGCGACCACATCGAAAGCGCACACGGCGGTGAAAATCGAACAGAACTACAGTGGGCCGACGGTGTATGTGCAAAACGCCTCGCGTACCGTAGGTGTGGTGTCTGCTCTGCTTTCGGATACGCAGCACGATGAGTTTGTTGCCCGTACCCGCAAAGAGTATGAAACCGTACGTATCCAGCATGCGCGGAAAAAACCGCGTACGCCGCCAGTCACGTTGCAGGCCGCACGGGAGAACGATCTCGCGTTTGACTGGGAAAGTTATACTCCGCCGGTCGCGCATCGCCTGGGCGTGCAGGAAGTGACTGCCAGCATCGAGACACTGCGCAATTACATCGACTGGACACCATTCTTTATGACCTGGTCGCTGGCCGGGAAATATCCGCGCATCCTTGAAGATGAGGTGGTGGGGGAAGAGGCGAAACGTCTGTTTGCCGATGCCAACGAGATGCTCGATAAACTGAGCGCGGAAAAGCTGCTCAACCCGCGCGGCGTGGTCGGGCTTTTCCCGGCTAATCGCGTTGGCGACGATGTCGAAATCTACCGCGACGAAACCCGCACGCAGGTACTGACAGTAGGTTGCCATCTGCGCCAGCAAACGGAAAAAGTCGGTTTTGCGAACTACTGCCTGGCGGATTTTGTCGCTCCCAAACAGAGCGGCAAAGCGGACTACATTGGCGCATTCGCAGTGACGGGCGGTCTTGAAGAGGACGCGTTAGCACAAGCGTATGACGCCGCGCACGATGATTACAATAAAATCATGGTGAAAGCGGTGGCCGATCGCCTGGCGGAAGCCTTTGCGGAATACCTGCATGAGCGGGTGCGCAAAGTGTACTGGGGCTACGCGCCGAACGAAAACCTCAGCAACGATGAGTTGATCCGTGAAAATTATCAGGGTATTCGCCCGGCACCGGGCTATCCGGCTTGTCCGGAGCACACGGAAAAAGGCACCATCTGGCAGTTGCTGGACGTTGAAAAACATACCGGGATGAAACTGACCGAATCCTACGCGATGTGGCCAGGGGCATCGGTTTCCGGCTGGTATTTCAGCCACCCGGACAGTAAATATTTCGCGGTAGCGCAAATTCAGCGTGACCAGGTGGAAGATTACGCGCGGCGTAAAGGCATGTCGGTGGCGGAAATTGAGCGCTGGCTGGCGTCT
Organism: Kosakonia sp. AG348; assembly: GCF_003337365.1. Taxonomy (NCBI): domain Bacteria; kingdom Pseudomonadati; phylum Pseudomonadota; class Gammaproteobacteria; order Enterobacterales; family Enterobacteriaceae; genus Kosakonia; species Kosakonia sp. AG348. The sequence goes on from NZ_QPJR01000003.1 coordinate 14,760, forward strand.
AATTTAGGTTACGACGCGGATTAATCACAACAGGGCATTTTTTTAAAATGCCCTGGTTTTTCACCATTTCATTTTCGCGAAACTATCGTGAAGCAAACATAATACAGATTGAAACTAAGAACATTCTTAAAAATGGATATTTTCTTAGACCCTTCTTCCCCTTCATGCGTATGATGGAGGCGGACTACACGGCAAGATTGCTTCCTCTTTTGCGGTTCATTTAATTGTCATAAATTTAACTTAGGTATTATGAAATGGATATTTATGATATAAGAAAAAGAAATCTTTTGCCGAAGGATTACGAGAATATCCTGGCGCCAGATATCGCGAAGAATATTATTAAAAAGGAATATTTCATCGAGAATAGCCCGAATAATATTTTGGGCAGTATCGATGGTTATACGATTAAGCGGCATCACGGTTTTAAATATGGTTTACCGCACGACCCGCTTGGTCATCAAAAAGAAAAACATATTGATAGCCTGGTGGATAAAGGCGTGGTGGTGGTGGTGCGCCCGAACGTCAGCACGCGTAACCGCTTCTATTACCCGTTCTTTATCGCGGAAAACGCCGAACTGTTTTGCGTCCAAGACTTGTCGTTTAACGCGGTGTTTATCAGAACCATTTTGAACGGATTTAAAGACAGTGTGGCGATGCATGGTCGACCTGCCCCGACCCGAAGTACCTTTGTACCGGTGACCCCGGAGTTTGGCCCAGGTTACTGGAAAACCAGCGAAACAGACTTCCACGGCGTCAAAAATGCCGCAGTAATGATGCTCAACCGGGCGACCAGTATGGGCGATCAAGGGCGCGTATTTGGCTCCGACGGTAAAGATTATATGAACACCTCGCGAGACAAAATTCAGCTATGGACACCAATACCGGAGAGCGTCTCGTCGGATACCCGAGAAATCCTCTATAATCGCTCGGTGATCCGGCGTTATGGTGAAAAGCGTACCGTTTATCAGAAATACCTTGAGGGTGATGATGCCTGGGCGCAATCGGGGAAATCATGGCAATGGATTCCAGGCGTAAGGGATGAAGATTATGAATTTAAGAAATAAGATTTTTGCTTTTTGGGGTATTATGGACGTGCTGGCACTGACCAGTTATTTGTTTTTTTCGCTGCAAGGCGGTAACGTTCCTTTTTATTCCGACATTAGCGGTTTTTATACCAATTATTCACAGCTGGGTGTGGATGGATTGATGGGCGTAATTATCCAGGCGATGTTCTTTATTAATATCGCGCTGATTATTTCGCTGGTTTTTTCTGCCTGGTCTTTTTTTGTTAAAAAAGACATCCAGACTATTTTCTTTATCGTGCAGGAAATAGCCCGCGTGTTGTCGCTAAAATGCTCAGTGGCGTTGATTCCACTATTTATGCATTTTGCCGGTTTTACCGCTGCGTGGGGGGCGATTTTGCTGTTTGTCCTCTCGGAAGTGCTCAAAATTGCTTCGGTTGTGTGGGCTAAACGCCAGGGCAACCCGCAAACGGCGCCTGCCGTTTCCCGCTAACCGATAAACCCTCGCTTCTGTCACAAAACCGTCATTTTTGTTTACAACTCTCAGGGGGCTTAACCGGCACCCTGCGCTTTTCTTCGCATTGACGCCTTATACTTACTTCATAATGTTGACGTTATCTTCCCGGTAACGAGCAACGCATAACGATAAGGAGAACCTGATTCTGTGCTGACTTTGCTTCATCTGCTTTCTGCCGTGGCTCTGCTGGTGTGGGGCACACATATTGTACGTACCGGTGTGATGCGCGTTTTTGGCGCCCGTTTGCGTACCGTTCTTAGCCGTAGCGTCGAAAGGAAACCGCTCGCCTTCTGCGCGGGTATCGGCGTGACTGCGCTGGTGCAGAGCAGTAACGCCACCACCATGCTGGTGACCTCGTTTGTCGCCCAGGATTTAGTGGCGCTCACCCCGGCGCTGGTGATTGTGCTGGGCGCAGATGTCGGGACAGCACTGATGGCGCGCATTCTGACGTTCGATCTCTCCTGGTTATCACCGCTGTTGATTTTTCTTGGTGTCATTTTCTTCCTCGGGCGTAAACAGACGCGCGAAGGCCAGCTTGGGCGCGTCAGCATCGGCCTTGGGTTGATTCTTCTGGCGCTGGAGCTGATTGTGCAGGCGGTTACGCCGATCACCCAGGCCAATGGCGTGCAGGTGATTTTCGCCTCGCTGACCGGCGATATTATGCTTGATGCGCTGATTGGCGCGGTGTTCGCCATTATCAGTTACTCCAGCCTGGCGGCGGTGCTGCTGACAGCGACGCTGGTGACAGCGGGGATTATCTCTTTCCCGGTGGCGCTATGTCTGGTGATTGGTGCCAACCTCGGCTCCGGCCTGCTGGCGATGCTCAATAACAGCGCCGCTAACGCTGCCGCCCGTCGCGTGGCGCTTGGCAGTTTGCTGTTCAAGCTGGTGGGTAGCCTGATTATCCTGCCGTTTGTGCATGTGCTTGCCACGTCAATGCAGAAACTTCCCTTGCCGGAAGCGGAACTGGTGATCTATTTCCATGTGTTCTACAACCTGATCCGCTGCCTGGCGATGGTGCCGTTCGCCGGACCAATGGCGCAGTTTTGTAAGCGGATCATTCGTGAAGAGCCAGAGCTGGATACACGCCTTAAGCCAAAGCACCTCGACAGTTCCGCACTCGATACGCCAACGCTGGCGCTGGCCAATGCTGCGCGGGAAACTTTGCGCATGGGCGATGCGATGGAGTTGATGCTCGAAGGGTTGCATAAAATCATGCACGGTCAGCCTCGTCAGGAGAAGGAGCTGCGCAAGCAAGCCGATGACATCAACGTGCTGTACACCGCAATTAAGCTCTATCTGGCGCGTATGCCGAAAGAGGAGCTGGCGGAAGAGGAGTCGAAACGCTGGGCGGAGATTATCGAGATGTCGCTGAACCTTGAGCAGGCCTCCGATATTGTCGAGCGCATGGGCAGCGAAATCGCCGACAAATCGCTGGCGGCGCGGCGCGCTTTCTCTGTTGAAGGCTTGCAGGAACTCGATGCGCTGCATGAACGGCTGGTGGGAAATCTGAAGCTGGCGATGTCGGTATTTTTCTCCAGTGACGTGACCAGCGCCCGGCGTTTACGTCGCAGCAAACACCGTTTTCGCATTATGAACCGCCGTTATTCGCATGCGCACGTTGACCGCCTGCATCAACAAAACGTGCAAAGTATTGAAACCAGCTCGCTGCACCTCGGTTTGCTGGGCGACATGAAACGTCTTAACTCCCTGTTCTGCTCGGTAGCCTACAGCGTGCTGGAGCAGCCGGATGAAGACGACGAGCGTGACGACGCTTAACCCGCGTACCGTGCCTGCGGGCACGGTAGCTAAAACCCACACTTTTACTGCGTAACTGCACAAATTTGATTTGGCGCGGCGAAAATCCGGTTTTCTCTCCCGGCGAAGCCAGTTATATTCCGCTTTTACAGGAGAATTTATGCTGCCAACCCAATCAACACGTTTAAACAAATACATCAGCGAAAGCGGGATTTGCTCACGCCGCGAGGCTGACCGTTATATTGAGCAAGGCAATGTCTTTATTAATGGTAAACGCGCCGGGATCGGCGATCAGGTGGTTGCCGGAGACGTTGTGAAAGTGAACGGTCAACTTATCGAGCCGAGAAACGACGAAGATCTGGTGTTTATCGCGTTGAATAAACCCGTTGGTATTGTCAGTACCACCGAAGATGGCGAAAAAGACAATATTGTTGATTTCGTTAATCACAGCAGCCGTATCTTCCCCATCGGCCGTCTGGACAAAGATTCGCAGGGACTGATTTTCCTCACTAATCACGGCGATTTAGTGAACAAAATCCTGCGCGCTGGTAACGATCACGAGAAAGAGTATCTGGTGACCGTCAATAAGCCCGTCACTGACGAATTTGTGCAGGGTATGAGCGCGGGCGTGCCGATCCTCGGCACCAAAACCAAAAAGTGCAAGGTAAAAAGGGAAGCGCCATTTACCTTCCGCATTACGCTGGTTCAGGGGCTGAACCGCCAAATCCGCCGCATGTGTGAATACTTTGGCTATGAAGTCACCAAACTTGAACGCACGCGCATTATGAACGTCAGTCTCACTGGCTTGCCGCCGGGGGAGTGGCGTGATCTGACCGACGACGAGCTGATTGCGCTGTTTAAGCTGATTGAGAACTCATCGTCAGAAGCGAAGCCGAAAGCAAAAGCGAAACCGCAGGCAGCGAAAAAGCCCGCAGTAAAAGTGGCGAAGCCCGAAGAGAAAAGCCGAGCGAAACCGGCGGGGAAACGCTTTACCCAGCCGGGCAGGAAAAAGAAAGGGCGCTAGTTAGCGCTTGCCACGCGTTGAGGTGTTTGCCGACCAGGAAAATGTGGCATTCTCATCCGGTTTATAAGCCTGCTGTTTCTTCATCTGGCGGGCTTTTTTCGCTGCCGCTTCGCGCTGCGCCATCAGTTTATCGATGTACTCCTTCTTCACATGATTAGCTTCAGCGTTGCTGAGCGGGCGTCCGTGCGCGATACGGGCGCGATCCAGCAGCGTTTTCAGCTCCCGCTGTTCACTCTCCGTCATCTCTTTTTGCGTCAGTCTGGTCAGGGCCATAAAGCGTTCTCCTTGGGAAGTGTATCGAGTCTACGCGATGTAAAGGGGCATGTCTGCGTGGTGATGCATAAACCCCGGAAGGCGCTTCGCAGATTTGTTTTTGGGCGGGTGACTTTCCTGTATTGCCCTATAGGGTGACGCACTTACGGTAAGAGGTTTAAGTCGGTAAATACGGCTAATGTTTCCATCTTGTCAACACATTCAAGGGCAGTTATGATGTTTCCATAATGGAACGTGTGAGGGAGCGATGCACGTTATATCAAGGAGGCCGTTCGATAACGCGGCTAAAGATTTTCCAAACCACACGCTTGCGCTGGACGCGGTTTACAAAATCCTGAAAAGCACTGTTTACCAGAATCCAGACGCGTTGCGAGAAGAGTTCCCAAGCCTGGACAAGATGATATACAGGGATAAATGGTGGGTTATCAATGTCGGTGGCAACCATTTGAGGGTGCTGTTTTTCGCAGACTTTGAATCAGCAAAAATATTTGTCAAACATATCGTGACCCATGCCGAGTATGACAAATTGATAAGACATTATCGGGAGACCAAAGAATGATTGAGGATGCGATCAAGGCTGCTGACGAGCTGGTGAAACTGGTGCCTTTTTTGGGAAATAACCCCGGCAAAGAGGAGTATGAGCAAGCGCTGGAGATGGTTGAACGGTTGCTCATGCATGCGCCGGATAGCTCCCTGGCCGCGCTGCTTACCGCAAAAATAGAGCACTATGAAAATAACGACCCGGAGCTGGCGGCGTTTAACGCGCGTATCGCGGCACTGCCACGCGGCGTTGCCGCTTTACGGGTTTTGATGGATCAGCACGGATTAAATCAGTCTTCGTTTCGGGATGAAATCGGCCAGCGCTCCCTGGTGAGCCGCATTCTTAATGGCGAACGCAATCTGACTGTCGACCATATCCGAGCGCTGGCGAAACGCTTTAATGTGTCGACCGACGTGTTTATTGAGCCAGCCCATCACATCGCGGGGTGAGTGAAATGGCTGTGGCGGCAGCCATTTCTTGTAAAGTTAACCCTCTTTCACCGCTTCCGTTTTACGCCCGTCGACCGGTTTGCCCGACCAGTAGCCTGCCAGCAGCGAACCGGAAAGGTTATGCCACACGGAGAACAGTGCGCCAGGCAGCGCGGCGAGCGGTGAGAAGTAGATTTTACCCAACGCCGCAGCGAGGCCTGAGTTCTGCATACCCACTTCAATCGCCAGCGTGCGGCAAGTGGATTCATCAAAGCCGAACAGACGACCGCCCCAGTAGCCACCGAGCAGACCAATGCTGTTGTGCAGGATCACCGCGACAATCACCACCAGGCCAACAGAGGCGATGTAGTTCGCGGAACCGGCGACCACGGCGCTAATGATCGCCAGAATACAGACCATGGAAAACGCGGGCAGCCAGGGCTCCAGCGCGTTAACCACGCGCGGGAACAGGTGGTGCACAACTAGCCCCAACGCAATCGGGATCACCACAATCTGCAGGATGCTTAACAGCATGCCCATCACATCGACCTGAATATGCGCATCGACATACAGACGCGTCAGCAGCGGCGTGGCGACAACGCCCACCAGCGTAGAAACCGAAGAGATGGTGACCGACAGCGCGACATCACCTTTTGCCAGATAAATCATCACGTTTGATGCCGTTCCGCTGGCGACGCTACCGACCAGTACCATCCCGGCGGAGAGATCCGGCGGCATCTTAAAAATCAGCGCCAGTAGCCATGCCGCCAGCGGCATCACCAGATAGTGCAGGAAAATACCGGCAGCAACCGGAGCCGGGCGTGACAGGACGCGTTTGAAGTCATCAATTTTTAAGTGCACGCCCATGCCAAACATAATCAGCATCAGCAGCGTGGTAATCCACGGCCCAATGGCGATAAACGTTGGCGGGAAATAATAGGCGAATACCGAGAGCAGCAGCGCCCATAACGGGAACAGCCGCGTGAAAGTTGCGAGCATGTGGGGATTCCTTGCGATTGTTGTGTTTTTATTACCCTTCACTCTTCAGGCTACAGGTGCGCTGGCGAAGCCAATAGCGTCCGTAATTTCTGCACCGGTAACCTGGCAGTCTCACCCCGGGGATGAGCGCTGTTCGCAACGGTTCTGCAACCCGAATGAATGAGGGTATTTAAGGAGGGGATCGAGCCCGACCATTGGTATTGTTTATCGCGCTAAGGAATATTATTCAAACAAATTATGATGAAGATCTTTTATGTTGCGCCGCGTACGCTTTCCCAGCTCAGCCCGAAGCGGGCCAGGTATTTGCGCAGACGATCCGCATCATTCGGGTTGGCCTTTTTCTGCCGGGAAATGGCGAACAATTCACGCCCTGCTTCTGAAAGCGTCTGGCTGCGCCGACAGACGGCAATCACCGTTTCTAACTGGCGTTGATCGAACAGATCCAGCTTGCTGATATCCACCGGCAAGTCAGGCAATGCTGATTCCCCACGCCAGTGATGCGCTAAACGCTGCACCTCCTCTTCGACTAACGCGTCGTTAATCCGCCCCTGTTCCGCCAGCGTTGCCATTCGCGCGACTGACGTGCTCAGTTCGCGAAAGTTGCCGCGCCACGCCGCGTGGGGAGAACAGGCGAAGTCCAGATAGCGCTCGCGTGCGCCCTTATCAAAGCGGATTTGCGTCTGCTGCTGCTGTGAAAAACGCTGGAGTTCATACTCAATGTTCGGGGCGATATCTTCCCGCCGCTCCGCCAGACCCGGCAGCGCGAACGTCCACATATTGATACGCGCAAAGAGATCTTCCCTGAAACGTCCTTCCGCCACCCACTGCTGCATATTCCGGTGCGTGCCCGCAATCAGTTGAAAATCACTGTGCACTTCTTTATCGGATCCAAAGGGGAAAAAAGTCTTCTCTTCAATCGCTTTCAGCAGCATCGCCTGCTCATCCAGCCCCAGCTCGGCAATCTCATCGAGGAACAGCACGCCGCCATCGGCTTCGCGCAGCAGGCCGGTACGTGCCTGTTGCGCGCCGGTGAATGCACCTTTCACATGGCCAAATAGCGTCGACATGGCATTATCACCGCGCAGCGTGGCGCAGTTCACCGCCACCAGACGCCCCTGCACCAGATGTCGGGACTGGCGTAACTGAAAGATGCGTTTTGCCAGAAACGATTTTCCCGCACCGGTTGGCCCGGTCAGCAGAATGGGCGCAGTCGAGCGCAGCGATACGCGTTCGATTTGCTCGATTAAGCGGTTAAAGGTGGCATTACGCGTATCAATGCCGGATTTCAGAAACGACACCGACTGCTGCTGTTCGCGCTGAAAACGGCTGGTCAGCGTGGCGTAACGGCTTAAATCCAGATCGATAACCGAACAGACGCCGGCAGCTATTGCTTCGTCAGCAGCGCCTTTCGGCGCCGGGCCGGTCTGCAACAGGCTGGCGGGCAGATAACGGGCTTCGGTCAGCAGGAACCAGCAGATCTGCGCGACGTGCGTCCCGGTGGTGATATGCACCAGGTACTCTTCATTTTCCGTATCGAACGGGTAACGGGTAGCGAAATCGAGAAACGCGGCATACACCTCTTCAAAATCCCACGGATCTTTAATCATCACCGCATGTTTGCGTACCTCGGTATGTGGCGAGACGAGGGCAATGTCCTCCGCCGTCTGTTGCGCCAGCCCTTCATCGCGCGGCTGGTGCAGCAGCTCAAGCCTGTCGACAGCGAAATCCGGCTGCTGGCATAAGCCCACGGTGGGTCGCCATTTGCGAAAGCGGTTTTGCCGTTTACCACGTTTATCCAGCACCGTTCCCAGTACACCAATCACCACCCGACGCTTCATGTTTATCCCATAAGATAAAAATTGATATTAAAAGATAAAAAATAATCATCGCTGCCGCAATGCCAGTAAACCATGTGAAAAATAAAATAATTATTTTTCAGGTGGATAGAGAATTTATTTGCTTTTTTCGGATTCTGGCACGCTTCTGGCAATAACTATTACGTCAGCACGCTGAGGTAGCAGGGGTTACGCACCCCGCCGGCGCACCAGGAACGGCACGAGACGTTTTCCGGGGGGCGTTCCGTCAGTGGAAAGACACTTGCGAAAAGTCGGTTCTTTTTCGGGTTCGAATCCCGGATTCGCCACCTTATCTGTGGAGATAAACAGGCAGTATCCCGGTAGTCGGGCTGTTGACGATTACCCCCAACGACCGCCGGTAACGGCGCCGGACGGCAGGCAAAACGTTGTTTCCCCTGCGGTTTCGCCCCTGCATCCGCGGTCGTTAAGGCTAACTATTTAAGGAGATCGTTATGACCAACAAAATCACAATACGTAAAGGTCAATTAGGTTTACTGGCAAAAGAGGGTGACTACATTCAGGTTCTGGAAACCGGTGAGCACCGCCTGCTGTGGTTCAACAAACCCGACGTGCTGGTGGTGAATACCGATGGCAGCGAAGTGGCTGCTGGTCTGGCGGAGTATTTGCGCCGCTTCCAGCCGCAGTGGGTGGAGCGTTACTGCCTGGTGGCCGATATGGCAGATAACGAGGCCGGTGCGCTTTATCTCAACGGCATGCTGCTGGAGATCCTGCCGCCTTCAACGCGCCGTCTTTACTGGCAAGCGGATGACGCGCTGAAACTGGTACGCATCGATACCCGCGATGTACAGGTCCCCACGGAGATCCTTAACGCCGTGGCGCAACCCAAACGCAGCGTAACGGTAAAAGGTCGCGACGCGATCCTGGCGGTGCAGGTTCCGGCCTGGCACGCGGGCGTTTTAAAAGTCGATGGCGTGACGCAGGCGCTGTTACCGGCGGGATTGAGCGGCTACTGGAAAGTAAACCATCTGGTGGAAGCCGAAGTGGTGGACTTACGCCTGCAAGTACTGGAAGTGAGCGGCCAGGAGATCCTGACCAAAGATAAAGTCACCTTACGGCTGAACCTGGCGGCGAACTGGCGTTACACCGATGTATTAAGCGCCTTTGCTCAACTGAGCAAACCGCTGGATCACCTCTACCGCGAATTGCAGTTTGCCCTGCGTGAAGCCGTGGGCACGCGCACGCTGGATGAGTTGCTGGAAGATAAGCAGGTAATCGATGAGTTAGTGAGCGTGCAGGTGGCAAATAGCATGGCGGCATTTGGTATTGAAGTGGCGTCGCTGGGGGTGAAAGACATCATCCTGCCGGGTGAGATGAAAACGATCCTGTCGCGCTTAGTGGAAGCGGAGAAATCAGCGCAGGCCAATGTTATCCGCCGTCGTGAAGAGACCGCAGCAACCCGTTCGTTGCTGAACACGGCAAAAGTGATGGAGAGCAACCCGGTGGCGTTGCGACTTAAAGAGTTAGAAACGCTGGAGCGTGTGGCGGAGCGCATCGATAAGATCTCGGTCTTCGGTGGCTTAGACCAGGTATTGCACGGCCTTGTTAACATCAAAGGAAGTCATGATGCAGCATAACGACTATCAACTGCTGGCACAGGAGAACAGCGCGCCGGTGAAAATGTGGACGCACGGCGTGCCGGTGGAACCCGAAGCGCGTGAGCAGTTGCTGAATACGGCAAAAATGCCGTTTATCTTCAAACACCTGGCCGTGATGCCGGATGTCCATCTGGGGAAAGGTTCAACCATCGGCAGCGTTATCCCGACTAAAGGGGCGATTATCCCGGCGGCGGTTGGCGTGGATATCGGCTGCGGCATGATTGCCGTGCGCACCTCGCTGCTGGCGGCGGATCTGCCGGATAACCTCGGCGGGCTGCGCAGCGCCATTGAGCAGGCGGTGCCGCACGGACGTTCGGTGAACCGGTCGAAACGTGATAAAGGCGCGTGGGAAAACCCGCCGCAAGAGGTGGATAGCCACTGGGCGTTGCTTGCGCCGCGCTTTAAGCGCCTGACGGATAAATACCCGCGCTTGTTGCAAACCAACAACCATCAACATTTGGGAACGTTGGGAACCGGTAACCACTTTATCGAAGTGTGTCTGGATGAGCAGCAACGCGTGTGGGTGATGTTGCACAGCGGCTCGCGCGGCGTGGGTAACGCCATCGGTAACGTGTTTATCACGCTCGCGCAGCAGGATATGCAGCAGCATATCGCCAATTTGCCGGACCGAAACCTGGCCTATTTCCAGGAAGGCAGCAAGCACTACGACGACTATCTGGAAGCGGTCGAGTGGGCGCAGGATTTCGCCCGCCATAACCGTGAAGTGATGATGTCGCGCGTACTGGCGGCGCTGTCGCGCATTGTGACCAAACCGTTTATCACCCGGCAGGAAGCGGTGAATTGCCACCATAACTATGTGCAAAAAGAGACGCACTTTGGTGAAGAGGTGCTGGTGACGCGTAAAGGCGCGGTTTCCGCGCAAAAAGGGCAGGTGGGGATTATTCCCGGCTCGATGGGCGCGAAAAGTTTTATCGTGCGTGGGCTGGGAAATGAAGAGAGCTTCTGCTCATGCAGCCACGGAGCAGGGCGCACCATGAGCCGTACAGCGGCCAAAAAACGCTTCACCGTGGAAGATCAAATACGCGCCACTGCGCATGTAGAGTGCCGTAAAGACAGCGAGGTGATCGATGAGATCCCGATGGCTTACAAAGATATCGACGCGGTGATGGCCGCGCAGGACTCGCTGGTGGAAGTGGTACATACCCTGCGGCAGGTGGTGTGTGTGAAAGGATAAGAAGGAGAGTAATCATGGAATCTTTAGGCGTTGATGTCGCCATGCGTGGGCGCGTGCGGCAGGTGTTACACGATGTAGAACACACCTACGGCGTGAAAGTGCTCTACGCCTGCGAATCCGGTAGCCGCGGCTGGGGTTTCGCTTCGCCGGACAGCGATTACGATGTGCGCTTTCTGTATGTGCATCAACCGGACTGGTATCTGCGCGTCGAGCCGCAGCGTGATGTGATAGAACTGCCGATAGACGATGAGCTGGACGTTTGCGGGTGGGAGTGGCGCAAAGCGCTGGGGTTGCTGAAAAGCGCTAACCCGGCCTTAATCGAATGGTTAGATTCCCCGATCGTTTACCAGCAGGATGATGCCACGCTCGCCGCGTTGCGTGTGCAGGTGCCGCACTGGTTTTCGCCGGTCAGAGCGCGCTGGCACTACTATTCGATGGCGAAAAAGAACTTTCGCGGCTATTTGCAGGGTGAACAGGTTCGGCTGAAAAAGTACTTTTACGTGCTGCGTCCGCTGCTGGCGGTGCGCTGGATAGAAGCGGGTAAAGGCATGCCGCCAATGCGTTTCGCTTCGTTGCTGGCAGGCAGCGATCTTGACGCGCCATTACGGGCGGAAATTGATGAGCTGCTGGCGTTAAAGCAACGGGCAGGCGAAGCGCAATACGGTGCGCAACGTCCGCTGATGCATGCATTTATCGGCGATGAGCTGGCGCGCGGCGAAATCGCAGATGCGCTGCCGGAAAGCCGCAGCGGCAAAGTCAGCGATCTCGACGCGTTGCTGTACCAGACGGTGATGGCATAAGAAAAAAGCCCGGTGATTCGCCGGGCTTTTTGCTCTCATCCGCAAACGGGGAGGAATTACTCAAACAAGTTATGATGCAGTTTTTGCACCACTTGCTCGGCCTCTTTTCCGGGTACAAGGAAGCAGAGGTTATGGCTGGATGCGCCATAGCAAATCATGCGGATATTAAACGGGTCCAGCACGCCAAACACCTCTTTACCCACGCCGCAGGCTTTCGACAAATCGTTGCCGATAATCGCCACCAGCGCTAAGTCTTCTTCCACTTCCACCCGGCACAGAGAAGAAAGCTCGGTCAGCAGCGCCTGGGTTAATAAGGTGTCGCCGGTTGACGTTGAACCGGTGGTGTCCAGCGTCAGCGCTACGCTCACTTCCGAGGTGGTGATCAAATCAACCGAGATATTGTGACGCGCCAGGATGCCAAACACTTCGGCAAGAAAACCGCGTGAGTGCAGCATGTTCAGGCTGTGCAGTGTGAGCAGGGTCTGCTTGCGGCGCAGCGCCAGTGCGCGGAACAGCGGCGGGTTGCTGGTGTTGTTGCACACCAGCGTGCCACCGGCTTTCGGATCTCTGCTGGAGCCGACAAAAACCGGAATGTCGCTGCGTACTGCGGGCAACAGCGTGGCGGGGTGCAGCACTTTCGCGCCAAAAGTCGCCATCTCTGCCGCTTCTTCAAAGGCGATCTCGTCAATGCGTTTCGCGGCGGGCACCACGCGCGGGTCGGTGGTGTAAATGCCCGGAACATCGGTCCAGATATCCACGCGTGAGGCATGCAGCGCTTCGCCCAGCAGCGCGGCGGTATAATCGCTGCCGCCGCGACCAAGCGTGGTGGTACGGCCTTTGGCTTCGCTACCGATAAAGCCCTGGGTGATCACCAGCCCTTCATTCAGACGCGGCGCGAGTTGCTGCCCGGCAAGTTCCGCCAGTGCGGCGACATCCGGTTCAGCGCGGCCAAAACGGTCGCTGGTGCGCATCACTTTGCGTACATCAAACCACTGTGCCTGTACGTTGCGTTCGCGCAGCACTTCCACAAACAGCAGTGTCGACATCAGCTCACCATGACTGACCAGTTCGTCGGTCAGCGCGGTGGATGTCGCCAGCGATGCGGCTTCGGCAAGCGTGGTGATATTTTCCAGCAGGCGCTCGATCTCTTCGCGGATCACCGCCGGGTTCGCCAGGCGTTCCAGAATATCGAACTGAATTTTGCGGATAGCGTCGAGCTTGACGAAACGCTCGCTGGCTTCCAGCCCTTCGGCCAGCGCAACCAGCAGATTGGTTACCCCTGCGGAAGCGGAAAGCACCACCAGACGGACGCTGGTATCGGAAAGCACCACGTCCGCACTGCGGTTCATGGCATCAAAATCGGCAACGCTGGTGCCGCCAAATTTGGCGACAACGAAACTAGTCATAACAACCTCGTGTCAGGGGATTCTCTATTCAGCCATGGCACAAGGAAAGAGCGAAAAACGGGGTGGGCGCAGAGCGATAAACAGCTACGATTTCCCCAGAAGTGCTCCACCTTGTCTGCCCGCTTTCCGTAACGTCTGCGGACATGAAACGTTCGACTGCGAACGCTTCTGGTGACAACCCAGGGGATTCAGCCCCTGTAGCCGATAACGCACGCTGCCAGGCGTTTTGTTATCTCGGCGTTACTCCCCCTCAGGTGTTTTCATCAGCCTGGCGCTTCGAACACCGTGTGCCTGGGTAACGCGCCTCTTCTGGCAATGTTTACCTTTGCCTTTCACGCTGCAGCGGTGTTGGCTGCCTTCACTTACCCCGGTCACTTACTTGTGTAAGCTCCCGGGGATGCGCTCAGTTGCCGCCTTGCTGCAACGTGAAATGCTTTGGTAAGGATTACCTTCGCCTTCACGCCGCATCGGTGCTGGCTGCTTTCACTTACCCCGTCACTGACTTATGTAAGTTCCCGGGGATGTGCTCAGTTGCCGCCTTGCTGCAACGTGAAATGCTTTGGTAAGGATTACCTTCGCCTTCACGCCGCATCGGTGTTGGTTGCCTTCACTTACCCCGTCACTGACTTGTGTAAGCTCCCGGGGATGCGCTCAGTTGCCGCCTTGCTGCAACGTGAAATGCTTTGGTAAGGATTACCTTCGCCTTTCACGCCGCAGCGGTGCTGGCTGCTTTCACTTACCCCGTCACTGACTTATGTAAGTTCCCGGAAATGTGCTCAGTTGCCGCCTTGCTGCAACGCGAAATGCTTTGGTAATGCAAACCCGCGCATGCGCGGGTAGTGCGTTTATAAATAAAGGGTTAGCGGGCATGCTGTCAACGACGGGATTATGCGGATTTTTCATGCTGCATTGGTCGTCAGTAAAATGACTTATGTTGTGCTCAAATTCGGCGATTTTTGGTCGTTATTCGCCCGCGTGTACGGCGAGCCGGCACAAAAACCATCACAATTTTCCCCGGCAGGCGCTACAATCGACGGCAGTCACAATTCTCAAATCAGAAGAGTATTGCTATGAAAAACATCAATCCAACGCAGACATCTGCCTGGCAGGCATTACAGAAACACTACGCTGACATGAAGGACGTCACTATCGCGGATCTGTTCGCGAAAGAGGGCGACCGCTTTAGCAAATTCTCCGCAACCTTCGACGACCTGATGCTGGTGGATTTCTCCAAAAACCGCATCACGCAAGAGACGCTGGACAAACTGCTGGCACTGGCCAAAGAGACCGATCTGGCGGGTGCGATCAAATCCATGTTCTCCGGTGAGAAAATTAACCGCACCGAAGATCGCGCCGTGCTGCATGTCGCGCTGCGTAACCGTAGCAATACGCCGATTATGGTGGATGGCAAAGATGTAATGCCGGAAGTCAACGCGGTGCTGGAGAAGATGAAAGCCTTCTCTGAAGCGATCATTTCAGGTAGCTGGAAAGGTTACACCGGTAAACCGATCACCGACGTGGTGAACATCGGTATCGGCGGTTCCGACCTCGGCCCTTTCATGGTGACCGAAGCGCTGCGCCCGTACAAAAACCACCTGAACATGCATTTCGTCTCTAACGTCGATGGTACACACATCGCCGAAGTGCTGAAAAAAGTGAACCCGGAAACCACGCTGTTCCTCGTGGCGTCCAAAACCTTTACCACCCAGGAAACCATGACCAACGCCCACAGCGCGCGCGACTGGTTCCTGAAAACCGCCGGTGACAATAAACACGTGGCGAAACACTTCGCGGCGCTCTCCACCAACGCGAAAGCGGTGGGTGAGTTCGGCATCGACACCGCGAACATGTTTGAATTCTGGGATTGGGTTGGCGGCCGCTACTCTCTGTGGTCGGCGATTGGCCTGTCTATCATCCTCTCCGTCGGTTACGACAACTTTGTTGAGCTGCTCTCCGGCGCGCACGCGATGGACAAGCACTTCTCCACCACTGAGCTTGATAAAAACCTGCCGGTGCTGCTGGCGCTGATTGGTATCTGGTACAACAACTTCTTCGGCGCTGAAACCGAAGCGATTCTGCCGTACGACCAGTACATGCACCGTTTTGCCGCTTACTTCCAGCAGGGCAATATGGAGTCCAACGGTAAATACGTTGACCGTAACGGCAACGCGGTGGATTACCAGACTGGCCCGATCATCTGGGGTGAGCCGGGCACCAACGGTCAGCACGCGTTCTATCAGCTGATTCACCAGGGCACCAAAATGGTTCCGTGTGATTTCATCGCGCCGGCTATCACCCATAACGCGCTTTCCGATCACCACCAGAAACTGCTGTCGAACTTCTTTGCGCAGACCGAAGCGTTGGCGTTCGGTAAATCCCGCGAGGTGGTCGAGCAGGAATATCGCGATCAGGGTAAAGATCCGGCAACGCTTAACCACGTTGTGCCGTTCAAAGTGTTTGAAGGCAACCGCCCGACTAACTCTATTCTGCTGCGCGAAATCACCCCGTTTAGCCTGGGCGCGCTGATTGCGCTGTACGAGCACAAAATCTTCACCCAGGGCGCAATCCTTAACATCTTCACTTTTGACCAGTGGGGTGTGGAACTGGGTAAACAGCTGGCGAACCGCATTCTGCCGGAGCTGGGCGATGACAAATCCATCTCCAGCCACGACAGCTCAACCAATGGTCTGATTAACCGCTACAAATCCTGGCGCGGTTAAGCCACATAAGCGTCGCTTCGGCGGCGCTTTTTTTTACCGATTATATTTATTCCTGCAAGGTTATATTGCGCGAGGATTTCGCCCGATATATATAAGCAATTCCGATATCGATATTTTAAAGCTAAATTACGGGGATTATTCCTGGTTCGCTGTTTCTATATCTATCATCAGGTTTATCTGAAAAACGCTACAGGTGGATAAGCGGCGGCTATAAATTTTAGGACTAGCCTTATTGTGTCAATATTTTGTCATTATTTAATTGATTGAAAGATATGCGATTTTTGATTTTTGTCTTCTCTTTTTAAATGCCTGATACCAATTTTCCGAAAACGTTCCCCGCTATTTCCCGATGCGTAAACCCTCTGCTGTAGTTGTGTATACTCGATATCGCCTGAATTCTTTCAGGTAAATCTCCATTCATTCAATGAAGGGAAATTGATATGAAAAAAGTCCTGTATGGCATTTTTGCCATATCCGCGCTTGCGGCGACTTCTGCTTTTGCAGCACCGGTGCAAATCGGTGAAGCGGCAGGGTCGGCAGCGACCTCTGTTTCTGCGGGTAGCTCCGCAGCAACGAGCGTTAGCACCGTAGGGTCTGCGGTGGGTGTCGCGCTGGCGGCAACCGGTGGCGGTGATGGCTCCAACACGGGAACCACGACCACCACGACCACAAGTACCCAGTAATAGCGGGTACATTAACTATAACCACACTTCGGTGTGGTTATTCCGCCCCTTTCGGAGAAGAGTCGTGAAGCGACCTGGTATCATCTTGATTTGCCTGCTCCTTCAGGCATGTTCAGGCCCCATCAAAGGCCTCGGGAATTCACTCTGGAACAGCGTATTTGGTATGCCGGGCGTGCAGCTCACGGATGAAGAAATTCTCAATATGCCGTATGCCAGCCAGTACATGCAGCTCAACAACGGCCCACAACTGTTTGTGGTGCTCGCTTTCGCCGAAAACGGGCAGCAGAAATGGGTGACGCAGGATCAGTCCACCATCGTCACGCAAAACTATCGCATCGTGAAAACGCATCTGCCTGGCGACAACCTGCTGGATGTTAATAACCTGGCGGCAGATCCGCTGGCGAAACCGAACCAGATTGTCGATGGCGCGAGCTGGACACGCTTAATGGGCTGGACGGAACACAAGCAGGTGCGCTACGCCACCGCCCGTTCTGTCTTCCGCTGGAATGGCACCGACACGGTGAAGCTGGCGAGCGACATCACCGCAGTACGCATCCTTGATGAAGAGGTGACGACCGACCAGAAACGCTGGCGCAACCGCTATTGGGTGGATGAACAAGGGGTTATCCGGCAATCCGAGCAGTACCTTGGCGCGGACTGGTTCCCGGTGAAAACCACCCTGATTAAGGCGGCGAAATAATGAAAAAACGCGCTCTTCTTCCGCTGTTAGCCAGCCTCGCTTCCCCGCTGGCGTTCGCTGTCGGCACTGTTGATGTCTATACCGAGGGCGATAGCAAGCCGAAAACCTTAACCAACGCCGCACACCTGGTGGATCTGGTCGGGCAGCCTCGTCTGGCGAATAGCTGGTGGCCCGGCGCGGTAGTTAGTGAACGGCAGGCGACGATTGCCGAACAGGCTCGCCATCAGGCACTTCTTGCGCGGCTTAGCGCACTTGCCGCCGATGAGAGCGGCAACAGCGCCGCGGCGATCAACGCGCTGCGTCAGCAGTTGCAGGCGATGAAGGTCACCGGTCGACAAATCGTTGAGCTGGATCCGGATTACCTGCGTACCCACCGCCTCGCCAACCGGCCATTAGAAGGGCAGTACACCTTATGGGTTGGCTCGCAGCCGACCACCATCACCGTGGTTGGGCTTATCAGCAGCCCGGGCAAAAAAGTGTTCACGCCGGGACGCGATGTGGTGAGCTATCTGGATGAGATGAGCCTGCTGAGCGGTGCGGAACGCAGCTATGCCTGGGTGATTTACCCCAACGGCAAAACGCAAAAGGTACCGGTTGGCTACTGGAACCGACGCCACGTGGAGCCGATGCCCGGCAGCGTGATTTTTGTCGGTTTCGCACCGGGTTTGTGGAGCAACGAGTATGACGAGCTGAATGCCGACATTCTTCAGTCCCTGACGCATCGGATACCGGAATAATAATGAAAAAATCGTTTGTCATTAGCCTGTTGGCGCTGGGGATTAGCGCCGCCTGTCACGCAGAATCGTACCCGGAACCGATTGGCCCATCGCAGTCGGACTTCGGCGGCGTCGGCCTGCTGCAAACGCCCACCGCGCGGATGTCGCGCGAGGGTGAACTGAGCTTTAACTACCGCGATAACAATCAGTACCGCTACTACTCCGGTTCGGTGCAGCTCTTCCCGTGGCTGGAAACAACGCTGCGCTACACCGATGTGCGGACGCGGAAATACAGTTCGGTAGAAGCCTTCTCGGGCAATCAGTCCTACAAAGATAAAGCCTTCGATTTAAAACTGCGCCTGTGGCAAGAAGGCTACTGGCTGCCGGAAGTTTCCGTGGGCGCGCGCGATATTGGCGGTACCGGGCTGTTCGACGGCGAATATCTGGTGGCGGACAAAGCCTGGGGGCCGTTCGATTTCTCGCTGGGTATCGGTTGGGGCTACCTTGGCACCAGCGGTAATATCAAAAACCCGCTCTGCTCCTACGACGAGAAATATTGTACGCGCGACACCCGTTACAAAGCCGCTGGCTCCACGGATACCAGCCAGATGTTCCGTGGCCCGACCGCGCTGTTTGGCGGGGTGGAGTACCAGACGCCGTGGAACCCGCTGCGCCTGAAACTGGAGTATGAAGGGAACAACTACCAGCAGGACTTCGCCGGTAAACTGCCGCAGCGCAGCAAAGTCAACGTTGGCGCGATTTACCGCGTTACCGACTGGGCGGACATCAACCTGAGCTATGAGCGCGGGAATACCTGGATGTTCGGCTTTACCCTGCGTAACAACTTCAGCGATCTGCGCCCATCGTATATCGACAACGCGCGGCCAAAATATCAGCCACAGCCGCAAGATGCGATCCTCCAGCATTCGGTGGTGGCGAATCAGCTGACCTTACTGAAATACAACGCCGGGCTTACCGATCCGCAAATTCAGGTGAAAGGTGACACGCTGTATGTCACCGGCGAGCAGGTGAAATACCGCAATACCCAGGAAGGGGTTGAGCGCGCGAATCGCATCATCATGAATGATTTGCCGGATGGCATTCGCACTATTCGCGTGACGGAAAACCGCCTCAATATGCCGGTTGTCACCACCGAAACGGATGTTGCCAGCCTGAAGCGCCATCTTGAAGGCGAACCGCTGGGGCAGGATACGGAACTGGTGCAAAAACGCGAAACGCCTATCGTGCCGGATAAACCGGAGCAGGGCTGGTATATCGATAAATCCTCGTTCGATTTCCACATCGATCCGGTGCTTAACCAGTCATTCGGCGGGCCGGAAGCTTTCTACATGTACCAGCTTGGCGTGATGGCCACTGCCGACTGGTGGCTCACGGATCACCTGCTGACCACCGGTAGCCTGTTTGGCAACCTGACCAATAACTATGACAAGTTTAACTACACCAACCCGCCGAGAGACACCGCCTTGCCGCGTGTGCGTACCCGCGTGCGTGAATATGTGCAGAACGATATTTACGTCAACAACATGCAGGCGAACTACTTCCAGTACCTGGGCAATAATTTCTATGGCCAGGTGTATGCCGGGTATCTGGAAACCATGTACGGCGGTGCCGGTGCCGAACTGTTGTGGCGTCCGGTTGATAGCCACTGGGCGTTTGGTATTGACGGCAACTACGTGAAACAGCGTGACTGGCGCAGTGCGCAGGACATGATGAAATTCACCGATTACAGCGTTAAAACCGGCCACTTCACTGCTTACTGGACGCCGTGGTTTGCCGAAAATGTGCTGGTGAAAGCCAGCGTCGGTCAATATCTGGCGGGCGATAAAGGCGTCACGCTGGATGTGTCGAAGCACTTCGACAGCGGGATTGTGGTGGGCGCGTATGCCACCAAAACCAACGTTTCAGCCGCGCAGTACGGGGAAGGGGACTTCACCAAAGGGGTCTACATTTCGGTTCCGCTGGATCTGTTCAGCACCGGACCGACCCGCAGCCGCGCTGGCGTTGGCTGGACGCCGCTGACGCGTGACGGTGGTCAGATGCTGGGCCGTAAGTTTGAGCTTTACAACATGACCAACGATAAGACGGTCAACTTCCAGTAAGCCTTCTCTCTCCCCGTGCGGGGAGAGAATAGCCGCAAGGCCTGTCTTTACCCATCTTCAACCCTGTTTCTCTCCCCGTGTGGGGAGAGAATGGCCGTAAGGTCTGTCTTTTTCCATTTTCAACCCTGTTTCTCTCCCCGTGTGGGGAGAGAATGGCCGCAAGGCCTGTCTTTACCCATCTTCAACCCTGTTTCTCTCCCCGTGCGGGGAGAGAATGGCCGTAAGGTCTGTCTTTCTCCATTTTCAACCCTGTTTCTCTCCCCGTGTGGGGAGAGAATGGCCGCAAGGCCTGTCTTTCTCCATCTTCAACCCTATTTCTTTCCCCATCCGGGGAGAGAAAGTTGCATTTATAACCGGCGCAACAGCCGCGCCGGATTTCCCGCATACACCCCTTTCTCGCTGATCGATTTGGTCACCACGCTGCCCGCGCCTATCACACAGCCATCGGCAATAGTCACTGCCAGAATCGTCGCGCCGCTGCCAATCGACACGTCATTACCAATCATGATGCGCCCCCAGTTGTTGCTGTCGGGGTCCGGTTTGCCGTCGCGAAACATATCGTTGGCAAACATCACGCCGTGACCGATAAAGCAGCGCTCACCAATGGTGACATATTCGCAAATAAAGCTGTGCGACTGGATCTTCGAACCTTTACCGATCTGGGTATGCCCCTGGATTTCGACAAACGGGCCGACAAACACATCGTCCGCCAGCGTGCAGTCGTATAAATTCGCGGGTTCATAAATCACCACGTTTTCGCCGCAGGTCACATTGCGTACGGCGGTTTGGCGCAAAGCGGCGCTTGCCATCCTCCCTCCTTAAAGCGGTTTGCCCAGAATATGCAGCGTACTTTGCTGCGACGCGGTACTGAATAGTGTGTCTTTGAGATGCGTGAATCCCAGCCGGTGGTAAAAGCGCCGCGCGTTCGGGTTGGCGTCCAGCACTTCCAGCCAGATAAACCGCTCACCACGCTGTTGCGCCAGGCGTTCTATTTCTGCCAGCAGTTGCTCGCCGTAGCCTTTACGCGTTGCGCCCGGAAGAAGATAGAGTTTGTGCAGCAGCGTACCCGCCGGGCCGTGCTCGTCGACCGCGCGGTGCCAGGAGACTTTAGCGAAACCGACAGGCGCAGCATTCTGCGCGATAAACCAGCTGCCCGCTTCGCTTTGCAGGCTCTGCTCGATTACTGCCGGGGAATACTCCTGGCGGAGAAATGCCTCCAGCTCGGCCGGTTCGCGCCACAGAGGGGCAAAATGATGGCGATAACTGGCGTAGCCCATTTCACTCAGTAACGCGGCGTCCGCGATTTCAGCTTTATGTACGGTAAGCATGCTCTTTTTCGTCTCCTGCGTGGACATGTCTGTGCAACATGTCATCACGTGGTGTCACAAAATATAAGCAAATAATGTAGATCCAGATCACATTTTTGCGATATACAAAGCGTTGTTCACCAGTAATGAGGTGCCGCTATGACATCGCTAACTCGTCCACGCGTTGAATTTATTTCGACCATATTGCAGACCGTGCTGAATCTTGGTTTGCTCAGCCTCGGTCTGATTTTGATTGTCTTTCTGGGCAAAGAGACACTGCATCTGGCGGATGTGCTGTTCGCGCCGGTGCAAACCAGCAAATATGAGCTGGTGGAAGGGCTGGTGGTTTATTTTCTCTATTTCGAATTTATCGCCCTGATTGTGAAGTACTTTCAGTCCGGGTTTCACTTCCCGCTGCGCTATTTTATCTACATTGGTATTACCGCGATTGTGCGGTTGATCATCGTCGATCACCAGTCGCCAATGGATGTGTTGATCTACTCGGCGGCGATCCTGTTGCTGGTGATCACGCTGTGGTTGTGTAACTCGAAGCGGCTGAGGCGTGAATAAAAAAAGGGCGATCCGGGGATCGCCAATGACTTCACAAGTTGGGTGATACAAGTTGAGGGTGCAGTGGCAACGCCGGTCATCTTTCGGGTGATAGCTGCGTTGGCTTCCTTTACTCACCCCGGTCACTGACTTCAGTCAGCTGCCGGGGATTCATGCAGTCGCCGCCTTGCTCTAACCCGAACGATTTAAGGCGCAATAACAACAATGAAAATTAACCTTTCACACCGCCTGCGGTCAGGCCGTTAACCAGCCAGCGCTGCGCAAGCAGGAAGACAACCGTAATTGGGATCGCGGACAGTACCGCCGCCGCGGCAAAATCGCCCCACAGGTAGTTTTGCGGGTTGAGATATTGCTGCATCCCGACCGCCAGCGTGTAACTGTTGACATCGCGCAGCAGCAGCGAGGCAACCGGTACTTCGGTAATGGCGGCGATAAACGACAGAATAAACACCACCGCCAGGATCGGCACCGACAGCGGCAGCAGCACCAGGCGGAACGCCTGCCACGGTGTTGCGCCATCCAGCGAGGCGGCTTCTTCCAGCGAACCGTCGATCGTTTCGAAATAACCTTTGATCGTCCACACATGCAGCGCGATCCCGCCCATATAAGCGAAGATCACCCCGCCATGGGTATTCAGGCCGATAAACGGCACGTACTGGCCGAGCCGGTCAAACAACGCGTACAGCGCCACCAGCGACAGCACCGCCGGGAACATCTGGAAAATCAGCATCCCTTTCAGCAATGTCGCTTTGCCGCGAAAGCGCATGCGGGCAAAGGCGTACGCAGAAGTGGTGGAGAGCGCCACAATGCCGACTGCGGTGATCACGGCGATTTTTACCGAGTTCCACAGCCACAGCAGCACCGGGAACGGCGGCGGCGTGACGCGGCCATCGGCGTGTTCGACGCTAAAGCCCAGCGCGAGGCGCCAGTGCTCCCACGAGATATTTTCCGGAATTAAACTGCCGGTGGCGAAGTTACCTTCACGCAGCGAAATGGCGACCACCATCAGCAGCGGGAACATAATCGCGGCAATAAACACCAGCAATAACAAATGGGTGATAAACAGCCGCAGCTTTTGCGATTTCGCCTGCACCATAGCCATAATTTTCGTCCTCCTTAATCGAATTTCATGCGCGTAGCTTTCAGGTTGACGATAGCCAACGCACCTACCAGCAGGAAAATCAGCGTGGCAATAGCGGCAGCGAGCCCAAAGTCCTGACCACCGCCGCCTTCAAAGGCGATGCGATAGGTGTAGCTCACCAGCAAGTCGGTATAACCGGCCGGCGTGGTGGTGCCGATGCGATCCGGCCCGCCGTTGGTCAGCAGTTGGATCAGCACGAAGTTGTTAAAGTTAAACGCGAAGCTGGCGATCATCAGCGGCGTCAGCGGCTTGATCAGCAGCGGGAAGGTGATGCGGAAAAAGTTTTGCAGCGGTCCGGCACCGTCCATGGCCGAGGCTTCATACAGATCGTCAGGGATCGCTTTCAACAGCCCCATGCACAGGATCATCATGTACGGATAACCGAGCCAGGTGTTGACGATCACGATCATTGAACGTGCGGTGGTGGGATCGCTAAACCAGGCCGGTTTAATGCCAAACAGCGCGCTCAGCATCATGTTGATCTCGCCAAAGCTCTGGTTAAACAACCCTTTGAAGATCAAAATGGAGATAAACGACGGTACGGCATACGGCAGAATTAACAACACGCGATAAATCGCTTTGCCTTTCAGGGATTCCCATTGCACGACGCAGGCCAGCACCATGCCCACGGCAACGGTCAGAACCACGGTCAGCACCGAGAACACCACTGTCCAGATAAAGATCTCAATAAACGGTTTTTGAATGCCTTCATCGGTAAAGACGCGCGTGAAGTTATCCCAGCCGATGGTCACGGTATAGCCGGGGCTGAGCTTTTCGCTGCCCCAACTGCCATCGGCGTTAATCACCTGGAAGTAGCCGATTTCATTGTTCGGGCGGTATTTCGCGCCGCTCTGGTTGTTGAGCAGCGTGCCATCCTGTTCAAGCTGATACAGCGGGCGCGTACCGGAGAACTGGCGCAGCGAACTCATCGCCACTTTGCTGCCATCCGGCAGTAGGGCGGTCAGCTGGTTCAGCGCCTGGCGATTTTGCGTGATGATGCGCAGGTTGGCGCGCTCGCCAGCGGGCAGGGCGTCAGCCTCTTTTAACGTCAGTTGCTGCTCGCCGCCGGGTTTGAACGCATCGGAAACGTAGTTTTTACCGCTGTCGCCGTCAGTCAGTGCCAGTTGCCACGCATCTCCCGCCGGGTAAAGCCCAAAGTTATACGCTTTGCCTGCCTGGTAGGAACGATCGAGCAGCACCTGCTGCGCGCGCTCCTGAGTGAGCTGGTTAGTGCTGCTGTAGTTGGTAAACGCGATGGCGATGGTACAAACCAGCGGGAACAGGACAAACAGCCCCATACCTGCCACGCCGGGGTAAACATAGCGCCAGGCATAAGCTTTACGGTTGGCGAAAATATAGAGGCCCGCCGAGCTGAGGACGAGCGTGGTAATGGCGAAAAGGTATTCCCCCTGGGCATACATCATAACGACAAGGTAAGCCACCAACAGGCCAACAACGGTGATGGCCGCCCATGCGAGTTGCGGGCTTTGCCACCAGTGGCGTTTTCTTCTTACATCCATGGGGATTTCCTCTCTACTCAACACCCTTCACGTTGCCGCGTTGTTGGCTGCGGTTGCGCACGCTGGTAGCTTACTTTTGTAAGCGCGCCGGGATACTCAACGTTGCCGACATGATGCGCGTGAAGGATGCCGCGTATACAACATGTCCAATTCGCCTTATCCCCGTGCGGGGATAAGGCATTCACATTTTTACTTGGTAATACGACCCTGGGCGTCTTTCAGCGCGGCGTCGACGGTCTGGCGATCGCTAACGGCGTTGATAACCGCGGTGCGTGTGGCGTACCAGAAGGCGGCCATTTGCGGGATGTTCGGCATAATTTCACCGGTTTTCGCGTTATCCATGGTCGCGGCGATGCGTTGGTCTTTCGCTAACTGATCCTGATAGGATTTCAGCGCGACCGCACCCAGCGGTTTGTCCTTGTTAACGTCTGCCAGGCCTTGATCGGTCAGCAGATAGTTTTCGAGGAACTCTTTCGCCAGCTCTTTGTTCGGGCTGGCGGCGTTGATGCCTGCGCTCAGCACGCCAACGAACGGTTTAGAAGGCTTACCTTTAAAGGTTGGCAGCAGCGCGACGCCGTAGTTGACTTTGCTCTTATCAATGTTGGCCCACGCCCACGGACCATTGATGGTCATCGCGGTTTCACCTTTGTTGAACGCCGCTTCTGCAATCGAGTAATCCGTGTCGGCATTCATGTGTTTGTCTTTAATCAGCTTCACGAGGAAGCTAAGACCCGCTTTCGCGCCTGCGTTGTCGACGCCGACATCTTTCACGTCGTATTTGCCGTTTTCAAACTTGAAGGCGTAACCGCCGTCGGCGGCAATCAGCGGCCAGGTGAAGTACGGTTCTTGCAGGTTGAACATCAACGCGCTCTTACCTTTCGCTTTCAGCTGCTTATCCAGCGCCGGGATCTCTTCCCAGGTTTTCGGCGGGTTTGGCACGAGGTCTTTGTTGTAAATCAGCGATAAGGATTCGACAGCAATCGGGTAGGCAATCAGCTTACCGTTGTAACGCACCGCGTCCCAGGTGAAGGGGTACAGCTTGTCCTGGAAGGCTTTATCCGGGGTGACTTCTGCCAGCAGACCGGATTGCGCATAGCCACCAAAGCGGTCGTGTGCCCAGAAAATAATGTCCGGGCCGTCGCCGGTTGCAGCAACCTGCGGGAATTTCTCTTCCAGTTTATCCGGGTGTTCTACGGTAACTTTAATGCCGGTGTCTTTCTCAAATTTCTTACCCACTTCGGCAAGGCCGTTATATCCTTTGTCGCCGTTGATCCAAATGACCAGCTTACCTTCTTCGATTTTGGCGAGGGCAGAGGCGGAAAACATCATCGTCGCCACTGCGGACAAAGCGAGGATGCGTGCGCCTGTTTTGATTTTCATATATCCCGTCCTTTAGGTGATGTGCTCGTGGATACGCTCAAGGTAGTTCGACGGGATTAGTCTCCTTTTTTGACAAGCGCTTCTCATCCTCCTTAACCCTACGCCCCTGGGGCGATTTGTGTGATCTCTGTTACAGAGATTTGCATTATGTGTGTTAGCGCACATAAAAAAGCGCCGATTTTTGCAGAGCCCATCACGAAAATGCCCGCAGCCCGCCTGTCCAGGGGGCAGAGACATTGTTCTCATCCTCCCGCCTCCTCCCCCACAAAAAACCAGGGGGGTGGAGGATTCGCCCGCTGAATCGATGCTCCATAGTCAGCCCACGTTGAATGTTTCTGTTGGTGACAGGTTGTAACGAAGGGAGAAGGGCATGGCGAGCGTACAGCTGCGTAATGTAACGAAAGCCTGGGGCGATGTGGTGGTGTCGAAAGACATCAGTCTCGACATCCACGAAGGAGAATTCGTGGTGTTTGTCGGTCCGTCAGGCTGTGGTAAATCGACGCTGCTGCGCATGATTGCCGGGCTGGAAACCATCACCAGCGGGGATTTGCTGATTGGCG
The DNA here is from genome assembly GCF_003337365.1 of Kosakonia sp. AG348. Classification (NCBI taxonomy): domain Bacteria; kingdom Pseudomonadati; phylum Pseudomonadota; class Gammaproteobacteria; order Enterobacterales; family Enterobacteriaceae; genus Kosakonia; species Kosakonia sp. AG348. The sequence goes on from NZ_QPJR01000003.1 coordinate 41,612, forward strand.
ATACCCGCATGAATGAGGTTCCTCCCGCAGAACGCGGCGTTGGCATGGTGTTTCAGTCCTACGCGCTCTATCCGCATTTGTCAGTTGCGGAAAATATGTCTTTCGGCCTGAAGTTAGCGGGCGCGAAAAAAGAGATGATCAAATCGCGCGTCACGCAAGTAGCGGAAGTGCTGCAACTGGCGCATTTACTGGATCGCAAACCGAAAGCCCTTTCTGGCGGTCAGCGTCAGCGTGTGGCGATCGGTCGTACGCTGGTGGCTGAACCCAGCGTCTTCTTGCTTGATGAACCTCTCTCCAACCTTGATGCCGCCCTGCGTGTGCAGATGCGTATTGAGATCTCCCGTCTGCACAAACGTCTTGGCCGCACGATGATTTACGTCACCCACGATCAGGTGGAAGCGATGACGCTGGCCGACAAAATCGTGGTGCTCGATGCCGGGCGCGTGGCGCAAGTGGGTAAACCGCTGGAGCTGTATCACTACCCGGCAGACCGTTTTGTCGCCGGTTTTATCGGCTCGCCGAAGATGAATTTCCTGCCGGTAAAAGTGACCTCTACCGCCATTGAACAGGTTCAGGTTGAGCTGCCTAACCGCCAGCGCGTGTGGCTGCCGGTGGACAGCGCCAATGTGCAGGTCGGCGCAAATATGTCTTTGGGCATCCGCCCGGAGCATCTGCTGCCCAGCGACATCGCTGATGTCACGCTGGAGGGCGAAGTTCAGGTCGTCGAACAGCTTGGCCACGAAACACAAATTCATATCCAGATCCCTGCAATACGTCAGAACCTGGTCTACCGCCAGAACGACGTGGTGCTGGTAGAAGAGGGTGCCACATTCGCCATCGGCTTACCGCCGGAGCGTTGCCATCTGTTCCGTGAAGATGGCACCGCCTGCCGCCGGTTACATAAAGAACCGGGCGTTTAAGCGTACCCCACAAAGCGTTTACACAAAGCCATTCGCATTATGTCGAGGCGGCAACGTGATGACTCTCCGGCAGCGTACAAAAGTACCTGACCGGGATTCATGACGGCAGCCAATAAAGAGATAGCGCGAAGGGGGATGTGTAAAAAAAGAAAAGCAAGCTCAGGAGATAGAACGATGATTACTCTGCGCAAACTTCCACTGGCTCTCGCCGTCGCGGCAGGCATACTGTCTGCACAGGCGGGTGCTGTTGATTTCAAAGGTTACGCCCGTTCGGGGATTGGCTGGACCGGCAGCGGCGGTGAGCAGCAATGCTTCCAGGCCACTGGTGCAGGTTCCAAATACCGTCTCGGTAACGAATGTGAAACCTATGCAGAATTAAAACTCGGTCAGGAAGTGTGGAAAGAAGGCGATAAAAGCTTCTACTTCGACACGAACGTTGCGTACTCAGTCGCGCAGCAAAATGACTGGGAAGCTACTGATCCAGCATTTCGTGAAGCCAACGTACAAGGTAAAAACCTGATTGATGCGCTGCCGGGCTCCACGATCTGGGCAGGTAAACGCTTCTATCAGCGTCATGACGTACATATGATCGACTTCTATTACTGGGACATCTCCGGCCCGGGTGCTGGTCTGGAAAACGTCGATCTCGGCTTTGGTAAACTCTCTCTGGCCGCAACCCGTTCGACGGAAGCAGGCGGCTCCGCTACCTTCGCCAGCAACAGTATTTATGATTACACCGAAAAAACGGCTAACGATGTGTTTGATGTGCGTCTGGCACAGATGGCAGTCAACCCGGGCGGTACATTAGAGTTCGGCGTTGACTATGGCCGCGCCAATACCCGTGACGGTTACCATTTATACGATAATACCGAAACGAAAGATGGCTGGATGTTCACCGCTGAACACGTTCAGAGCATGCTGAAAGGCTATAACAAATTTGTCGTGCAGTATGCGACCGATGCGCTGACATCACAGGGCAAAGGGTTATCGCAAGGCTCCGGTATTGGCATCGAGGGCAATAGTAAACTGCCTTATAGCGCCAACAACAACGGCTCCCTGCTGCGTATCCTCGACCACGGTGCAATTTCTCTGGGTGATAATTGGGATCTGATGTACGTCGGTATGTATCAGGACATTGATTGGGATAACCAGAATGGTACCAAATGGTGGACCGTCGGCGTGCGCCCAATGTACAAATGGACACCAATCATGAGTACCTTGCTGGAAGTCGGTTATGACAACGTCAAATCCCAGCGCACAAACGACACCAACAATCAGTACAAAATCACCCTTGCGCAACAGTGGCAAGCAGGCGACAGCATCTGGTCTCGTCCGGCAATCCGTGTATTCGCAACCTATGCGAAATGGGATGAAAAATGGGGCTACAACACCAGCGGTAATCCGGGCACGAATGCCAACTATGGTCTGGCAACCCGCAATGGTACGGGCGGCTCAAGCTTCGGTCGTGGCGACAGCGACGAATGGAGCTTCGGTGCCCAGATGGAAATCTGGTGGTAAGTTTTTCCCTCATGTAATGACCAAAAGAGGGGCGAAAGCCCCTCTACTCCTGATAAACAGCGCGCTATTGCCTGGCCACCGCTGTTTCGCATCCTGAAGGTGATAACAATGAAAATGAAAAAAAGTCTCATCGCTCTGTGTCTCTCCACGGGTTTGCTGGCGGGCACACCGGGTATCAGTTTTGCTGATGTGAATATCGTCCCACAGAACACCGCGGCAGCGCCGTCGATTCCAAACTCTGTACTTCAACAACTCACCTGGACACCTGTCGATACGTCCAAAAGCCAGACGGTTCGGCTTGCAACAGGTGGGCAGCATCTGAACGTCGCGGGCATAACCGGTCCCGTTGCGGCGTTTAGCGTGCCTGCCAATATTGGTGAGCTTACGCTGACGCTTTCCAGCGATGTTAATAAAAATACAGGGGTTTTTGCGCCAAATGTGCTGGTATTTGATCAAAACATGTCGCCTGCGGCTTATTTCCCCAGTAGCTATTTTACCTACCAGGAGCCGGGGGTATTAAATGCTGACCGTCTGGAAGGGGTTATGCGCCTGACGCCTGCGCTGGGCCAGCAGAAGCTCTATATCCTTGCGTTTACGACCGAAAGTGATTTGCAGAAAACCACCACACTGCTCGATCCGGCCAAAGCCTATGCTAAAGGCGTGGGCAACGCGATCCCTGATATCCCCGATCCGATTGCCCGTCATATTGCTGACGGAGTGGTAAACCTGAAGGTGAAAAATAGTAGTGGTTCCAGTGTATTAGTCGGCCCGCTGTTTGGCTCTTCTGGCCCGGCTTCCGTTACCGTGGGCAATACCGCTGCACCGGCTTACAACACGCAACCAGCTCCTGCCGCCGCGCCCGCTGCGGCTCCTGCGCCAGTGGCGAAAAGCGAGCCGATGCTCAACGATACAGAGAGCTACTTTAACCAGGCCATCAAACAAGCCGCTGCCAAAGGTGATATTGATAAGGCACTGAAATTATTGAATGAAGCAGAACGCCTCGGGTCGAAATCCGCCCGTGCCACTTTTATCAGCAGTGTAAAAGGCAAGGGGTAATCTCTCCCCACAATGCTGATATTTGCAGCAACTGGTGCGTCGCCTGACGCACCTTTTTTTCCGGCGCAGATGCGCGCTGTTGCGCATCTGTTGCGCTGATGAAAACTGAATGAAGTTTCCCCGCCCCGTGCGCCGGTTCTGCGATACAATAACGCTACGTTATGTACCGGAGAGTAAGGCATGTCACACCCTGCGCTTACGCAACTGCGTGCGCTGCGCTACGTAGACGCAATTCCCGCGCTTGAACCGCAACTGCTCGAGTGGCTGTTGCTGGAAGATTCAATGACCAAACGTTTTGAGCAACAAGGCAAGACGGTCAGCGTTACGCTGATTCGGGAAGGCTTTGTGACGGTGGATGAGATCGCCGAAGAACGCGACAGTCTGCCGAAGGAGGATCGTTACTGGTTGCGGGAAATTATTCTCTGCGCCGACGGGGAACCCTGGCTCGCCGGACGCACCGTGGTGCCGGAATCTACGCTGAGCGGTCCGGAACTGGCGCTGCAAACCCTGGGTAAAACGCCGCTTGGGCGATATCTCTTTACCTCATCTACGCTTACGCGTGACTTTATTGAAATCGGTCGTCATGAGCAGCTCTGGGGACGCCGTTCCCGTCTGCGTCTGGGCGGGAAACCGCTGATGCTGACCGAACTGTTTTTGCCTGCATCGCCGCTGTACTAAGAGGAAAAGAAAATGGAGTGGAGTCTCACGCAGAATAAGCTGTTGGCCTTTCACAGGCTTATGCGTACGGACAAACCAATTGGCGCTTTGCTGCTGCTGTGGCCAACGCTGTGGGCGCTGTGGGTGGCGACGCCGGGCGTGCCGCCGCTGTGGATTTTGCTGGTTTTTGTCGCGGGCGTCTGGCTGATGCGCGCTGCCGGTTGTGTCGTCAATGACTATGCGGATCGTAAATTCGACGGTCATGTTAAACGCACGGCAAATCGCCCGTTGCCAAGCGGCGCGGTAACGGAAAATGAAGCGCGCGTGCTGTTTGTGGTGCTAGTGCTGCTGGCCTTCGCGCTGGTGCTGACGCTAAATGTCATGACCATTTTGCTCTCCGTCGCGGCGCTGGCGCTGGCGTGGGTTTACCCGTTTATGAAGCGCTATACGCATCTGCCGCAGGTGGTGCTCGGGGCGGCGTTCGGCTGGTCGATTCCGATGGCGTTTGCAGCCGTGAGTGAATCTGTACCGCTGAGCTGCTGGATTATGTTTCTCGCCAATATCCTGTGGGCGGTCGCGTATGACACACAGTATGCGATGGTTGACCGTGACGACGATGTGAAGATTGGCATCAAGTCGACGGCAATTCTGTTTGGTCGTTTCGACAAGCTGATTATCGGCATTTTGCAGGTGGCAGTGCTGGTGCTGATGGCGTCGATTGGCTGGCTGAATGGGCTGGGCTGGACCTACTACGTGACGGTGCTGATCGCCGGTGCGCTGTTTGTTTATCAGCAAAAGTTGATTGCCGGGCGTGACCGTGATGCCTGTTTTAAAGCGTTTATGAACAATAACTATGTGGGGCTGGTGCTGTTTTTAGGGCTGGCGTTAAGTTACCTGCATTTGCCTTGAGTTTTTTCCCCTCTCCGGCAAGAGAGGGGAACATTTACCCTCACGCTTCCGCTTGCGTCGCGCTCTCAATCGTCAGACGCACATCCGACGTTATCAAATCCGCCAGCATCTGGTACACGTTTAAGGTACGCGCCGGATCCGCATCGCCGGTATCGCTGATATAACCTTCATCGCGTAGCGTCAGCACCAGCGTACTGAATACCGCTTTATCGAAGAACTCCGGCGCGTTGATACCGTGCAGCACCGACAGGCGCTGCGCCAGCGTGCGGCTCTCTTTTTCCAGCGTACTGCGGTTCATCGCCGGGTTGGCGCTCAGCAGCCAGAAAGTGATGGCATAACGCTGTAAGGTTTCGCGCGCGCCTGCCGCCAGCAGTTGCAAGGTGCGGGAGTGCGCCGGATTGATGCTCAGACGATCGTCTTTCACCGTCAACAAGCCCTGGCGCAGCAGCTCCTGCGTCAGGTTCTCCAGCACTTGCGCCAGATCCGTTTTTTCCCAGCGCAGGAACAGCTCGGCTTTCAGCATCGGGTAAAGTAACTCGACGTGGCGCAGGATCTCGCTACGGGAGATAGCGCGGTGCTGGGTGACAATCGCCGCCAGCAGCGACGGCAGCATCAGCATATGCGCAATGTTGTTGCGGTAGTACGTCATCAACACCGCCTGCTCACGCGGCAGAATGATGATATCGCCGATGGTGTCTTTCTCGACTTCGAACTTGTTCATCTGCAGCGCGTGGTCGATAAGCTCGCTGGCGCTGGCCGACGGCGTGGTCGAATCCGGCGAATAAGGCACGTTGCGCATCAGCTCGAGATAGCAGCTTAACTGCTCGGTCAGTTGCTCGCGGGTCAGCGAACGCTGGCGGGAAGCCAGCAGCGCCGTACAGCACAGGTTCATGGCGTTAGCCGCACCGGCGTTGTTGATGCGCACCATCAGATCAGCGGCAATGGTGTTCACCGTTGGTGTTAACCACGCCGGACGGATGGATTCAATGGGATCGATGGCTTCGCGCCACTCCGGAACATGGTGGTTCAGGTAGTTCATTAGCGGAATGGGTTCGCCGAAGTTCACATAGCCCTGACCGAGGTTACGCAGCTTGCTTAAACCACGCAGCATCTGCAACAGGCTCTCTTTCTCTTTTGTCGCGCCACGCAGCTCTTTGGCGTAAGTGCCCACTTCCATCACGTGTTCATACCCGATGTAAATCGGCACCAGCGTGATGGGGCGCGTACCGCCGCGCAGCATCGCCTGAATGGTCATCGACAGCGTACCGGTTTTCGGATCCAGCAAGCGCCCGGTGCGCGAACGCCCGCCCTCAACGAAGTACTCTACCGAATAACCGCGGCTGAACAGCTCACCCAGATATTCGCGGAACACGGTGGAATAGAGCTTGTTGCCTTTAAAGGTGCGGCGAATGAAGAAAGCGCCCAGGCGGCGGAAAATCGGCCCGGCGGGCCAGAAATTCAGGTTGATACCGGCAGCGATATGCGGCGGCACCAGCCCCTGGTGATAGAGCACATAGGAGAGCAGCAGGTAGTCCATATGGCTACGATGGCAGGGCACATAGACAATTTCGTGACCGTCGTGCGCCAGCTGGCGTACGCGCTCTGCATTATGCACATTGATGCCCTGATAGAGACGGTTCCAGGTAAAACCCAGAATGCGGTCGGTCAGGCGGATCATCTCGTAGGAGAAATTCGCGGCGATCTCTTCCATCAGCGCGATGGCGTTTTGCTGCGCTTTATCATGGGAGATTTTTTTGCTGCGCGCTTCATCTTCGACCGCGCGGGCAATCGCTTTAGAAGAGAGCAATTTGTTAAACAAATCCTGACGCGCCGGCAGACGTGGGCCTACTGCGGCCAGACGCTGGCGGGCAAAGTGCATACGCGCCACGCGCGCCAGTTTTTGCGCGATAATTTTATCGGTGCCGTGCTCCGTCGCCATACGGCGCAGCGAAACCGGCGGTGAAAAACGCACAAAGCTGTCGCGGCCAAGCCAGGAAACAGCAAAGAATTTCTGGATGCCGTTCAGCATGCGCAGCGGCGGATTAATTTCGCCTTTTTCACGTCCGGGCGAACGGCCAAACATCACCGATACCGGCACCATTTGCACATCCAAATCGGGATGGCTGCGGTGTAGATCCAGGTAGTCGTGGAACAGCTTGATCGACTCTTCTTTTGGCGCGTAATAAGTGAACACGCGCGGCCCACCGTGGATAAACACGAAACGCGGCAGCAACGCGCCGTCGATTTCCAGCGGTTCCAGCGGGTCGGGCAACTCATGCGCCAGACACTGCGCGCGTAAAGTCAGTAAATCTGCCTTTGAGTTATAAGGCAGCACGTACATGATGGGGCGTGATGTATCGAGACCCAGTTCCTGTGCAGGTTCTGCGGGAATCGATTTACTTTTTACCAGCACGCTTAATGGTAAATTCAGTAATTTGTAGTAAATTCGTGGCCAGCCGGACATAAAGGATGTAAAGCCTCTGGTTAATAGTGCCATTGCGCCGCAAGAATATCAGAAAGCGCACATAATTTCTGTTGTACCGCTGCGCGCTTGCTGAGACATTGACGCCAATTTAATAAAAAGGTTCTTTTAAATGGCTAATAATACCACCGGTTTCACCCGGATCATTAAAGCCGCTGGATACTCCTGGAAAGGCGTTCGCGCCGCCTGGATTAATGAAGCGGCATTTCGTCAGGAGTCCGTTGCGGTTATCCTGGCAATTATAATCGCTTGCTGGCTCGATATTGACACAATGACGCGCGTACTGCTGATTGGTTCTGTGACGCTGGTAATGATTGTCGAAATTCTGAACAGTGCCATCGAAGCCGTGGTTGATCGAATTGGTTCGGAATTCCATGAACTTTCCGGGCGGGCGAAGGATATGGGGTCGGCGGCGGTGCTGATGTCCATCCTGCTGGCGCTGTTTACCTGGATCGCATTACTGTGGTCACATTTTCGATAACGCTTCCAGAATTCGATAACGCCCTGGTTTTTTGCTTAAATTTGGTTCCAAAATCGCCTTTAGCTGTATATACTCACAGCATAACTGTATATACACCCAGGGGGCGGGATGAAAGCATTAACGGCCAGGCAGCAAGAGGTGTTCGATCTTATTCGCGATCGCATCACTCAAACCGGTATGCCACCAACGCGTGCGGAAATCGCACAGCAATTGGGGTTCCGTTCCCCAAATGCGGCGGAAGAACACCTCAAAGCGCTGGCGCGCAAAGGGGTTATCGAAATCGTATCTGGCGCATCACGCGGCCTTCGTCTGCTGCTTGAAGAAGAAGAGGACGATATCGGCTTACCGCTGATTGGTCGTGTCGCTGCGGGTGAGCCGCTGCTGGCTCAGCAGCATATCGAAGGCCATTACCAGGTCGATCCGAGTCTCTTTAAACCTCATGCGGATTTCCTGCTGCGCGTTAGCGGTATGTCGATGCGTGACATTGGCATTATGGATGGCGATCTGCTGGCGGTGCATAAAACGCAGGATGTGCGTAACGGGCAGGTCGTTGTAGCGCGCATTGAAGACGAAGTGACCGTCAAGCGTTTGAAAAAGCAGGGTAACACCGTCGAACTGTTGCCGGAAAACAGCGAGTTTTCCCCGATCGTTGTCGATCTTCGCGATCAAAACTTCACCATCGAAGGGCTGGCGGTTGGTGTTATTCGTAATGGCGCGTGGTTGTAACGCACATTCGCTTTGCTGCGGGGCGGGTCCAGGTTCCGCAGCGATCTCCTCTTTTCCCTCATTAAATTTCATATTCAAACCATGCCACTGCTAACCGCATCTGACAAAGCGCTCTGGCGGCTTGCGCTGCCGATGATCTTCTCAAATATCACTGTCCCATTACTGGGGCTGGTGGATACGGCGGTAGTGGGGCATCTGGACAGCCCGGTTTACCTGGGTGGTGTGGCGATTGGCGCAACGGCGACCAGTTTTCTCTTTATGCTGCTGCTCTTTTTGCGCATGAGCACCACCGGGCTGACAGCTCAGGCGTTCGGCGCGAAAAATGCGCCCGCGCTGGCGCGTGCGTTAGTCCAGCCTTTGCTGCTGGCGCTAGGGGCCGGCGTGTTGATTACCCTGTTGCGCACGCCGCTTATCGACCTGGCGCTGCATATCACTGGCGGTAGCGAGGCGGTACTGGAACAGGCGCGACGGTTCCTGGATATTCGCTGGTTGAGTGCGCCTGCTTCGCTGGGCAATCTGGTGTTGCTCGGTTGGTTGCTCGGCGTGCAGTATGCGCGTGCACCGGTGATATTGCTGGTGGTGGGGAATCTGCTCAACATCGTGCTCGATGTGTGGCTGGTCATGGGGCTGCATATGAATGTGCAAGGGGCAGCACTTGCCACGGTCATCGCAGAATACGCCACCTTCGCTATTGGTTTATGGATGGTGCGACACGTACTGGTAATGCGCGGCATTTCATTGCTGACGCTGAAAAACGCATGGCGCGGCGGCGTACGGCGTTTGCTGGCGCTGAACCGCGATATCATGTTGCGTTCGCTGCTGCTGCAACTCTGCTTTGGTTCGATAACGGTGTTTGGTGCCCGGCTCGGGGATGAGACGGTGGCGGCAAATGCGGTGCTGATGATGTTTTTAACCTTTACCGCCTATGCGCTGGATGGTTTCGCGTATGCGGTTGAGGCGCACTCCGGGCAGGCTTACGGTGCCAGAGACGGCAGTCAATTGATGCATATCTGGCGGGCTGCCTGCCGGCAGGCCGGTCTGGTGGCGCTGTTCTTTGCCGTTGTGTATGCAGTGGCGGGTCAGCAAATTATCGGGCTGTTAACATCGTTACCCGCGCTGCAACAGCTTGCCGGACATTATCTGATTTGGCAGGTTATCTTACCGTTAGTGGGGGTGTGGTGTTATCTGCTGGACGGTATGTTTGTCGGTGCCACGCGCGCGGCCGAAATGCGTAACAGTATGGCAGTGGCGGCGGCGGGGTTTGCCGCTACGCTACTCACCGTGCCTGTTTTGGGCAATCACGGTTTGTGGCTGTCACTTGCTGTATTCCTTGCTCTGCGTGGGCTGACGCTGGCGCTAATATGGCGTCGTCACTGGCGTAACAACAGTTGGTTTGCTGCCAGCGATCCTTCCTGATAGCGCTTTATTTTCTAAGGTAGTGCTCCGATTTTCTCGTCTCGTTTACGCTGCTTTTATCTTGTTAAATGGTTAAAGATTCCGAATAAAATGCATAATGCCGAATCCCTGACTACAATAATCAGTACGTTCAGCACGGTGAGAACGTCATTTTAACCGAACGATAAGGAGTCCATGATGAATAAAGACGAAGTCGGCGGTAACTGGAAACAGTTTAAAGGCACAGTGAAAGAGAAATGGGGCAAACTCACCGACGATGATATGACTATCATTGAAGGTAAACGTGATCAATTGGTGGGTAAAATCCAGGAACGTTACGGTTACGCAAAAGATCAGGCGGAAAAAGAAGTGACGGACTGGGAAACGCGTAATGATTACCGTTGGTAGCCAGCACATCCCCTCAAATGTGTTAACCCTCTGAAGGCTACCCTGCCCGAAGGTACAAGGATGTACCACCCCTCCAGATTCCATATTTATTAACTCTAACTACATTGTTTTGCGCACAAACTTCCTGATTTTGTGCTCTTATCGCATCCCTCTCTGCCTCGTTTTACCAACAGTTCGCCCGATCCACGGCTCCCGCAGCATGCGCTTGCTCGCCGCCATTAAAATGCGAAACCTGGCGGGTTGTGTTGCAGGTAATAAAGAGCTGATAAAAGACGGGAAACAATTATCGCGGTTTTTTCTTTAGCGGGACGCTATGGTCATGGTGGCAGTGATCGTGATGGCGGCAGGCTTCCACTTCCACGCAGGCGGCACACAGGCCATGGGCTTCAATCACATTATGACGCAGGGCAAAACCCATTTTCGCCGCCAGCGCATGCATAATATCTTCCACGCCTTCGGCCTGCTCTTCTTTCACCGAACCGCAGCGGTCGCAAATAAACATCGCAGAAGTATGCGTCGGCTGATCAAAAAGGTGGCACAGCACGTAACTGTTGGTGGACTCAACCTTGTGGACAAAGCCTTGCTCCAGCAGGAAATCAAGCGCGCGGTAAACTGTCGGCGGTTTTGCTTGCGGTTCGCTCTCGCGCAGCAGGTCGAGCAAATCATACGCGCTGATCGCCCCTTGTTGCAGGCTCAGTAATCGCAACACTTCAAGGCGCTGGGGAGTCAGGCGCACATTGCGCTGCGCGCACAGCTTTTCAGCCTGCACTAACATCTCTTGCGAAGTGGTCTTATCCATTGGCGCCCTCGGGGTGGTGGGAACAGAAACCCACACTTTACCATGTCCTGCCCAAAACGCCGAGATCGCCGCCCGTAAACTCCTTTTCTCACTTTCCTTCCCGAAACGAATTTCCTCTTCTATAAATATTGAGAGTTTCCTCAATAACTATAACGTTCATATATATCCTGTACGTTCACATGATTTAGCTTCTTTTTTGGTCGTTGTTCGCAGCAATAGTGAATTCCTGTTTCTTTTAAAATAAACAGGCTTAAAAAAACTCATCTGGCTACGAGACACATATTGTGAATAAAAAACGTAAACTTTCAGTGGTCGCTATCGCTGTCTCCTTCTTTGCAGCAAATCAGGCAGGAGCAGCCAATACCTGGGCAGAAGCACGTAACGATGCAATGGGAGGAACCGGTGTTGCATCGGCAAATTATGGTAGTGGGGCACTCATCAACCCGGCGCTGCTGGCGAAAGCCAAACCGGAAGATGACGTCACGATTATCCTGCCGAGCGTGCAGGCGCAAATTACCGACAAAGATAACCTTCGCGATGAAATCGATAACATCAATGACAAAATTGATGGTTACAAGGATGTGGTCGATAACCTGACCGCCGCACAGGTCATTGCTAACCCGATTGGTACATTAAATCAGTTCCAGGGGGCGGCGAAAGATCTGGCTGACGAACTGGTGTTCCTGAAAGGCAAAACCGCGCAGGCCAAAGCCGCTGCCGGGCTTGCCGTTAGTATTCCCAATGATGTGCTTTCGCTGGCCTTTGTTACCAAAGCCTACGCCCACGCCCGTGTCAGCTCGAATATCGATCAACAAGATATTGATTACCTGCGCGGCATCCAGAACAACGACGGCATTGCTTTGAGCGAAGCGCTGCGGGCGGTTGTCTCGCCAAACGGTAGCGAAGAGATCACCAAAAACCTTAACTCTACTGCTGCCGGTCGTGCGGCAATCGTCTCTGACTTTGGTATTGCCATGGCGCGCCAGTTTGAAGTCGCTGGCGTGCCGTTATCCCTTGGCGTGACGCCGAAACTGCAAAAAACGTGGGTCTACAACTACACCGCGTCTATTTATGACTATAAGAGCAGCGACCTGAGAGACAGCCGTTATCGTACCGATGACACAGGCTTTAACATCGATGTCGGTGCTGCGGCAGATCTTAGTGAAAACATCACTGTGGGCTTAACCGGCACCAACCTTATCTCGCGCGATATCGATACACAGAATATTCGAATTCGCAATGGTAGAACCGGTGTGGTCACCAATTACAAAGATACCTACCAGATTAGCCCGGTAGTGACGGCTGGCGCGGCCTGGCATAATGAGCTGGTGGCATTAAGCGCCGACGGGGATTTAACCGAAACCAAAGGCTTTAAGAGCGAGAAAAACTCACAGTACGTGGGCGTTGGTGCGGAAGTTCGCCCGCTTAGCTGGCTGGCGGTGCGGGCCGGTTACCGCGCGGATGTGAAAGGTGATGATAAAAACGTCTTCACAGGCGGTGTCGGTTTTGCACCGTTTAACCGTGTCCATGTCGATTTGATGGGTCTGGTTGGTGAAGATGAAACCTGGGGCGCAGGCGCACAGCTAAGCGTCACATTCTAAGATGTTCTGGCCGGAGGCTTGATGCCTCCGGTTTTTTTATGGCTTATAAATCAGATGATTAAGCCAGACAGTGGAATTAAATGTTGCTCATCTTGGCATAGCTGGTCATCAAATTGCCGTAATCAGGAATATGAGTACAGAAAAGATTGCCCAACCCTTCAATATCGTTACGCCAGTCGCGGTGTAACTCGCAGGCAACACCAAACCAGGTCATCAACTGCGCCCCGGCCTGCGACATACGGTTCCATGCTGAATGACGGGTAATTTCATTAAATGTACCTGACGCATCGGTGACGACAAACACCTCGAAGCCCTCTTCCAGGGCAGATAACGCCGGAAATGCAACGCAAACTTCGGTCACGACTCCCGCAATAATCAACTGTTTCTTACCCGTTGCTTTCACGGCTTTCACAAAATCCTCGTTATCCCAGGCGTTGATATTACCAGGACGAGCAATGTAGGGCGCCGCGGGCAATTGTGTTTGCAGTTCCGGCATGAGAGGGCCATTCGGGCCAGTCTCGAAGCTGGTTGTCAGAATGGTGGGTAGCTTAAAATATGTAGCGAGGTCGGCCAGCGCCAGCACGTTGTTTTTGAATTTATCCGGATCGAGATCCCGGACCAGTGATAGCAAGCCCGTTTGATGATCGACGAGCAACACAGCGGCATTGTTTTTATCAAGACGTACATACGGTTTAGTCATTTTCCTTAACTCCCTTTGACCTGTTACGGTTATAAATAGCTTTCGCTATTAATGAACATTTCCTATGCCTACCAAAAATGTTAGGTAGTGGTTCCGTTTTGTACAAGGCGACCCCGGGCATATATCCATAACAGATGCTGACCATGCATTGTGTCAGCGGGTTTACGTGCTTCCTCTATGCTAGAATGATGCCCCGCTATTTCAGACGCTGGCGATTGCCGGACCTGAGTGGAAATCAGATACGACAAACCTTTTTAACTGTCCAAAATGCACGGTAACCCTGAAATGACAAACCCCCATCAAACCAACGCAACGACGCTCAATTCCACTCAACACTGGAATGGCCGGTTTAGCGTGGCGCCGATGCTCGACTGGACGGACAGACATTGCCGCTACTTTTTGCGTTTGCTGTCGCGCCAGACGTTGCTCTACACCGAAATGGTCACCACCGGTGCCATCATTCATGGCAAGGGGGATTACCTGGCGTACAGCGAAGAAGAACATCCGGTCGCGTTGCAGCTCGGCGGCAGCGATCCGGCGCAGCTTGCCCATTGTGCAAAGCTGGCCGAAGCGCGCGGGTATGATGAAATTAACCTCAACGTCGGGTGTCCGTCCGATCGTGTGCAGAATGGTCGTTTCGGCGCGTGCCTGATGGGCGAAGCGCAACTGGTGGCGGATTGCATTAAAGCGATGCGTGATGTGGTATCGATTCCGGTCACTGTCAAAACGCGTATTGGCATTGACGATCAGGACAGCTACGAATTTCTCTGCGATTTTATTGGCACCGTGGCCGGAAAAGGCGAGTGCGAAAGCTTTATCATCCATGCGCGCAAAGCGTGGCTTTCGGGGTTAAGCCCAAAAGAGAACCGGGAAATCCCGCCGCTGGATTACCCGCGTGTGTATCAGCTGAAACGTGATTTTCCGCACCTGAAAATGGCCATTAACGGCGGTATCAAATCGCTGGAAGAAGCCAAAGCGCATCTGGAACATATGGATGGCGTGATGGTCGGTCGTGAAGCGTATCAGAACCCTGGCATACTGGCGTCTGTTGACCGCGAGATCTTTGGCGCAGACGTGGCGGATGCCGATCCGATCGCCGTGGTGCGCGCGATGTATCCCTACATTGAGCGCGAGCTGAGCCAGGGCGCGTATCTCGGGCATATCACACGGCATATGCTGGGGCTGTTTCAGGGCGTTCCCGGCGCGCGTCAGTGGCGTCGTTATCTGAGTGAAAATGCGCATAAAGCCGGTGCGGATATCGCGGTAGTGGAACACGCGCTCAACCTGGTGGCCTCAAAGCGTTAAAGTTTCACTAAAAGATAGTCAAATTCACTAAGCTCCGCCTTCTGCTGCGGAGCTTTTTCATTGATAAATAAGCTAATTTTTCCTGGCATGGTTCTTGTAATAACCGGGGAGTTACCTCTTTGGGAGATCCATCATGCTGGAATTACTGTTTATCGTGGGCTTTTTTATCATGTTGCTGGTGACCGGCGTTTCGCTGCTGGGCATCATCGCGGCGCTGCTGGTGGCAACGGCTGTTATGTTCCTCGGCGGGCTTTTCGCGTTGATGATCAAGCTATTGCCATGGCTGCTGCTGGCCGTCGCCGTTGTCTGGATTATCCGTGCCGTGAAAGAACCGAAGCTCCCACGTTATCAACGCAATAACCGTTGGCGTTACTAAAGTATTGCGTGGTTCGTCACATACCGAAGACTTTTCCCGGTACATTGCTTAGAACCGAATAGGATTTACTTATTAAATCTGTCACTATCGCGACGTTAACGAATTCATCGCGCTGTACCCTACAATGCAGCCGAACTAAAAAAGAAAGGGCTTCCCACGGGAAGCCCTAATTCTTTCAGGCGATTAGCTTAAGGGATCAACAGACTGGAGCCCTGCGTCGCCCGGCTCTCCAGCACTTCATGCGCCCGCTGTGCATCGTGCAGCGCGAACTTCTGGCTCTCGGCCACATCCACTTTGATAACCCCGCTGGCAATCAGCGAAAACAGCTCATTACTGGCTTCCTGCAACTCTTCCCGGTTAGTGACATAGCCATTGAGGGAAGGGCGTGTGGCGTAGAGTGAGCCTTTCTGGTTAAGAATACCCAGATTCACGCCGGTCACCGGGCCGGAAGCGTTACCGAAACTGACCATCAGCCCGCGACGGCGCAGACAATCAAGCGACGTCTCCCAGGTGTCTTTCCCCACCGAGTCGTACACCACCGCCACCTTTTTACCGCCGGTGAGTTCTTTGACACGTTCCACCACATTCTCTTCGCTGTAGTTGATCACCTGCCAGGCACCGGCCTGTAACGCGCGCTGCGCTTTTTGCGCGGAACCCACGGTGCCAATCAGTTTCGCGCCAAGAGCTTTTGCCCACTGGCAGGCAATCAACCCGACACCACCGGCGGCAGCATGGAACAGGAACATTTCATCTGGCTTGATTTCGTAGGTTTTGCGCAGCAGATAAAACACCGTCAGCCCCTTCAGGAATGACGCCGCCGCTTGCTCGAAGGAGATCGCGTTCGGCAGCACCGCGACTTTATCCGCCAAAACGTTATGCACCGAGCTATACGCACCCAGGCCCGATTGCGCATACACCACGCGATCGCCCACTTTCACCTGCGTGACGCCGCTGCCCACTTTGCTTACCACGCCTGCCGCTTCGGTGCCCAGCCCGCTTGGTAACGCTGGCGGCGGATATAATCCGCTACGGATATAGGTATCGATATAGTTGATGCCAATGGCTTTATTTTCTACCTGCACTTCGTTTTCCGCTGGCGCTGCGGGGGTGAACTCAACCGCTTTAAGCACCTCAGGCCCGCCATGCTTTTGAAATTCTATTCTCGTCGCCATGCTTCCTCCTGATGTGATAATCTCTCAACCCATTCATTACCCGGATAGCTCCATTCACTATGGCAGGAAATAAACCCTTCAACAAACAGACTGAAACCCGCGACGTACAGCTCGAGGGGATGAAAGTGCCTCCGCATTCTATTGAAGCGGAGCAGTCGGTGTTGGGCGGTTTAATGCTGGATAACGAGCGTTGGGATGATGTCGCCGAACGCGTCGTGGCGGATGATTTTTATACGCGCCCGCACCGCCATATTTTTACCGAGATGCACCGCCTGCAGGAGATGGGCAAACCCATCGATCTGATAACGCTTGCGGAATCGCTGGAACTGCAGGGGCAACTGGATATTGTCGGCGGCTTTGCTTACCTGGCTGAGCTCTCCAAAAATACGCCAAGTGCAGCGAACATCAGTGCCTATGCCGATATCGTGCGTGAGCGTGCGGTAGTTCGTGAAATGATTTCGGTGGCGAATGAAATCGCCAACGCCGGTTTTGATCCGCAGGGGCGCAGCAGCGAAGATCTGCTCGACCTTGCCGAATCGCGCGTTTTCAAAATCGCCGAAAGCCGCGCGAATAAAGACGAAGGCCCGAAAAACATCGCCGATGTGCTTGAAGCGACCGTTTCGCGCATCGAACAGCTTTTCCAGCAGCCCCACGACGGTGTCACCGGTGTTAACACGGGCTACGACGATCTTAATAAGAAAACGGCAGGTTTACAGCCGTCGGATTTGATTATCGTTGCCGCGCGTCCGTCGATGGGTAAAACGACATTTGCGATGAACCTCGTTGAAAACGCGGCGATGTTGCAGGATAAACCGGTATTAATCTTCAGTCTTGAGATGCCCTCCGAACAGATCATGATGCGTTCGCTGGCCTCCCTTTCGCGTGTCGATCAGACGCGTATTCGTACCGGCCAACTGGACGATGAAGACTGGGCGCGCATCTCCGGCACCATGGGCATCCTGCTGGAAAAACGCAATATCTATATTGATGACTCTTCCGGCCTGACGCCGACGGAAGTCCGTTCCCGTGCGCGGCGCATCGCTCGCGAGCATGGCGGCATTGGGCTTATCATGATCGACTACCTGCAACTGATGCGTGTGCCGTCGTTGTCGGATAACCGTACGCTGGAAATTGCTGAAATCTCCCGCTCGCTAAAAGCGCTGGCGAAAGAGTTACAGGTGCCGGTGGTGGCGCTGTCGCAGCTTAACCGCTCGCTGGAGCAGCGCGCCGACAAACGTCCGGTAAACTCCGACTTGCGTGAATCCGGCTCCATCGAGCAGGACGCCGACTTGATCATGTTTATTTATCGTGACGAGGTTTATCACGAAAACAGTGACTTAAAAGGCATTGCAGAAATCATTATTGGTAAACAGCGTAACGGGCCGATCGGTACCGTGCGTCTGACATTTAACGGGCAGTGGTCGCGCTTTGATAATTATGCAGGGCCACAATACGACGACGAATAAATCCTCTTCATCCTTCGCATTCCAGGGACGTTGACCGCGTCCGTGGATCCCGGTCGCCTGGTTTATACCAAACCGCCGGGATCGACGGACTTGTCGTCTTCCTGTAGACGAATGATGTTGACGATTGCTTGATAGGGTAATGTAAATGCAAGCGGCAACCGTAGTAGTTAACCGCCGCGCTCTGCGACACAATCTGCAACGCCTGCGTGAACTGGCTCCCGCCAGCCGCGTGGTTGCGGTCGTGAAAGCGAACGCCTATGGACACGGTCTTCTCGAGACCGCGCGAACGCTCCCCGATGCCGATGCTTTCGGTGTCTCCCGTCTTGAAGAAGCCCTGCAATTACGCGCGGGCGGCATCACACAACCGATTTTGCTGCTGGAAGGTTTCTTCGCCGCCAGCGATCTGCCATTGGTCGCTGAACACCAGCTTCACACGGTTATTCATAGCCTTGAACAGCTGGAAGCGCTGGAAACCGCAACGCTGAAAGCGCCGGTGACCGTGTGGATGAAGCTCGATACCGGTATGCACCGCCTTGGCGTACATCCGCACGAGGCTGAGGCGTTTTATGCGCGCTTGTCACAGTGCAAAAATGTGCGCCAGCCAGTTAACGTTGCCAGCCATTTTGCCCGCGCCGACGAACCGGAATGCGGCGCAACAGAGCGCCAGCTTGATATCTTCACCACCTTTACTGACGGCAAACCTGGTCTGCGTTCCATTGCCGCTTCCGGCGGTACGCTGCTGTGGCCGCAATCGCACTTCGACTGGGTTCGCCCTGGGATTATTTTGTACGGTGTTTCGCCGCTCGATCATAAACCGTGGGGTGCCGATTTCGGTTTTCAGCCAGTCATGACGCTGACTTCGCAACTGATCGCCGTGCGCGAGCATAAAGCGGGCGATGCGGTGGGCTATGGCGGCACGTGGGAAAGCACGCGCGACACGCGTTTAGGCGTGGTGGCGATGGGCTATGGCGATGGCTATCCGCGCGCTGCGCCTTCCGGCACGCCGGTGCTGGTTAATGGTCGCGAAGTGCCGATTGTTGGTCGTGTGGCGATGGATATGATTTGCGTTGATCTCGGCCTGGATGCGCAAGACAAAGCCGGTGATGAAGTGGTGCTGTGGGGCGAAGGTTTACCCGTTGAACGCATTGCTGAAGCAACAAAAGTGAGTGCTTACGAACTTATCACGCGCCTGACTTCGCGGGCGACTTTAAAATACATCGACTAAAAGGATTGCGCCTTGTCGCCAATGGAAATCGCCGCCTGCCTGGCTTATGCCCTCTCTGTATGGCTTGCCGCGCGCAATAATATGCACACCTGGTGGACGGGGATTATTGGCTGTGTGCTGTATGGCTGGGTGTTCTACTCCGTACAGCTCTACGCCGATGTCACGCTGCAACTGTTCTTTATCGCCAGCAGTATTGCCGGGTGGATCAACTGGCTGAAAGGCAACCACGGTAGCGAACTGGCGGTGCGTAAAACGCCGCTTAACCATTTGTTGCTGATGTTAGCGGGCGCGCTGGTTGTCGCCGGGTGTTACGCCTGGCTGTTGCACCGCTTTACCAACGCGTGGTCGCCGTGGCTGGACTCCGCCATTATGGTTTTCAGCGTGCTCGCGCAATTTATGCTGATGGGGCGCAGGCTCGAAAGCTGGTATTTCTGGCTGCTGGTTAACACCATTGCCGTGCCGCTGTATGCCGCCCGCGATCTCTGGCTCACCGCCGGGTTATACCTTGTCTTCTGGTGTAACGCCTGGCATGGTCTGTATCAATGGCGCAAAGCGATGGCCGCGCGATGAAACGCTTTGCCAGCGGGTTAATCGTCGGTAAATTTGCGCCGTTACACTGCGGCCACGAACGATTGATTAACGCCGCGCTGGAACAGTGCGAACGTCTGTGGATCGTCAGCTACTCTGTGCCAGAGTTGCCTGGATGCGAGCCGGAAAAGCGTGAACGCTGGCTTCGTGCGCGTTTTCCGCAATGCGACATTCTGGTTCTCACCCCCCAGCGTCTTGCTGATTATGGCTTGAGTGCGCCACCGCATAACGAGGCCGACGGCGATCTGCATCGCCACTATATGGCCGATATCTGTTTGCAGGTGCTGCACTGCCAACCGCAGGCGGTTTTTACCGCCGAAGAGTACGGTGACGGCTTTGCCCGCGTACTCAGCGAACGCTTCGCCAGCCCCGTCGTACATGTCCGTTTGCAGCGTGAGCAAGGAGAGCAGGCACCTTCCGGCACACTGATTCGCAGTGATGTTCACCGCTGGCGGCAGATGTTAGCGCCTGTTGTTTACCGGGATTTCGTTCAACGCATCTGCCTGCTGGGTGGCGAATCGACCGGCAAAAGCACGCTGAGCATCGCACTGGCGCAGGCACTGGAGACGGCGTATGTGGCGGAATATGGCCGCGAGCGCTGGGACGAAAAGGGCGGTGAACTGGTTTATGACGATATGCTGGCGATTGCACAAACGCAGATACAGCGTGAAGATGCCGCCGATGCCCGGCAGTGGCTGGTATGCGACACCTCGCCGCTAACAACGTTGTTTTATACGCTGGCGATGTTTGGTCACGCGCCGGATGCGCTCTATGCACTGGCGCAGCGGCATTATCACCTCGTGGTGCTGTGCGACGACGATTTCCCGTTTGTGCAGGACGGCACCCGCCAGGATGAAACCTTCCGCCAGCGTCAGCAGGCCTGGTACAACGAACAGCTGACGCAACGCGGCATTCCCTTTCTGCGTGTACGTGGTTCGGTAAGCGAGCGTGTGGCGCAAATACTGGCCGCGCTGCGCGGCTAAATCGCTTATTTTTTATCACCGCGGTTGCTGCTCTCGATCTTCCTCCGCTTCCGGTTTATTGTGGTGGTTCTTGCCTACTGTAAACCTGGAGAGTACACGCGTGTTTCAGAAAGTTGACGCCTACGCCGGCGACCCGATTCTGTCGTTAATGGAGCGCTTTAAAGAAGATCCCCGCAGCGACAAGGTCAATCTCAGTATCGGGCTTTACTACAACGAAGATGGCGTTATTCCGCGTTTGCAGGCGGTCGCCGAAGCCGAAGCGCGCCTGAACGCGCAGCCGCACGGTGCGTCAGTTTATCTGCCGATGGAAGGGCTCAATAGCTATCGCAACGCGATCGCTCCGCTGCTGTTCGGTGCAGAACACCCGGTACTGGCGCAAAAACGCGTTGCCACCATCCAGACATTAGGCGGCTCCGGTGCGCTGAAAGTCGGCGCAGATTTTCTGAAACGTTACTTTCCAGATTCCGGCGTGTGGGTCAGTGACCCGACCTGGGAAAACCATGTCGCTATTTTTGAAGGCGCTGGTTTCGTAGTGAGTACTTACCCCTGGTACGACAGCGCGACTAACGGCGTGCGTTTTGAAGCATTTCTGGAAAAACTGAACACCCTGGCCGCCCAGAGTATTGTGCTGCTGCATCCCTGCTGTCATAACCCAACCGGAGCGGATCTGACTCACGCGCAGTGGGACCAGGTGGTTGAGGTGTTGCAAGCGCGCAATCTGATCCCGTTCCTCGACATCGCCTATCAGGGTTTTGGTGCCGGAATGGAAGACGATGCTTATGCCATCCGCGCGGTTGCCCGCGCCGGGCTGCCTGCGCTGGTCAGCAACTCATTTTCGAAAATTTTCTCGCTGTATGGCGAGCGCGTTGGCGGGCTTTCTGTGGTGTGTGACGATGCGGACGCCGCCAGCCGCGTGCTGGGGCAGCTCAAAGCCACCGTGCGCCGTAACTACTCCAGCCCGCCGAATTTTGGCGCACAACTGGTCGCAACAGTGCTTGGCGACGCCGGTCTGAAAGCCTCCTGGCTGGCGGAAGTGGAAGCCATGCGTACGCGCATTCTGGCGATGCGCCAGGAGCTGGTCACCGTGCTGAAAGAGGCGGTACCGGGCGGTAATTTCGATTATCTGCTTAAACAGCGCGGCATGTTCAGTTATACCGGCCTGAGCGCGGCGCAGGTCGATCGTCTGCGTGAAGAGTTTGGCGTTTATCTCATCGCCAGCGGGCGGATGTGCGTTGCCGGTTTGAATAGCCGCAACGTGCACCGCGTGGCGCAAGCATTCGCCGCAGTAATGTAAGCGCCCACTTACTTTTGCCCGTCCCCTGCGTTCTGGCAGGGGATTATTTATGCCTCAATATTCGCTTATTCTCTGAATAATCTGCAAAAAATCCTTTTTTTCATCGGCTTCACAGGGTATGGTCTGGTAACATTTTGACCATTCGCACCATTTATAAAATATAACGAACTGATAATTTAGGGATAAATATGCGAAAGTTCATACGCGCGCTCGGCGCGGTCTGCCTGTGGATGACGTTTGGCAGCGCGGTTTACGCTTCGGCGCCCACGCCGGTATCTGAAGGCACCAATGTTGCCAGACTTGCCGAACAGGCGCCCGTTCACTGGGTTTCCGTGGCGCAAATCGAAAATTCTCTGATCGAACGCCCGCCAATGGCGGTCGGGTTTGATATTGACGACACGGTGCTGTTTTCCAGCCCCGGTTTCTGGCGCGGTAAAAAAACCTGGTCGCCGGATAGCGATGCCTCTCTGCAAAACCCGGCGTTTTGGGAAAAGATGAACAACGGCTGGGACGACTTCAGTATTCCGAAAGAAGTGGCCCGCCATCTGATTGCGATGCATGTAAAGCGCGGTGACACCATCTTTTTCATCACCGGACGTAGCCCGACAAAAACAGAAACGGTTAGTAAAACGTTACAGGACGATTTTCTTATTCCTGCGGCCAATATGAACCCGGTAATTTTCGCCGGTGATAAGCCTGGCCAGAACAGCAAAACCCAGTGGCTGAAGGCCAATAAGATCCGCATCTTCTATGGCGATTCAGACAGCGATATCACCGCCGCGCGCGAAAGCGAAGCCCGGCCAATTCGCGTGCTACGCGCTTCAAACTCGACCTATCGCCCTTTGCCGCAGGCGGGTGCGCTGGGTGAGGAAGTGATTGTGAACTCCGAATATTAGCCCCGGCTTTCCTGTTTCGCAGCCTGCTGCCACACTGACAAGAGTTCATTTTGCTGACAGGAGATGTGCATGTGGTATCAACAAACCCTTACGCTTGGCGCGAAGTCGCGCGGGTTTCATCTGGTGACGGACGAGGTGCTTGGGCAACTTCGCGATATCTCCCGCATTAACGTTGGTTTGCTGCACTTGTTGCTGCAACATACCTCCGCTTCGCTCACCCTGAACGAAAATTGCGATCCCACCGTGCGCCACGATATGGAGCAGCATTTCCTGCAAGCCGTGCCGGACAACGCGCCGTATGAGCATGATTACGAAGGGCCGGATGATATGCCGTCGCATATTAAATCCTCCACGCTTGGCGTTTCGCTGCTGTTACCCGTGCAAAAAGGGCGCGTAGTGCTGGGTACGTGGCAGGGAATTTGGCTTGGCGAGCACCGTATTCACGGTGGCTCGCGAAAAATCATCGCCACGCTGCAGGGAGAGTAGCCGCTCCATCAAACCTCCATATACCCCGTTTATAAGCCTGCATAAAGACGTGTGGGTGCGTCTGATAACACGGGGTAGTTATGGTTTTACGGAATGTTTTCGCGTGGCTGTACGGTTGGGAACCGTGCGATTTCGCCACCTACAAAATGGTCTGGCAACAATTTGGCGGTTCTGTCTGTACACATCCGGATGTGCTGCAATTTTTAAGTGCTGAAACGGGGGCGAAGCTGGATTTTTACGTCATTCGTCGCCAGCAGGTTTATGTTGGCGCGTGTTACGCAGTGAATGGGGCGTTATCGCTACAGGACCGGCGTTATCCCTTTGTTTTCGATGACATCATACTGCCGCTGGAAACGAAAAAAGTGGGGTATTTACCTGCCGTTACCAAGCGGTTATCTCCACATCATCGATCCGACTTCCTCAATGTTTTATTCAGCGGTTATTTAAAAAACAAGATCTGCTACGTCAAAGAGGGCCTGTCGAAAGCGTCACAGAAAAAACGCAACGGCGAAATGAAAAAGTTTCTTGCCTGTGGCGGTGAAGTTCGGTGGGTTGATGACTTTTCAGATAGTGAACTGGCCGACATATATATCGACGTGTTCAGGCAGCGCTGGCAGGGTAAAATTTACTGTTTTGCGCGTGATGACTTAATCAGAACATTCGCCGCATTGCGACATTTACTCTTTGGCGCGGTGTTGTTTATGCATGGTCGCCCCTGCGCGTTTGATATCATTTTTATGGCCGAGTGCGATGGCTATTTTTATTTCGATGATATTAATGGTGGGTATTCTCAGAACTATCCTGAATTTAATCTGGGCAGTATTTTGTTGTGGATGAATATCTGCAAAGCAAAAGAATTATGTCTCGCGAAAGATAAGAAATTTAAATTTTCTCTCGGAGTCTATAAAGATTACTGGAGCTATAAAAAACAGTGGTGCGACATTCTGCCGTTGGGCAGGACGCTGTTTTAATGAAGGCTCCCGGCGGTGGTTATCCCCCGCCGGGAGCCTGTTAGGCTACATCAATCTCCTAACCGATAGCCGAAGCCGCGTACGCACTCCGGCACATTGACGATGCCCGCCTGCTGGATCTTCTTTCTTAATTTGCTGACATGGCTATCTACGGTACGATCGCAGGCGTTTCCCTCTGGCATGCAAGAATTCATAATTTCTTCACGCGTAAAGATGCGCTGCGGGTAGCGAATTAAATGCATCAATATCTTAAACTCTGTAGAGGTTAAGTCTGTAGATAAATCCATTTTCTTCGGACCAACGTATACCTGATGCGTTATTTTATTTATTTCAATGTTTCTGGTTTTATACAGTTTTAGATTTTCTCGCGCATGATATTGTTGGCTTCTTTTTAAAATAACATGCACCCTGGCGACTAATTCCTCGGGGTTGAACGGTTTTACTACATAATCATCAGCGCCCGTTTTTAATGCCAGAACTTTATCCGTATCGGCGCCTGATGCGGTCAGCATCATAATCGGGATATCGGTTTTCTGGCGCAGCTCCATCAATACTTGCCAGCCATCCTTTTTCGGTATCTTGATATCCAGAATAATAAAATCAGGCTGGTATTTTTCGGCCATCATGACCGCTTTTTCACCATCAGGGGCATGAATCACCGCGAACTTGTCGCGTTCAAGGTAAGCAATAATAACACCAGCAATATCACTATCATCTTCAGCGACAAGGACGGTTTTCTTCTCGCCATGTAATATGCTCATCAGGCATCTCCGGGAGTTTTCTCTTTAATCCGTAATCAATTGCACATCAGTGTGCTGCTTTTATCTATTTGAAAAAAATGAAAAAATAACTGTTACTTTCTGGTTGTAACTATTTGTCACTCTAAAACACAAAAGGTTCCAGCGTTCTCAATTCTGTTTAGGTTGTGTTAATCGTCAGGTTTTGTAACGACCCACGATTTTTTTATCCATACACTACGCTTTAATGATGTATTTATGCCGATCGCGATACCCCACCACGACATGACAAGGAGAAGCAAAAGTGACAATTTCCGAGTTACTGCAATATTGCATGGCGAAGCCTGGCGCTGAACAGAGCGTGCACAGCGACTGGAAAGCAACACAAATCAAAGTTGCGGATGTGCTGTTTGTGATGGTGAAAGAGGTGGAAGGCCGGCCGGCAGCGTCGTTGAAAACGAGCCCAGAACTGGCGGATTTGCTGCGCCAGCAGCATGAAGATGTGCGCCCCAGCCGCCATTTAAATAAAGCGCACTGGAGCACCGTTTACCTGGATGGTTCGTTACCGGATTCGCAGATTTACTACCTGGTGGATGCGTCGTATCAGCAGGCGATTGAGTTGGTGCCGGAACAGGTCCGGCAGCAACTCTCCGTGTAATTACTTCAGCATCGGTTTGAGGAAGCGCGCCGTATGAGAGGCTTCGCATTCGGCGACCGTTTCCGGCGTGCCGGAGACCAGGATCTCGCCGCCGCCGCTGCCGCCTTCCGGGCCGAGATCGACAATCCAGTCCGCCGTTTTAATCACGTCCAGGTTGTGCTCAATCACCACAATGGTGTTGCCCTGATCCCGTAACTGATGCAGCACGTCCAGCAACTGCTGGATATCAGCAAAGTGCAGGCCAGTGGTTGGTTCATCGAGGATATAGAGCGTCTGGCCGGTGCCGCGTTTCGACAGCTCGCGCGCCAGCTTCACGCGCTGGGCTTCACCGCCGGAAAGCGTCGTCGCCGACTGTCCAAGACGAATATAGGTCAGGCCAACATCCATCAGCGTTTGCAGCTTACGCGCCAGCGCCGGAACAGCATCGAAGAACTCGCGTGCTTCTTCGATAGTCATATCCAGCACTTCATGGATAGTCTTGCCTTTGTATTTGATCTCCAGCGTTTCACGGTTGTAGCGCTTGCCTTTGCACTGGTCGCAAGGCACGTAAATATCCGGCAGAAAGTGCATTTCAACCTTAATGACGCCATCACCCTGGCACGCTTCGCAGCGACCGCCGCGCACGTTAAAACTGAAGCGCCCCGGTGTGTAACCGCGCGAGCGGGACTCCGGCACGCCGGCAAACAGCTCGCGCACCGGCGTAAAGACGCCAGTATAGGTGGCCGGGTTGGAGCGCGGCGTACGCCCAATCGGGCTCTGGTCGATATCAATGACTTTGTCGAAATGCTCCAGCCCCTGCACATCGCGATACGGCGCAGGTTCGGCGATGGTCGCGCCGTTCAACTGACGCTGGGCGATTGGGAACAGCGTATCGTTGATCAGCGTCGATTTACCGGAGCCGGAAACGCCGGTGATACAGGTGAACAGGCCCACCGGCAGCGTCAGCGTTACATCTTTCAGGTTGTTACCGCGTGCGCCTGTCAGCTTCAGCACTTTTTCCGGATCGGCTTTCACGCGCTGTTTCGGCAGCTCAATTTTACGTTTGCCGCTCATGTACTGCCCGGTCAGGGATTCCGGCACCGCCATGATGGCATCCAGCGTCCCTTCCGCTACCACCTGGCCGCCGTGTACGCCCGCGCCAGGGCCGATGTCGATCACATGGTCGGCGGCGCGAATGGCGTCTTCGTCGTGTTCGACAACAATCACCGTGTTACCGAGGTTACGCAGATGGATAAGCGTGCCGAGCAGACGTTCGTTATCGCGCTGATGCAGGCCAATTGACGGCTCATCCAGCACGTACATGACACCTACCAGACCCGCGCCAATCTGGCTTGCCAGACGAATGCGCTGCGCTTCGCCGCCGGAGAGCGTTTCCGCCGAGCGGGAAAGCGTCAGGTAGTTCAGGCCGACGTTTACCAGGAACTTCAGGCGATCACCAATCTCTTTCAGCACTTTTTCGGCGATTTTTGCCCGCTGGCCGGAAAGTTTCAGATTGTTGAAGAAGTCCATCGCATGGCCGATGCTCATATCGGAAATGGTCGGCAGCGGGGTGTTTTCAACAAACACATGGCGTGCTTCGCGACGCAGGCGCGTCCCTTCACAGGAGGCGCACGGTCGGTTGCTGATGAACTTCGCCAGCTCCTCACGTACCGCGCTGGATTCCGTCTCTTTGTAACGGCGCTCCATGTTATGCAGCACGCCCTCAAACGGGTGACGACGCACAGAAGTGTCGCCACGATCATTCATGTATTTGAACTCAATCGACTCTTTGCCGGAACCAAACAGCACCACTTTCTGCACGTTGGCGCTCAGGCTTTCCCATGGCGCTTCCACGTCGAATTTGTAGTGTTCCGCCAGCGATTTCAGCATCTGGAAATAGTAAAAGTTGCGGCGATCCCAGCCGCGGATCGCGCCGCCGGCCAGCGACAGCTCCGGGTTCTGGATCACGCGATCGGGATCGAAATATTGCTGCACGCCCAGACCGTCGCAGGTCGGACACGCGCCCGCCGGGTTGTTGAACGAGAACAGGCGAGGTTCCAGCTCGCGCATGCTGTAGCCACAAATCGGGCAGGCGAAGTTGGCGGAAAACAGCAGCTCTTCGGCGGTCGGCTCATCCATATCGGCAACCACTGCCGTACCGCCGGAAAGCTCCAGTGCGGTTTCAAACGATTCTGCCAGGCGCTGGGCAAGATCAGCGCGCACTTTAAAACGGTCGATCACCACTTCAATGGTGTGTTTCTTTTGTAGCTCGAGTTTCGGCGGATCGGAGAGATCGCACACTTCGCCGTCGATCCTTGCGCGGATATAACCCTGGCTTGCGAGGTTCTCCAGCGTCTTACTGTGTTCACCTTTACGCTCTTTGATAACCGGCGCCAGCAGCATCAGGCGCTTGCCTTCCGGTTGCGACAACACGTTATCCACCATCTGGCTCACGGTTTGCGCCGCCAGTGGAACGTCATGGTCAGGGCAACGCGGCTCGCCGACGCGGGCGAACAGCAGACGCAGGTAATCGTGAATCTCCGTGATCGTGCCGACGGTGGAACGCGGGTTGTGGGATGTCGATTTTTGTTCAATAGAAATGGCGGGCGATAAACCTTCAATGTGGTCAACGTCCGGTTTTTCCATCAGCGACAGAAACTGACGCGCATACGCGGAGAGTGATTCAACGTAACGACGCTGCCCTTCGGCATAGAGTGTGTCGAAAGCCAGGGAGGACTTACCAGAACCCGACAGCCCGGTGACGACAATCAGTTTGTCGCGAGGGATGACGAGGTTAATGTTTTTGAGATTATGGGTGCGGGCGCCCCGTACTTCTATCTTATCCAATCCATTCACCTTTTACCCGGAGGAACACTTTTTGCCTGGTGTGTTTGAAGGACAACCAGCGGTCAGAAACGGCTAATTATGACACAATTTAACCTGAATGAATATACAGTATTCGCATGCATATTCGCTTCGGGTATGTCAAACTATGGCGCGCGGCGATAATCTGGAATCCTCCTCGCAGCTATCTAAGTGTGGCTTTGTAATGCTACAATCGCGCGTTTACACTACTAAGAATCAAGCAACGTTTTCAGGAGACACAATATGGCCAGCAGAGGCGTAAACAAGGTGATTCTCGTCGGTAATCTGGGCCAGGACCCGGAAGTACGCTATATGCCGAGTGGTGGCGCAGTTGCCAACATTACGCTGGCTACTTCCGAATCCTGGCGTGACAAGCAGACCGGCGAAACCAAAGAGCAGACCGAATGGCACCGCGTTGTGCTGTTTGGCAAGCTGGCGGAAGTGGCCGGCGAGTACCTGCGTAAAGGCTCTCAGGTTTATATTGAAGGCCAGCTGCGCACCCGCAAATGGACCGATCAATCCGGTCAGGAAAAATACACTACTGAAGTAGTGGTTAACGTTGGCGGCACCATGCAGATGCTGGGCGGCCGTCAGGGTGGCGGCGCACCGGCAGGTGGCGGCCAGCAGCAGGGCGGCTGGGGTCAGCCTCAGCAGCCACAGGGTGGCAACCAGTTCAGCGGCGGCGCGCAGTCTCGCCCGCAGCAGCAGTCTGCACCGGCACCGTCTAACGAACCGCCGATGGATTTCGACGACGACATCCCGTTCTGATTTGCGTTACACCGCAAATTTAAAAACCCCGCCTGGCGGGGTTTTTTTGTTTACAGAAAACCCCCAGCCAGGCTCGGGGTTCCGCAAAGTTTTCAGCTTTAAGCCAGCTATTATGCGCCGCGCCCGCTGAACTGATGCAACAGTAGCTCCGCAACGGTGGGCGCAACGCCGCCTGCGGCAAGCAGCACAAACGCAGCGCCCCAGCTTTGCATAGTGTCGAACTTGCATATTGTCGAAGACGCGCGCAAATAAAACGGGTGTCCGTGCGCAAGGCACCAGCGGCATAAAAAACCCCGCGTTGCGGGGTCTTACCATTCAGCGGCTACGCATCACTTCGACACATCCGCGCCGAAGTATTTTTGCGAAATGCGTTGATAAGTGCCGTCGGCTTTGATCTCTTCGAAGGCCTTATCAATCGCGGCTTTCAGTTGCGGGTTGCCCTTGCGGAATAACACGCCGGATTTCTCCGCGTCAGATTGCGTGGCGACAATTTTCACCGGCGCGTCGGGTTTATGTTTTTTGAAGTCAAGGAATGACAGGTTGTCGTTGATGGTCGCATCGGCGCGCCCCTGTACCACCAAATCGACAGACTGGTTAAAGCCGTCGGTGGCAACGATCTCCGCGCCATATTTGCGGGCGATCTGCGCATAGTTGCTGGTCAGCGTATGAGCGGATTTTTTACCTTTTAAATCCTCGAAACGGGTGATTGCCGTATTTTTGCTGTTGACGATCAGCACCGCTTTGGAGGCGATATACGGCTCGGAGAAGTCATATTTTTTCTGGCGTTCCGGCGTAATGCCCACCTGATTGATCACCGCGTCGTAGCGGTTAGCATCAATACCGGCGATCAGGCCATCCCATTTGCCTTCAACAAACTGGGCGTTCACTTTCAGGCGCTTGGCGATTTCCTGGCCGATTTCGACATCAAACCCTTCCAGCTTGCCGGCGGCGTTATGGAAAGTGAAGGGCGGATAAGTCCCTTCGGTGCCAATTTTTAACACCCCGGCGGACTGAATTTTTGCCAGATCATCCTGCGCCAGCGCCGCGTGAGCAAAGCCCAGCTGCATAACGCCTGCTATCACCAGTGTTGCGAATGCCTTCATCTGCGTTACCCCGTAAATATTGTTATTGATGCGCTTCGATAGTCGAAAACGCTGTGCTTAAAGAGGCGATGAATTCCGTAGTTCGTGGTTTCTTCGCCTGTGAAAAAAGGGTGCTGGCGCTGCCCGATTCGACAATTTCCCCGGCTTCGAGAAATACTACCTGGCTTGCGATATGGGCTGCTAAGCGCAGATCGTGGGTGGCCATAATCATCGTCGTGCCCTCGTGTGCCAGCTGGCGCAGGACGGCGACCACTTCGCCGGAAAGTTCCGGGTCGAGCGCCGAGGTTGGCTCATCGCACAGTAACACCGCAGGCGAAGGTGCCAGCGCGCGGGCAATCGCCACGCGTTGTTGCTGGCCGCCGGAAAGTGTATTCGGCAGTGCGTTACGCTTATGCAGCATGCCAACCTTCTCCAGTAGTGCCTCGCCGCGTTTGCGGGCTCGCTCGCGGTCCCATTTATGCACCGTAATCAGTCCCTCGGTAATGTTGTCGAGAGCGGTCATATGCGGAAACAGCGCAAAGTTTTGAAAAACCATTCCGGTCTGACGGCTCATCCGGCGAATATCCTGGCCTTTAATACGAGCATCTGGCGTAAATACCATTTCTTCTTTGCCGATGGTTAATTCCCCGGACTGGGGGATTTCCAGCAAATTAATACAACGTAATAATGTACTTTTCCCGCTACCGGAGGGGCCAATTAAGGCGGTGACGGTGCCTTCTGCTACCGTTAAATGAATATTTTGCAGCACCCGGTGACCGGCAAAACTTTTTTCAATGTTGCAGAGCGTTATCATTTGCTCGCTCCTTAACGGTTGTCCCGGCTAATTTCCGCTCCAGCTTCTCTTGTAAATGCGATAAGACAGAGCTGAATAAGAGATAAATCACCGCGGCCTCGCTATATAAAATTAACGGCTCGTAAGTCACCGCGGCTATTTGCTGCGCGGCGAGAAACATCTCCGGCACGGTGATCACCGAGGCCAGCGAGGTGTCTTTCACCAGCGAGATAAAGGTATTGGATAACGGCGGCACAGCGATGCGCGCGGCCTGCGGCAGAATAATGCGCCGTAGCGCCTGCGCCCAGGTCATGCTGATGGCATGCGCGGCTTCCCACTGACTTTTAGGCACGGCGAGCAGCGTGGCGCGGATCACTTCCGAG
The DNA here is from genome assembly GCF_003337365.1 of Kosakonia sp. AG348. NCBI lineage: Bacteria > Pseudomonadati > Pseudomonadota > Gammaproteobacteria > Enterobacterales > Enterobacteriaceae > Kosakonia > Kosakonia sp. AG348. The sequence goes on from NZ_QPJR01000003.1 coordinate 73,291, forward strand.
GTATAAGCACCAATATTTACCGTAAAACCAATCACCGCAGCCGGAAAGGCATCGATAGTCATTCCCGCGCTGGGCAACGCGTAAAAAATTAAAAATAATTGTACTAATAACGGGGTGCCGCGAATTAACCAGACGTAAAATATGACTATCGGTTTTAAACATGCCGGGCCATATAAACGCAATAACGCCACAATAAAACCGAGTGTCAGACCAAGAATAAATGCGCTTAACGTTAAGGGAATGGTAAATTTCAGCCCGGCGGAAAGCATTGGCCAGAACGAATCGATCGCTAAGGGTAACCATGTTGGCACTACACACCTTCCGCACATCATTTATTGCCAGAAAAAGCTGGCAGAATGCTATGTAAATATTCCAGTTGATTATTCTGGTACCGTATTGAAATGAATTATATTCGTTGTGTCTGTGGCGAAAACCAATATATCCGGATAAGAATATGCGCAAATGTGCTAAAGCCCTCTGGTTGGCGGACAGTGGATAGCGCGAGGGTCGCGCGGCCGTTGCGAAAGCGTCAACCGGTAACGGTGGAGGCCATAGTGCGCGACGACGTTAAAAAATGCAGGCAAGCTGACGTCTGTTTTTAATTTAAAACAGGCTAATTTCGCTTAGGGAAATATTGGGTGAAATAAAAGAATATATGATGCGTTATTATTTATTGTTAGCTGAATCGAATAACCTGAAATCCACTGATTTATCAGGGTAATTTGCACTGAATTGATTTTAAATAAGTTATTATTTTAATTATAAAATAAGACGATTCTGAGATGTATTTAGCTGTCGTTTTTATGAACTGTGGATAATATTATTCGTAATCGTTGGTCGTTAGTAAATAATACGCGCGCGTATAAGTTTCTTTTGAATGATTTCCCGCAAATCGTTTTCTCCCGAAATATCCGCCGCCGCTACCAAGGAATACGTATGGTTAACCGGATAACCGTCCTGTCATCCGTTGGCAGTGATTCACTCCTGTTCTGGAAATTGAAAGGGGAAGAGCATCTTTCTGCTCCTTTTCGCTTTCAGGTCGACCTGCTGAGCAAAGACTTCACCCTTGATCGGCAAAAACTGCTCGGGCAGGAGATGACGGTGGTGATCCCGTGCCAGATTCCGGGTAGCGAACGCTATCTTTCCGGGAGAGTGACCGCCGTTTCGGTGCGTACCGAAGAACTGGACGGCACGCAGTACGCGGCGTACCAGGCGACGCTGGAACCCGATTTCTGGCCGATGATGCGCGATCGCAACTTCCGTATTTTCCAGCAGCAACGCGTGCCGGATATCGCCAAAACGCTGTTTTCCGAATACAACGTCAGGGTTGAAGACAAACTGACGCGCAGCTATCGCCAGTGGGATTACAGCGTGCAGTATGGTGAAAGCAGCTTCCACTTTATCAGCCGTTTGCTGGAGCTTGAAGGCATCAGCTACCTGTTTCGCCACAGCAAAGAGGGTCACACGCTGGTGCTGATGGACGACTACTCGCAGGCGGAGGCGTTTCCCGGTTACGACACTATTCCCTGGCACGCGCAAACCGGCGGCGGCGCGGTCAACGAAGAGGGCATCAGCCAGTTGGTGGCGAACCACGTGGTGACGCCGGGTCTGTACAGCACCGATGATTACGATTTCCGAAAGCCGCATGCCTGGATGCTGCAAACCCTGCAAAACCCCGTTTCGCCAAGCCCAGGGAAAATTGATGTGTATGACTGGCCAGGACGCTTTGTTGAGCATGGCGACGGTGAAGCGTACGCGCGTATTCGCCAGCAGGCCTGGCAGGCGGAGCAGCAGCAAATGCAAGGCTCCGGCACCGCGACCGGCATCGCGCCCGGCCATCTTTTTCGCCTTACCAATGCACCCAATTTCGCCGATAACGCGCAGTGGCTGGTGATTGGCGCCCGGTATGCGTTTGAAGAGAATCAGTACGCCTCCGGCGGGCAATTCAGTTCACAGCACAACATCGCCTTTACCGTTATTCCGGCGACAACGCCTTTTCGCCCGGCATCGGTCACCGACTGGCCGCGCACCTATGGCCCGCAAACGGCGCGCGTGGTCGGGCCGCAGGGCGAGTCGATCTGGACGGACAAATATGGCCGCGTGAAGGTGAAGTTCCACTGGGATCGGCAAAGCCAGGGCGATGAAAACAGCTCTTGCTGGGTGCGCGTCTCCAGCGCGTGGGCCGGGCAGGGCTACGGCGGTGTGCAGATCCCGCGTGTGGGCGACGAAGTGGTGGTCGATTTTATTAACGGTGAGCCGGACAGACCGATAATCATTGGTCGCGTCTATAACGAAGCCAGCATGCCGCCGTGGGCGCTGCCAGCGGCGGCGACGCAGATGGGCTTTATGAGCCGTTCGAAAGACGGTTCGCCGGATAACGCCAACGCCCTGCGCTTTGAAGACAAACCCGGCGAGGAGCAACTCTGGCTGCATGCCGAGCGCAACATGGATACCGAAGTCGAAAACGACGAAACCCATGATGTTGGCAGCAACCGCACCAAAACCGTTGGCAAAGACGAAACCAGCCATATCAAACAGAACCGTACCCGCACAGTAGACGGCAATGAAACCGTCACTATCGGCCAGGATCGCAGCAAAACCATCAACGGTAACGAAACCACCACCGTGCAGCAGAACCGCACCGAAAGCGTGAAAGGCAATGAAACCCTCAGTGTCGAGCAAAACCGCGATGAGACCATTACCGGCAATCACACCACCACGGTGAAGAGCAACAACACCGGCACCGTGCAAGGCAACCAGACGCTGACCGTGGTGCAGGACAGAACCCGCACCGTGCAGGGCAACGAAAAGGTGAGCGTGCAGCAAAACCGCACCGTGCAGGTTACTGGCGACCAGACGCTGGAAGTGACCGGTAACCGCAACGTCACCGTCAGCAGCAACGAAGTGCGTACGGTGGTGCGAAAGCAAGAGGTAAATATTGGTGCCGGACGCACGCTGAGCATTACCGGCGGCGACACGCGTTTTACCCAGGGTAGCGTGGCGGACAGCGCAACGGATACCTTCCAGATCAACGTCGGCGAAAGCGGCATTCTGATTGGCAACGGCAGCGTTGAGATCACGGCGGGCGGCTCGACCATCACCATTAATGCGGCAGGCGTGATGGTCAATGGCAAGAAAATCGAGCTTAACGCCTGATAAGGACACGGAATGCGCGCGGCAAAGAACCCCACAGAGAAAGTGATGAGCGAGCTGGAGCTAAGCTGGCTGGACGCCAGCGAGAATGCCGCGCGTACCCGCCTGTTTATCTGGCGCGTTCCGGCGGGCGGCGAATCGCTGCTGGATGCCTTTATCGCCCTGCAGCAGCACGCGGAAGGTCGCACACTGCCGGATCTGTTTCTTGGGTTGAATACCCCCTTCGAAACCGGTTATGGCTATAGCGACGCGCTGGGGCGGGAGTTTGTCGAGCAGTACGAAGCCACGGAAAATGCCGCCGCCTGGAACGCGGAACCCTGGCTGCCCTGTTACTCCCCGGCGCAACTGAACTGCTTATTACAGAGTTTCGCGCAGGCTTTTGCAGACGATCTCCGTTACCTGGTACTGGTGCTTAAACCCGCCAGTGTCAGCGACGAAAGCGCCCTGGCGCGCTGGTTGACAGGCTGGCTGGAGCAGGATGCGAGCGCCCCGCGTGTGCTGTTGATTGATACGCTGGAACAACCGATCTGGCAGCCGTTATATGAGGCGCATCCGCACGGGGTGCAGTTGATTGTCGATGAAGTCGATGGCATGCGGGTGATGCACCAGACCGCGCAGCAGCAGACGGATACCGATGCCGACCGGTTGCTGTTTCGCCGCTACCTTGCTGACGCGATGCTGCTGCTGGAAAAAGGCAGTGCCGCACAAGTCGCCGCACGCGGCGAGCTGGCGCTGGGCATTGCGCAGCGGCGCGGCTGGACGGATCAACAAGCGATGATGCACAACCTGATGGCCGGTGGCTGGCTAAAAGGCGGCGACCATGCGCAGGCCGTCACCCACTACCGGCAGGCACAAACCCTCTCTGGTGATATCCCTGATCCGGCGCTGAAAGGGCAGTTACGCACGCAAAGTACCTTTGGTGAAGCGGGCGCGTGGTTCGCGAAAAAAGATCACCTGCAAGCGGCGAAAGGCTATCGCCAGGCGGCGCTGGAAGCGCAGGCCATTCCCCATCCGGTATTTGAGATGGAAGGCTGGCGGATGTCCGGGTTTTGCCTCTGGCTTGCCGGTCACCGACCGACGGCGATGGAGGAGTACGCGCGCGCCGTACAGGCGGCGGAAAGCGTGGCGCTGCCCGAACGCAGCCAGACCACGTTGCCGCTGGTGTTTCAGGATTTACTCCGTATGCACGATAAGCGCCGCACCGAAGCGCTCGAAGCCTGCGCCGCGCGCTGGCAACGTGAAAAACAGCGGCTGATCCAGCAGGCGGAAGCGGCGCTGCCTAGTGAGCCGACCGTTGCGCAGGTTAAGCAGGCTGAAAGCCGCTTGCAGTTACAACTTGAGGCCATGTTTACCGTGATCCGCGAGGAGCGGGAAAATCTGATCCGTCGCGGCGATGACAGTTTTCGCCGCGTTATCCGGCTGGCGCGGGAGAAATTACACCCGCACTGGAACGGCCTGCCGGAGATCGCTCACCCCTTTGATGCGCCCCCTGGCGAGTGGCAAAACCTGCCCGACTGGGGCAACCATGACGCATCGTTATCTGATACTGCAGGAAGCAACCCGCTATGAAAAATCGCATCATTATTATTGTTGTCGTCACGCTGCTCGCGCTGCTGTTTTTAAGCCTTTCCGATAGCGAGCTGGCGACAGAGGTTCGAACGTTCTTACGCGCGTTACTGCGCGCCATGTTCTGAGGCCAGACTTATGCACTCCGGCGCGCACTTCGATCCGCAGCTCGGGCTGGATATTCATACCTACCCGTGGCCTCTGCCAACGCCGCATATCGGCATTGTTTTTGACGTGTTCGATTACCTGCCGCTGATTGGCACCACGGTGCACGTCAACAGCATTAAGCGCGCGAGTGCAGGAACGGGCGGCATCGCCGTGCATATTCCGGTCGGCGGCGTATGGGTGCCGCCGCTACGCGCGCCGGGCGGGCCGCAGATTGAAGACGAGCTGTTTATGGGCAGCAAAACCGTCTCGGTGGACGGCGAGCCGTTCTCGCGCATCGGCATGCCGGTGTTGAGCTGCAACATTATTGGTCTGGTGCCGCCGTTTCGCCTCAAGCGCGCCACCAAGCCAAAACCGCTCTCTCTCACGCTCCCGCTCACCTTTAACCTCGCCATTCCCAATAACGTGGTAGTGGGCGGCCCGCCGACCATCAACCTGATGGCGTTGCTGATGCGCGCCGGGTTAAGCGGGCTGGGTAAAGGCTTCAAGAAACTGAAGAAAACGCCGCAGTGGCGGCTGTTTATGCGCCGCTTTCGTAAGCTGCGGCAAAAGCTGTTTCGTAATATGGACTCCGGCTTCCTCAAGTGCCGCGTGTTGCGCGCCGAACCGGTGGATATTCGCGACGGCAGCGTCAGCCTGGAACAGCAGGATTTCCTGTTAGCGGGTCGTCTGCCGCTGGCGTGGGCGCGGACCTATTCGTCGGCAGATGTTGAGGTCGAAGGGGGGTGCGGCTTTGGCTGGTCAACCCCGGCAGATATCCGCCTCGATGTGCTGGCAGAAGAGGGCGTCGCGCTGCTGACGCAGCCGGAAGGGATGACATTATTTGCTGCGTTGCCGCAAAGCGACGGGCGCGAACATGCCATTCACGGTTTGCCGGAGGGCAGCCGCCTGTGGCGGGAAACCCGTGATGGCGAGGTGGTGTGGCGGGTGGATCAGGAAAGCGGCCCGCTGCTGCACTTTAGCGGCAAACAGGGCGCCCTGCCGATTTCCGATATTGTCGATCGTAGCGGTAATGGCTGGAAATTTGAGCGTGAAGAGGGCGAGTTACGGAAAATTCGCGAGTACACCCACGCGGGGATGACCGGGCGCGAAATCCTCGTCACACAGGAGCGAAACCGTCTGCATTCTCTGCGTCTGCATAATGCGCTGGACGGAAAGATAACGCCGCTTACCCGCTACGAATATGACACCCACGGCCAGTTGAGCGCGGAGATCGATGCGCTGTCGCATCCGCGCCGTTTTGCGTATCGGCAGCGTCGTATGGTCAGCCATGTTGATCGCAACGGGCAGGGGTTTCACTACCAGTACAACGAGGCCTGGCAGGTTATCCACGCCTTGGGGGATGGCGGGGTGTGGGATTATCACTTTGCGTACCACGCGCTGCTCAACGAAGTGGAAGTGACCGACTCGCAGGGTGCTGTTTCGCGTATCACCTTTGATGAAAATGGCCTGCCCGTCTCGGAAATCGATCCGTTGGGTGGCAACACCGTGTTCCGCTATGACGATTTTGGCCGCACGGTGGAAGTGACAGAGCCGGACGGCAGCACGCACCGCTGGGAGTATGACGAACAGGGGCGCATGACTGTTGAACAGATGCCCGATGGTTGCGCGATTCAGGCGGTTTATGACGATGACGGGCAATTACTGGTGCTTACCGATGAGAAAGGCGCGGTCTGGCGCTCGGAATACAGTGAGGCCGGTAATCTTACCCGCGAAATCGATCCCACCGGCGTCGCCACAAGTTATCAGTACGACGCGTTTGGGCAGCTTTGTGCGGCGCATGTGCCCGGTGTTTCGCCCACGCGCTACCAGTATGATCGTTATGGCTTTCCGCAGCGGATTGAACAGGCTGGCGCGGGCGCGATACAGCTTCGCCACGCGGTACGTGGAACGCTGCTGGAGCGTATTGACGAAAGCGGGGGGGTAACCCGTTTTCACTGGGACAGCAAAGACCGTCTGGTGGCAACCACCGATCCGGCAGGTGGGGAAATACGTGTTGTCTACGATCGAGAAGATGACCCGGTCAGTTACACCGATGAGCAGGGGCGCACTACGCAGCTTCGCTATAACGGCAGCGGCATGCTGACGGCCTGCGAAACCCCGGACGGCGCGACGCTGCGCTTTCTCTATGATGCGGAAGATCGCCTGGTGACGGTGGTGAATCAAAATGGCCAACGCTGGCAACTGACGCGCGATGCGCTCGGGCGGGTGACACAAGAGCATGATTATTGGGGGCAGGTGACGCGTTACGGTTGGGATAAGGCCAGCCGGTTGATAAGTCGTGAAGATCCGCTGGGTCGCGAAGTGCGCTACGGCTATGACAAAAGGGGACGGCTGACGGAGCGGCGCAGCGGCGACACGTTACAAGTTAAATACCATTACGATCCCTGCGGGCGGATGGTGCTGTGTGAAAACCCGTGGCGGCGGCTGAGCTGGCGCTATGACGATGCCGGGCGTGTCCTGCTGGAAGAGCAGGATGGGTTTCAACTGCGCTACGGTTACAACGAACGCGGTGTGTTGATCACACGTGAAAGCGACAGTGGTCACCAGGTGCGTTATCACCTCGATGAGCATGAACGGCTCAGCCAGATACAGCTTAACAACGATGCGCCTATTCTGTTCACCTACGACGAGGCCGGGCGATGCGTGAGCGAACAGCTCTCCGCCAATGTCCTGCGTACCTTTACTTTCGACAGACTGGGGCGGCTCAGTACCCAGCAGGTGCTGCAACACGATTTACCATTGTTTGCCAGCGGGTTTGCTTACGATCGCGCCGGGAATCTGACGTTACGGGAAGATAGCCTGTGGGGCAGCGATCGCTACAGCTACGATCCGGTGGGACGGTTGACGGCGCATATGGCACCGGATGGCGCACTGCGACAATTTGTGCAGGATGCCGCCGGTAATCAATTGCAGACGCAAACGCGCGAGGTGAATGACAGCGCGGGCGGTTGGTTTCGCGAAGGCATTCACCACGGCGTGCGCTATGTGTTTGACCGCGCCGGTGAGCTACGCCAGCGGCGGGATAGCCAGTACGAAGGCGAAAAAGAGGATTTTGTCTGGGATGACAATCGCCAGTTGGTCGCCGTGCGTAAAGGCGACAGCCTGGTGCGCTATGGCTATGACGGCCTGGGTCGACGGGTATTCAAGCAGACGGCGAGCGAAACCCGTTGGTTTTACTGGCAGGATGATGTGCTGGCGGGTGAAACGGTCACCAGGTTACAGGAACCGCTGGCCGCGCTGAGTATTTTCGATACCGGCGGCAGGTTAAAACGGCAGAAAGCGCAGGCCAACCTGTTCAGTGAGATGCGGGAATATATCTACTACCCGGACAGTTTCTGGCCGCTGGCGTTACTGACGCAAGAAGAGGGTGAAAAGCAGAGCTGGCACTACCACTGCGATCCCAACGGTGCGCCGGTAAGATTAACCTCGCCACAGGGAGAGATTGTCTGGTCGGAGAAAAGCGGCATCTGGGGCGAGAAAGGAGAGGTTTACGCCAGCCTCATCGACAATCCGCTGCGTTTTCAGGGGCAGTATTACGACGCGGAAACCGGGCTGCACTATAACCGCTATCGCTATTATGACCCGAACATTGCGGCCTATATCAGCCAGGATCCGGTGGGGATGGTGGCGGGGGTTAGCGTATACCAATATGCGCCAAATCCACTGGCATGGAGCGATCCGCTCGGCTTGCAGCGCTGCCTGGGGCTGCCGTCTACGCGCCCGCCCGGTGGCTCGAAGAAGAAGTACAACCGCGCCAAAGGGCAAGGGTTATATATTCTGCACGAGAATGGCAAAATCCGTTATGTTGGGCGCGGTGATGCACCTACCCGTTTAAACGCCCATGCGAAAACGCCGGGTAAATCGCATCTGGAACAGCTGATCATTTTTGACAACAACTTAACCAAAGCTGAAGCTAAATTTCTGGAAGAAAAACTGATTGGTATGCATGGTGGTTCTAAGTCAATGAATCCATTAACGAATTTATTGAATGATATCCGGTCTTACCGCCCCGGAAATAAAAACGCACCCACCTATAAAATCGCTGGCGATAGCTCAGCATGGGGTAAAGAAATCTTACAAGACGCGCTGTCTATCATAAGGGGTAGCATATGAGTCAAAAGTACCAGGAAGGTGATATCTTTCTGATCCCAACTGCCGATGGTCGGTTTGCCGTGTGTCAGATCGTCTGTGCCTTAAAAGGGCGCTTTAAAAAGGCTTTCGCATTTGGCGTGCTGAGCATTCAGGCTGATAAAACCATTCCGCAACACGATGAGTTTCTGAAGTTTAAAAACTCAAGAGGCATGACTAATGTGATCTTTGCGGCGGTTGATAGCCTCAAAAGTGGTGAGTGGGAAATCATTGGTCATATCCCGCTGACGGAGTGGAAAAACGAGCTGAAAATATTCCATAGCGCCGGGCATTTGTACAATGGCGATGAGTACGTCAGAGTGCTTGATAAGAGCGAATACAAGCAATTCAATGTAATGGGCGTTGCCGGTAACGAGCTGGTACAGCAATATCTGGCGCAACATTGATGCATAAAGAAGTGAAGACGTTGCGCTTCACTTCTTGTTAATACTTTTCTCTTACCAGGCATGTCTTATATCTACTTATTGATTAAACATTTCCTCCGTAATTTTTCACCGCGAGTACAGCGCCTTATATTGGTTAAGGCCCGTAATTCTGTTTTTGTATATTGTCGCCAAGGGAAAATAAAGAGGTTAGTCTGTCGTCGATTTATTATGGGCAAAGTTACAACATTGACGATCATTTATATTAAAAGCCAGTAATGATTTTAATGAGTTTAAAAAATGACAAGTATTATATATCACCAAAGCGAGTGAGGAATGAGATCGTTTAAACATCAGTAAATTAGCCTGTTGAATGCTGAGTTCGACCAAAAAAGAAGATTATCGCCTTTTGATTTCTACCCGATAAAAAGCACTTCTCGCACACTTTAAAGGAGAGTAATCAGTAAGTTGCTAAAGAACCCCATTATGGAGAGGAATATATTCCCTTGCAGGCGACTATCTTTGTCAATAACGACTCGCTTTAAAAAATATATTTACGCACGAAAAGATCATGATAATTCCTGGTTTTATCTTTTTACGTGATTAATCTTATTTTTTTTACGATGAACTTATGAATTATCCTAGGTAATTATGCAACGTTAAAATCCACATCCGGTTTCTGGCGGATTTTTGTTTGATATATCCAGGATAAAGTTCTGAAAGAATATTTTAATTTTATAAAATCTCTTTTATATCTCTTTGAATTCCCCCCGTTTATGGCTGTTATTCCGCTTTTAGCCAATGATCAACCTTCGCTGGAGCGATATAAAATGATCTCCTACGCTGTATTTCAACTTCCTTTTATCGGGCTGCTTATCTGCTCGCATGATGGCGAGGTCATTTAACGCTTACTGAATGAAATAGCGGTAATAAACGCGGCTGATCCTGTCCAGGAGAGCTGGTGGACAGTTTTTTGCTGATGGAAACAGGCAACCATGAATAAATGGTGGCCCCGCTACCTGCACGTTAAAAAGCTCTTCTGTCACATACAACCTTCCCTATTTAAAAAAGTTGAGGGGATACCTTATGTACGACTCTTATTACGATACCACCGGTGACAATTGCAGTGCTGCAGCATATGCCGATGCCAGAAGGAACCTATTTAGCGGTAAACGGCGCCTCTTTTGCACTGGATGAGTTCCCAAATACCGGGCTTATCGGCGTTAAATTCCAGGTCGTTATGGCGGGCGATGCGGCGACAAACAGTGACTATAACTGGTCCGTCGATCAGGCATGGCTTACCGTTGATGAGGACGGAAATATTACTATCACCGGAGAGCCGGATGAGCTCACTCGTAGCGTGGAAGTCACAGCTGCATCCATAGCGGACGGCAAAGCGTATGTATGGCGCTTTACGTTAAGCCACTGGTTCGCCACGCTGGGCGAAAAAACCATGAATGCACCTAATGCTGTTAAGTATGCCGCCGACAATGGCTGGGTACTCCCCGGCATTCCCGACGTGGTGGTGATGGTCAACGGTGAAGCTCAGCGTGTCGCCGGGCCGCATCTGTGGTCGGAGTGGGGGGATCTCTCGGTTTATCCTGCAACGGGTGTGCTGGTAGGCGCGGGGAGATATTACTGGCTTCAGGAAACTGTAGAAGTATCTTTAGAGCAAATGCACCTAACGACAACATTGACCACAATTGATAATTCGTTCGGTTATACAGGAAATGCAGTTCGACAGTGGGTTTTGCTAATGAAAACATTTTAGTTTTTATTGATAAAACGGCTCTGCGGAGCCGTTTTTTTTGCCTGTGGGAAAGTCAATGTGTTTACGTTATCTGTGAACCCTGTTCTTCGCCGGTGTGATGAGTCTCTTTTTAAATAAAGAACCCAGAAATGGTTTAAAGCCAAAGCGCTCGTTCTGGTGGGCATAACCTGCGGATGCTGGAGATAATTTCTGACCAAATGGAGCGCCAGCGATGCTGACCAACCTGTTACATGATCTCCCCGCGAGCACGAATGACGCGGAGACGTTTAACGATCTGCTTTCGCGAAAAGATCTGAAAATTGAGCGCATCGTCTCCACCGGGCAGGCCAGCCCGCCTGATTTTTGGTACTGCCAGCCGCAAAGCGAGTGGGTATTGATTCTTCAGGGCGCCGCCGGTTTGCAACTTGAAGACGAAGCGCAAGAGCGGGTGTTGCAGGTGGGAGATTTCGTCAATATCCCCGCGCAATGCCGCCATCGGGTGAACTGGACACAGGCTGAACCGCCGACCATCTGGCTGGCGGTTCACTACGAATACCCAGAAGAACGGCCCGAATGAGCCGTTTTCCCTGGAAAGCGGGTTTAACCATTTGGCAGTAAAATCGGTTGCAGGCGCTGCCACACGTGCGGTGTTGCCGCCCAGGCGTTATTGCCCTGCGTCAGACCATTATTGGCAAGAAAATCGTTATGCATGCCGCCCGCTTCTTTAATAATCACCAGCCCCGCCAGCGCATCCCAGCTGTGCAGGTGCGCTTCGAAATAACCATGCACCTGGCCGGCGGCTACGTGCGCCAGCATTAACGCGCCCGCACCAAAGCGACGATGCTCCACGCCGTGTTCAAACAGGGTTTCGATGGTTTGCGTATATTCGCGTGGCGGCCTGCGGCTGGAGCGGCCAATGCCGAGCACTACCGCGTCGGCGTCTGGTTCGCTCAGGCTCAGGCGTTTACCGTTTAAGAACGCGCCTTTGCCGCTTTCAGCGAAGAAAAACTCGTCGCGATCCGGGGCGTAAATTATCCCCAGTTGGATGGCATCATTGCGCACGTAAGCAACCGAAATGCACCAGTAATCCATGCCGAGAATAAAGTTGGTGGTGCCATCAATCGGGTCGATAACCCATACGCCGTCGCTGCCTGGTTCCAGCCCGCGCTCCTCGCCGAGCAGACCATCCTGCGGGCGTTCAGCTTTCAGCCAGGCGCGCAGTTCGGTTTCGACATACACATCTGCCTGGGAGACAAAATCCTGACGACCTTTCTGTTCAATGGTCAGCCCGTTATCACGAAGCTGTTTCGCCTGCTGACCGAGACGACGAATCAGTGCGCACAGCGCCTGGGTAAACTCTTCTCTCATATCTGAACTCTTAGCCAATTTGTGGCGATGTTTGTCGGTGAATCAGTGTCACCTTAACCCACTCAACGCGGGAAGGCTGTAAAGGATTTTTCGCCCGCTCCAGCAGGCGCGTCAGCGCCCGGTTCGCTATCTCCGCCACGTCCTGATGCAGCGTGGTTAACTGGTAGCTGAACTGGCCGCTCTGCGGCGTGTTATCAAAACCTATCAGATGAAAATCGTCTGGCGCGAATTTTCCGCGCTGGCGCATGCCATCGAGAAAACCGCAGGCCAACTGCGCGTTGGCGCAAAATATGCCCTCCGGCAGATCTTCATCACTCTGTTGCGCGGCCTGAAAACCGCCCTCGTAGCCCTCTTCGCGCGCGTCATACCAACGCACTTGCTGCTGGGTATCCACGCCGAGTTGCTGCAACGCCTGGAAAAACGCCTCGCCGCGCTGAATACCCGCCCAGGTCGATCCGCAATTGTTGAGCCAGCCAAAACGGCGACAGCCGGAGTGATAAAGCTGTTCAGCGGCCTGACGTGCGCCGGAAACGTTGTCGGAACAGACGAAATCGACTAACGGAATATCCGGGTGGCGGTTGATGCCGACCACCGGAATGCGCTGGCTGACGCACTCGTTCACTATCGCTTCTGGCGGTTGGCCGGAGGTGACGATCACGCCGGAGACGCGAAACTGGGTAAAACGGCGCAGCGTGGTGACCAGATCCTGCTCGCCGGTGATCTCGGTGACCAGCGCCTGGTAACCACGGCGCTGAATTTCATGCAGCAAGCCTTCCAGCAGGCTGCTGCGAAACGGGTCGCCAATGCGCGCGACAATCACGCCAATCAAGTGGCTGCGCTGGCGGTTAAGCCCCTGGGCGAGGAAATTGACCTGATAGCCAAGCTCCTGCGCGGCGCGCAGCACTTTCTCTTTGGTGGCGGGCGAAATACTGCCGTTGCTGCTCAGCGCGCGCGATACCACGGCGCGGGACACGCCCGCGCGCTTCGCCACGTCTTCGGCGGTTACTGCTTGTTTGCGTAAACTCTGGCTCACACTTTCCCCTCCGCGCGGCGGCTGAGATCGGTGGCGAAACCATCGTGGCTGAGAAACAAACCCGGATACGCCGTGCAGGCTTGCTCAATCGCGGGCAAGGCGGCGTCGTTGCAGTGGTACAACCCCAGGCGCGGTAAACGCAGTTGGCCGAACAGCGCCAGGCAGCCGGGAAAATCGCCGTGCGAGGCGTCATTGGGCAGCGCCGTTGCCGAAGCGCACTCCTGAAACGCCAGCGTCGCGTTGTGCATCAGCGCGATGCTTTCTGGCGTTGGGCGTCCATCGCCGCTGTAGAACAGCGTGTGACCATCCGCTTCGATTCGCAGGGCGAGATTGGGCAGTTCATGGTGCGTAAACGCGGTGCGCATGTGCCAGCTTTGCCACTGCCATTCGGCTTCGCTGTCGCGCCAGTCAATGTCGAAACAGAGATCGTTTTCCGGCCAGTTAGCGAGGCTCGCCAGTTTTATCAGTACCGGGCGCTGTTCGCGCTGCGACCAGATGATCAGCGGTTTACGACGCTGAAAACTTTTCCAGTAATTCAGCAGCGCAGTTAGCCCGGTGCAGTGATCCGGGTGAACGTGGGTGAAGTAAATGGCGTCGATGTCGTTTACGTCGCCGCCGCGCTGCCACAGCGCGCGCGGGATTGTCGGGCCACAATCGATCAGCAACTGGCGATTTTCGTTATCGATAACGCGGATTGCCGAGGTGTTTTGCTGCAATGAGAAGGCGCTACCGCAGCCCAGAACATCTATTTTCATTTCGCCCCACCAAATTTATTGCGCACTTAATCAAACTGTCACAAATAGACGACAAAGTAGGCTCACATAATGTCGGTGCAACGTTGCATTTTTTTTGCAAATAAATGAACACGTGTTCATCGGCGAAAGAAAAGCTGAAGAAAGGAACGCCCGTGAGTTATTTACAGATTGAAAAACTGAAAATTGGCTATGGCGAAAATATCGTTCTTCACGATATTCATCTCGCTGTGGAAAAGGGCGAAATGATTGCGCTGCTTGGGCCGTCTGGTTGCGGAAAAACCACGTTGCTCAACGCGTTATGTGGTTTTATTCCGGTGCGAACCGGCGTTATTGCCGTTAATGGTCGGGATATTACTTACAGCACGCCAGAGCAGCGAAATATTACCATGGTGTTTCAGAGTTATGCCTTGTGGCCGCATTTTACCGTCGCGCAAAATATTGGTTATGGCTTAAAAGTCCGCCGCGTTAAAAAAGAGGCGATTGCGCAACGCGTGCAGGAATTATTAAAAATCGTCAACCTTGAAAATTATGCGGATATAAAAGTGACGGCGCTTTCCGGCGGCCAGCGTCAGCGCGTGGCGCTGGCGCGCGCATTAGCCATTGAGCCGGATGTGCTGGTGCTCGATGAGCCGCTGTCGAACCTGGACGCCAAAGTGCGCCTCAATGTTCGCCACGAGATCAAAGCGCTCCAGAAAAAGCTCGGTTTCACCTCGTTAATCGTCACGCATGACCAACAAGAGGCGCTGGTGATGGCCGACAGAATTGCGGTGCTGAATAACGGGCGCATCGAACAAATGGGGACGCCGGAAGATATTTATCACCGCCCGGCAACGCCGTTTGTCGCGGATTTTATGGGCGCGGATAACTGCATGACGCGGGCTGATGCGGGCGGGGAAACGCTCTATTTCCGCAGTTCGGACGTCAACATGCACCGCCCGTTAACGACGCCGGAGCAGCCGGGCCTGGTACTGAATGGCGTGGTGGAAGAGAGCGCGTTTCTCGGCCACCAGTATCGTCATAGTGTGCGCTGCGAGGGGCAGATTTTTCTCGCGGATTCCACACAGTTCTGGCCTGCCCGAACGCCGGTGATTTTGCATGTGCCGGAAACGGCGCTGCATGTTTTTGCAACTTCTTAAGCCAACCAACACACTTTTCCTGGGGATTATCATGTCAGTAAAACCGAAACTTGCTGTCATCGCCGCACTCTGTTTGGGTGCAGTTCACACCGCCAGCGCCGAAACGGTTCTCAATGTGGCGACGGCGGGCGATCAAAACATGGTCGACTACGTTAAAACCTGGCTGGGGCCAAAGTTTGAAGCCGCGCATCCGGGCGTGAAAGTGCAGGTGGTCGGCACCGGGCCGGGAGACGCGGGCTCAAACAAGATTGTCGAAAAACTGACGGCGCAACAGCAGAGTGGCGCGAAAAGCTGGGATATCGACGTCGCGGTTGTGCACCAGGCGGCGGGAGGGCAACTGGTGGAAAAAGGGCTGCTGGAGAAATACCGCTCGTCCATCAACACCGGTTCGATGGTGACGGGAGAGAACGCCAAAAACGCGCTGGGTGTTAACGTTGATGGTTATGTAATGCCGATGTTTTTGAGCCAGACGGCCATCGCGTATAACAGCGAACTGATTAAAACCCCACCGAAATCCTACGACGAGCTGGTGCAGTGGTCGGCGAAAAACCCGAAAGCCTTTGGCTATAACGGCATTAAAAACGGCATGTCCGGCGTCAGCTTTGTGGTCGGCTGGATTTACGCTTACGGCACTGATGCGGCGCGTCTTTCCGCGCTGCCGTATGACAAAAGCGTGGAAAAAACCTGGAGCCAGGCGTTCGCCAGGCTGAAAGAGTTCAATAAAAACGTCACTTTCACGCCGGGTAACGCCGGGACGCTGGATATGCTCAGCCGGGGCGAAATCACCATGGGGCCGGTATGGGTCGATATGTTCTATAGCTGGAAAGATCAGGGCAAAGTACCACCGTCGATCAAACTGGCGTTAATCGCGCCAGGGATGCCGGGCCAGCCAATGTATTACGTCGTTCCGGCACATGCAGCGCAGGCCAAACTGGCGCAGGAGTTTATTGCGCTGGCGACCAGCCCGGACGTGCAGGCGCAGGGCATTGTGAAGCAGTTCAACTGGTATCCAGGAATTGACGCGAAATACGTGAAAGAGAAACTGGATGCAGCTACCTGGCAGAAACTGTTTGCGGAAATCTCGCCGGATGATTTAGCGAAATACGGCAAAAGTTTCCCGATCACGCCGTACTTTGACGATATCAAAGAGGGCTACGAGAGCCAGGTTTCTAACTGACTGACGGATATGCCTGGGCATTTCGCCCGGGCATTTTTTTGCTGTGATTATTCAGGTTCACCATGCGACACGCCTTTAAATACTGCTTACTGGTAGGCCCGGCCACGCTGCTGATCGCCGTCTTTTTCCTCTGGCCGCTGGGTTTTTCGCTGATTTCCGCGTTTACCAGCGATACGCAGCCTTTCACGCTGGCGCACTTTGATAAAGTTTTTGCGCTTTACTCGAACGATATTCTCTTTACCGTACTTATCGTGCTGGTTTCACTGGTGATTCTGGCGCTACTGTCGATAACAATTTCCGCCATTATCGTGCTGTCGCCGTTTCGCGGCATCGTGAAAGCGCTGGCATTTTTGTACCGCCTGCCGCTGTTTATTCCCTTTATTGTTACCGCGCAGATGATGCGCACCTTCCTCGCCAAAAACGGGTTGATGAACAATGTGCTGGTGGCGAGCGGGCTATTAACGCCAATGGACACCACCTCGCTGCTGGGCTGGAGCGGGATCATTATTACCTTTGTCTGGAAGCAGATGGCGTTCTCGACGTTACTGATTTGCGGCGCGATGTCGGCGGTGGAGCCGTCGCATATTCTGGCGGCGAAAAACCTCGGCGCGTCACGTTTACGCATCCTGTTCGACATCATTTTGCCGCAGGTGCTGCCGACGATTGGCGTGGCGATGGTGCTCTCCACGGTGACGATGATGTCGGTGCTTTCCGTGCCGCTGATGATTGGCACCGGCACGCCAACCATGATGACCGTCGATATGGCGTTTCGCGTTAACTCGTACGGCGATTACCCGGTGGCGAATGCGATGGGGGTGATCTCCTATCTGATTTGCGCGGCGCTCTCCTGGTTCTATTTACGCCACAGCCTGCATGCGAAAGGAGCGCAGTGATGACCACGTTTCGACAAAAACTCCGCGGCAGTTTTCTGCTGCAAACTCTGTTGCTCACTTTTCTGGTACTGGCGCTGTTTGGCCCGCTGCTGAATCTGCTTATCTGGACGGTGGCGGAAAGCTGGTTTTTCCCGCACACCTTGCCGAGCCAGTGGGGATTGAAATACTGGAGCCAGGTGTTTAGCCCCTACAGCGATGTCTCGGGATCGCTCTCCATTAGCGTGCTGATCGCCGTGCTGTCGGTGCTGGTTTGCCTGCTGATTTCTATTCCGGCGGGTTACGCATTGTCGCACCGAACCATGCCGTGTCGCGCCTTCTTTATGCTGCTGTTTCTCATCCCGCAGGCGTTTCCTAACCTGACGGTGTATATGAACGTGGCGCGGCTGTTTTATCAGTGGGGACTGAACGGTACGGTGGCGGGCGTGGTGCTGGTGCACAGCGTGCACGGCTTGATGTATTCGATCTGGATAAGCGTGGCGGCGTTCTCTTCACTCGATCCGCTGCTGGCGCGCGCCTCGCGCAACCTGGGCGCCGGGCCGGTATACACCTTCTTCCATATTATTTTGCCGCAGGCCGCGCCCGGGCTGATTGCCGCCAGCATTTTTGTGTTCCTGGAATCGCTGGATGAGTTTACCGCCACCTTTTTTGTTGGCGCACCGGATATCACCACGCTGCCCATTTTGCTCTATACCGCCAGTATGTCGGGCAACTACCAGGTTTCATCCATTACCGCGCTGATCCTGCTGGTGCCATCGGTGCTGTTTATGCTGGTTATCCATAAATTTATGCGCCCGGAGATGCTGTCGAAACTGGGGAAATAATTATCTGACGACGTCACGAAAAGGCGTGTGCCGGGCCACTTAATAGGTAGCTGTGGCGCGACGCTACCAGCCAAAACAAGACGGCAACAGTCGGAGGAGAAAGTATGGATATCAAAGGCCCGGCAGCGATTGATGAATTTAAACCTTATGATATTTCCCCTTACGAAGACAAAACACTCAGAGCGGTTCAGCTGGAGCCTGCCTATACGCCCGCAAAGGAGTCTTTTCAGGCGTTTCAGCAGCGGCATTATGCGTGGCGAACCGGTGATAAACAGGCCGATATTTCCCATGTCCCCAAAGATGAAGGCAAGATACCGTTGCCCACGCTGGGCGAAAGTTTGCAGGAGATTTTCCTGGGCGCGGTATTGGGCGGGCCGCTGCCGGAATTTCCGGGCGGAGTGCGATCGCTTCCCGGTGCCGGCGCGGCGCGGCTTGCTGAACGACCTTCTGGCACTGCTAAAGGCCCGCACGGTGAAATCAACGTCGCTATTGCGGAGTCGAAAATGGCGATGGCAAGGCCATTAAATCCAGCTACGGAAGCGAACGTTTCCGGCAGTAAGCCGTTAAGCCACGCCATACCTGACGCCTCTGGCCCGGACGTATTACATGTTTCATTACCGCAAGCGGGAGGAAAAAATTTTTCCGAGGCCATGGCGTCGTCAAAACTCAACATCAAACAATTCGCTGATATTGCTAAAGTTGGCGCGGATGTGGGTGAGAAAGAGATGGGGAGGGTGACATTATCCGGGGAAATCAATATCGTGCGTCGCGATGGCCCCTTAAATGATCCGAATATGTATATGTTTTTTACCGACAGCTACAAGGGCGAGCCGCGGCTGAATATCATTGGTCATGGCATTTTTACACCAAACGGTGACAGCACGACCGGCCTGCAGGTCGCTGGCGGTATCAAAGGGCCGTTTGATGTGGCGCTGGATACGCTGGAACTGGCTGGCGATGTGAGGTTTAAAAACATCCGTTGCTTAAGTTGTCACGGGGCGGAAGGCGGCATTGATTCTTTCGCACAAAAACTGGCGAATTACACCGGCGTGCCGGTAAAAGGTTATCACGGTTCGGTCACCGTTGGCGGGCATGCGGACGGTTCAAATATGGTCGTGATAAAAAATGAGATGGACGCGCTGTTCTATTTCGGCAAGCGCGAAACGACGCATTACCAACCGCAGAAATTCCACCCGCTCTGGCGACCGTGGGAAACCCGTATTCTTGAATAAAACAATCGTTGTGCTGAAGTGAAAGCGCAGATGCCCGCGAAGCTGAGTCCTGGTGGGCATTTGTATTTTTACGTCCTGCTTCGGCGAGTGTGCATTCCCGTTTACCACCCCTGGCTGGCAATAAGACGGCTTATCCGCCCGATCCCTCTATTAAATCAAATAGATGTGCACCGATTTACGCACCGGTGAGCGATTATGCCAATGCAGTAAAGATCGGCCGCTGGCGCAGATCCGGTGTTTATATTTATGCGAAAGGGCGTCGCGTAGAAAAATGACCCCCAGAGGAAATAAAAAAGCGCCCGCAGGCGCTTTAGGCAATCACGTTACGATCATCGGCCACTCGGGTGGCGCTTTTTGCGCGATCTCTTCCATCACGACGAGCAGGTTGTGCCAGGTCGTGGAGAGATCTATCGCCGTAATACCCAACAAACCGGTAGCGAACCAGCATGCCGCCGCTAAGCCCATGCCGCTGCTGATCACTGCCAGGCCAATATAATCAGCACGACGGAAGCGAATGTTCAGCGTACTGGCCATAAACATCAACACTGCACTCAGTAACTGCCAGCGGAGAAGCACGACGCTGGCGGTAAAGGTAGCCATCAAACCATCCTCAGAAAGACCGAATACCGGGCGGACAAGCACGTTGCGCGAGTGGCAATGCTGAAGATCCGCGAATAACACAACGAATTGAAACGGCGTTCCCCGTTTCAGGAATGTGTGAACTATATCACATTTGTTGATTTATTCGCCAGTGCAAAAAGCGTGCTTTTTGCATCGTGTTGGTTGTGTTTTATCCGAAAATATATCGCCAATGTATTTATGTGTGCACGGGAATTAATGTTTTTTTTATCTAATACATTTGAGTGATATTTAGCATCCTAATTGCCACAACGTTTACAGGTTGTGTCGCATATATTATGCTTTTGAGGATAATCTTATTAGCCTGTGAATGATGATTCAGGGTTTTGATCTTTATCGATATATTCTTTTTCATCACGTTCTTTATGCGTGAGGAAGATATTTGTGCGCGCAGTTGCGCTAACTGAATTGATGGCCGCCTCTTCTTTTTTCCTGATAACATCATTTTAAGCTGGTTTCGCGTCTTATAACCTGCGAATGAAAAAATATGAAAATAGAAAATTCCGCCGTGCCGCCTGGGGACGCTGATGCGGCGTTGTCGGTTCTGGCCAGGCTGATGCCCTGGCTCACTGCGCAACGCTCAATGGAAGAGATATTACGCGCGATCAATGCAGCACTAGGATCCACGCTTGCGTGGGTGGTTATCCGGCAGGACGACGCGTGGCAGCTCGTCAGCTCAGGGTCGCCGGGCTGCACGTTGCAGGATGTACAAATCTTTCTTGAGCAGTCTCAACTGCAACGACATCAGCGCGCCTGGCGAGTCATTTGCTGGCGGCGACATGCCGGTGATTTATTATTTCCGCATCATGAAATAGCGGCCAGAAAATTACGCAGCGGTATTTTGTGTAAATTGAATTATAAAGAGTCTGGAGTCGAGGGTTATTTCTTTTTGGCATTTTCGCAGTCCTTGCACTCTTTATCCATTGTGAAAAATGTCGTTATTGTTTTGGTCGAAAAACTAAAAAATTATCTTGCTGAAATTGTCGCCCGGGAACGTACGGCGAAAGAGATGCAGCGTATTGTGACGCAATATAAAGCGTTATTTGAACGCGCCCCGGTTTTAATGAACTCGTTTGATAAAAGCAATCGCTGCATATTATGGAATGGTGAGTGCGAACGCGTATTTGGCTGGAGCATGAATGAGCTCAATCAGCAGGCCGATCCATTAGCGTTATTTTTCCCTGATCCCGAGGTACGGCAAAAAGTTCGCGCTTCGGTTAATACATCGCCGGCCGTCGACATGCATGAATGGCACCCGGTACGACGTGATGGCCAGGTGCTGACGGTACTCTGGTCAAATATTCAACTGCCGGATCACTCTGTGCTGAGTATTGGGCTTGATATTACCGAGCGTAAAAAAGCGGAGCGGCAGCTGGAAATGAAAGCCACCATTGACGATCTGACCGGCTGTTATAATCGTTTTTCTATGTTGCGGAAGTTAAAAGAGGCGCTGGTGGCCTGTCGCCCGGACGAGCCGCGCAGCCACTTCAGCCTGCTGATGCTGGATCTTGATTATTTTAAAAATATCAATGATCGCTGGGGGCATTTAACAGGCGACGCCGCACTGATTCATTTTTGCGATCAGATCCGTGAACATTGCGATCCGTCATATATTTTTGGTCGTTTAGGCGGTGAGGAATTTCTGATTTTAATGCCGCATACCCACAGTAAAATGGCGCTGCGTTTTAGCCAAAAAATCCGCGCGTCACTGGCGCGAAATCCATTGTTTAGCAATGGTGAAAAGATAGCCTTATCCTTTAGCGCTGGTTTAGTATTCGTCACCGGTGAAGAGTCCGATACTTCAGTTTTACTTACGCTTGCGGATAACGCCCTGTACGATGCGAAACGCGCAGGCCGCAGTCAAACCGTGGTGGTTGGCGCTTTTTTATAAATAAAGAAGAAATTATGAAGACTTCGCAACGACAGATGAAAAAATACGCGAATGGCGTGCCTTTTTTTTATCCTGCGGCCAGTTTAGCTTAATCAGCGATACTCTGTTGTATTAAGTTAAAACACCCCCATGCGAATGGATTAATATTTTCCTTAATATAAACATTGGGCACACTCTGAGTTTGCTTTATGGTCGCCTGTTTCGGTCATAACCAAATATTAGGTTTTTAATGAGAAAAGTCAGTTGCTAATGTCGTTTGATTCATGCAACGTAATCACCTGTTTATCAAAGCATCCTGCCAAACATTAAAAAGGCGCTTTAAATGCATGGATATAGGCGGACATGAATCATAGCGTGTGTCGCAAGATGCTCAGCGTCGTCGTGCTCATCACGGTAGTTCTTCTGCCGCTGATGTTGTCGCTATGGTTTGCGCATATTCGTGCGGTGAAAGAAACGAGTGCCCAGCTTCAATCGTTTGCCCAATTAGCGCTAAATAAAACGGAGCGCGTTATCCAGCAAGTGGATACGGTTCGCAGCGCCGCGGAAAAATACCACGGACAAATTTGTGCGCCGGAACATCGCGCGGCCATGCTCAATATCGTCCGCAGCAGTATGTATGTTTCGGATTTAATTTATGCCCGTGGCGACCACTTTTTATGTTCGAGCGTAATAACGCCCACGCAATCGTATGCTATTTCACCAGCGGATTATAAACGCGCGCCCGATATCGCTATTTATTACTATCGTGATACGCCTTTTTACGCAGGCTACAAGATGGTATACATGCAGCGCGGAAATTATGTCGCGGTGATTAATCCGCTCACTTACAGCGATGTGGCATCAGACAATCCTGATCTGGCTTACGGTATTTACGACACCGTTACGCACCAGTTTTTTTCCGTCAGCCAGAATGCCCACCTTAGTAAGTTAGCTACGCTGTTACGCACCGACGATTTAACATTCCAGCAGGATCAGCGCTTTTATACCATTGCGCGTTCGGAGAATCGTCCGATCGCGATTATTGTTTCGACATCGAGTGACCACTATTTTCAGGCGCTTTATCACCAGGCCACTTTAACGCTGCCGCTGGGCGTGATTGGTAGCGTTATTCTGCTATTAATATGGTCGCGAACACGGCAGGAGTTTAACTCTCCACGCCGTATGCTCCACCGGGCGTTAACCCGACGCCAGCTTCGCCTTCATTACCAACCTATTATCGATATCAAAAATGGCACCTGCGTTGGTGCGGAAGCGTTGTTGCGCTGGCCGGGGTTTAATGGACCGGTCATGAGCCCGGCGGAGTTTATTCCGCTGGCAGAAAAAGAGGGCATGATTGAGCGTATTACCGATTATGTCGTCGACGAATTGTTCAGCGATCTGGGCGATTTTCTGGCAATGGTGCCGCAACTTTATATTTCAATTAACCTCTCCGCCTCCGATTTTCACTCCTCGCGCCTGATTTCATTGATTGCCAATAAAGCCAAGATGCATGCAGTACGCGCCGAGCAGATTAAGATTGAAGTGACCGAGCGCGGGTTTATTGATGTGCCGAAAACCACGCCGGTTATTCAGGCGTTTCGCCAGGCGGGTTACGAAGTAGCGATTGATGATTTCGGTACTGGTTATTCTAATTTGCACAACCTGTACTCGCTGAATGTCGATATCCTGAAAATCGACAAATCGTTTATTGATACGCTAACAACGAACAGCACCAGCCATTTGATTGCTGAACACATTATTGAGATGGCGCAGAGTCTGCGTCTGAAGATTATTGCGGAAGGGGTCGAGACGGCGGAGCAGGTCACATGGTTGTTAAAACGCGGTGTGCAGTTCTGTCAGGGGTGGCACTTTGCAAAGGCGCTGCCGTCACAGGAATTTAAACGCTGGGTACAGCAGCCGCCTTCGTTAAAGTGATAACTCATCAGGCCTGGTGTCGGTAATCGCTGGGTGTGCGATCAAACTCCCGGCGAAAGACGCGGGAAAATGTTTGTTGCGAGACATATCCCAAATCCATCGCGATATCAAAAATAGGCCGCTGCGTGGTTCGCAGTGCTTCCGCTGCCAGCAGTAAACGGCGCTGGCGAATGTAGTCACCCAGCGTTTGATGCATCACGGTGCGGAACATCCTCTGTAAATACCATTTCGAATAACCTGACTTTCTGGCGACTACATCAATGTTCATTGGTTGGTCGATATGTTCATCAATCCATTCAATAAGTGTCTGAATAATTTGCTGATGGGACATATGGCTTCCTCATTTCCCGATTCGTCGTTTTGTCTGGAAGCGAGTATAATTCCTCAAGTTAACTTGAGGTAAAGAGGTTTTATGGAAAAGAAAACGCCGCGTATTAAAGCCTTACTCAGCCCCGGTGAAGTGGCGAAGCGCAGCGGGGTTGCCGTCTCTGCGCTGCACTTTTATGAGAGCAAAGGCTTAATCAAAAGTACCCGTAATACCGGCAATCAACGGCGCTATACGCGTGATGTGCTGCGCTATGTGGCGATCATCAAGATTGCCCAGCGCATTGGTATTCCGCTGGCGACCATTGGTGACGCGTTTGGTGTGTTGCCGGAAGGGCATACATTAAGCAAGAAAGAGTGGAAACAGTTGTCGTCACAGTGGCGTGAAGAGCTGGACAGGCGCATCCATACGCTGGTGGCCTTACGTGATGAGCTGGATGGTTGCATCGGCTGTGGCTGTTTGTCGCGCAGCGATTGTCCGCTGCGTAACCCCGGCGACCAACTTGGGCAGCAGGGCACCGGCGCGCGCTTGCTGGAAGACGACTGAAACGTACAAAAAACTAAAGCGCCCGTTGGGGCGCTTTAGTCGTTTTCCGGTCTTTGTCTTTCTCTCTATCCCGCTCAGTTACGGGAGGGTTTCCCCCGACACCAGCACCCCTCAGTATGTTGGAGGTTCCGGGTTGTGCTGACACTTTTAGTGTAGGCCACAGCGGCATAATTGCTACTTTTTTGAGCAATTATTTTTGTCTTTTTTTTCACCGCTGCAAGTGCGGGTTTTCTATAGTTAATGTGTATGAATTCTCTGGAGAAAAATATGCTTACGGTGCATCACCTTAATCAGTCTCGCTCCCAGCGCGTGCTCTGGGCTTTGGAAGAATTGGGCGTGCCGTATCAAATTGTCCGTTACCAGCGAGAAAAAACAATGCTGGCCCCGGCATCCCTGAAAAAAGTGCACCCGCTCGGCAAGTCGCCGGTGGTGGAGGATGAAGGGCTGATCCTCGCCGAATCCGGGGCGATCCTCGAATATTTGCAGGAAACTTACGACCCTGAGCAATGCTTTAAACCGCAGGAGACAAAACAGAAGCTGGATTACCGTTTCTGGCTGCACTACGCCGAAGGTTCGCTAATGCCAGTGCTATTAATGAAACTGGTGATGAACAGCCTGGGTAAACCCCCGGTGCCGTTCGGGATACGCAGTGTGGGCAAACTCCTCGCTAAGGGTGTCGATAAAGCGTTCCTGAAACAACAAATTGAAAACCATGCGCGCTTTATTGAAGGCGAACTGGCGCAGAAAAGCTGGTTTGCAGGAGATCAGCTGAGCATGGCCGATATTCAGATGAGTTTCCCGGTGTTTGCGCTGCTGGCTCGCGGCGGCGTGGAGGATTTGCCCAACTTACGTGCGTGGAAAAAACGGGTCGAGATGCGTCCGGCATGGCAGCGCGCCATTGTGCAGGGTGGGCCATTTGATCTGCCTGGCAGCTAAAAATGATCGGCAAATGTTGCAAAGTTGCGCACCGACGATAACGTTTGCGCATCTGACGCCCACTTCTTCGCCGCTTCGCGCGAAATTTAGCGAAAAGCGGAAAAGTTCAGTTGAAAAGCGCCATATAAACGCTGGATAATCGTTTGCCTTTTTTTGACCAACCGTTGTATGCGCGGAGTTAAACGTTTGCTTTTTTGTGACCCTTTGTCACAACGCAGCCCAGGGAGATGACGTTTAACCGGCAGTGGACTGTCCACCACGCATGCCAACGCACAATAAAATTCTCAGGGGATGTTTCTATGTCTACGCCTTCTGCGCGTACCGGCGGTTCGCTTGACGCACTGTTTAAAATTTCTGCCCGTGGCAGCACGGTTCGTCAGGAAATCGTTGCCGGGTTAACCACCTTCCTGGCGATGGTCTATTCGGTCATCGTCGTACCTGGCATGCTGGGTAAAGCTGGTTTCCCACCGGCGGCTGTGTTTGTCGCCACCTGCCTGGTAGCCGGTGTCGGCTCCATCGTGATGGGCCTGTGGGCGAATCTGCCGCTGGCTATCGGTTGCGCTATCTCTCTGACCGCCTTTACCGCGTTCAGCCTGGTGCTGGGCCAGCATATCAGCGTACCGGTCGCCCTTGGCGCGGTGTTCCTGATGGGTGTGCTGTTTACCGTTATCTCTGCCACCGGCATCCGTAGCTGGATCCTGCGCAACCTGCCGCAGGGCGTTGCGCATGGCACCGGTATCGGTATTGGCCTGTTTCTGCTGTTGATCGCCGCCAACGGCGTGGGTCTGGTTATTAAGAACCCTCTGGACGGCCTGCCGGTGACTCTCGGCCACTTTGCCAGCTTCCCGGTGATCATGTCGCTGATTGGTCTGGCGGTGATTATCGGCCTGGAAAAACTGAAAGTGCCGGGCGGCATTCTGCTGACCATTATCGGCGTGTCGATTGTGGGTCTGATTTTCGACCCGAACGTACATTTTTCTGGCATTTTCGCCATGCCGTCGCTCAGCGATGACAAAGGCAACTCGCTGATCGGCAGCCTGGATATCGTCGGCGCGCTGAACCCGGTGGTGCTGCCAAGCGTGCTGGCGCTGGTGATGACAGCGGTATTTGACGCCACCGGCACTATCCGTGCGGTAGCGGGCCAGGCAAACTTGCTGGGCAAAGACGGCCAGATTATCGATGGCGGCAAAGCGCTGACCACCGACTCCCTGAGCAGCGTCTTCTCAGGCCTGGTGGGTGCGGCACCGGCAGCAGTGTATATCGAATCTGCGGCGGGTACGGCGGCAGGCGGTAAAACCGGCCTGACGGCGATCACCGTGGGCGTGTTGTTCCTGCTGATCCTGTTCCTCTCTCCGCTCTCTTACCTGGTCCCGGCTTATGCCACGGCACCAGCGCTGATGTACGTTGGTCTGCTGATGCTGAGTAACGTGGCGAAAATCGATTTTGCCGACTTCGTCGATGCGATGGCGGGTCTGATTACTGCCGTGTTTATCGTGCTGACCTGCAACATCGTCACCGGCATCATGATCGGTTTTGCTTCGCTGGTAATTGGCCGCGTGGTATCCGGTGAGTGGCGCAAATTGAATATCGGCACCGTGGTGATTGCTATCGCGCTGGTGGCTTTCTATGCGGGCGGCTGGGCGATCTGACACCGCTTTTCCTCTTCCTGTGGGCAGAGGGCGTTGAGCATAAACCTTTACACAATGGGCAACTTCGGTTGCCCATTTTTTTGCCCACAGCCCGGTTTCTTTGCGTTAAGCTGAAGGCTCTGGCATCAAGGTCTGAGGCCTTTATAACAACACATCGCAAACAGGGAACGCATGGAAATATTTTTTACCATTCTCATCATGACCCTTGTCGTCTCGCTTTCTGGCGTCGTGACTCGTGTTCTTCCATTTCAAATCCCGCTTCCGCTGATGCAGATCGCCATCGGCGCACTGCTGGCCTTTCCCACCTTTGGCCTGCATGTGGAGTTCGACCCGGAACTGTTCCTGGTTTTGTTTATTCCGCCGCTGCTCTTCGCCGACGGCTGGAAAACGCCCACGCGCGAGTTCCTCGAGCATGGCCGCGAAATCTTTGGCCTGGCGCTGGCGCTGGTGGTGGTCACCGTGGTCGGGATCGGTTTCTTAATTTACTGGATGGTGCCTGGCATTCCGCTGGTGCCCGCCTTTGCGCTGGCGGCGGTGCTGTCGCCAACCGATGCCGTAGCGCTTTCCGGCATTGTCGGGGAAGGGCGTATTCCGAAGAAAATCATGGGTATTTTGCAGGGCGAGGCGCTGATGAACGACGCTTCGGGCCTGGTGTCGCTGAAATTCGCCGTGGCGGTAGTGATGGGCACCATGGTGTTCACCGTGGGCGGCGCGACGCTCGAATTTTTCAAAGTGGCGATTGGCGGTCTGCTGGCCGGGTTTGTGGTCAGCTGGCTGTATGGCCGCTCGCTGCGTTTTCTCAGCCGCTGGGGCGGCGATGAACCGGCAACGCAAATCGTGCTGCTGTTTCTGCTGCCGTTCGCCTCCTATTTGATTGCGGAACACATCGGCTTTTCCGGCATTCTTGCGGCGGTCGCGGCGGGGATGACCATCACCCGTTCCGGCGTGATGCGCACCGCGCCGCTGGCCATGCGTCTGCGCGCCAACAGCACCTGGGCGATGCTGGAGTTCGTCTTTAACGGCATGGTGTTCTTGCTGTTAGGCTTACAGTTGCCAGGCATTCTGGAGTCTTCGCTGGTGGCGGCAGAAGCCGATCCAAATGTCGAAACCTGGATGTTGTTTACCGATATTGTGCTGATTTACGCCGCGCTGATGCTGGTACGTTTTGGCTGGCTGTGGACGATGAAGAGATTCAGCCAGCGTTTCCTGGTGAAAAAACCCATGGAGTTCGCCTCGTGGAGCGACCGCGAGCTGCTGATCGCCACTTTTGCCGGGGTGCGCGGGGCGATAACGCTTGCCGGTGTGCTCTCCATTCCGCTGTTGTTGCCGAGTGGCGATGTCTTTCCGGCGCGCTATGAACTGGTGTTCCTCGCCGCCGGGGTGATCCTGTTCTCGCTGTTTGTTGGCGTAATCGCGCTGCCTGCATTGTTGCAGCATGTTGAAGTACGCGACCACGCGCAGCAGTACAAAGAGGAGCGGATGGCGCGCGCAGCAACGGCAGACGTGGCGATTGTCGCGATTCAGAAGATGGAAGAGCGGCTGGCGGCAGACACCGAAGAGAACATTGATAACCAGTTACTCACGGAGGTGAGTTCGCGGGTGATCGGAAATCTGCGCCGCCGTGCAGACGGACGTAATAACGTTGAGAGTTCCCTGCAGGAAGAGAATCTGGAGCGCCGTTTCCGCCTGGCGGCACTGCGCTCAGAGCGCGCCGAGCTTTACCATCTGCGCGCAACCCGGCAGATCAGTAACGAGACGCTGCAAAAACTGCTGCACGATCTCGACCTGCTGGAAGCGCTGCTGTTAGAGCATAAGTAAACCCTGCGCCGGGCCGCCGTTTATGCGCTGCCCGGCCAGTTAACCCCGCTACTCGCTTTTATCATCAAGCCAGAACCCTTTACAACATTGCAGCCACGCCTGCGCACTGCGGGAAAGATAAACCCCTTCGCGCCAAATCATTCCTAACTCCCAGCGCAGGTCGCTCTGCAGCGGGATCCAGCGCAGCGTGGTTTTATCCAGCCGCTGGCAGACCGGCTCCGGCAGAATGGCAATACCTACGCCCGCTTGTACCATCGCAGCGAGAAAATCCCACTGACCGCTGCGCACGGCGATACGCGGCTTCACGCCATGCTGTTGAAACAGCAGCATGAGCTGGCGGCTTAAGGCGAAATCTTCGTTGTAGATCAGCAGCGGATGCCCGGCGAGTTCCTCCGGCGTCACGACTTCACGCGCAAGCCAACTGCCGGAACGTGGCACCAGCACGCACATTGCATGGCTGAACAGCGGCAGGGTAGCCAGGCCACTCTCTTCTTCGACCGGTAGCGCCGTCATCGCCACATCCAGTTCACCGTTGCTCACGGCTTGCTGTACGGTCAGACCGCCAAACTCGGCAATTTTCAGTTCCACGCCGGGGTAGCGCTGGCTGAAGAGGTTGATTGGCCCGGCCATCAGCATGCCGACCATCGGCGGAATGCCGAGGCGCAAAATCCCTTTGTTCAGGTGATTGATGTCGCCAAGTTCGGTTTCTAACTGGCGAAACTCCGCGAGGATGGCGATGCCGCGCTCATACACCACGCGGCCGGTATCGGTGAGTAAAAGTTTGCGCCCGTCACGAATAAGCAGCGTGCAGTTCAGCTCGTCTTCGAGATTTTTCAACATCTTACTGATGGTCGGTTGCGTCACAAACAGGCGCTCCGCCGCGCGGGTGAAACTTTGCTGGCGTACCACCTCCACAAAATAGCGCAGCGTTCTGATGTCCATAATTATTCCTTAGAACTATGTATGCGATGAGTTTAATTCATTTCAGTAGCGCATTGGGGCTCTCTATACTGGCCGCCTGCTTATTTGATGGAAAATCGTTATGGACGTGGCGTTAATCCGTGTTACGCCTGCCCTTGTGCGTCGTTTACAGGTTCCGCTTCAGGTATTGCTTTATGCCGGGCTGTTTATCTTTGCGCAATACCTGGTTCAATGGCTGCATCTGCCGCTTCCCGCCAATCTGGTAGGCATGATACTGCTGCTGGGGTTAATACTTTGCCGGGTGATCCCGCTCAATTGGGTGCGCGCCGGCGCGCATTGGCTGCTGGCGGAAATGCTGCTGTTCTTCGTGCCTGCGGTGGTCGCCGTGGTTAATTATGCGCAACTGTTGATGGTGGAAGGCTGGCGCATTTTTATGGTGATCGGTTTGAGCACGCTGTTGGTGCTCGGTGCTACCGCCTGGGTGGTGGATAAAGTCTACCGCTTTGAACTCAGCAGGCTGAAAAATGAGTGATTTCGCTTTAAGCCTGCTGTGCCTGGCGATGACGCTGGTGTGCTATTTCCTCAATAAACGGCTCTACCGCCGTTTTCGTAAATTACCGCTGATGCCACTGGTATTCACGCCGCTGCTGTTGGTGTTAATGCTGGTGTTCGGCCATATCTCCTGGCAGGACTACATTGGTGAATCCCACTGGCTGATGTGGCTGTTGGGACCCGCGACCATCGCCTTCGCCGTGCCGGTGTATGACAACCTGGCGATTATTCGCCGTCACTGGATGTCGCTATCAGCGGGCGTAATCACTGCTTCGGTGGTGGCGGTGACCAGTTCGGTCTGGCTGGCGCGGCTGTTTACGTTGCCGGATGAGATCCAGCGCAGCCTCGCGGTGCGTTCAATCACCACGCCTTTTGCGCTGGCGGCCGCCGGGCCGATTGGTGGCCAGCCGGATCTGGTGGCGCTGTTTGTAGTGGTCACTGGCGTATTTGGCATGGCGGTTGGCGATGTGCTGTTTCTGCGCTTATCAATTCGTGAAGGTGTGGCGAAAGGGGCCGGTTTTGGCGCGGCCTCGCACGGCGCGGGCACCGCACGTTCTTATGAACTGGGGCAGCAGGAGGGCGTGGTCGCAAGCCTGGTGATGATGCTTTCTGGCGTATTGATGGTGCTGGCAGCGCCGCTGATCGCCAGCGTGATGTTTTAGCTCCCCGCCTGGCAACGGGGAGCCGGAAGGTCAGTGCTTTTTCAGCCTTGCGATCAGTTCGAACTCGTTAAAGTTAACCGGGCGTTGCTGCTGCATGGAAATGTTCCCGGCAATGCCGGTCAGAATCGACATCGCACCTGCGCGGTGATCGGCGGCGCGTTTCAGCGGGTCATTGCCCGGCGTGCCAAACAAGTCCGCCAGCATGGCGTTATCGCCGCCGCCGTGGCCGCCTTCGCCAAGGATAAAATCCGCTTTCCACGGTGCGGCAAACATCGGAAACACGGTGATGTCGCAGGATTCAAGGCTGCCTTCATTGGCGCGTTCGCCGCCAGCGTTAACGTACGATTTCTCGACGATTTTCATCTCCAGCCGCCCCTGGCTGCCGTTAAACACCACGTTTAGCCCTTCCCACGGTAGATAAGTATTTAGCGAATAAGTGAGCTGGCACTGGTTCTGGTATTTCACCAGCACTGAAAGCGTGTCTTCAATGGTAATGCCGTCGCTGAACACGCTCTGATCGCGCCAGTAGTTATCTTCATGTTCGGCGTCAAGATAGAGCGCTTTTAACTGCGGATTATCCGCCATATGCAGCGCGAAAGGATCATCGTGAGCGGCGGCATAGCCGTGCGTGCGCGGGTAAAATTGAGTAACGCCGCGTTTTTCGGCGTTCTCTTTGCCATAAAAACGCAGCCCGCCTTCGGCATACACCCGCTGCGGGTAGCTGTTGAGCCAGAAGTTCATCAGATCAAAATGGTGGGTCGATTTATGCACCAGCAGCCCGCCGCTGTTGCGTTTTTCCCGGTGCCAGCGACGGAAATAATCGGCGCCGTGTTCGGTATTCAACAACCATTCGAAATGTACTGAATAAACGTCACCGATGGTGTTGTTCATCAGTAACTCGCGCACCTTACTGTGGTGCGGCGCATAGCGATAATTAAACGCCACGCGCACGGTTTTGCCGGTCTGCTCAATGGCATCGAGAATACGCAGCGCGCGCTGCTCGTCGATGGTCATCGGCTTTTCGGTGATCACATCGCAACCTGCGTGTAACGCCCGCACAATGTAGTCGTCATGGGTTCTGTCCATGGTGGTGACGATAACAACATCTGGTAAGGTTTCGCGGATCATCGCCTCAAACTGCGCCGGTTTCCACGTGGAAACGGGCTGCGCGTCTTCGTTTTGTAACAGCTGGTTGGCATAATCCATGCGCGTCTGGTTGCTGTCGCAAAACGCCACCATGCGGGCATTCTCTTTCCACTGCCCGCCAATGGCAGAAATATACAGCCCGGCGCGCCCACCGGTTCCCACTAAAGCATATTTTTTCATCACACCCTCTTCAGTCATAAATGAATTAACGTGCTGATGTATTAAAAACATTGTTTCAATAAGCTGAGGGTACTGTAGCGCGCTGGTGGGAGAGGGGTAGCGAAAAGGCGGGAAAGTGTGATCCCCGGCCATTACTGACCGGGGAGGAGGGTTAATGAGCGCGGCCCTGCTCGATACCGATCCCGGTTTGCGAACGGATAAACTGTGCACGGAACTGTTCGCGCTCCAGTTTGCCGGCTTCGGTGTTGTCGGTGGCGGAGAAGATCCAGATACCGATAAACGCCACGGCAATGGAGAACAGCGCCGGATACTCATACGGGAATACCGGTGCAGCGTGACCAAGGATCTGCACCCAAATTGTCGGGCCGAGGATCATCAGGACAACTGCCGTCAACAGGCCCAGCCAGCCGCCAATCATCGCACCGCGCGTGGTCAGCTTCGACCAGTACATCGAGAGCAAAATGATGGGGAAGTTACAGCTGGCGGCGATCGAGAAGGCCAGCCCAACCATGAACGCGATGTTCTGTTTTTCGAACAGGATGCCGAGCAGAATGGCGACAATCCCCAGTATCAACACGGTGATTTTCGACACTTTCAGTTCCTGGCGTTCGGTCGCGCCTTTGCGGAACACGTTGGCGTAGAGATCGTGGGAAACCGCAGAGGCACCCGCCAGCGTTAACCCGGCGACCACCGCCAGAATGGTGGCAAACGCCACGGCGGAGATAAAGCCTAAGAACAGGTTGCCACCAACCGCATCTGCCAGATGCACTGCCGCCATATTGTTGCCGCCAATCAGCGCGCCCGCTGCGTCTTTAAACGCTGGGTTTGCGCCCACCAGCATGATGGCGCCGAAACCGATGATAAAGGTCAGAATGTAGAAGTAACCCATAAACCCGGTGGCGTAGAACACGCTTTTACGCGCTTCGCGCGCGTCGCTGACGGTGAAGAAACGCATCAGAATATGCGGTAAACCGGCGGTGCCGAACATCAACCCAAGCCCGAGCGACAGGGCGGAGATCGGATCTTTCACCAGTCCACCAGGGCTCATAATTGCCACCCCTTTCGGGTGGACAGCCATCGCTTCCGTGAACAGGTTATTGAAGCTGAAACCGACGTGTTTCATTACCATAAAGGCCATAAAACTCGCGCCGAACAGTAACAGCACCGCTTTGATGATCTGTACCCAGGTGGTGGCGAGCATGCCGCCGAACAGCACATACAGCACCATCAGCACGCCAACCAGCACCACGGCGACGTGGTAATTCAGGCCAAACAGCAGCTCAATTAATTTGCCCGCGCCGACCATTTGCGCAATCAAATACAGCGCGACAACCACCAGCGAACCACAGGCAGAAAGGGTGCGGATTGGGCCTTGTTTCAGGCGATAAGAGGCCACATCAGCAAAGGTGTAACGCCCCAGGTTGCGCAAGCGTTCGGCGATTAAGAACAGAATGATCGGCCAGCCGACGAGGAAGCCGAGCGAGTAGATCAGGCCATCGTAGCCGGAGGTGTACACCAGCGCGGAAATCCCCAGGAACGAGGCTGCTGACATAAAGTCACCCGCTATTGCCAGGCCGTTCTGAAATCCGGTGATATTACCGCCAGCGGTGTAGTAATCGCTGCGCGAACGCACCCGTTTGGATGCCCAGTAGGTGATGTACAAGGTCAGCGCGACGAAAATGACGAACATAATGATCGCCTGCCAGTTGGTCGGCTGGCGTTGTACCTCGCCGGTGATGGCATCGGCGGCGTGAGCCGTAAAAGGAAGTGTGGCGGCCAGCGCCGTCAGGACTCTCTTCATGATGCTTTTACCTCGCTCAGAACCGCTTTGGTCAGACGATCAAACTCGCCGTTTGCCCGCCAGACGTACACGCCGGTCAGCACAAACGAAATCACAATCACACCGATACCAATCGGAATACCGCGCGTGACGCTGGTGCCTTCATGCAAGGGCGTACCGAGCCAGTGCGGGGCAAACGCGATCAGCAAAATAAAGCCGACGTAGATAATCAGCATGATGATGGAAAGCATAAAGGCAAACCGTTGCCGTCTTTCGACTAACTCCCTGAAATGCTCACTGTTTTCTATCTGTTGATAAATGTTATTCATCACAGAATTCTCCAGAGGTCTCCCCGTTGTCTTGCGCGCTGCCGGTCAGTTGGCCGCACGCGCCCGCCCCAGTCACATCGTTATCGTTGCGCCTGGGATATGCGCGTTTGCCGCTTTCCTGCAACACGAAATCCATTAGGAATTGTAGGGTGAGGTGGTTGTTTCCTCTCCTTGGAAGGAGAGCGTTATGGTTGCGTTTGCCGCCGGATAACACGCTTTCGCGCCGCTATCCGGCAGGGTTTTACGATTATTACGATGGCATGGTAATGGCCTGCTTCTCTTCGAGCAGTTTTTCCACTACGCCAGGATCGGCGAGCGTTGAGGTATCGCCGAGATTGCTGGTATCGCCAGCGGCGATTTTGCGCAGAATACGGCGCATGATTTTGCCGGAGCGGGTTTTTGGCAGTGAGTCTGTCCAGTGCAGCACGTCCGGCGTCGCCAGCGGGCCAATCTCTTTACGCACCCAATTTCGCACTTCGGTGTACAGCTCCGGCGACGGTTCCTCACCGTGGTTGAGCGTGACGTAAGCGTAAATAGCCTGGCCTTTAATGTTGTGTGGAATGCCGACGACCGCCGCTTCGGCGATTTTCGGGTGTGATACCAGCGCCGATTCGATCTCTGCCGTTCCCAGACGGTGGCCGGAGACGTTCAGCACGTCATCCACGCGACCGGTGATCCAGTAGTAGCCATCTTCGTCACGACGCGCGCCGTCACCGCTGAAGTACATATTTTTGAAGGTGGAAAAATAGGTCTGCTCAAAGCGTTCGTGATCGCCAAACAGCGTCCGCGCCTGGCCCGGCCAGGAGTCGGTGATCACCAGGTTGCCCTCGGTCGCGCCATCGAGCGCGTTACCTTCGTTATCCACCAGCGCAGGCTGCACGCCGAAGAACGGGCGCGTGGCGGAACCGGCTTTCAACTGGGTTGCGCCGGGAAGCGGGGTGATCATAAAGCCGCCAGTTTCCGTCTGCCACCAGGTATCCATGACCGGGCATTTACCGTTACCGATTTTTGACCAGTACCACTCCCAGGCTTCCGGGTTAATCGGCTCGCCGACGGAACCGAGGATCCGCAGCGAAGACCGGCTGGTGCCGTCAATCGCTTTATCCCCTTCCGCCATCAGCGCGCGAATGGCGGTTGGCGCGGTATAGAGGATATTCACGTTATGTTTGTCCACCACCTGGCTCATGCGCGCCGGGGTCGGCCAGTTCGGCACGCCCTCAAACATCAGCGTGATGGCGCCGCAGGCCAGCGGCCCGTACAGCAGGTAGCTGTGCCCGGTTACCCAACCGACGTCGGCAGTACACCAGTAGACATCGCCCTGGTGATAATCGAAGACATATTTAAAGGTTGACGCGGCATAGACCAGGTAGCCGCCGGTGGTGTGCAGCACGCCTTTCGGTTTCCCGGTGGAGCCGGAGGTATAAAGGATAAACAGCGGATCTTCTGCATTCACTTCTACCGGCTGGTGCTGGTCGCTGGCCTTGTCGGTCAGCTCGTTCCACCACAGGTCGCGCCCTTCATGCCAGTCGATGTTACCGCCGGTGCGTTTGAACACCACGACATGCTCGACGCTGCTGACGTTCGGGTTTTTCAGCGCGTCATCAACGTTTTTCTTCAGCGGAATGTTGCGCCCGGCACGCACGCCTTCATCGGCGGTGATCACCAGCCGTGAGCTGGAGTCAATAATGCGTCCGGCGACCGCTTCCGGCGAGAAGCCACCGAAAATGACCGAATGCACCGCGCCAATACGCGCACAGGCGAGCATTGCCACAGCGGCTTCCGGCACCATCGGCATATAGATGGCGACGACATCGCCTTTCTTAATACCGAGCGACACCAGCACATTGGCGAAGCGGCAGACATCGCGGTGAAGTTCACGGTAGGTGATGAGTTTGCTCTGGCTGGCGTCATCACCTTCCCAGATAATGGCCGTTTGATCGCCGCGTTCGGCGAGGTGGCGGTCGAGGCAGTTGGCCGCCAGGTTCAGCGTGCCGTCTTCATACCATTTAATGGAAATATTGCCTGGCGCGAAGGAGGTGTTTTTCACCTTCTTATAAGGCTTGATCCAGTCGAGGATTTTGCCTTGCTCGCCCCAGAATGTGTCAGGGTCAGTTACCGATTGCTGGTATTTGGCCTCATACTGCTCCGGATTTATCAGGCAACGTTCCGCAATATTGGCGGGAATATCGTGTTTATGTATTTGGCTCATGGCGATTGCTCTCCTTGTAAGATGTTAATAATATGTCACAAGAACGTTAATTGTAGGGCCTTTGCCAGCTTTGTTTACTATTTGCGCGATAGATCACGCATTAAATGAATTGTGCAAAAAGCGAGCAAAATAAATGTGCTGGCGCGCGAAAGAACGCAAAAAGGTGGAACGGCAAGAAAGGCGCTTCATAACAGCAAGTTATGGAAGGTGACAATTCGATTACGCTTACTACCGGCGTAAAAAAGCAGGCTGCTGCAAGCCTATGAAAATCCATCACGTAACCAGTAGGGTGGTAATGGTTACGATGATGAATTATTCACTGCATTAACAAGGAATCGCAGACGAAATAACGTTAGAAATTGGCTTATGAGACATTTTTAGTGATTAAAAAATGTGCAAATAAACGAATTGCCCACAATAATTTCCGATGGTAAATATTGGATTTGCCGATAGTGAAAAGTTTTTCATAACAAAGAGTTATTTGTTATAACTGAAATAAAAGACGGTTTTTGAGTAAAAATTCAGTCAAACCCCCTCCCGGTATAGGGTTGCGCGTTACACCCTGCAAATGATACTGATAATGCGCGTTAAAAAACCCCGCAATACTGTGCGACGCTAATCATACCCTTTCAGTATGTGTCGTTCCTTGCCTGGAATGGCGCTTCATTGAGGATGTCTGTAGTTATGAAAAACATGAAAATCAGCCTGGCCTGGCAGATTCTGCTAGCCCTTGTGCTGGGTATTCTTCTGGGTAGTTATCTGCACTACCACAGCGACAGCCGCGAATGGCTGATTGCGAATCTCCTGTCTCCGGCGGGCGATATCTTTATCCATTTGATCAAAATGATTGTCGTGCCGATTGTTATCTCGACGCTGATTGTCGGCATTGCAGGCGTTGGCGACGCGAAACAGCTTGGCCGTATCGGCGCGAAGACCATCATCTATTTCGAAGTGATCACTACGGTGGCGATTATTCTCGGCATCACGATGGCGAATGTGTTCCAGCCAGGCGCGGGAATTGATATGTCGCAGCTGGCGACGGTGGATATTTCGAAATACCAAAGCACCACCGCGGATGTGCAAAGCCACGCCCACGGCCTGATGGGGACGATTTTATCGTTGGTGCCGACCAATATCATCGCGTCGATGGCGAAGGGCGATATGCTGCCGATCATCTTCTTCTCGGTGCTGTTTGGTCTGGGGCTCTCTTCCCTGCCAGCTTCGCACCGCGAGCCGCTGGTCACCGTGTTCCGTTCTATTTCCGAAACCATGTTTAAAGTCACCCATATGGTGATGCGTTATGCGCCGGTCGGCGTGTTTGCGCTGATCTCAGTAACGGTGGCGAACTTTGGTTTCGCTTCGCTGTGGCCGCTGGCAAAGCTGGTTATCCTGGTCTATTTCGCCATTTTGTTCTTTGCGCTGGTGGTGCTGGGCATTGTGGCGCGCGTGTGCGGTCTGAGCATCTGGATTTTAATCCGCATCCTGAAAGATGAGCTGATCCTGGCGTACTCCACCGCCAGCTCGGAAAGCGTGCTGCCGCGCATTATCGAGAAAATGGAAGCCTATGGCGCGCCGGCGTCGATCACCAGTTTCGTGGTGCCGACCGGTTACTCCTTTAACCTCGATGGTTCGACGCTGTACCAGAGTATTGCGGCGATCTTTATTGCTCAACTGTATGGCATCGACCTGTCGCTGTGGCAGGAAATCATCCTTGTGCTGACGCTGATGGTCACCTCGAAAGGTATTGCGGGTGTGCCGGGTGTCTCCTTCGTGGTACTGCTGGCAACGCTGGGTAGCGTCGGTATTCCGCTGGAAGGCCTGGCGTTTATCGCTGGTGTTGACCGTATCCTCGATATGGCGCGTACCGCGTTGAATGTGGTGGGGAATGCGCTGGCGGTGCTGGTGATCGCCAAGTGGGAACACAAGTTTGACCGCAAAAAAGCGCGCGCTTACGAGCGCGAAATGTTGGGCAAATTTGATAAGACTGCCGATCAGTAACCTTCTCAATCCCTCCTTCATGGAGGGATTTTTACATCAGGCGGGCTTACCCGCCTTGCCTGTCAAACGACGCCGCTCGCTCATTAACGCTCTGATCGAACATCCCGTCACGCTACCTCTATATGTATCCGGCCGGATGCTCAGCAGGGTTTCAACATTGATGGTAACGGGCGGGCAGGGCGGGGTCATTGTGCGTTATGCGCAGGGACAAAACGTGATCGGTTATATGCAGCTTCTCCTGTGCGCCCGGCGGTGAAGGTATTTTGCGACGGGCTGGCGCAGGCGGTGATGGCCGACAGACGGCACATCACTCATCATCAATGTTATGAATACCCAGGCTGCGTTGCAAAAACGCTTTGCCGGCAGGGGTGACGGTCAAAATACGTGCCTCATTGGTTTTGATGATAAAACGTTTCCTGAGCAGCGCGTTAAAGAGATGCGCGCCGAGCTCTCCCGAAAGATGGTAACTCTGTTCGCTCCAGTCCATGCAGGGGATCACCAGCGCCCGGCGTGAATGGCTAAGGGCGTGAGTATCAATGCCTAAGTGTGTGCTGAACCACGTATCGCCAGCGGCGCTAATGGCAAGGTTTCCCTCCGCGGCCTCAAGCACTTTTTGTTG
This sequence comes from Kosakonia sp. AG348, assembly GCF_003337365.1. Lineage (NCBI taxonomy): Bacteria > Pseudomonadati > Pseudomonadota > Gammaproteobacteria > Enterobacterales > Enterobacteriaceae > Kosakonia > Kosakonia sp. AG348. The sequence goes on from NZ_QPJR01000003.1 coordinate 112,968, forward strand.
GCAAAGGTGCTCGTAGATGGTCACGCCGACATGTCCGGCAATATGGTCGTAGCAGGTTCTGGCATAACACATTTTCTTGAACCCGCTGGGTTTGATGCGTTCCTGAAAATTGCTATCAGCATAGGTGGCGACCATCATTGATTCTATCGCCTGGGCAATCAGCGAGTTATAAAGCCGGTAATAACGGTTGCGGCCAATTTTATCAAAGGCAACGACGCGGCAATGGATGAGTTTCGCCAGATGATTACTCGTCGATTGAGGGGAAAGCCCGGCGGTGATAGCTAATTGCGATGCGGTGAGCCGGTTATTATCCATTAACGCGCAGAGCATTCTTGCCCGGCTCGCATCTGCTAATAAACAAGCCAATCGACTAAAATTAGGAAGTTGCTCTGTCATGACGTTCATAGTTCATTAAAGAATTAAACATTTATGTGCTTGTTCGTAAAGAATACCGCAATTCAGAACAGACAAGGCAGTCATAATGTTCTTACAACGACCTCTATATAAGGACTCCCTCCTCTTTTTCAGATTTTTTGCTTTAATTTTATGGCTTCTATTGACGGTTTATATTACTGGCTTTGCTAGTATTGTTGAGAATTATATTTTAAGTCTCGCCATGATGGTCGGCGCATTTGTCGGCAGTGCCACACCGGTCGGCGGTGGTGTGGTGGCGTTTCCGGTACTGACATTTATCAAGCAGATCCCCGCGAAAGAGGCCGCTGTTTTTTGCCTTGCTATGCAATCGTTTGGCATGACGGCGTCTTCTTTAGCGATATTTACCCGCAAGATACCGGTGGATAAATTTCTGATAACCTGGTGTGTAATAACCAGCTTTTTAGGCTATCTGCTGGCGTTATTTTATATTCCCAATCCCTTTTCATCCGCAGGTTTAAAAGTTTTTTTCTCCTCATTCTGGCTTGCTTTTGGCGCAGCGATTTTTGTTGTCAGAAGGAAAAAAAACATTTCGCAGACGGTTGGAATTACCCACGCGAGAGGCTGGCGATTACTGCTATTTATCGCTATTTGCTTTGCGGGGGGGATTGTAACGTCATGGATTGGTAATGGCATCGATGTGGTCTTTTTTTGTGTTTTGATTTTAATGTTCTCCCGCACCGAATCTGTGGCAACACCTTCTGCGGTTATTGTGATGGCATTGATATCCATCTTTGCGACAGCGTTAAATATCAGTGCCGGTAATTTGAATATGCAGACATTAAAATATCTTAGTGCAACGATTCCGGTGGTAATTATTTTTGCACCTTTAGGTATTCTTTTTTCTGTTCGGCATGGGGATGCATTTATCCGAAAACTTCTGCTGGCGCTGGTTATTATTCAGTATCTGTTTACCGCTGCTGCTTTTTTCAGGCAGCTGGATTATGTCTTTCTCTCCATGCTCGTTATTGCTCTTTCATCCGTTTTATTGTTTGCCATTGGCTATATTGATAAAAGGAAAGCGGTGTGACCACGAGAAATATGAACTTTCTGATAAAAGTCGTTATTGCGACCCTCTGTATGGGGTCTTCTTTTCCAACCGGGAAATACTTAATCTCTTATGAAAACATGCCGCCATTTTTAATGGGCGGTTGGCGGTTTATGGCGGCCGGGCTTTTTATGCTATTAATTCCCATATTTACCCGTGGCATTCAGGCTATCATCCCGACCAGTGAAGGTTCTGTCGCGAAGGGGCTGCTTTTAACTGCGGTCGTCGGTGCGTTGCAAACAACAGGGACAATGGGTTTTCTCAATCTGGCGCTGGAGAGCGTTACCTCATCCATGTCTTCTATTATTCTTTTTACCAATCCTCTGTGGCTCGCGATATTGGCGCATTATTTACTGCACGATAAATTAAACAAGCGAAAAATTATCTCACTGGTCATCGGTGTTGCGGGTGTCATTGTTTGCCTGGGGCTTGAGAGCGTTAAAGGCGGAACCGGTTTATTTTATGCGTTTTTAGGATCGATATGCTGGGCGGTATGCACGGTCGTGAGTAAGCGATTTGTTTTTGATAAAGATAGCTGGGTATTTACCGGCTGGCAGCTTTTTCTCGGCGCGCTGTTTATGTTGATCATCGCCTGGATAAGACATGAAAAATATGACATCGGCGATTTACAAACCTGGGGCTGGGTGTGGTTTATTTGGCTTATTTTACCGGCCAGCGTTGGCTCGTTCGGTTTATGGTTTTCAGCACTACGGCAGGGCGGCGCAACCCTTGCCAGCGGTTTTCTGTTTCTGGTCCCTCTCTTTTCAACGATCTTTTCTATTTTCACCTTGCATGATGGTCTCTCCATCCAACTTATTATCGGCGGATGCCTGATTGTCCTTTCACTCTTTCTTCTTAATCGGGAGTATTAACATGGAAGTGGGTAACAGTATTTCGATATCAACCGGAAAACAATGGTCTTTTGATAACGATGTCGCCAGCCATTTTGATGAACATGTGCAAATGTCGGTGCCAGTTTATCAGGAGGGGCATGAGCTTATTGGTTTTTTAAGCGATTTCTTTATTAAAGACGGTTCCGTGTTTTATGAAATCGGCTGCTCCACCGGCGCACTGATTCATAAAATCTATACCCGTCATAGTCAAAAAAAAGCGACACGGTTTATTGGTGTTGAACCGGTACAGAATATGATCGCGCAGGCAAAAAAAAGAACCGGTAGTTTACCCATTGAATATGTGCATGACACCATTGAAAATATCGATATGGAAGCGTGCGACTTTATCGCCTCTTATTACTGTTTGCAATTTATTCCCCTGACTAAACGCATAATCGCGTATGAAAAATTATACGACGCATTAATTCCTGGAGGCGCGCTGATTATTTTTGAAAAAGAGGTTATTGACGATTCAAAAATAAATGAAATGATAGAGTCTTGCTATCTAAAATTTAAGCTATCACGAGGCTTTTCGATTGATGAGATTATCGCTAAGAAATTTAGCCTCGAAGGAGTGATGCGGCCTTGCACCGAGCGGGAAAATAGAAAAATCCTTGCGGAAGTCGGGTTTAAACAAATTGCCACGATCATGAAATATGGTGAATTCCATGGATATCTTTGCATCAAATAAGCGCAGCCAGCAAAATAAAAATAAATGGGAAGAGTTACATAAAAAATCGGCGGATCAAAGTGTGCGCACCACACCCAGTTACGCAATAAGACGAATTTACGAAAGTCTGGAATATATACAAACTGACTCGACTACCGTCAATACGCTTGAAATTGGCTGTGGATTTGGCCGCAATCTTCATTACCTGATTACACATGGTTTTTCTGATAATTATGTTGGTATTGATCAGACCGATGTCGCAATTAATAAAACAGCCGAGCTGCTAAGCGATTATCAACAAAAAGGTATTGTACAACTTATCAAGGCCAACGCGGCGGGGGATTTACCCTTTCCGAATGCTCATTTTGATTGCATTTTCGATATTATGTCCGCCATCACCTTTATTCCCGATGAAGCGGTACGAGTCGCTTATTTCAGCAACGTAGTCAGGCTGCTGAAACCGGGCGGTGCTTATTTTTTCCTCGCAGTCAGTAACCAGGCGGTAGTTAACGATAAAGTCGTCGATGTAACGCTGGATGAGCCGGGCTTGTTTAAACGTAAGTTCGACAACATGATTGAAAAAGCCTATTCGGCGGATGAGCTGAAACGCTATCTGGCGGGGTTGTCTGTTTGCTGTCTGGATGTGGTTTCCGAGCACACTCGCGCTTTCGGCGATGAAAAGTTCGAACGCGAAAATGGCTTCTGGTTTGGCTGTTTTACCAAAGAGATTTGAAAAAATGCGGGGTGATGAACACCCCGCATTAACCGCTTAACCCATTGCGCTTTCGCGCAGGCGAGTCTTCAGTTTGTTGTACTCATCTATTACATACTGCTCGGCGGCGCGCTGATCGGCGATCGGCTCCACGCGCACGGCGCAGTATTTGTACTCCGGCGTTTTGGTAATCGGGCTTAAGTTCTCCGTCACCAGCTCGTTACAGGCACCAATCCACCACTGGTAGGTCATATATACCGCGCCTTTATTAGGACGCTCGCTGACCTGCGCACGCGTGATGATTTTGCCTTTGCGCGAGTTCACCCACACCAGCGCTTCATCTTCAATGCCAAGCCTTGCAGCGTCGGCCGTGTTGATTTGCGCATAACCGGGTTCATCCGCCAGCGCGGCGAGCGCGGCGCAGTTACCGGTCATTGAACGGCAGGAGTAGTGACCCACTTCACGCACGGTGGAAAGCACCATCGGATACTCCTCGTTGAGTTTATCCATTGGCGCGACCCAGTCGCAGGTGAAGAACTTCGCCAGCCCATTCGGCGTGTCGAATTTTTCTTTAAACAGATACGATGTGCCTTGATCGGCATCCGACGTGTCACGACACGGCCACTGAATGTAGCCCAGCTCACCCATTTTTTCGTAGGTGGCGCCGTAGAAGTCCGGGCAGAGATGACGCAATTCATCCCAGATTTCCTGCGTGTTGTTGTAATGCATCGGATAACCCATCCGGGTGGCAATCTCGCTGATGATTTGCCAGTCCGTTTTCAGATCCCACTTCGGTTCCACCGCTTTAAAGAATCGCTGGAAGCCGCGATCCGCTGCGGTATACACACCTTCGTGCTCACCCCAGGAGGTCGACGGCAGGATGACGTCCGCCGCGGCTGCGGTTTTTGTCATGAAAATGTCCTGCACAATGACCAGTTCCAGCCCTTCAAACGCCTTACGTACCGCTGAAAGCTCGGCATCGGTCTGAAGCGGATCTTCGCCCATGATGTAGGCGGCGCGGACTTCGCCATGCTCAACGCGGTGCGGCAGTTCGCTGATGCGATAACCGGTATGCGCAGGCAGGCTTTCAACGCCCCAGGCTTTGGCGAATTTCTCGCGGTGCGCCTCCTCTTTCACGTACTGGTAACCAGGGTAGGTATCCGGTAACGCGCCCATATCGCAGGCACCCTGCACGTTGTTCTGACCACGCACCGGGTTCACCCCAACGTGCGCTTTGCCGAGGTTGCCCGTCAGCATCGCGAGGCTGGTCAGCGAACGCACGGTTTCCACCCCCTGGTAGAACTGGGTCACGCCCATGCCCCACAGAATGGCAGCGGTTTTCGCACCGGCATACATACGGGCGGCCTGGCGGATCTCCTGCGCAGTGACGCCGGTGATCTCCTCGACCGATTCCGGCGTATAGCCTTCAACGATTTTCCGGTACTCTTCAAACCCTTCGGTACGATTGGCGACAAACGCTTCGTCGTACAGCTTTTCCTCAATAATGACATGCCCCATTGCGTTGAGCAGGGCGATGTTCGACCCGTTTTTCAATGCAACGTGCATATCAGCAATGCGCGCGGTTTCGATTTTGCGCGGATCGCAGACGATGATTTTCGCCCCGTTTTGTTTCGCGCGAATCACATGATTAGCGACGATCGGGTGAGAATCCGCCGGGTTGTAACCAAAGATAAACACTAAATCAGTGTTATCAATTTCATTAATGGCATTACTCATCGCGCCATTACCGACCGACTGGTGCAGACCTGCAACCGATGGGCCGTGTCAGACGCGAGCGCAGCAGTCGACGTTATTGGTACCAATAACGGCGCGCGCGAATTTTTGCATTATGTAGTTGGTTTCATTACCCGTACCGCGGGAAGAGCCGGTGGTCTGGATTGCATCCGGACCGTACTTCTCTTTGATGGCGCTCAGACGACCAGCGACATAATCGAGCGCTTCATCCCAGGATACCGACTCCAGTTTGCCGCCGCGCTGGCGACGGATCATCGGGGTTTTCAGGCGAGGTGTCAGAATCTGGGTATCGTTAATAAAATCCCAGCCGTAATAACCCTTCAGGCAGAGCGTGCCCTGATTGGTCTTGCCCTGCGCAGCCTCCGCCCGAACGATTTTGCCGTTATCGACCACCAGGTGAATCTTGCAACCTGAGGCGCAATACGGGCAAACCGTGACGACTTTTTTCATCACTTTCGCTCCAGTTAAGAATATCGCCCCCGATTATGCATCTTCTATGCCACAGTTTTGCTGGGGGTATTCACTGATATTACGGCGGATATTTGGTCAAAATACTGACGAAACGCAGGTCATCGTCAAAAGTGACGTGTCGAAAGGCCAGGGGGATGTGACCCCGGTTAAAAATCCGGCATTTAGTCGCTGCATTTATCAATCGCAGCCAACAGAATGAGCCAGAATGAGCAAGTAAAGCCTGGCGGAAGCGGATAATGAAACCTGCGATTCTGGTTGTGGATGACGATACGGCGGTGTGTTCACTGCTGGAAGATGTGCTCAACGAGCACGTCTTTACGGTCTACGCCTGCCATAACGGGCGTGATGCGGTAAACCTTTGTGCGCAGCATGCGGATATCGCGCTGGTGCTGCTGGATATGATGTTGCCGGATATCAACGGCTTGCAGGTATTACAGCAATTGCAAAAACTGCGCCCGTCGCTGCCGGTGGTGATGCTGACCGGGCTGGGCAGCGAATCGGATGTGGTGGTCGGCCTGGAAATGGGCGCCGATGACTACATTGGCAAACCTTTTAACGCGCGTGTGCTGGTCGCGCGCGTCAAAGCGGTATTACGGCGTACCGGCGTGCTGGCGGCGGAAGCCACCGCGATAAAAACGCCGGGGTTTGTCTTTAACGGCTGGCATCTCGATCCTGAGCGCTGTGAGCTGTTTAACCCGCAGCAGCAGAGCGTGGCGTTGACGCAAGGGGAGTACAGCTTATTGCTGGCGCTGGTGCAAAACGCGCGTCGGGTACTGAATCGCGAACAGTTGCTGGAGCTAACGCACAGCGAAAGCGTCGATGTGTTTGATCGCACCATTGACGTGTTGATTATGCGCCTGCGCCGCAAAATCGAAACCAATCCTCACCAACCCGCGTTGATCAAAACCTTGCGCGGGCTTGGTTACGTGTTTGCCGCAGACGTTTCTCACGGTGATAAAGCCGCCTGAGCCTCAGCACTCTTGTAATAACGCGTCCAGCGTTTTCGCGCCGTCAATGGCGTTGGCGCACAGCAGGCTGGCGCGGGCGCAGGCATGCGCCAGCAAAATGCTTTTTTGCAGCGGCCAGCTTTCGTGGCAACCATATAAAAAACCGGCGCAAAAGGCGTCTCCCGCCCCCACGCTGCCAATAATTTCGGCCTGGCTCAGCATCCGCGAAGGTACCCAGCTGCCCGCTTCGCCGGGTGCTTCACCCCAGGCACCTTCCGGGCAGTGGATCACCACCCGCTGTTTTACGCCCGCCGCCAGCAGTTTTGCCGCGGCGAGAGCGATATTGTCGATATGCGGCCCGTCGTCGGCTGTGCGCATTGCCAGTCCGCTGAACTCGCCCGCTTCCAGTTCGTTGATCACCAGATAATCAAGATGCGGCAAGCAGGGCAGCACCAGCGGTTGATAGCGCGGATCGCCTTTGCGCGACACTAAATCGAGCGAGGTTTCAAAGCCCTGTTCGCGCATTTGCGCCAGCAGGCGTGCGCTGCGGGTGCCAAATTCCTCATCGGGTTTATCCAGGCTGTCGAGCAGCAGTAAATAACCGAGATGGAAAATCTTCATGCTGCCATCCAGCCCGTCAAAGGCGGGCAGATCCAGCAGACGATTGGCTCCCGGCGAGTGGAAAAAGGTGCGCTGCCCGGAAGGATCGGTCATCACCTGCGACATGGACGTCGGTGCCGACGTGGTGCGCTGTACATGCTGGCGGTTGACGTGGTACTGCTCCAGCATCGCCAGAATATAATCGCCGTCGCTGTCTTCGCCCACCAGCCCGACCGCCTGTAGCGGCAGGCCAACGTGCATTTTCGCCAGCGTCAGCAGGACATTCAGCGGCGCACCGCCGGTGGAGCGCTCGCTGTGGGTGATTTCCGCCAGCCAGCCGCGCTCCGGCCACTGCACAATCTGGTGGACATGATCGACCAGCATATTTCCGGCGGCGATAACCCCTTTACGTTCCATCACAGTTGCCCCGCGCTGCCAAAGATGCGCATCTGCCCGGCGACGGTATCGGTAATGGCTTCTTCAACACTGAGCAATAGCTGCGCGAACTCATCATACAGCGGCTGGCGGTTGCTCATGCGCTGCTCGATGGCGCCCAGTGCGGCTTGCGACATGCCGGTGTAGAAATTGATTTTATGAATGCCGAGCGAGATGGCGCGGCGGAAATCGTCATCGCTGATGCCGGAACCGCCGTGCAGCACCAGCGGCAGGCCGGTTTGCTGGCGAATGGCGTCCAGACGTTCGAAATCGAGTTTCGGCTCGCCTTTGTACTTGCCGTGCGCGTTACCAATGGCGACCGCCAGCGTATCGATGCCGGTACGATCCACAAAATCCCGCGCCAGCGCCGGATCGGTGAAACAGGCTTCATCGGCGTGACCGTACAACGCACCGCCTTCATCGCCGCCCACCGCGCCCAGCTCGGCTTCAACGGAAACGCCCACCGCGTGGCACATCTTCACCACTTCCCGCGTCTGGCGAATATTCTCTTCGTACTCCAGCGTGGAGCCATCGAACATCACCGAACTAAAGCCGAGCCGCAGCGCGCGCACCACGGATTCAAAGTGCAGCCCGTGGTCGAGATTTAAGACCACCGGAATGTCACTGCGGGCGGCCTCGAATTTCACCGCTTCGACCAGCGAGTCCAGCGAGATGTACTTAAAATGCACTTCGGCGATGTTGATGATAAACGGCGAACGCTCCTGTTTCGCGGCGGCGAACAGGGCGCGTAGAAAGTGGGAGTCGAGCACGTTGAACGCGCCCAGGGCGTAGTGATGTTCGCGGGCGTGGGCCAGGCCTTCAGCAAGAGAAATCAGCGGCATAGCAAACTCCTTTAGCTCAGAAACAGATGATACTCGTTGCACAGCACCAGCAGCGCCGGTTCGTCTTCCAGAATGTTGTTGTAGCGATCCATGGCATTCAGGAAGTGGTTGTCATGCTCGTCATCGTTTACCGACGACACTTCCCCGACCAGCACATCGCCGAAGCCGGGTTCGCCCCAGAAGCTGTGATACAGCCCCGGTGGCAGGCAAATACTTTCCCCTGGTGAGAGGCGCAGCTGACTGCCCGCCGCGTGTGTCTGAATGCAGCCATCAATGACCACGGTAACGTCGGTGTTGAGCGTCTCGTCATTCGCTCCGGCGTTCCACAGTTCAATAATTAAATTACCGCCGCCGCGATTAATGATGTCCTCGCGCTTGCGCCAGTGAAAATGCATCGGTGTCACCTGTGCGTCGCGCACATGCATGATCTTTTCCGCATAACATTTTTCATAGGGCGCGCCGTTGGGCGAGCCGTTGCGCAGCGTAAACAGCGTCAGCCCCTGGGCGTAGAAATTCGAACTGCCGAAGGCGGTGACATCCCAGCCTAACTTCAGATCGAACACTTCGCGCCAGGCCTCTCTGTCCAGCTGTTGCCATTTGGTTGGTGGAAAACTGGCAAAAGGAGGCAGATGCACATCGTGCATCGAGAAGAACTGTCGTGTATGGCCGAGAATCTCATTAATGGCGGAGCGTTTCATGGTATCCCCTGTGTTGGCACTCCCTCTCCCTTGCGGGAGAGGGATAAACCGTTATTTCACCGTCCAGCCTTTGTAACTGCCGACATTCTGTTTATCGATCATGGTCACCGGGATCAGCACCGGCGCTTTCGGCGCGGGTTTGCCTTGCAGGATGTCATAACCAATTTCCACCGCGCGGGCGGCCATCACTTGGGGATCCTGAGCCGGGGTGGCGACAAACAGCGAGTTCTTACGTTTCAGCGCCTCTTCACCGTCCGGGCTGCCGTCGACGCCAACAATAAAGAACTCGTTGCGTTGCGCCTGTTTAGCTGCCAGATCGGCACCGATCGCCGTCGGATCGTTAATCGCAAACACGCCGTCGATTTTCGGGTTAGCGGCAAGCAGTGAGGTCATCACTTCCAGCCCGCCTTCACGGCTGCCTTTGGCGTTCTGGTTATCGGAAAGCACCTTGATGTCCGGGTGGCGTTTAAACTCGGTCTGGCAACCTTCGACACGGTTCTGTACGGCGGAAACCGGCGGCCCGTTGATGATCACCACATTGCCTTTGCCTTTCAGACGATCGGTGATGTATTTACACGCCATTTCACCCGCCTGGGTGTTATCGGAAGTGATGGTGGCGTCAGCGCCTTCCGCCGCTACGTCAACCGCCACGACGACGATCCCGGCGTCTTTTGCCCGTTTCACCGCCGGGCCGATGCCTTTGGAGTCTGCGGCGTTGAGGATGATCATGTCGACTTTGGCGGCGATAAAGTTGTCAATCTGCGCCACTTGCTGACCGAGATCGTAGCCGCTGGAAACCAGCGTCACTTTGACCTTATCGCCCGCCAGTTTGCGCGCTTCCAGCTCCGCTCCCTTGGTGATTTGCACGAAGAAGGGGTTGGCCAGATCGCCCACCGTCACGCCGATGGACTTCAGTTCTTTGGCCTGCGCGAACGGGGCGCTGGCCAGCAGAGCACCCGCGCAGAGCGCAGTGACAAGAGGTTTAAGACGCATGCTGTAATCCTCGCTTATGTTGCTGTTTTGTAGGGTATTGTTATGCTGCCTGATGATGCCGGGTACGGTATTTGTCGATCAGCACCGCTATGATGATCACCGCCCCTTTGATCACCAATTGCCAGAAGTAGGAGACGCCCATCAGCGTCATCCCATTGTTTAAGGTGGCGATAATCAGCGCCCCCACCAGCGTACCGGTGATGGTGCCAATGCCGCCGACAAAGCTGGTACCGCCGAGGATCACCGCCGCGATGGCGTCCAGCTCATAGCCCATGCCGAGGTTGCCGTTGGCGCTGTATAAGCGCGAGGCGCTCATCACCCCGCCAAGACCGGAAAGCAACCCGCTCATGCCATAGACGAACAGCAACACCAGCCACACTTTGATGCCGGTCAGGCGTGCGGCCTGCATATTGCCGCCCACCGCGTAAATATGTACGCCAAGCGTGGTGCGGCGCAGGATAAACCAGCACACCACAATCACCGCCAGCGCGATCACCACCAGCCACGGCACCGGGCCAAGATAGTTATTGCCGATCCACTCAAAACTGATGTCGGAGTTAATCACCGTGGTGCCGTCAGCCAGCAGATAGGCTGCACCGCGCAGCGCGGTGTAAGTGCCGAGCGTGACGATAAACGGCGGCAACCCGGCGAACGCCACCAGCGCGCCGTTAAACAGCCCCAGCACCAGGCCAAGCATCAGCGCCGCCGGCACCGACAGCATGGCGAGCTCCGGTGTCAACGACACCACCATTGCTGCCACTGCTGTAGTACCAAGGATCGACCCGACAGACAGGTCGATGCCGCCGGTCAGAATGATGAAGGTCATCCCTGCCGCTAGCACGATGTTGATCGACGCCTGGCGGGTGATATTCAGCAAATTGCTTTCGGTAAAGAAGTTCGGCGCGATAAAGCCAAACACGGCGACGATGAGGATCAAAATCGGCAGGATGCCGACCGTTTGCATCAGATCGCCCATTAACATTTTTTTGGCGGAGGCCGATTTGGCGACCTCGGTGGCTGTATTTTCTTTGTAATCAGTCATGGTGTACCGCCGGATGTAGGGATTCGTTAACGCCGGTCGCCAGCGTCATGATGTTTTCCTGGGTGATGTCGCCGTTGAGTAACTCACCGGCAATCTCGCCTTCGCGCATCACATACACGCGATCGCTCATGCCGACCACTTCCGGTAACTCACTGGAGATCATCAGGATCGCCACGCCTTTGCGCGCCATCTGGTTCATGATCCGGTAGATCTCGCTTTTCGCGCCGACATCGACGCCGCGCGTTGGCTCGTCGAGGATCAAAATGCGGGGGCCAATCGCCACCCAGCGCGAGATCAGCAGTTTCTGTTGGTTGCCGCCGGAAAGCCCGCCCGCCCGCACTTGCGCGTGCGGTACGCGGATGTTGAGCAGCTTGATGGCATCATCGGAGATCGACTGTGCTTTTTTGCGATCGAGCATTCCCCAGGCGGCGTCGCGCTCAAGCGTCGCCATGGTGATGTTCTCCTGCGCCGCCAGTTCGAGAAACAGCCCTTGCTCTTTGCGGTTTTCGGTCAAAAAACCGATGCCCAAATCAATGGCGGCGCGCGGGGAGTGGATCACCACCGGTTCGCCATCCACTTCGATCATGCCGCCGGTGGCTTTACGCACGCCGAAGATCAACTGCGCCAGTTCCGATCGTCCCGCACCAACCAGCCCGGCGAGACCGACGATCTCCCCGGCGCGGACATGCAAGCTAACCGGCTGGATCTTTTCGTTATCCGTCAGGTGGTGAATGCTCAGACGCGGGCTGCCGAGCGGAATATCGCGCTCTTTGTTAAACAGATCGCTGAGCGGTCGCCCGACCATCATGCGCACCAGCTCGGAGGCATTCAGTTTGTCGCGGGTCAGGCTGCCGACGTATTGCCCGTCGCGCAGCACGCTGACGCGATCGGAAAGCTCATACACTTCCGCCATGCGGTGGCTGATGTAGATAATCGCCATGCCTTGATCGCGCAGACGCAGGATCAGTTCGAACAGGCGGTGAGTTTCACGCGAGGAGAGGGCGGCGGTGGGTTCGTCCATTACCAGAATGCGGCTGTTGCGGTGCAATGCGCGGGCGATCTCCACCTGCTGTTGTTCGGCGATGGTTAACGTCATCACCCGGTCGGTGGCTTTGAAATTGGCGCCAAGGCGATCGATCACCGCCTGGGCTTGCGCGGCCATCTCTTTGCGCTGCACCAGCCCGCCACGGGCGATTTCGCTGCCGAGAAAGATGTTTTCAGCGACGGTAAGATTGGGCGCGAGCTGCATCTCCTGGTAAATTAAGGTGATGCCCGCCGCCAGCGCGTCTTTCGGGCCTTTTATGGTATAGGGCTGGCCGTCAATCAGGATCTCGCCGCTGGTGGCGCTGTACGCCCCGGCAAGAATTTTCATTAACGTGCTTTTCCCCGCGCCGTTTTCCCCCATTAGCGCGTGGATCTCGCCGGGCCAGACCGTCAGGTCCACCCCTTTGAGCGCGTAAAACTTGCCAAACGCTTTGGCAATGTTGCGCATCTCCAGAACGGGCGTTGTGCTCATGTCAGGCTCCTCGGAAGGACGATATCCGCACTTCATCACACGTTCGTAAATGCACAATGTCAGAAGCTGTTCATATTTGTCATAGTGACGCCCATACCCGCGTTGAGCCTCTTATGGAGCCACTATGCCGTATCGCGCGAATCCGTTCTTTTCCAGCGCCCGTGGGCGGCTGCTGTTTTTCAATATGTTAGTGGTGGCCGTGACCTTAATGGTGTGCGGCGTGGCGGTACTTGGCTTTCGCCATGCCAGCCAGATCCAGGAACAGGTGCAACAGCAGACGCTGGACGATATGACCGGCAGCATGAACCTGGCGCGCGATACCGCCAACGTTGCCACAGCGGCGGTGCGTTTATCGCAGGTGGTCGGCGCGCTGGAGTACAAAGGTGAAGCCGAGCGGCTGAAAGCAACGCAAAGTGCGCTACAACACTCGCTAAACCAACTGGCGAACGCGCCGCTTGCGCAACTGGAGCCGCAACTGGTGGCGCAGATCACACGGCGCAGTCATGAGTTGCAGCAAAGCGTCACCGAGATGCTGCAACGCGGACAGCGCCGCCACCTGGAGCGTAATGCGCTGCTCAGCTCGCTCTACCAGAGCCAAAGTTATTTGCGTCATTTACAGGAGATAAATACGCGGGAAGGGGGAAATATCCCCGACAGCCGCCTGCTGGAAGAGATGGACCGGCTCATCATCGCCGCTATTCAAACGCCTTCCCCGCGCCCGACCATCAAGCAACTGTCTGAAGTGATGGCGACATTACCGCTGCAAAGCGCCAGCTCAACGGTGGCGTTTATCCTGCCCGATTTCAGCGCCGAGTTGCGCAAACTGGAGCCGCTGTCGCTGCAACTGGAAGAGAGCGATCTGGCGATTAGCTGGTCGATGTTTCACATCAAAGCGCTGGTGGCGCTGCTCAACAGCGACATTAACCAGTATGTCTCGGAAGTGGCGAACGCCTCTGAGCTGCGCACCACCCAGAGCCATCAGGAGATGCGATCCATCATTGCGTTTATCAGCGTTTTCGCCCTGCTGGCGCTGGTGATCACTGGCTTTGCCGGTTGGTATATCTACCGTAACCTGGGATCTAATTTAACTGCGATTTCGCGCGCGATGTCGCGGCTGGCGCACGGTGAAAAGGACGTTTCCGTACCGGGTTTGCAGCGGCGTGATGAGCTGGGCGAACTGGCGCGGGCGTTTAACGTCTTCGCGCGCAACACCGCCTCGCTGGAGCACACCTCAAAGCTACTGAAAGAGAAAAGTACGCAACTGGAAACCACGTTTCACGCCATGCGCGACGGCTTTGCCCTGTTTGATAACCAGGGCTGTCTGGTCGTGTGGAACCCGCAATATCCGCTGCTGCTGGGGTTAACTGCCGATGCGCTTCAGCGCGGCCATCATTACCAGCGTTTGCTGCACCAGGTAAGTGATTTACCCAACCATGTGCAGGAGAATCTCGCCCGGACGCTGCCAAAACCGCAAGAATTGCGGCTGGCGGATGACCGCACCATTGAGCTGCGCTTCAGCCCGGTGCCAGGGCGCGGGATGGTTAACGTGGTGCTGGACCGAACCGAACGTAAAGGGCTGGAAGCCGCATTGCTGCACAGCCAGAAGATGAAAGCGGTCGGGCAACTGACCGGTGGGCTGGCGCACGACTTTAACAACCTGCTGGCGGTGATCATCGGCAGCCTCGAACTGGTCGCGCCCGGTTCGCCGGATGCGCCACGTATTTCGCGGGCGCTGAAAGCCGCCGAGCGCGGGGCGTTACTCACGCAGCGCCTGCTGGCGTTTTCACGTAAGCAGTCGCTGCATCCGCACGCGGTAGAGATGCAGCCGCTGCTGGAAAACCTCGGCGAGCTGATGCGCCATTCCCTGCCGGCGACATTGACGCTGGAGATTGAGGCGCAGAACCCGGCGTGGCCCGCGTGGATCGATGTCGGACAACTGGAAAACGCCATCATCAACCTGGTGATGAACGCCCGCGATGCCATGGAAGGAGAGAGCGGCGTTATCAAAGTGCGCACCTGGAACCAGCGCGTGACCCGCAGCGACGGGCGCAAGCAGGATATGGTGGCGCTGGAAGTGGTGGATCATGGCTGCGGGATGTCGCAAGAGGTGAAAGCACAGGTATTTGAACCGTTCTTCACTACCAAGCAGACCGGCAGCGGCAGTGGGTTAGGGCTGTCGATGGTTTACGGTTTTGTCCGTCAGTCCGGCGGGCGGGTAGAGATCGAAAGCGCGCCAGGGCAGGGCACCACGGTGCGTTTGCAACTGCCACGCGCGGCGGTGCAGGTGGTCAATCATCCCGAACCCGATTTGGCGCAAACGCGTGATACCTGCGACACGCTGATTCTGGTGCTGGAAGATGAAGCGGATGTGCGCCAGACGCTGTGTGAACAGCTGCATGAGCTGGGGTATCTAACGCTGGAGGCCGAAAGCGGCGAGCAGGCATTACAACTACTGAGCGCATCGCCGGAGATTGGCGCGCTGATTAGTGACCTGATGTTGCCCGGTACGTTAAGCGGGGCGGAAGTGATTAACCTTGCGCGTCAGCACTATCCGCAACTGCCGCTGTTGCTGATAAGCGGCCAGGATCTGCGTCCGGCGCATAACCCTGCGCTGCCGGATGTCGAGCTGTTGCGCAAACCGTTTACCCGCGTACAACTCGCCCAGGCGCTGCGCCGCATTGCGGCGTAGTGGATTTGAGATTCCTCCGCTACCCGGCGCGCGCGTGGCTGAATTAACGTAAGCCTCGTCCCTATTTGAGGCTGGCCTTTATGAAACGTTACGCGAACGCGCTGGTGCTCGGCGCTCTCTTACTCAGTGGTCAGGTTGCCCACGCGGATGTGATTGATGATGCGATTGGTAATATCCAGCGGGCGATTGGCGAGGCGTATAACACAGATAGCCGCGATGACAGGCGCGATGACGACTACCAAAACCGCGATCAGCGCAGGCAGTACGACGACCGTTATCAGCAGCTTGAGGATCGGCGTCGTCAACTGGATGACCGCCAGCGCCAGCTCGATCGCGAGCGACGCCAGCTGGAAGATGAACAGCGCAGGCTGGAAGACGATGATTATCGCTAACGCGGCTACGCAGGGATGCGCAAACCTAAACGCGCCGGAACAACATCTTCCAGCAACGCGATCAGTTGCGGATCCATAAAGTGGTAATGGTCAGGAATATCCAGCACGTAAACCGGTTTATGCTGCACCAGGCGGCTGAAGTCTTCCAGAATCCGGCTCTTGTGATGTTCTTCCATGACGCAGATAACATCCGCCCAGGAGAGAATGGCGGGGGAGACGGTTTTTCTCGCCTGGCGCTGCGTGCCAGCGGAACGGGCATTTAGCCCCGGGTAGCGGCGAAAAACCTGCTCAGCCGTGGGGCTGCGCCACTGGTTTCGGCTACAAATAAAAAGCACATTCATGGCAAGCTCAATACTCTGTCAAAGCCGCGATGTGCTAATAACTGCCAGGTCACACGCGGGTAAGTAAGACCCCGTTGCGTTATGCGCAACAACTTTTTTTGCTTCGAGTCTGTACGCTTAATCCCTCAAACGACCTCTTTACAGGCTGCGTCTGCTTATTCCGCTTCCACCGGAAAAGATGCGACGAATATATCGGTATTATGCGGTCTAATCCAGCACAATCCGCATGCCATCATACCCTGCTTCAACCCCCGTCGGCAGCGGGTTTTTCATCATCCATTGATCAAAGACATGACTGATATGCGTTAGGATAACTCTTGGACAGCCAATCACCTCATTCAGGGCGATAACCGTGTTCAAATCGCTGTGATTTTTCGGCGTTTGCGCACGTGGTTCATATGAACAATCTATCACCACCACTTGCGGATGATTATTGAGCAGAAACTTTAACGTCTTGTCCGGTAACCCGGCGGTATCAGACAGCCATGCCACCCGGCTGTGCGCCGATTCGAACAAATAGCCAAAGGTGAGTTTCGAATGGTTCAGCGGCAGTGGCGTCACCTGTAAACCTTGCAGGTCAAACACCACAAACGGTTCAACGGTATGGCTGAAATCAAGCAGGCCGGGGTGCTTAAACAGATCGTCGCAACCCTGTTCATCCGGTGGGCCATAGACCGGGATTTTCTCGCCCACGCCCCAGCGCAACGGAAACAGCCCTTGCACATGATCCATGTGATAGTGAGTAAGCAGGAACTGCTGAAAGTGACCGGCGGGAAAGGTATCCATCAGATCGGGGATACCGGCGTCGAGTAAGGTCACTGCGTCGTTAAACTTCACCACGGCGCTACAGGGTTTACGGCGATGGGTTTCATTCTGACGGGCACGGCGGCAGGCTGCACAGTCGCAACCAAAAACCGGCACCAGTTGTGCGCCGCCGGTGCCGGTGAGGGTGATTGTCAGGCTCATAGCGCCTCGCTTTAACGGTTGAGTCAACGTAACCGGCGCAGCAACGCTACGCCGACATCATTACGCGCTTTTCCCTTGTTGCGCACGAATCAGCATGACCAGTCCTTCTACTGACTGTAGCAAACTGCCATCGTTATTCAGCGTCAGGCAATTGCCTGGCTGGTAACGCGCCGCGCGCTCCAGCCGCGCTTCAATCTCTGCGGGGCTCTCCCGCCCGCGTTTTTCCAGGCGTTGGCGCAAAATGCCGGGCGATACCTGCACGTACACCGGCATCAGCGTGTCGCCATATTGCGCTTGCGCCTGTTGCAGATGCCCGCGCGAACCGTTTACCACCACATCAAACCCGGCCTGTAGCCAGAGGTCTATCTCTGCGCCAATGCCGTAATAAAAGTCGTTGGCATGCCAGCTCAGCGTAAACAGATGCTGCTCGGCACGGGTGAAAAACTCTTTTTCACTCAAAGCGATATGGTTTTCGCTCCCGGCGCTGGCCGGGCGGGTAATGTAACGGTGCGCGACCAGTAATTGCGGATGCTCTCGCTGGCGCAGCGCCGCCAGTAGCGAGTCTTTGCCCGCGCCGGACGGCCCCATTAACCAGATCAGTCTGCCCATCAGAACACCCTTTTCCCCTCGCGCCAGACATGATCAATGCGTACGTGGTCGCCTTTGTGGTGCGCCAGCACCAGATCCGCCCGCTTCCCTTCGGCTATCACGCCGCGATCGTTAAGATTCAGCGCCTGTGCCGGGTTTTTGGTTACCAGGTGAACCGCTTTCTCCAGGCTGAAATCATTCTCTTCATCGCTGGCTACGCGAAACACCGCATCCAGCAGGCTGGCGGGGTAGTAGTCGGATGACAAAATATCCAGCATGCCAAGTTGCGCCAGCTTATGTGCCGCCACGTTGCCGGAGTGGGAACCGCCGCGCACGATATTGGGCGCGCCCATCAGCACGCTTAATCCATGGTCTCGCGAGGCTTCCGCCGCCGCGAAAGTGGTCGGGAATTCAGCAATCACGCTGCCGAGCTGGTGCGATTCGACAACATGCTCGCGCGTTGCGTCATCGTGGCTGGCTAGGGGCAGATTACGCGCATTGCATATCGCGGCGATGGCTAACCGGTTGGGCTGCGACCACTGTGCGGCGAGCGCCAGTTGCTCCTGCTCGAACTGATCCATCTGCTCATCGGTGAGGTGATATTTACCCTGATAATATTCACGATACTTCTCATAGCTGGCGTACTGGCGCTGTCCTGGCGAATGATCCATCAGCGACACCAGCGCGACCGGCTCGCGGCCAACCAGTTTTTCAAACAGCGGCAGAGTGGTGTGATGCGGCAGTTCGCAGCGTAGATGCAGGCGGTGCTCGGCGCGGTTCAACCCGCGCTTTTGCGAATCTTCCACGGCGTTGATCATCTTTTCCAGATTCTCCAGCCGGTCGCCGCCGTCGCGCACATCGCCAATCGCTACCGCGTCCAGCACCGTTGTTATCCCGCTGGCGACCATCAGCGCGTCGTGACTGCTCATCGCGGAATGGGCGGGCCAGTCCACTTTCGGCCGCGGGGTGAAGAACTTATCCAGGTTATCCGTATGCAGTTCAATAAGCCCAGGCATCAGCCAGCCGCCGTCGCCATCATGCGCGCCGGGCTGGCGGCTTTGGGTTTCGGCAAAAGCACGAATTACGCCGTCACGAACTTCCAGCGAGCCGCTGATCACCTCATCTTCGAGGATCAGTTTTACATTGTTGATTATCATGCGGAGATCCCCATCGGGTAGAGGCGGTCGGCGACATGTTCGCGCACGGCGCCATCGTGAAAGATGCCGACAATCGCTGCGCCGCGCGCTTTCGCCTGCGCGATCAGTTCAACGACAGCGGCGCTGTTTTTCTCATCCAGCGAAGCGGTAGGTTCATCGAGCAGCAAAATCGGGTAGTCGACAATAAACCCGCGCGCGATATTAACGCGCTGCTGTTCACCGCCGGAAAAGGTGGCGGGAGCGAGATGCCACAAGCGTTCCGGCACATTCAGCCGGGTGAGCAGTTCACCCGCTTTTTGCGCGCACTGTTCGCGGACAATGCCCTGTTCCAGCAGCGGTTGCATTACCACATCCAGCGCGCTAACGCGGGGGATAACGCGTAAAAACTGGCTCACCCAGCCAATGGTGTGGCGGCGCACTTCCAGCACTTTACGCGCCGGAGCCTGCACCAGATCCACCCATTCATCGCCGTGTTTGACATGAATATGTCCGGCGTCGGGCAGGTAGTTGGCGTACAGCGAACGCAGCAGGGTCGATTTCCCGCTGCCGGAATGGCCATGCAGCACCACACATTCACCGGCCCCGACACTGAGCGATGTTTCGCGCAGCACCGGCAGGCGCACGCCGTTTTGGTGATGCAGAACGAAGGTCTTGCTGACATTTTCCACACGCAAAACAGTCATCATCCACTCCTTAATTTTGCAATACCGAGGAGACCAGCAATTGGGTGTAAGGGTGGTGCGGATCGTCGAGCACCCGATCGGTTAACCCACTTTCCACCACCTGACCTTGTTTCATCACCAGCAAGCGGTTCGCCAGCAGCCGCGCAACGCCCAAATCATGGGTCACCATCACCACGGCAAGGTTCATCTCCACCACCAGGCCGCGCAGCAGGTCGAGCAAACGCGCCTGTACGGAAACATCCAGCCCGCCGGTGGGCTCATCCATAAACACCAGTTTCGGGCGGGTGACCAGGTTACGGGCAATTTGCAGACGTTGCTGCATGCCGCCGGAAAAAGTGGTAGGCAAATCGTCGATGCGTGACGGCGGGATCTCGACATCGCTGAGCCACTGCTCAGCGCGGTCACGGATATCGCCGTAATGCCGCGCCCCGGTTGCCATCAGACGTTCGCCGATATTGCCGCCAGCGGAAACCTGGCGGCGCAGACCATCGAGCGGATGCTGATGGACCACGCCCCACTCGGTGCGCAGTAGGCGACGGCGTTCGGCTTCGCTCATTGCGTAGAGGTCGCGCGCCTGGTACGTAATGGTGCCGTGCTGGGGCACCAGACGCGCCGAAATGGCATTCAGCAGCGTGGTTTTGCCAGAGCCAGATTCACCGACAATGCCCAGCACTTCGCCCGGCCACAAATCGAAAGAGACGTCCTGAAAGCCCTTGCCTGGCGCATAAAGATGGGAAAGGTGAGTCACCGAAAGCAGCGGTTGGGTCATTTGCGTAAAGCCTCGCTCTGTTGGCGGCAGAAATCGGTGTCGGAGCAGACGAACATGCGCGTGCCGGTATCATCCAGCACCACTTCATCCAGGTAGCTATGGGTGGAACCACAAATGGCACACGGCTGATCCCACTTTTGCGGCGCGAAGGGGTAATCCTCAAAATCGAGGCTCACCACCTGCGTATAGGGCGGCACGGCGTAGATGCGTTTTTCACGCCCGGCGCCAAACAGTTGCAGGGCGGGCATCATGTGCATTTTCGGGTTATCGAACGCCGGGATTGGCGACGGGTCCATCACGTAGCGGGCGTTCACTTTTACCGGCCATGCGTAGCGGGTAGTGAAGTTGCCAAAACGCGCAATATCTTCGTACAACTTCACCTGCATCACGCCGTACTCTTCCAGCGCGTGCATGGTGCGGGTTTCCGTCTCGCGCGGCTCGATAAAGCGCAGCGGTTCCGGGATCGGCACCTGGTAAATCAGAATTTGATCTTCTTTGAGCGGCGTTTCGGGAATGCGATGACGCGTCTGAATCAGCGTGGCGTCGGCGGTGCGTTCGGTGGTTTCCACGCCGGTAACGCGGGTAAAGAACTGGCGGATGGAGACGGCGTTGGTGGTATCGTCCGCGCCCTGGTCGATCACTTTCAGCACGTCATCTTCACCGATCACGCTGGCGGTGATCTGGATGCCGCCGGTGCCCCAGCCGTAGGGCATCGGCATTTCGCGCCCGCCAAACGGCACCTGGTAACCGGGGATCGCCACTGCTTTCAGCAGCGCGCGGCGGATCATGCGTTTGGTTTGCTCATCAAGGAAAGCAAAGTTGTAACCGGTTAGCGCGTTAGCCACGATGTTTCTCCTGTTGCAGCTGTCTGAGCAAATCCAGTTCGGCCTGGAAATCAACGTAGTGGGGGAGTTTCAGATGCGAGACAAAACCTGCCGCTTCGACGTTATCCGCGTGCGCCAGCACAAACTCTTCGTCCTGCGCCGGGCTTTTAATCGGCTCGCCGTAGTCGGCGGCTTGCAGGGCGCGGTCGACCAACGCCATCGCCATCGCTTTGCGTTCGCTCATGCCGAACACCAGCCCGTAGCCGCGGGTAAAGTGTGGCGGCTCATCATGCGGTGCGACAAAGCCATTGACCATTTCGCATTCGGTTACCAGCAGTTCGCCGATGTTGACCGCAAAACCCAGCTCTTCCGGCACAATTTCCACATCGATATACCCGCTGCGGATCTCACCGGCGAACGGGTGATTGCGCCCGTAACCGCGCTGAGTGGAGTAGGCGAGCGCCAGCAAGTAACCCTCATCGCCGCGCGCCAGTTGCTGCAAACGTGAAGCGCGCGAACAGGGGTAAACCGGCGGATTGCGGGTAATGTCGTCCGGGGTTGCGCCGCTATCTTCTTCGGCTTTTGCCAGCCCTTCGTTGACCAGCAAACTGAAAACGTGCGGGGCGGCGTCCTGCTGCGCTTCGCGCGTGGTGAGCGTTGGCGTTTCGCCTTCGGCGAGCAGGGTGAAATCGAGCAGGCGGTGGGTGTAATCGTGCGTGGGGCCAAGCAACTGGCCGCCGGGAATATCTTTGTAAACCGCTGAGATACGGCGTTCTAAACGCATTTTCGCGCTGTCGATGGGTTCGCTCACCGCCAGGCGCGGCAGCGTGGTGCGGTAAGCGCGCAGCATAAAAATGGCTTCGACGTTATCGCCGCTCGCCTGTTTTAACGCCAGCGCCGCCAGTTCCCGATCGGCAATGCCGCCTTCGGTCATCACGCGGTCGACCGCGAGGTGCAACTGGTCGGCGATTTGTGCAACGCTCAGCTCCGAAAGCTCCGCGTCGCCACGGCGTTTATGCTCCTGCAGTGCGTGGGCTGCGGCGATGGCCTTTTCGCCCCCCTTGACAGCAACGTACATCAGTACACCTCCACCAGCGTGGTTCTCGGTATCGCCAGCGCGCGTTCGCCGCAGGTCAGGATCACGTCGATGCCTGTCGGAAACGAGTGCGGGCGGTCGGTAAACTCATCGGTAATGCACTCCGGCAACTGCGGGGCAACCATGCGTTCTTCCAGAATGCCCGGCCCGGTCAGGCGCAGCATGCGTCCGCCGCTCAGTGCCGGGAGCTGTAAAATCAGGGTCGCGCTGCTTTCCGGGCTGATATCCGTGCCGCCTGGCAGGGCGCTCAGTTGCTCGGCGCTGAGGGTGTGATCGGCAATGGCGAACAGCGAGTGTTGCGGTTGATCGACCAGCGGCGCGTTAGTGTGAAAGCGCAGGTTCTGACGCACGAGGTCGTTATCCACGGCGGCGGAAAGCCAAATCGGTGTGTCGTTATCGGCAAGCGTCAGCAATACGCTGGTGGTGGCCGGGTTGAGCGGCGGCCAGCCATGTTTTAACTGCGGCAGCGAGACAATCACGCCCGGCTCGCTCATGGCTTTTAACAGACGGCGAAAACAGTGTTGGGCATCGTGAACCGCCGACGCGAAAGCGGGTTGTAAGGTCATGCGTTATCTCCGCGAACCAGCGTAAAGAAGTCGACCCGGCTGGCGTTGATTTCGGCCTGACGCGCAGTCAGTCGCGCGGCGCGGTCCGCTTCCAGCGGGGTAATAAGGGTTTCCATCAACGTCTGGAAATAGGAAGGGTCCTGCAACAGCGCATCACACACGGCGCAACGTTCGGCGTGGCCTTTATCGCGCCCGAGCACCCAGCTAAAACCGAGCGTGCCGCACTCCAGGCGAATAACCGCGCGCGTTAATGTTGCATCGCCGGGAAAGAAACGATCGCCGGTCGCGCCCATGCGTGCCTGGATCTGCACCAGGCCTGTCTGCGGGGCGCGCACCTGTTCATATTCCGGGGCGAGTCCGAGCGTGCGCATTCGGCCGCGCAGCATCTCCGGCGTGGCGTGCGCGAGTGCGGCCATCCAGCGCTGTCGGGTTGGCGTATCAAAATGCATTCAGTGCTCCATGGTGAATTCGATCATGTCGGCGCGCGTCAGGCTGACGGAGTATTCCGTGGCGTTGACCTCGCCTTCACGATGGTTGAGGGTGCGCACGCAGAGCAGCGGCGCCATATTGGGGATCTCCAGCCAGCGGCTCTCTTTAACTTGTGCGCGACGGGCGCTGATGCGCGTCTGGGTGCGTTTCAGGCTGACCCCGGCCTGTTCACGTAAAAAGTCATGCAGCGAACCGCTGTCAAACTGTTGCAGCAGCGGCCATAACTGCAGATCGGAGAAATAGTGATCGATAAGGCACAGCGCCACGCCATTCACCCGACGGCGAGTGCGCAGGTGAATCACGTTGTCGCCCTCCTGGATGCCTAATGCATCGGCGACGTGTTGCGACGCCGGACGCAGCACCGCCAGCAGACGTTCGCTGGTGGGATGGCTGCCCTGATCGAGCAGGTTTTGGCTAAAGCGCGCCTGTGCATTGAGGGGGTAGTCGAACGGGCGCATCAGCACCATCACGCCAACGCCCTGGCGGCGCTGTACCCAGCCTTTTTCCACCAGTTGATCGATCGCGCGGCGCAGTGTGTGGCGGTTAACCTCAAAGCGCGTGGCCAGTTGCTGTTCTGCGGGCAGCCAGTCACCGCAGCGATAGTTGCTGCGCAGTTCCTGCTCTAACCTTGCGGCGATTTCCTGATAGCGCGTGGGGTAGCTGGTCGGATGTCTGGACAAGTGCATGCTCATAGTAGCTCCGCGGGCCAGGTAAAAAGTGGTCTTATCGTGAAGTGCAAATGTTGCATTTTGGTTATGCGGTGATTGCGCCGGGATGAATCTTGGCAAACGGGGAGAAGCCGTATGGCGGTATGAAAATGAAAAAGGAGCCGCTGGCTCCTTTTTCAATAAAGATATCAAGTTAAATGAAGAGATTAAGCGGCGGGCGGTGCTTTGGCGACATTCACCATCCAGGGAATGCCGAATTTATCAGTCACCATGCCAAAACCGTGCGCCCAGAATGTCTCCTGCCACGGCATGGTGACGCGCCCGTCGGCGGCAAGCGCGTCGAACCAGGCTTTGCCTTGATCGACATCCTGTGTGGCGAGACTTAAGGTAAAACCGCTGTAATCCCCGCTGTTTTGCCTGCCGTCGCTCATCATGATTTCGCTACCGGCAATGCGTAAATTCGCATGGGCAATATCGTTATCGGCGAAAGCCTGACCCGCAGCGCAGCTTTCATCGCTATTGCTCTCTTGCGGAGATTTAGGCATTTCACCAAATGTTATCTTGTAGGTTAATTCGGCATGGAGTGCCTGTTGGTAAAACTCGATGGCCTGCTGGCACTGGCCAGAAAAAGAGATGTAGGGGCTGAGCGGCATAATCATTACCTCGGGTAACGAAATCTGCCATAAAGTGTAGTCGCTGCGGGAAAAAGTAAACCAGACGGGAAGCGAATGCTTCCCGTCAAAACATCAATTCTTTTTAACAAATTCAGATTTGAGTTTCATTGGACCAAAACCGTCGATTTTACAATCGATATTATGATCGCCTTCCACCAGACGAATATTTTTTACCCGGGTGCCAATCTTCAACATTGAAGAACTGCCTTTTACTTTCAAGTCTTTAATTACGGTGACGGTATCACCATCGGCTAAAAGATTGCCGTTAGCATCTTTGACGATTAATTCATCTGCATCGTGAGCAGGTTCCGCATCGTTCCACTCGTGAGCGCATTCCGGGCAAATGAACATGCCATTATCTTCATAGGTGTATTCGGAATTACATTTTGGGCAGTGGGGGAGTTGCATAGGGAGTTCCTCAAAAGTACATACAGAGCGGGATAAACCGCACAAAGGCTCAGCGCCAGAAAGGCTGCGATTATACAGCAAAACCGTACAGTTGCCGTTGTTATTATTTTTTTCAGAAAAAACATAAAAAGATGAAAGTAGTGACACAACCTGTCATTCGGTTAAGCGATGCTTATCCCAGAAACATGATGAGTAAATTCTTACACCAGTTATTTAGATTATTTTCTGGTGGAAATTGCCAGCATTTACTAATTCATATAAGGTGGCGTGTAGTATCTGGTGTAATTCGAACCCGAACTGTCATGCCTGCTACGCTGCCAGCAATGGTGGTTATTACCTCTCAAATTGGGTGGGTAAATAAATGATGATATATCCTGGTTGTTCCTGAAAATGAGCTAAGCTCAAACTCTCTGGTTTTTATCACCGGAGTTGCGCCGCTGTCATTTTTTGAGAAAAAAAATATATATTTTCCTGAGTATCATCAGGCGTTTATCTTTTCGAAGATATTTTCCACACGTAATTATAAAAGCCGAAACTTCACTAATAAAACATTCCGGCTAAATAAAAGTAAGAAAATTTGCGTTAAGGAAAGACTTTTGACATGCACACACAAACAATTTTTGAATTAAGCCAGGAAGCAGAAAGATTGTTGCAACTTTCCTTGCACAATCTCCAGGCTTTAAAAAAAATACCGACGGCGACGTTTGATGAGACGAACGCCACCGGTAAGGCGGAAAACGCCAATGTTTTGCCGTTGCATTTCAGCGCGCGCGGCGTTGAAGCGCAGCAGGCGACGCTGCATAACGAATTACGGAAAATTACCCGGCTGGAAATGGTGCTGGCGATTGTCGGTACCATGAAGGCAGGAAAGTCGACCACCATCAACGCGATTGTTGGCACGGAAGTGCTGCCCAACCGCAACCGGCCGATGACCGCGCTGCCCACCCTTATTCGCCACACACCTGGTCAAAAAGAGCCGGTGCTGCATTTTTCTCACGTCGGGCCTATCGACGCGCTTGCGCAACAGCTTCAGACGCGGCTTTTTAATTACAACCGTGAAAAGCTGGCGCAAAAAATTGAAATCGATAAAGACATGGCCGCGCTGCTGGATCGTATTGCGCAAGGCGATGCTTTTGATAAGCACTATCTGGGCGCACAGCCGATCTTCCACTGCCTGAAAAGCCTCAATGATCTGGTGCGCCTCTCCAAAGCGCTGGATGTGGACTTCCCCTTTTCCGCGTATGCGGCGATTGAACACATTCCGGTGATTGAGGTGGAGTTTGTGCATCTGGCCGGGCTCGATAATCAACTGGGCCAACTGACACTGCTGGATACCCCCGGGCCGAATGAAGCCGGGCAGCCACATCTGCAAAAAATGCTCAGCGAGCAACTGGCGCGCGCTTCGGCGGTGCTGGCGGTGATGGACTACACACAGCTTAAATCCATCTCTGATGAGGAAGTGCGCCGCGCGATCTCCTCGGTCGGCCGTTCGGTGCCGCTGTACGCACTGGTGAATAAATTCGATCAAAAAGATCGCAACAGCGACGATGAAGATCAGGTGAAGGCGCTGATTTCCGGTACGTTAATGAAAGGAAACATTAACCCGACCCAAATTTTCCCGGTCTCTTCAATGTGGGGCTATCTGGCGAACCGCGCCCGCCATGAGTTGCAGCACCAGGGGCGTTTGCCGGATCCGCAAGAGCAACGCTGGGTGCAGGACTTTGCCGAAGCCGCGCTCGGACGCCGCTGGCGCAACGCCGATTTAGAGGATATTGAGCATATCCGCCATGCCGCCGATCTGCTGTGGGAAGATTCGCTGTTTGAAAAACCGATTCGCACGCTGCTGCATGCCGCACACGCGAACGCCTCGCTTTATGCGCTGCGTTCGGCGTCGCATAAGCTGCTGAACTACACCCAAAGCGCCCGCGAGTACCTTGATTTTCGCTATCAGGGATTAACCGTGGCCTATGAAAAGCTGGAGCAAAACATCTCCCGGCTGGAAGAGGACATGGCGCTGCTGCGTAGCTGCCAGGAAGGCGTTAGCGATGAAATTGAACATGAAGTGGAAGAGGCGCTCGCCGCAGCCGAAATTTATATTCATGGCCAGCAATTTGAAATTGTCGAAGCCATTGATGCCTGGTTCCATGATGGTCAGTTAATGACAATGGTCAGAGACAGCCATGCCGACCTGCGTTTCGATGAGCATTTCGCGCCGGGGCAACTGGTGCTGGAAAATGAAGGCCAGGCGCAGGTCGCGCTCAGTAAAATCCGCTCGGTGTGCGAGACGATTTTAGTCGCGGCGCAGGAGCGCATCAGCCGTGAGCTGGCACAGCGTTTCGACGAACTGGAAAATACGCTGGCGCGCTCGTTGAACGATGCGATGCGCCCCATCGAAACACGCATTAAAGAGGAACTCACGCACGCTGGTTTTCGCGCCCGTATCAGTTTCCCGGCGTTCCAGGCAAGCGCGCTCAACTTTAACGCTCGTTCGCTGTTTACCAATGTGATCGCGCCGCAAGATTTGCCTGCCGGGCAGGCGCCGCGCGCTGGCAGCATGCGGGAAACTGTGTCGCGCTGGCTCAACAACCCCAGCTGGGGCTGGGACGATTATGTCGCCACACGTACCCGCTATGTGATCGACCTTACGGCGTTAAATAAGAAACTCATCGACCATGTTGCTCATTTTTGTGAACAAATTCGTAAAGCTTTAAGCGCGCAGGTCGATGTTTCTGTTACGGCGGGAATGGCGACATTTTTTGCCGAGTTCTCGTTAAGTCTCGCGGGACTACAGGAAAGTTTGCGTGACAGCCTGGCGATACGACAGCAGAACGAGTCGTCAGTGTTGGCGTTGCGCCAGCAGTTGCAGCAGAGCATCAGGACGGCCAATTGGATCCATGAGGACGCACGCCTGTTACGCGATGATATACAAACCCTCTTCGCGGCAGATCTACCATGAAAAATCGACTACTGGACGGCCCGGGGCGCGTACTTGAGTGTATTCACCCGAAATTTATCGTGGATTTGGTGCAGGGCGTTGATGCGCCGCGCCAGACGCCGATTGTGCCTCAACAGCAGTTGTTTCGTGAGCGGCTGACGCAGGAGATCATGGCGCAAACGCAGCTGCGCCCGTGGGCAATGTCTGGCGTATTAAATGAAAACGACGCGCTGCGTCTGGGGCTGGCGGAAAAACTGGCCAGCATGCTTGATCCGGGATATCTGGCATTAACCCGCATTACCGAGCGGCTGGCGGCATTGCAACAAGCGGAGCGCCGTCCTGCCAACGCGACGCCTGGCGTGCAGCAGCAATATGACGAGCTGGTTGAGCATTTCAGCCAACGTGCGGCGTGGAAAGAGAAAGCGCTGACCCAGCGCGGACTGGCCGTACAGGCGGGCAACCATAGCGAGCAAGTTTTTGCCCACTGGCGTGCCGGGAATTACAACGGCTGGTCGATGGCCGGACGCTGCTACATCGCGCTGGAAGAGTTGCGCTGGGGGGCGTTTGGTGATGCCTGCCGCCTGGCGAATGAAGGTGTGGCGACGATGCTGAAAGATAATCTGCGCGCGATGGCTGCCGACTTTCTGGCGCAGGGGATTAATGCTTCGCCGGCAACCCGACATTTCTACCACCAATGGCTGGCGACACCTTCGACGCCAGGATTGATGGACTATAAAGATTTACTCGGCTGGCTTGGCGACTGGTGTGATGCTGAACGCCATCCGATCTGCTGGTCTGTCACCCAGAGCTGGCAAACGGTGGCGCTGGGCATGCCGCGGCTCTGTTCCGCGACACGCATCGCGACGGCGATGGTGGACGAAGTGTTCGGTGAGTAACCCGCTTTCATACCCGTAAACATCCCTCTTATAAAGACAGCGGTGAGTAACGGTGAGAGGGGTAATCAAAACCCGCAACGGGCATTTTCTCCCGGTCATGCGCGGGAGCATGGCAAAGCCAACTCTTGCTGACCACGCCCGCCGGATGCGCTTTTCAACTGGCATTAAAAAAGCCCCATCAGGGGCTTTTTTGATCGAGCATCTTTAGTGTCCTGTCGACTCGATCGGGTTCTCTGCTTCCTCTTTCGCGTGCGGCACATGACCGAAGCGTTTCGCATACAGCGCGGTGATAATCGGCACCAGAATGGCCGTCACTATCACACTTGCGGCGACCAGCGCGGTTGCGGATGCGGCAACCGGTTCAAATGCCGGGTTAATCTGCGCGATAATTACCGGGTTCGCCACCGCCGCGCCTGCCGCAGAAGAGGCTGCCACACCTGCCGTTCCGTTGCCGCCACCGATTACACGGTCGGCGATAATCAGCGGAATACCGGTGATGATAATCACCGCAACGCCGAGGAAGATGCCCAGCAGGCCGGTTTGCATGATAACGCTCAGGTTGATGGTGTTACCCAGCGCGAAGCCGAAGAACGGGATCAGCACCGGCGTTGCTTTACTGAAGAAAGCGCGCAAATCATGATCGAGGTTACCGAGCGCGAAACCAATCAGGAACGGCAGCACGGCGCCGACAAAGTGATGCGGCTCAAACGAGGCCAGACCGGCGGAGCCGAGGATCACCATGGTCATCAGCGGGCCGGATTCCAGCGACATCAACACAAACGCGCCGGACTCCTCTTTGCTGCCGTACTGGTTCATCAGGCTCGCGTACAGACCGCCGTTGGTCATATCCATGGCGGATACCAGCGCCAGCACGGAAAGCCCAGCGAAGAATCCGGTCTGGATGCCGGTGTCCGGAATAAACGATGCGGCGATCATCGCCACTACCCAGGCGACGGCAATTTTTGTCAGCACCAGCGTGCCGGATTTACGTAAAAC
The DNA here is from genome assembly GCF_003337365.1 of Kosakonia sp. AG348. Lineage (NCBI taxonomy): Bacteria > Pseudomonadati > Pseudomonadota > Gammaproteobacteria > Enterobacterales > Enterobacteriaceae > Kosakonia > Kosakonia sp. AG348. Next base: position 143,159 of record NZ_QPJR01000003.1, read on the forward strand.
GGTGCCGGTAGCGCGTAAATCAATGGATGCGCCAATACAGAAAAACCACACCGCAAGAATGGGTACTGTGCCGGTAATCATCCCTTTAGTGAATGAGCCAAAATAAGCACCGGTATCCGGTGCCAGCGTATTCAACATTGCGCCTAACAGCAGCGGAACCAGCATCATCCCGCCAGGAATGCGTTCTATCGTGGCCTTGATTTTCATAATAAATCCTCACTGCTCGTCATTGCCATGAACGAGGAAAGCTAAAAATTAATAGTGAATATTTTCAATTCATTAAAGAATTTCTCAGGCAGGGCACTCGCTATCGATTGCCGCTGGTCGCCGCATTTAAAGACGCTGTGTTGCGCCACTCTGCGGGGTTATGTCGTTATCATCCGATCAATGGAATATCTATTCAATAAGAATGAAACAATGTTTTAGTTACGCCGATCACATATTTTGCGTAAAGATAATCTGATATTTGTTTATTTATTTTTGCTGTAAATGAGTTGTGAAGAAATATATGGGGAGATAGCAAGGAAGATAATAATCACCAAGGTGATTACCGGCATATTTTTAGCCTGCTGCGCATTAGATGTTTCTTATTCCCGATGAGAGAAAAAGCGTTAAAACTGTGAGGAGGATTATTGCGTGGTAAAACTATGTGAATTTGATCACATTTTTAAACCCTGTTAGGGTAAAAAGGTCATTCACTGCCCGGCAGGCGTCAACAGGTTCGGTTGTACAGGCTTTAAACAGTCCGTGTAAGTAAACCTGCTACGCTTGAACAGGAAGGCTGAAAAGCCATTTAAAACGCCCGGCAGGGAGAGTACGCCGGGCGGTTCAGGGCGAAAGTCTAAAGAGGAATAGATGCATGCTAAAAAGGAAAAAAATTAAACCCATCACCTTGCGTGATGTAACCATTATCGATGATGGCAAATTGCGTAAAGCGATTACCGCCGCATCGTTGGGTAACGCCATGGAGTGGTTTGATTTCGGCGTTTACGGCTTTGTCGCCTACGCCCTTGGTAAGGTGTTCTTCCCCGATGCAAACCCCAGCGTGCAGATGATTGCTGCGCTTGGGACGTTTTCCGTTCCGTTCTTGATTCGTCCGTTAGGCGGCCTGTTCTTCGGCATGTTGGGCGATAAATACGGCCGACAAAAAATCCTCGCAATAACGATAGTGATCATGTCCGTCAGTACCTTCTGTATTGGTCTGATCCCGTCGTATGCCACCATTGGTATCTGGGCGCCGATTTTACTGCTGCTGTGTAAGATGGCGCAGGGCTTTTCGGTGGGCGGCGAATATACCGGGGCATCCATCTTTGTCGCCGAATACTCGCCGGACCGAAAACGCGGCTTTATGGGCAGCTGGCTGGATTTTGGTTCCATCGCCGGTTTTGTGCTCGGCGCGGGCGTCGTCGTTCTGCTCTCTACCATTGTCGGTGAGGAGAACTTCCTCGACTGGGGCTGGCGTATCCCGTTTTTCCTGGCGCTCCCGCTGGGGTTAATCGGTCTCTATCTGCGCCACGCACTGGAAGAGACGCCTGCCTTCCAGCAGCACGTCGACAAACTGGAGCAGGGCGATCGCCAGGGGTTGCAGGATGGGCCGAAAGTCTCATTTAAAGAGATTGCGACCAAACACTGGCGCAGCCTGCTGGCCTGTATTGGTCTGGTGATTTCCACCAACGTGACCTACTACATGCTGCTGACGTATATGCCAAGTTACCTGTCGCATAACCTGCACTATTCCGAAGACCATGGCGTGCTGATCATCATTGCTATCATGATTGGTATGCTGTTTGTGCAGCCGGTAATGGGGCTGTTGAGCGACCGCTTTGGCCGCCGTCCGTTTGTTATTCTGGGCAGCATTGCGCTGTTTGTGCTGGCGATCCCGGCCTTCATCATGATTAACAGCAACATTATTGGCCTGATCTTCGCGGGTCTGCTGATGCTGGCGGTGGTGCTGAACTGCTTTACCGGCGTGATGGCGTCAACGTTGCCAGCGATGTTCCCGACGCACATTCGCTACAGCGCGCTGGCGAGCGCGTTCAACATCTCTATCCTGATTGCCGGTCTGACGCCGACGCTGACGGCCTGGCTGGTGGAAAGTTCAGCCAATCTGCTGATGCCTGCCTATTACCTGATGGTGGTTGCGGTGATTGGCCTGATTACCGGCCTGACGATGAAAGAGACAGCGAATCTACCGCTGAAAGGAGCGACCCCGGCGGCGTCGGATCTGCAGGAAGCGCGGGAAATCTTGCAGGAACATCACGATAACATTGAGCAGAAAATCGAAGATATCGATGAGGAGATCGCTCAGTTGCAGGAAAAGCGTGCGCGCCTTGTGCAGCAACATCCAAAAATCAACGAGTAATGCCAATCCCGGATGGCGCGGTCATCCGGGATTTTTAGCATCCCGCCGCAATATAATCTCCGTTTGCACTCACCGGAATAACCGTTAAAAACAGCACCAGCGCGAACAGGATCAGCGCCACGCCACCAGCGATTTTCAGCACCGGAACGAACTTGTGTAATGTGCTTGCCTCACCGCCAAAAAACGCCGCCGTGCTGTTACGCGCATAGCGCACCGCCAGCGACAATCCGGCGATCGACAGTGCCGTGCCGACCGCCATGGTCATCACCGCCGCAATGCCCCAACTCACGATGCCGAGCGCATTGGCGAAGAGCAAAATCATGATCGCACCGCTGCACGGGCGTGCGCCAATAGCGAGGATCACACCAAGACGCGTTTTCCAGTCGCCTTGCGTGCTCATGCCAACGCCGTGATGACCGCAGCCGCAATGATCGTCGTGCTGATGTGCGGGAGCCAGTGAGCGGATTGCCAGTTTTCGTGGCTGCAGGGTTTTGAGTGCATTCCAGACGACATACGCACCGAAACCGCCAATCATCACCGCGCTTATTTTCTCAACGTACCAGCGGCTTTCACTGAGATCGCCTGCGGCAAGGTTGAAACCGACCGCCAGAATAAAGACGAACAGAATAGCGCTGACGCCTTGCATCAGGCTGCCCAGCACGGGAACGACGCGCGCCGCAATCTGGCTTTCGTTGTTGGTGCTAAGCCAGGTGGTAACGATGAATTTGCCGTGGCCTGGGCCAATCGCGTGCAGCACGCCATAAAAGAACGCGCCGGTCAGCAGCCATAAGCCGCCGCTGTACTGGTGGTTGTTCAGTTGCAGTAAATACATCACCAGATAGCGGTGCAGGGTGATTTGCGTTGCCAGGCACCATTGCAAAAAGGCCGCCCAGTGCGCATGTAAAACGAAGGCCGCTGCCAGCACCACCGCCAGCAGGGCAACAGCGACGGGTAAGCGCCAGTCACGGGTGAGAAGTTGCGTGGTCATAGGTGTATGGGCGTTGGGGGGAATCTCCGGAGTATAGGCGGCGAATACCATTGGCTCCAGTCTTCGCCGCGCTTTGTCTTACACCTTGAGCTGGCGTTTGTGCCAGCGCCCCAGAACCAGCACCGTAGTCAGCGCGCCAAGCAGGGCGCAGAACATATCCGACTGGGTATCCCACGGATCGCCCTGGGTGCCGAGAAACTCATCTGCGCCCTGGCCCATAGCCAGCGCCGCCCACCATTCAATTAATTCATAGGTGGCGCTAATCGCCAGCGCAATGCAGCAGACGATAAAGTCGAGCATCTTCCCGCCCCGCACATATTGCCCGCGCAGCAGTATTTCTCTGGCAGCAAGCGCCGGCACCAGCCCCTGAAAGAAGTGGCCGAGTTTGTCATACGGGTTACGGCTCAGCCCAAAAAGATGTTGCACATCAAAACCAACCGGGACTTTCGCGTAGGTATACATGCCGCCGACCATCAGAATAATGGCGTGGAAAAAGATCAGCACATACAGCAGCGATGTCAGCGGATAACGGCGCCAGGTGACGAGCAACAATGGCACGACAACCATTACCGGAACCACTTCCATCAGCCAAGTCACCCGGTCTTTGGCAAACCAGCCGGTATAGATAAGGATCACTAACAGCACCAGCGCCGCCGCAGACAGCGAGGCGCGATTCACGCTCTTAACCATAGGAATATCCGTTTCAGGAAAAACGACACTATTGACGCGATCGCATGGAAAAACAAGGTGCTGCGATTTCCAGTAGAGCAATGTGGCGGGAAAGGAGAGAGCAATGAAAGGTCGGGTGCGCTGAAAATCATTCCAGCGTGGCGAAGAGCCGCATGGTGCAGGGTCGGTTAATGAACACGCACGGCGAATAATCGAACGCAGTTTGATGAAGGGTCTGCATTTCCAAAAGCAAAAACCCGCCTTTTGGGCGGGTTCTTTAAATAGTGGTGCCCGGACCCGGACTAACGCCGTCAGGCGTTGAACAGCGCGCTTGTCGCGCTGGCCCCGAAGGGGGGAGCCGCTTGCGGCAAACAATCGAACGCAGTTCGATGGAGAGTCCGTATCTCCAAAAGCAAAAACCCAGCCATAGGCTGGGTTCTCTGAATAAGTGGTGCCCGGACTCGGAATCGAACCAAGGACACGGGGATTTTCAATCCCCTGCTCTACCGACTGAGCTATCCGGGCAACGGGGCGCATTAAACCTTAATCGTCTTAAGGCGTCAACTTTATTTCCTTCAATTCTATCCAGTTGCTCAACTTTGCGGCAATCTGAGCAATTGCGCGGCACAAATCGACCATTGCACAAATCTTCCAGACTTTTACCTTAAAGATATGAATGCTAACTTCCGGTGGCACGTTGGAGGCGATATGGCGAAAGACTGGCTGGAACTGCGGCAACATGCGGACACGGGAATTGAAACCATCCGCGCGCATTTTGAAGGGCACGCTTACGATCCGCACTGGCACGATAGCTACCTGGTGGGCATTACGCTTTCCGGTACGCAGCAGTTTCACTGTCGGCGGGAGCGCCACCGCAGTACGCCGGGCGATGCCTTTCTACTGGAGCCGGGCGAGATCCACGATGGTGACGCCCCGGTAGAAGGCGGGTTTACCTATCTGACCTTTTACCTTGATGATCGCTGGCTCAGCGACACATTACGCGGCCTGTATGAATCGGTGCCGTCGAGCTATTCACTGCATTTTTCCCACACTATCGCCAGGGAACCGCAATTGATCCGCGCGATTGCCAGGACCTTTTACGCACTGCACAGCGAAGAGATGCGCATCATCCAGCAAAGCGCCATGGATGGGCTGCTCAGCCAGCTTACGCACCATTGCCAGTGGCGCAAACGGCTGCCGTCGCAATTGCAAAGCACAGCCATTGCACACCGTGCGCGTGATTATCTGCATGCGCACATTGGCGATAACGTTGGTCTTTCGGATCTGGCGCGCGAAACGGGAACCGATCGCTTTACACTGACGCGCTGTTTTAAACGCGAATTCCATTTAAGCCCGCACGCCTGGCTGATCCAACTGCGGCTCGCCACCGCACGTTCGCAGCTGGCGAAAGGGGAGACGCCAGCAAGCGTTGCTGCCGCGCTGGGATTTGCCGATCAAAGCCATCTTGGGCGCTGGTTTCAGCGCGCATATCGCCTCTCGCCCGCGCACTACCGCAGGCTGTGCACAAATCTTCCAGACGACGACAGCAAATAACGCGACAGTCTAAGGCTCATTAATAAGGAGCCTGCCTGTGAACCTGTTTTATAGCTATCTGCCGTTTTTACTCTTCGCGTTTGTGGCGTCGATTACTCCTGGCCCAACCAACATTTTGATCCTGACCAGCAGCCAGCGCTTTGGCATCAAAGCGACGTTGCCTGCGGTGGTGAGCGCCTGCGTGGCAGCCAGCCTGATTGTCTTTATCTCCGGCGCGGGCGCGGGTGAAGTGCTGCGCAGCTATCCGCTGGTACGTGAGGTGATGAGCTGGGCGGGGGCGTTGTGGTTAAGCTGGCTGAGCTGGCAATTATTTACCGCGCCCGCGGCCGATTTGCAGGGCGAAGCGCAGCGACCGTTTAGCGGCCGTGCGGCGGCGATGCTGCAACTGATTAACCCGAAAACCTGGATGATGGCGCTGGCGGTGGTAAGCCTGTTTGCCCCGCACGGCGCGCATCCTTTGCGCGAGGTGTCGTTACTGTCACTGTGGTTTTTGTTGATCTCTCTGCTGTGCCTGAGCGCGTGGACGCTGCTCGGCAAGGCGGTCAACCGGCTGTTTCGCACCACCACATCGCTACTCTGGTTTCAGCGTGTGATGGCACTGTGCCTGTTGCTTTCCGCCTGGGCGGGATTTCTGGGCGCTTAGGTCAGCGCGCCGCCCTGGCGGCAGCGGGCAAAACGCAGAATATCTTCCGCCAGCCGCTGGGCCGTATCGACATCGGCCTGGCTGCGGTTAACCAGCATCCGGCTCAGACAGCCCTCAAGTACCAGCTCCATCTGCTTCGCCACCATCGCCGGATCGTCCACTTCTAACTGCGTCAGCAGCTGATGGGTGAAATCATGCGCGTCGCGCTTTTGCTGATCCGCAAGCTGGTGGATCGGGTGCGCCGGATCCGGGAAGAAGGTGCAGGCGGCAATAAACAAGCAACCCGGATAGCGGTTATTGCTCACACATTCGGTGAGCGCCCCGTAGCGCGCCAGCAGTTTTTGCTCATTGCTGAGCGTTTCGTCCAGCAGCAGTTGCCTGCGCCAGACATCTACCTGCTGGCTGAGATAACGCAACGCGTCATACAGCAGCGCCTCTTTGTCGGGCCAGAAACGGCGGAACTCATCGATGGGATAGTCGATGCGCTCGGCAACCATTTCAAGAGTGGTGTCCGCAATCCCTCTTAATTCAAGTAATTGCAAAGTTTGACTCAAAACGTCTTCGCGTTGCACGGTGATATCCTCCGTTATCTGAAGCGAGTTCCCCCACACAGTGTTGTTTACGGGGCGCGATTGCGCAAATGCGCGGCGAACGCGGCGGCGTCCATAAACCCGGTCACCCGGGCTGCCGGTTGCTCACGGCCTTGCGCGTCGAAAAACAGGATCGTCGGCAGACCCAGCACATTGAGCTGGCGCAGCAGCGCAGCGTCCTGCGCATTGTTGGCCGTTACGTTGGCCTGCAATAACACGGTATCTTTCAGCGCCGCCTGTACGCGGGCGTCGCTAAAGGTGTACTTCTCAAACTCTTTGCACGCCACGCACCAGTCGGCATAGAGATCCAGCATCACCGGGCGGCCGTTGGCCTGCGCCAGCGCCTGGTTCAGATCGTCGACGGTGGAAATGGGCGTGAAGGCCAGCGGCGAGTGTGTCTGCGCGGCGGGGGTGCCAAACGCCCAATCCTGTAACGGACGCGCACAGACCAGCGCCGCGCCGAGCAGGGCGATTTGCAGCACGCGGACAAACGCACGCTTCGCACCCAGACTGGTGATAAATGCCCAGCCGAAAAACGCCACGCCGAGCAGCGACCACAGCCGCAGCCCCCAGGTTTCACCGAGCACGCGCTCCAGCAGAAAAACCGGCAGGGCGAGGATCACAAAACCAAAAGCGGTTTTGACCTGCTCCATCCACGGCCCGCTTTTGGGCAGCAGCCGGTTACCGAACACCGTCACGAGGATCAGCGGCAGGCCCATGCCTAGCGCGTAAAGATAGAGCGTACCGCCGCCGAGCCACAGGTTACCGCTTTGCGCAATATAGAGCAGGATGGCGCTTAACGGCGCGGTAGTGCAGGGCGAACAAATCAGCCCGGCTATCGCGCCCATGGCAAACACCCCGCCCACGGAGCCACCCTGCTGGCGGTTGCTCCACAGGGTTAAGCGGGTCTGCAGTGCAGAAGGAAGCTGTAAGGTAAACAGGCCGAACATCGACAGCGCCAGCAGCGTGAACAGTACCGACAAGCCAATCAGCACATACGGGTGTTGCAGCGCCGCCTGGAATGATAACCCTGCCGCTGCGACCACCAGCCCCAGCGCCGTATAGGTGAGCGCCATTCCTTGCACGTAGATAAACGCCAGCAGCAGCGCGCGCGGCGTGGCGAGGCGCTGTTTCCCGCCAAGCACAATGCCGGAAATCAGCGGGTACATTGGCAGCACACAGGGCGTAAAGGCGATACCAATACCGATCAACAGCGCCCACAGTGCAGAGAAGGGAAGCTGATTTTCCGTGTTGTCCTGCGTTGCGGCTGGCGGTGTATTCACCGGGGCCTGTGTCGTTGCCGCCGCGACTTCCATCAGCGGCACCACTTTGGTTTCCGGCGGGTAACAGAAGCCGGCATCGGCGCAGCCCTGGTAAGTGACGGTCAGCGTCGCGCCTTTTGCCGCTGCGTTGATATCAAGCGGCAGGTTCAGGCGCTGGCGGTAGATTTCCGTTTTGCCGTAGAACTCATCTTCATGCATCTCCCCTTTTGGCAGCGTTAGCGCGCCAATAGTTGCTTGCGCCGGGGTGACGTGAATTTGCTGGCGATAAAGGTAGTAACCCTCTTTAACCTGCCAGTTGAGCGTTAAGTCATGCTGATGCTGCTGAAAATCAAAGATAAACGCCTGGTCGGCGGGCACAAAACTGGAGCGACCGGGCGCGTCGAATAAGCCCGCAAAAGCGGTGGTGCTGCACAGCAGCAGGATCAGCGTAAAGATGCGTTGAGCCATGAGAGGTAATCGTAATCTCCGTGGGTGACGGGTAAAGCCAGTAATTCCGGGGTTTGGTATGGATGGTGCGCTTTGATGCTGGCGAAGAGATCTTCCAGATGTGCGACATCGGTTTTGAGCAGCAGTTGCACTTCATACTCTTGTTCGAGTTTGCCTTCCCAGTAATAGAGCGAGGTCGCGCCCGGCAAAATGGTGACACAGGCAGCGAGCTTATCTGCCAGCACTTTGGCCGCCAGATCCTGGGCGGTGGCTTCATCCGGGGCGGTGCAGAGTATAACAACGGCGTCAGGCGTGTTCATCGTCAACCTCGTAAGCGCGAAAGCCACGACTATACCACGCGAAGTGAGAGGATCGGGCCGCCGGGCGACCCGATTTTAAGACCTTTACAACAAGATACCGCCGAAGATAAAGCCCAGCATGACGCACAGGGCAATGGCGATCACGCCGGGAACGAGGAACGCGTGGTTAAAAACAAACTTGCCGATGCGCGTTGAGCCGGTGTCATCCATTTCGACCGCCGCCAGCAGAGTTGGGTACGTTGGCAGCACAAACAGCGCAGAAACGGCGGCAAACGACGCAATTGCCGTCAGCGGGGTGACGCCGAGCAGCAGCGCAGCAGGCATCAGCGCTTTGGTGGTCGCGGCTTGCGAATAGAGCAGCGTTGCGGCGAAGAACAGCACCACCGCCAGCAGCCACGGGTAGCTATGGAGCAGATCGCCCGCCACCGTCTGGATATCTTCAATATGGTGTTTCACGAAGGTATCGCCGAGCCACGCCACGCCGAGCACACAAATACAGGCGCTCATACCAGATTTAAAAGTACTGGCATTCAGGATTTCGCCGGTATCGATTTTGCAGGTCAGGCAAATCAGCGTGGCGATGGTCAGCATAAACACCACGATCGCTTCGTTACGCGGTAGCACCGGGTTGGTGATTAAGCCAACGGTTGGGCTGATGGCGGTGGCGTAGAGCATCACGGCGACAATACCAATCAGGAACAGCAATACCGAGCGTTTGGCATGCGGCTTCATGGCAAAAACCTGGCTGCCGCGCAGCTTCACCTCGCCTTTCGCCAGGCGTTCCTGATAGACCGGATCATCTTTCAGCTCGCAACCGAGGAAGTTACAGACCACCGCCGTCAACATGACCGCAATCAGCGTCACCGGAATACAAATTGCCAACAGCGTCAGATAGCTCACGCCAAGTGGTTCAAGGATGCCAGCAAAAAAGACCACCGCCGCGGAGATAGGGGAGGCAGTAATCGCAATTTGCGAGGCGACGACAGCAATCGACAGCGGACGCGACGGGCGAATACCTTGCTCTTTCGCCACTTCGGTAATTACCGGCAGCGTGGAAAACGCGGTGTGCCCGGTACCGGCGAGAATGGTCATAAACCAGGTGACCAGCGGCGCGAGAAAGGTGATGTACTTCGGATGGCGGCGCAGCATTTTTTCCGCCAGGCTCACCAGATAATCCATCCCGCCCGCTACCTGCATGGCGGCGATAGCGGCGATGACCGCCATAATAATTTCTATGACATCAAAGGGAATTGCCCCGGGTTTGATTTGAAAGAACAGGGTGAGAACCAGTACACCAAGGCCACCGGCAAAACCAATGCCGATGCTGCCTAATCTGGCGCCAAGGTAGATAGCAATCAGGACGAGGACAAGCTCTGCAGCAAACATAGTTGGCTTCCTTGTTTAACTAAGTGATATCGAATTGTTATAGTTTAGTAACCATCCAAAAGAAAAAGGCACGTCGCTCAGGACGTGCCTTTTGTCTTTTTAACCGTCGGAATTACTGTTCGCTTTCATCGGTATAACGCTTCGCTTTATAAGCCGGGTGCATCAGGTTTTGCGCCGAGAAGATGTCGTCCAGCTCCGCTTCCGTCAGCAGGCCGCGCTCCAGCACCACTTCACGTACGCTCTTACCGGTTTCGGCGCAAATCTTGCCAACGATGTCGCCGTTGTGGTGGCCGATGAACGGGTTGAGGTAAGTGACGATGCCGATGGAGTTATAGACATAGCCTTCGCACACTGCTTTATTGGCGGTAATGCCGTTGATGCATTTTTCCAGCAGGTTGTAGCAGGCGTTGGTCAGAATATGCACCGACTCAAACATGGCCTGGCCAATCACCGGTTCCATCACGTTCAACTGCAACTGGCCCGCTTCGGACGCCATGGTGACGGTGGTGTCGTTGCCGATCACTTTAAAGCACACCTGGTTCACCACTTCCGGCACCACCGGGTTCACTTTTGCTGGCATGATGGACGAGCCCGCCTGCAACTCCGGCAGGTTGATCTCATTCAGCCCGGCGCGCGGCCCGGAGGAGAGCAGGCGCAAATCGTTACAGATTTTAGAAAGTTTTACCGCCAGGCGTTTCAGCGAGCTGTGCACCATCACGTAGGCGCCGCAGTCGGAGGTCGCTTCAATCAGGTCTTCCGCCGGAACCACCGGCAGATTGCTCACTTCCGCCAGTTTTTGCACGGCCAGTTGTTGATAGCCGTCCGGGGTGTTGAGGCGCGTACCGATTGCCGTTGCACCAAGGTTCACTTCCAGCAGCAGTTCGGCGGTACGCAGCAGGTTTTTGGTTTCTTCATTCAGCAGCACGTTGAAAGCGTGGAACTCCTGACCGAGGGTCATTGGCACCGCGTCCTGCAACTGGGTGCGGCCCATTTTCAGGATATCCTTGAACTCCACGGCTTTGTTTTCGAAGCCTTCGCCGAGCTGTTTGATGGCATCAACCAGTTTGACGATGGAGGCGTACACCGCGATGCGGAACCCGGTCGGGTAGGCGTCGTTGGTGGACTGGCATTTGTTAACATGATCGTTCGGGTTGAGGAACTGGTATTCACCTTTCTGATGGCCCATCAGCTCAAGACCGATGTTCGCCAGCACTTCGTTGGTGTTCATGTTCACGGAGGTGCCCGCACCGCCCTGATAGACGTCTACCGGGAACTGGTCCATGCATTTGCCATTGTTGAGGACCTCATCACATGCGGCAACGATAGCGTTGGCGATACTTTTCGGGATGGTTTGCAGCTCTTTGTTCGCCAGCGCTGCCGCCTTTTTCACCATCACCATGCCACGGACAAACTCAGGAATGTCGCTGATTTTGCTGTTGCTGATATAAAAGTTTTCAATCGCTCTCAGAGTATGCACGCCGTAGTAGGCATCCGCTGGCACTTCCCTGGTACCTAACAAGTCTTCTTCGATACGAATGTTGTTTAACATGTGAACCTTCTTTTTCAAGCTACGAATGAATACACCAAACACACAAAATTAATGTGGTTATGTGTCTTTTTCGACCGACGATTATCCCCTTAATCGGCCGGATGACTGAAATTATATGCTGAAGGAAAGGAAATGCCGTAATCGGGATCACTTATTATCCCCGTCAATGCATCATAATTAATAATATGTGAAATAAGTCACCGCTTCGTAACAGACAAAAATTTACAACCGCCGCGAAATTGAATTTTCCGCATTTGCCACCATCTGATCAGGATGCGATTTGCAAACCCATTTCGACAGACGCTCTGACGCGGCTGTTCATTGACAGGAGAAGCCAGTGCGCTGGATACCGTTTATTGCAGTCTTTTTATACGTTTACATCGAGATCTCGATCTTTATTCAGGTCGCGCATGTTTTTGGCGTGCTGATGACACTGATTCTGGTGATCTTCACTTCGGTGATTGGCATGTCGCTGGTGCGCAACCAGGGATTTAAGAACTTTTTGCTGATGCAGCAGAAGATGGCGGCGGGCGAAAGCCCGGCAGCGGAGATGATCAAAAGCGTTTCGCTGATTATCGCTGGCTTGTTGCTGGTACTGCCGGGATTCTTTACCGACTTCCTTGGCCTGCTGTTGCTGTTGCCGCCGGTGCAAAAAAACCTGACGCTGAAACTGATGCCGCATTTACGTTTTTCGCGGATGCCGGGCGGCGGGTTTGGCGCGGGCGGTGCTGACGGGCAGACATTTGAGGGCGAATATCAGCGCAAAGACAATCCGCGCGATCGTCTGGATAACAAAGACGATCGCTAATTTCTGACGCCCGGCAATGCCGGGCTTCTTTTTATGACTGAGTGGAATGAATGGAGGTTGTGCGGCGCTTTGGCAGCAGCAACCACAATGCGAACAGCATGAACACCGCGTAAAGACTCTTCCAGCCGGGGATCACCAACAGCAACAAACATAGCGCGCTGCCGAGTACCGCCAGCGCCTTAAAGCGTCCTTTCAACAAGCGACAGCCCGCCAGCATGCACAGTAGATAAATCATGATGAAAATGCCGTTCGCGTAGATGATCAGCGTATCAAGATTCACGCTGAAGGCGTAAATTGCGAGGGTGCAGAACATGCAGCAGATAATTACTGCGTTCAGCGCATTTAAGGGCAACTGGCGTCTGGAGAGCTTCGCCAGTGCGCTATCCGGCTTGTATGCCGCCTGCGACCATACCAGCCGGGCAAAACTCTGGATATAGATATTCAGGCTGGCGAAACAGGCCAGATAACCAATAATGCAGGCAATCCACAGCGCGTGTTTACCAAACAACTCAACGACAATCACCGGCAGCGACGCCGCTGCGCCCTGAGTTCGCCAGACATCGAAGTGCAGCACCACAACGGTACAGGCCCAGTAAACCGAGCCCGCCAGCAGCAGACCAATCATCAGCGCGCGCGGGAAATCCCGCTCGGGGTTTTTGAATTCAGAGGCCAGATGGGCGAAAGCTTCAAGCCCGACGAAACACCAGAACATCACCGCCAGCGAAGCCGACATCGCCGAAACGTGCACTTCTGAGATTGGTGGAAAAGGGATATCGCTGAAACGTATGCCGCCGCGCCACCAGATCGCCACAATTAACGCCACAATCAGCCCGGCGATAATCGATTGCAGGTTCGCGCTGGAACCCGCGCCTCGTGTACCCAACAGCCAAATCAGTGCCAGCGTACCCAACTCAGTCATCAACAATTGCGGCCCCTGCCAGCCAAACATGCCTTGCCAGAAACCCGCAGCAATGTGCAGCGCGGCGGGCAATCCAACCGGGATAACAGAGAGAAACAACCAGCCCGTTACGCGTTCAAGACGCGGGCCGAAGGCCATACCGACGAAATACGCTACGCCGCCCGCGCTGGGAAAGTGGCGGCCCAGCGCGGCAAAAACAATGGCGACCGGGAAGACGAGCACGATCAGTAATGGCCATGCCCACAGGCTGCTGTTACCCGCCGCCAGTGCGGCCAGCGCCGGAACGGCGAACACGCCGGTGCCCAGTAAAGAGGTGGAAAGTAACCCAATGCCCTGAGCCAACCCCAGCTCTTGTTTTAATCCGCTCATTGTCTTTTGTCTGCTTATCGTCAGGAGCGTCGATGTTATCACAATCAGTTTTGCTGATGGCTGCCGCAGCCCCTGCCAGCAATGGTGGTTTATCTACGGATAAATTTTCGCAAATTTTTTTTGCTGTTCCCCCTTGAAGGGGGAAAAAGCCAACCCCATCTCTCAGGTCACCAGCCGGATAACCGTTTGTGGCCCGGCGTCATCCATAACTGATAAAGACTTTCTCAAAGGAGAGCTATCAATGAGTATTCGTCCGTTACATGATCGTGTGATCGTCAAACGTAAAGAAGTTGAGTCTAAATCTGCTGGCGGTATCGTTCTGACCGGTTCTGCGGCAGGCAAATCAACTCGTGGCGAAATCATCGCTGTCGGTAAGGGCCGCATCCTGGAAAACGGTACTGTGCAACCGCTGGACGTGAAAGTGGGTGATATCGTGATTTTCAACGATGGTTACGGTGTGAAAGCTGAGAAGATCGACAACGAAGAAGTGTTGATCATGTCCGAAAGCGACATTCTGGCAATTGTGGAAGCGTAACAGCGCGCGCGAACGAACCTGAACGAATTTAAGGAATAAAGAAAATGGCAGCTAAAGACGTAAAATTCGGTAATGACGCTCGTGTAAAAATGCTGCGCGGCGTGAATGTTCTGGCAGATGCAGTGAAAGTTACCCTCGGTCCGAAAGGCCGTAATGTGGTTCTGGATAAATCTTTCGGTGCACCGACCATCACCAAAGATGGTGTTTCCGTAGCACGTGAAATCGAACTGGAAGATAAGTTCGAAAACATGGGCGCGCAGATGGTGAAAGAAGTGGCTTCCAAAGCGAACGACGCTGCGGGCGACGGTACCACCACTGCAACCGTACTGGCGCAGTCCATCATCACTGAAGGCCTGAAAGCTGTTGCTGCGGGCATGAACCCGATGGATCTGAAACGTGGTATCGACAAAGCTGTCTCTGCTGCGGTCGAAGAGCTGAAAGCCCTGTCTGTACCGTGCTCTGACTCTAAAGCGATTGCGCAGGTTGGTACTATCTCCGCTAACTCCGACGAAACCGTAGGTAAACTGATCGCTGAAGCGATGGATAAAGTCGGTAAAGAAGGCGTGATCACCGTTGAAGACGGTACCGGTCTGCAGGACGAACTGGACGTGGTTGAAGGTATGCAGTTTGACCGCGGCTACCTCTCTCCTTATTTCATCAACAAGCCGGAAACTGGCGCAGTAGAACTGGAAAGCCCGTTCATCCTGCTGGCTGATAAAAAAGTTTCCAACATCCGCGAAATGCTGCCGGTTCTGGAAGCCGTTGCGAAAGCAGGAAAACCGCTGCTGATTATCGCTGAAGATGTTGAAGGCGAAGCGCTGGCAACGCTGGTGGTGAACACCATGCGCGGCATCGTGAAAGTGGCTGCCGTTAAAGCGCCTGGCTTCGGCGACCGTCGTAAAGCCATGCTGCAGGACATCGCTACCCTGACCGGTGGTACCGTGATTTCTGAAGAAATCGGTATGGAACTGGAAAAAGCGACCCTGGAAGATCTGGGCCAGGCTAAACGTGTTGTGATCAACAAAGACACCACCACCATCATTGATGGCGTGGGCGAAGAAGCGGCAATTCAGGGTCGTGTGACTCAGATTCGTCAGCAGATCGAAGAAGCCACTTCCGATTACGACCGTGAAAAACTGCAGGAGCGCGTAGCGAAACTGGCTGGCGGCGTTGCCGTTATCAAAGTTGGCGCAGCAACTGAAGTTGAAATGAAAGAGAAAAAAGCCCGCGTTGAAGATGCGCTGCACGCGACCCGTGCTGCCGTTGAAGAAGGCGTTGTGGCTGGCGGCGGCGTTGCGCTGATCCGCGTAGCAAGCAAACTTGCCGAGCTGAAAGGCCAGAACGAAGACCAGAACGTGGGTATCAAAGTTGCGCTGCGCGCAATGGAAGCTCCGCTGCGTCAGATCGTGCTGAACTGCGGTGAAGAGCCGTCTGTTGTGGCTAACTCTGTGAAAGCAGGTGACGGTAACTACGGTTACAACGCTGCTACCGAAGAGTACGGCAACATGATCGACATGGGTATCCTGGATCCGACTAAAGTGACCCGTTCTGCTCTGCAGTACGCGGCCTCTGTAGCTGGCCTGATGATCACCACCGAGTGCATGGTAACTGACCTGCCGAAAGGCGATGCGCCGGACTTAGGTGCTGCTGGTGGTATGGGCGGCATGGGCGGTATGGGCGGCATGATGTAATCGCTGCCGGACGCGCGTTCAGGGCGACCTGGCGCGAGTTCAACGAAAAAGAGCGGGCTTCGGCCCGCTCTTTTTTTGTTAACTGAAAACCATGTTCTGCGGGTGCGCTCATTATCAGGTCGTGGCTCTGTCTTATTGTTTTGGCGTTAAACGCGACTGGCGGCGGCATCTTTTTAATACGTTGGTACGCCTTTTCGCAGCGTAATCACTGCCGCTTTCTATGACGTCGGATTTTTATACTTCGCACCGTATCTTTTTTCATTATTTTCCCCAATTTGTGCGGCCTGAGATGGCGGCATTTTTCTTTTGGTCATCTTTTTAGTATAAGGTTTACACACGGGCGACATGCGTCCAGCTCATTGATTATGGGGAATAACATGTACGTAAAACATTTAGCAGGGATTATTGGCGCCTCGCTGTTGCTGGCAGGGTGTAGCAGCAATAATGAATTGACCGCCGGCGGGCAGAACGTTCGCTTTGTCGAGGAGAAACCGGCGGCAACCTGCCAGTACCTCGGTACCGCCACGGGTTCGCAGAGCAACTGGCTCTCAGGTCAGCATGGTGAGGAAGGCGGCTCGCTGCGCGGCGCAGCGAATGCATTGCGTAACCAGGCTGCAGCCATGGGCGGTAACGTGTTATACAGCGTCTCAAGCCCGACGCAAGGCTTCTTATCCAGCTTCGTGCCGACCGCCAGCGAAATGAATGCGCAAGTGTATAAATGCCCGAACTGAGATATTTAATAGCGCCCCGCCAGTAATGGCGGGTGCGCAACTATTTAAAATAACCTCTCTTTTATTTTTAACAGGTTGCTTCTGATTATTTAAGTATGAATAAGCGTGAATATAATTCCTCTGCTAATTAACCTTGCTATCTTCCTGAATATTAAGTTTTCTTAAGATTTATCTAGTGTGATTATATTCACAGCTTTGGATAAATTTTTCTCTAAAAAATGCGTTGGCGACTAAAGTAATATTACGACTTGCCGATACCTACCTCAGGACAAAAAACGAGGGACTGTATAATCTAACAATATATTTTATGCATGATGGTGTCGGGAGTTACGAATGAATATTACAAAGAGATTGTTACTTGCTTTCTCATTACTGATCTTAAGCCTCATCGGCACTAATGTTATCGCTATAATTTCACTGTCTAAAATTGGTGAGTCACAAAATTACTTTCAGGAAAACACCTTACCCAGCCTGGATGCAATGAATAAAGAGACACTGCAGATCTTAAAAGTTCGCGGGCAGCTCTTTTTACATGGTCTGACGGACGATCCCGCCGGGATGGCCGAAATAAAACAGAATGCAACAAAATTGTATGACGAACTCTACGCCATGCACCAGGGTTACCTTAAAGATCTTGTTTCTGACCAACATGATCAGGATTTATCTAATAAAACATTAAGTGATTTAGAAAAATTCCGTTCTGTAATGGACCAGTATTTTAAAGTCTCAGAAAGTAATGACCGCGTTGCCATTATTAAGTCAATGCAGAAAGGTGGGTTTGTCGCAGATAATATTGCGCTGTTAATTAATGATTTTGCTGAGCAAGTGGCGTACAACTCATCATTAGTGACCAAGGCTGTTCAGGACAGCGACAATTTAATTTCCCGGGCAATGATTCTCTCCTTAACGGCGACGATTGCCGCAACCCTCATTCTGGGTTTGTTCGGATTGTTCACCGTGCTGAATATCAAACGTCGCCTGAACGGCATGAAAGACGGCATGGTCACAATTAGCGAAAAATTAGATCTCAGCCATGCGTTACCGACCGGACGTCTGGACGAAATCGGCCAGGCAGTAAGTGCCTTTAATAATCTTGTTGAGCGAGTGGCCGAATCGCTGGCCATGGTGCGTGCCGCTTCCGGTTCGGTGAACACTGCCGCGAATGAGATAGCGCTGGGCAACAACGAACTCTCTGCCCGTACTGAGCAGCAATCCGCCGCTGTGGTTGAAACCGCCGCCAGTATGGAAGAGCTAAGCTCCACGGTAAAACAGAACGCAGAGAACGCGCATCAGGCCAGCCAGCTAGCCCTTACCGCTTCTGATACCGCTTCTCAGGGCGGGAGCGTCGTCGGAGCTGCGGTCAGCCGCATGAAAGATATTATGGATAGTTCCAAACGTATTTCGGAAATTACCTCGGTTATCAACGGCATCGCTTTTCAGACCAACATTCTGGCGCTCAATGCGGCCGTTGAAGCCGCAAGAGCCGGGGATCAAGGGCGAGGTTTCGCCGTGGTGGCAGGTGAGGTGCGCTCATTAGCTCAGCGTAGTGCTCAGGCGGCAAAAGAGATTGAAGCGTTGATCAGCGAATCGGTCACGTTTGTTGAAGAGGGTTCACGGCAGGTTGACCTGGCGGGTGAAACCATGAGCGGTATCGTCAACTCGGTGCTGCAGGTGAAAGATTTGATGCAGGAAATTGCCGCTGCGTCCGACGAACAAAACCGCGGCATTTCGCAGATTGCCCAGGCGATGTCCGAGATGGATACCACCACTCAGCAGAACGCCGCGCTAGTTCAGGAATCGTCTGCGGCGGCCGGTAGCCTCGAAGATCAAGCCACCAAACTGCAACAGCTGGTTGATGTCTTCCGTTTGCCCGGTCAACAACCGGCTGTCGTGAGGTCTTCCGTGTTGCCAGTCAGACAGCCGCGGCCGGCAGTGGCGGGTGGCGGTGATGATGGATGGGAAACCTTTTAAGTTTTAGCGACGAGCCGCTGTAGGCTCGTCTGTTTCGCGGCTACGTTTGCTCTCATCGCGTAGCCGTTTTTTTTTAACTCTGACGAAGCTGCAAATCCAGCGGCGTTTTACTGGGTTCCCCACCAATCTCACGCGCCAGTTTCGGCACCATATAACCCGATACCAGCGTCAGCAGTTCGCGCATAATCGTGCGCGCCTCGTCATCACTGACCATAAAGTGCGCCGCACCCTGCACTTTATCCAGCACATGCAGGTAATAAGGCATTACACCCGCATCGAACAATGCATTACTTAAATCCGCCAGCGTTTGCGCATTATCATTCACGCCGCGCAGCAGCACGCTCTGGTTCAGCAGCGTGACATTGGCCTGACGCAGTTGCGCCATGGCATGGCGAAAATCATCACCGATTTCCTGGGCGTGGTTGATGTGGTTCACCAGCAAAATTTGCAGCGATGAGCGGGCAAAACGCGCACTTAGCGTATCGGTGATCCGCGCCGGAATCACAATCGGCAGACGGCTGTGAATGCGCAGGCGTTTGATATGTGGGATTGCTTCCAGTTGGGCAAGTAGCCAGTCCAGTTCATGATCTTTTGCCATCAGCGGATCGCCGCCGGAAAAAATTATTTCATCCAGCTCCGGGTGCACCGCGATATAGTCCAGCGCGCCTTGCCAGTTGCGTTTGTTGCCCTGATTATCGGCATAAGGAAAGTGGCGACGGAAGCAATAACGACAATTTACCGCGCAGCCGCCTTTAACCAGCAGCAGCGCTCGGTTGCGATATTTGTGCAATAAACCGGGTACCACACTGCTCTGTTCGTCCAGCGGATCGGTGCTGAAACCTGGCGCGGCAATAAACTCTTCCTGTGAA
Organism: Kosakonia sp. AG348; assembly: GCF_003337365.1. NCBI lineage: Bacteria > Pseudomonadati > Pseudomonadota > Gammaproteobacteria > Enterobacterales > Enterobacteriaceae > Kosakonia > Kosakonia sp. AG348. The sequence goes on from NZ_QPJR01000003.1 coordinate 162,822, forward strand.
GTAAGTACCTGACGCAGAAGCGGATCATGCGGATTTCCCGGCTGCATGCGCGCTGCGAATGCGCGGGGAACGCGTAGCGGGAACAAGCGCTTTGCCGCCCCGCCAGCGATTAAATTTTCATCAGTGTCTATCTTTAGAAGACGTAACAGTTCATCCGGATCGGTGATTACATCGGCAAGTTGTATTAACCAATCTTCTCTGGATGGGGTTTTTAGGGTTACAATATGCGCCATTTTGTGGCTTAGCTACCAGTTAACAATTTCAGAGGGCCTTATGGCGACTTACTATAGCAACGATTTTCGTGCCGGTCTTAAAATCATGATGGACGGCGAACCTTATGCGGTTGAAGCCAGCGAATTCGTTAAACCAGGCAAAGGCCAGGCTTTCGCACGCGTTAAACTGCGTCGTCTGCTGACCGGTACGCGTGTAGAAAAAACTTTCAAATCTACTGATTCCGCAGAAGGCGCGGACGTTGTCGATATGAACCTGACTTACCTGTACAACGATGGTGAGTTCTGGCACTTCATGAACAACGAAACCTTCGAACAGCTTTCCGCTGACGCAAAAGCGATTGGCGACAGCGAAAAATGGCTGCTGGATCAGGCTGAGTGCATCGTAACGCTGTGGAACGGCCAACCGATCGCCGTTACCCCGCCGAACTTCGTTGAGCTGGAAGTTATTGAAACCGATCCAGGTCTGAAAGGTGACACCGCAGGTACCGGCGGCAAACCGGCTACCCTGAGCACTGGCGCAGTGGTTAAAGTTCCACTGTTCGTGCAGATTGGTGAAGTGATTAAAGTAGATACTCGCTCTGGCGAATACGTATCTCGCGTGAAATAATCCTCACGACGTCGGCGTAGCGCCGTGCTACGCCGTCGAACTTTGCAGGCAGGGATGATATGAAACGTCTGACGAAATTCTTCTCTCTACTTCTTATCAGTTGTGCACTGCTTTCCGGTTGCAATACCGCCCGTGGCGTTGGCGAAGACATCCAAAGTCTGGGCCATGTCATTTCCCGCGCAGCGAACTAAAACTTCCTCTCTTCCTAAAAATGCTTCCGTTCCGCTAACCTTCCCGGATTTTGTCTATGCTTAAGTGGCTATACACAAACAATATTGGCTACAAAAGGAAGATATTATGGTTAAGAAGACAATTGCTGCGATCTTTTCTGTTCTGGTTCTTTCCTCAGTCCTGACGGCCTGTAACACCACGCGTGGTGTGGGAGAGGATATCTCCGATGGCGGTAACGCGATTTCTGGCGCGGCGTCAAAAGCGCAACAGTAATCACTGTCGGTACGGCGCTTGCCGTACCGTTAGTTTGAGTTTTCCGGCAGTGATAAGAACGGCGTAAAACGGTTTCCCATCCCCAGCTTCATTCTGATATTGCGCTTGTAGGTGTAAACGGTCTTACCGTTAATGCTGAGATTACTGGCAATCGCCTGGTTATTATTCCCTTCCATCCATAGCGTCAGCACTTTCTCTTCCTGCTTTGTCAGCAGCGGAGTGGCGATTTTCGGTATCGCACGGATCGGGCGCGCCAGCACCATTGCGTCGATAATTTTCGCCAGTTTTTCCAGCGGTTCTGTTTTCAACAGCGTCGCCTGAATAGCAAACTGCGCGCAAAATTCTGACAGTTGCGCATCTTCGCCAGACTCTAACAACATCACCTGCGTGGGGTCGCTACAAACAGAGAAAAAAGACGCAAGCTGTTGAATATGATGTATTTCATTCTTGAATCCGTGAAGGTCGGCAATCACCAGGTCCGGTTGCCACTGCACAATATGTTCTTTGGCGAGCATCAAGTTATGCAACGCGGTTACCAGGAAGGAGGCGGGGAACAAATCGGGTTGATTGAGCCAGGATTCCATCCCTGTGCGGGTGAAGTAACAGCGGTCAATCACGAGAATCTTGAACATATTTTTCTTCGCAGTCAGAGAGTGTCGCACAACGTCCTGAATTCAGGAGAGCGGATTTATCATAGGGGGTAGATATGGTGAATAAATGCCGGAATTCCGCTGCGAACAGTGGCTATTTCTCGCTTTAAAACGCCTAAAATTGAGCAAGAACAAAAATATTGAAATAACGAGCCTAAAACGTCAAAATTTCCCTCTCTAACACGCCAAACGGGACGACCCGTTTGCGCTCATTCACAATGGGGACGGCCCCACACTGGAGCCAAAAATGTCCTGGTTAATTCTTCTTATTGCAGGTCTTCTTGAAGTGGTTTGGGCTATCGGCCTGAAATATACCCACGGTTTTACCCGGTTAATGCCAAGCCTGATTACCGTGACGGCGATGGTCGCAAGCGTCGTGCTGCTGTCATGGGCAATGAAAACATTGCCGGTGGGAACGGCATACGCCATCTGGACCGGTATTGGTGCAGTCGGCGCCGCCGTCGCCGGCATTGTGCTGCTCGGCGAATCGGCAAGCGTGGCGCGGATCCTCAGCCTCTGTCTGATTGTCGCCGGGATTATCGGATTGAAACTGAGCGCCCATTAATGGGGCTGGTTAATCCATAGCAGTTTGTCCACGGCAAACCCCTGTCGGGCCGCGATGTCCAGCATCTGCTGTTTTACGTCTGCCGGCAGGGTGGGCGTGCGGGACAATATCCAGAGATAGTCGCGGTCCGGCCCGCAAACCAGCGCGTAGCGGTAATCTTTGTCCAATGCAAGGATGTTATAGCCGCCATAGAAGGGGCCGAAAAAGGAGACTTTCAGCGCAGCGGTGCGTGGGTCACCGGTAAAATACGCGGTGCCGGTGGCTTGCTGCCACATGCCGCGTTCCGTGTTGTAACCGCGATTCACTACCGTCAAACCGCCATCGTCGCGCAGGCTATACGTGGCGGTGACCCTTTCCAGCCCGCGTTCAAATGCGTGGTCAAAGCGGGCAATTTCGTACCATTTACCCAGATAGCGTTGCGTATTGAAATCTTGCACGACGGTCACGCCGTCAGGAGGAGTGGGAGAACTACAGCCGGAGATGAACAGCGCAGCGATAACAGTCATGATGAGAAGCATCAGGCGCATGAGATTTTCCTTCCAGATCTTTTCTTTAGGGTATAGACGCTGGCGGGAAATTTGCTCTCCTGCTTACGCAGGAGAGCGACTGCTATCAAAGAAATAAAACACCGATCAGGGTAACGACGGTGAGGATGGCCGCAAGACCATAAAACACCCATTTACCGCTGGGAACATGGATTTTTAAATCATGCATCATGTGGTGGATACGATGCAGACCGCACCACACCGGCAATACAATCATCAAAAAGATAAAGACGCGGCCAATAAAGCTTTGCGCAAACGCCAGCACGCGATCGTAACCGAGCGCGTCGCCGGGGTAGAACCCCAGCGGCAACAGCACGCCAATCAACAGCACGATAACCGGTGTGACAATCGCGCCCCACATACCGCCAGCGCCAAATAATCCCCAGAAAACGGGTTCGTCAGAACGTTTTGGATTCGGGTTAATCACGTTGGCCTCCTTACCAGAACAGTGCGACAAACAGGATCACCACGGTGACCACTGCCGTTACCACCCAAAGCCCTTTAATAACCGGCTCTGGACCCATTTTTTCGCCCTTAACAATAATGAGCTGGGCTTTCGGTGCCAGATCAAACCAGGTTTTGGTGTGCAGCAGTGCCGCCGCCAGCGCGATCAGGTTGAGGATCAGCACAATCGGGTTTTGAAGAAAATGTACAAACCCTGCCCAGCTTTCCGGCCCATGTTTCAGCGAAAAAAGACCGAAGATCAGTTCGAGGCTGAACCAGACCGCCGCGACCGCCGTTCCTTCACGCAGCATATAGAAGCGATAAAACGGCAGGGTTTTCCACCAGGTTGATGGCATGGGACGAACCCAGGCTTTGCGTTTAGTCGTCATAATGCACTCCTTAGCGTGGTTTCAGGGTGGCGATAAGAAAGTCTTTCGAGCTTTCTACCTTGCCCTGCTGAATAGCGGCGGCCGGATCGACATGCTTCGGACAGACTTCCGAGCAGTAACCGACAAACGTACAGCTCCACACGCCGTTCTGGCTGTTGAGTTGCCCCATGCGCTCTTTCTTACCGTTGTCGCGGCTATCGAGGTTATAGCGATGCGCCAGCGTGATCGCTGCCGGGCCGATAAATTCCGGATTCAGACCGAATTGCGGGCAAGCGGCATAACACAAACCACAGTTGATACAGCCGGAGAACTGGTGATACTTCGCCATCTGCGCCGGGGTTTGCTTGTTAGGCCCCTGATCCGGCGTGCGCGCGTTACCAATAATGTAGGGCTTAATCGCTTCAAGGCTTTCGATAAAGTGGGTCATATCGACCACCAAATCGCGCTCGATCGGGAAGTTAGCCAGCGCTTCGACTTTCAGCCCTTTCTCGTAATCGCGCAGAAAGGTTTTACAGGCGAGTTTCGGCACTTTGTTAACCATCATGCCGCAGGAGCCGCAAATCGCCATACGGCATGACCAGCGATAGCTCAGGTCCGGCGCGAGGTTATCTTTGATATAGTTCAGCGCATCGAGCAGCGAAGTGGCTTCATCGTAGGGCACATCGTAAAAAGCGCTGTGCGGCGCGTTGTCCACTTCCGGGTTGTAACGGACAATCTCGATTTTCAGATTCTTCATCTCAGCCATTGTTCGTCTCCTTCTTCTCGGTCGCTTCAGCTTCAGCACCGTAGACGCGTTTTGCTGGCGGCAGCGTGGTGATCTTCACGTCGCTGTACTCCAGACGGGTTGCGCCATCGGCATCACGGAAAGCCAGCGTGTGCTTGAGGAAGTTAACGTCATCGCGCTCGGTACAGCCTTCATCCAGACGCTGATGCGCACCGCGAGACTCTTTACGTGCCAGCGCGGAGTGCGCCATACATTCGGCGACATTCAGGCCGTGGCCAAGTTCAATGGTGTAAAGGACATCGGTATTAAAGACGCTGGACGTGTCGGTGATGCGCACGCGTTTAAAGCGTTCCTGCAACTCCGCCAGCTTATCCACGGTTTTCTGCATCAGTTCCGGCGTACGGTAGATGCCGCAACCTTCTTCCATGGATTCACCCATTTCATCGCGGATTTTCGCCCAGCTTTCAGTGCCGTCCTGGTTCACCAGCGCTTTCAGGCGTTTTTCCACGTCGGCGGCTTGTGCGTTCAGCGCACTGTCATTGGCCTCGGTTGCGGTTGCGGCGCGTTCCATAGCGCGTTCACCGGCAAGGCGACCAAACACCACCAGCTCCGCCAGCGAGTTCGAGCCAAGACGGTTTGCGCCATGCAGGCCGACAGACGAGCACTCACCCACGGCAAACAGACCCTTGATACGGGATTCGCAGTTTTGATCGGTTTCGATACCGCCCATGGTGTAGTGCGCAGTTGGACGTACCGGAATCGGCTCTTTGACCGGATCGACGCCAACATAGGCTTTCGCCAGCTCGCAGATAAACGGCAAACGTTCGTTGATTTTCTTCGCGCCAAGATGACGCAAATCGAGGTGTACCACATCGCCACGCGGTGTGGAGATGGTGTTGCCTTTGCGCCACTCGTGCCAGAACGCCTGCGACACTTTGTCGCGCGGGCCAAGCTCCATATATTTGTTTTTCGGCTCGCCGAGCGGGGTTTCCGGGCCCATGCCGTAATCCTGCAAATAGCGGTAGCCGTTCTTGTTGACGAGGATCCCACCTTCACCGCGGCAACCTTCAGTCATCAGAATGCCAGAGCCGGGCAGGCCGGTCGGGTGGTACTGCACAAACTCCATGTCGCGCAGCGGCACGCCGTGCGCCAGCGCCATGCCCATACCGTCGCCGGTGACAATGCCGCCGTTGGTGTTGTAACGGTAAACGCGACCCGCGCCGCCCGTTGCCATCACCACCGCATTGGCGCGGATCTGCACCAGCGTACCTTCCATCATATTCATGGCCACCAGCCCGCGGGCATGGTTGTCATCGACCAGGATATCCAGTACGAAATGCTCGTCGAAACGTTGAATTTGTGGGAACTGAAGGGATGTCTGGAACAGGGTATGCAGCATGTGGAAGCCGGTTTTATCGGCGGCGAACCAGGTACGTTCGATTTTCATCCCGCCGAAGCGGCGCACATTGACCGTTCCATCAGGACGGCGGCTCCACGGACAGCCCCACTGTTCAAGCTGGGTCATCTCTGTCGGGCAATGATGCACAAAATAGTCAACGACATCCTGTTCGCAGAGCCAGTCACCGCCAGCAACGGTATCGTGGAAATGGTACTCGAAGCTGTCATGATCCTGGGCGACGGCGGCAGAGCCGCCTTCCGCAGCAACGGTGTGGCTGCGCATGGGATAGACTTTTGAAATCAGTGCGATTTTGGCGTTGGGGTGGGCTTGCGCCGCAGCGATCGCGGTGCGTAATCCCGCTCCGCCTGCGCCAATCACAGCGATATCGGCTTGAAAGGTATGCACGACATTCCTCCAGATTATTGTTGTTCCGCAACGATAAGCCTGAAGCGCTCAAGGTAGTTGCGGATATGTTCCACTGCTCCTTTTTGGGTAAGGGCAGTATAACCGTAGAGATTCGGGGGAAATTTGATGCGTTCGATTTTTTTGCTGTTCTATGCGGTGATATGTCATCGATCTTGATTGATATCACCATTAAATGTTTATCCATCTAGTTATAGACGACATTAATGAAATTATTTTGCGCAAAATTTGTCTCTGCGGATCGATGCGGGTAGACTTCGTGCCCTTGTCTGAAATCGGAGAAAGTACCATGAGCGAGACGGCAACCTGGCAGCCGAGCGCATCCATCCCCAACCTGTTGAAACGCGCGGCAATTATGGCGGAAATTCGCCGTTTCTTTGCCGATCGCGGCGTGCTTGAGGTGGAAACGCCCTGTATGAGCCAGGCGACGGTGACAGATATTCACCTGTTTCCGTTCGAAACCCGTTTTGTTGGCCCAGGCCACTCTCAGGGGCTCAATCTTTATCTCATGACCAGCCCGGAATATCACATGAAACGCCTGCTGGCTGCGGGATGTGGCCCGGTATTCCAGCTGTGCAGAAGTTTTCGTAACGAAGAGATGGGCCGTCATCACAACCCTGAATTCACCATGCTCGAGTGGTATCGCCCGCACTACGACATGTATCGTCTGATGAATGAAGTGGATGATTTGCTGCAACAGGTGCTGGAGTGCCCGGCGGCGGAGTCGCTCTCTTACCAGCAGGCTTTCCAGCGTTATCTGGAAATCGACCCACTCTCCGCTGATAAAACCCAGCTGCGTGAAGCGGCGGCGAAGCTTGATCTGAGCAATATCGCCGATACGGAAGAAGACCGGGACACGTTGCTGCAACTGCTGTTCTCCATGGGCGTGGAACCGCAGATCGGTAAAGATCGTCCGGCTTTTGTGTATCACTTTCCGGCAAGCCAGGCGGCGCTGGCGCAGATCAGTACCGAAGATCACCGCGTTGCTGAGCGTTTTGAGGTTTATTACAAAGGCATTGAGCTGGCGAACGGTTTCCATGAGCTGACCGATGCCCGCGAACAGCAGCAGCGTTTCGAGCAGGATAACCGCAAACGTGCCGCGCGCGGTTTGCCGCAGCAACCGGTAGATGTAAACCTGCTCGAAGCGTTGAAAGCCGGTCTGCCGGATTGCTCCGGCGTCGCGCTGGGCGTTGACCGTCTGGTGATGCTGGCGTTGCAGGCTGAAAGCCTGGCGGATGTGATTGCGTTTACTGTCGACCGGGCCTGATGACCCGATAAATGAACAGTAAAAAGGCGCCTGAGGCGCCTTTTTTGTTGGCTTACAAACTGCCCGCCGGGCGGCTGCTTTTGCCGGAGGACGTCAGCGTCCTTGCCGTGCGTTTGCCGTCGAGACTCTCCAGACGCATCTGGAACGGCGGGAACGGCAAATCGATACCGTGTTCGCGGAAGCCCGCCAGAATCAGCTGGTGGATTTCGTGGCGCAGCGGCATGCGATGCCCCATTTCCGCCGCATAAATGCGTAGCTCAAACAGTTGCAAACCTTGCTGCAAATCGACGAGGAACACTTCCGGCGCCGGGTTATCAATCACCAGCGAACAGCGTTCGGCCGCGGTGTAAAGAATTTGCGTTACCTCTTCGCTGTTGGCATCGGCGGGTGCCGGTACCGTCAGCACCACGCGCGTGACCGAATCCGACAACGACCAGTTAATAAACTGTTCGGTGATAAACGCCTTGTTCGGCACGATGATCTCTTTGCGATCCCAGTCGCTGATGGTCGTCGCGCGCGTATTGATCTTGGTGACGCTACCGGTCAGATCGCGGATCGTCACCGTATCGCCAATGCGGATTGGTTTTTCAAACAGGATAATCAGGCCAGAGATAAAGTTGGCGAAAATCTCCTGCAAGCCAAAACCCAGCCCAACGCCGAGTGCCGCGACCAGCCACTGTAATTTAGCCCACTCAATACCGATCATCGAGAAGCCTACCAATCCACCAAACAGCATTAACAGATATTTGGTGATCGTGGTGATGGCATAACCCGTGCCCGGTGCCAGATCCAGATGTTGCAGTAGCGCCAGCTCCAGCAAGGCGGGGAGGTTGCGCACCAGTTGGGTGGTGATAATAAACACCAGGATGGCTATCAGCACTGCGCCGAGGGTGATGGGCTCCAGGCTTTCCACGCCTTGTACCGTTGAGGTGACATCCCATAGCGGGATATTTTCCAGAAAGCCAAAGGCGGAATGGATTTCGGACCACAGCACAATCACCGACAGCAGGGCGATCAGCATCAGGATCGAACGCACCAGGCGCAATGACTGTACGCTGATAGCATCAAGATCGACTTCCGGCTCATCCACCTCGGCAGTGCCTTCGGTACTGGTGTGATGGGGAACATCTTCTTCACCACGGGCGCGCTGGGCGAGGATCTCCGCGCGGCGGTGGCGGGCGCGTTCAAAGGCCAGACGGCGGCGCTGGATTAGCATCCAGCGGCGGATGATGTGATAGACCACCAGCAACAGGAACCAGATGGCGACCGAGGTTTCCAGACGCGCCAGCAGCGCCTGCGCCGTAGCCAGATAACCCACGCAGGCAGCCAGAATCGCCGCCAGAGGCGCGCTGAGCAACAGGTTCCACAGCAGGTGGTTGGGCATATTTTCACTGCTGCCAGCTTTATCAACATACAACGGGATCCCGGCACGCTTCAGGCTTAGCGTCACAATCGCCAGCGCCCCGCAAATCAGAATAAAACAGAGCCGCCCCAGCGACGCCGAGAACTCACGATCGTTAAGGTTATCAAACATGATCAGCGCCATGATCAGCGGCACAATAAAACCGATGCTCATCAGGTAATAACGCATCCCTCTTGCCACACGGTTACGCGGCCAGCCGAAGTGGGCGACAAATAAGCCGGTCGGGCGGGCGAACGTGGCGCAGATCATCACCACCCACAGCAGCGGCACGGTGGCGGTTACGCCGTCGCCAATCGCCACTGCCAGCGGGTAGGGCCAGGCTTCCTGCAAACCGTAGCCGAGCGTTTTCCACAATACCGGCAGCGGCGATGCAACCAGAATCGACCAGAACACCGTACGCATGGTGAGCCAGAAGTGATCCTGCGTCACTTTGCCCACGCGCGCGCTGGAACGCTCCAGAAAGCGCGTAAAGTGACGACGGGAGTAAATGCTAAAGCCCACCAGCAGCAACGCGCCAAACAGTGGAAATAGCGTCTCTTTGCTGGTGAGCATCATGGCGCTGGCTTTGCCCAACTGGTTGATGGTATCGAGCGAAAGCAAGCGACGCAGATCCTGCACGATCTCAATCGGCCAGGCGAAGGAGATAGGGCTGACATCCGCCGTCCAGAACAGATAGCGGTGCGTAGCTTCATTCACTTCTTTTAGCGCGTCTTCCAACTGGCTATTGGAAACTTTGAGCTTGGTGAGTTCAAGGATTAGCGTATCGCCGCCTTGCAATAGCGAATTCAGCAGTTCGCGCTGGGTGCGCAGTTGTGCTTCCAGAATGCGGTTTTGCTCAGCCGTCAGCGCCTGACCATCCGCCTGGCGGATTTGTCGCAGTTGCGGCTGCTTGTTCAGCAGATCTTCATAGCGCATGCGATGCACACGCAACTGCGCCATTTCGGTATCAAGCTGCTGCGGTTTTGGCATCTCTGGCAGACGAGCGACCTGTGCGCGTAGCGCTTCACCGAGCATATTGGACGCGCCAAGCCATTGCGATTGTTCACGCAGGGTATTCAACGCCTGACGAACCTGCAATGTCTGCCCGGTGGCCTGGCGCTGCTGTGATGCCACCAGATCCATACGCTGCGCCTGCTGGTTCAGCGCCTGTGACAACTCGCGGTTAATGCGGAACTGCTCGACAATTCCCGCCGGTAAGTTGGCGCTGTTTTCGGCCAGTAATTCGGTGCTTTCCAGCGCCTGTTCCGCTTCGCGCTGGCGCTGGCTGTTGAGTTGATTACGCAACGCTTGTAAATACGCGTCTAATTGCTGGCTCTGTTTTTGTGCCAGCTCGGAGCGCATGCGCGCCAGCTCCTGGCGGTTATTTGCTGATAGCTGTGCCAGCTCCAGTTCGTCAACCAATGCTTTCAGCTTCGCGGATTCCGCCTGCGCGCCAAAGTTTTGTGCTTGTGCCAGCGGGGTATTGCTGTTTTGCGCCCCGAGGCGGCGTTCAACTTCGGTGACCTGGCGGCGTGCGTCGGTTTGCTGCTGCGGTAGCTGACTTAGCGAATCGCTAATTTCCCGCGCGCGCTCCTGCTCCTGCTGCGCTAAACGGGTTTTCTCCAGCAACTGGCTGCTGACTTGCAGGATCTCCTGATTCAGCGCGTCGCTGCTCATGCCCGCCGGAACGGGTTTCGGTTCATCACGCAGGTTATCGAGCTGCGCGCGCAACGTTCTGGAGAGTTTGGGGAAGTTATCAATGACTTCTTGATATTGTTTGGCGCGCTCGAGTGAACCTTTACGTTCTTCGAGCGCGTTTAGCGCGGCCTGGAGCACCTCGACGGTTTCGGCCTGATCCGGCGTGTTTTTCGCCGCTTTGGCTTGCTCCAGCTCCTGGGCGATTTGCCGGGCATCGGGGGCCGTTGCGGCGATAGCCCCCAGGCTGAGGCACCAGGCCATCAGAAAAACGATAATCAGGCGCACATCAGTCTCCAGAATGGTTAAGGCTTAGCTTTCGTCTTGCTTGTCGTCTACCAGCGGGCTGGCGTCATGCTCTGCTTTGATTTCCGCTTCCGGAAGCGGTGCCGGTTGTGCATCAACAGGCGCGAAGGTTTCGGCGGAAATCGCCAGCGGCTGGCCAATTTTGGTCACTGACAGGCTCTGTAACTGCTCGACTAAATTCACTTTGCCCGGCGCAAACAGGTTAATTACGGTAGAACCGAGTTTGAAACGGCCCATCTCCTGGCCTTTCAGCAGGGCAACCGCGCCTTCGCTTTCACCGGCAGGCCAGGTCCAGCGTTTGATGATGCCTTCGCGTGGTGGAGTGATGGTGCCCGCCCATACGGTTTCGATGCTGCCGACAATCGTCGCGCCGACAAGGATTTGCGCCATCGGACCAAACTCGGTATCAAACAGGCAGATCACGCGTTCGTTACGGGCAAACAGGTTCGGCACGTTCTGCGCCGTCAAATGGTTTACGGAGAAAAGATCGCCCGGCACGTAAATCATCTCGCGCAGGATGCCGTTGCACGGCATGTGCACGCGGTGATAGTCGCGCGGCGAGAGATAGGTGGTGACAAAGCTACCGTTACGGAACAGATCCGCCATCAGGTAGTTGCCCGCCAGCAGCGCTTCCAGGGTGTAGTTGTGCCCTTTGGCCTGCAGAATTTTGTCGTTATCGATAGCGCCAAGTTGGCTAATCACACCGTCCGCAGGCATCACCAGCACGTTCGGGTCAGTATCGAGCGGGCGCACTTCGTCACGCAGTGGGCGGACGAAAAAGTCGTTAAAAGTGCGGTAGCTGGCGGTGTCCGGCTTCTGCGCTTCTTTCATATCGACCTTGTAGTATTTTACGAACAGATCGATAACCAGTTTGGTCAGCCAGCCTGCACGTTTGCTCGCGCCCCAGCCCGCCAGGCGAGTGAGCCACAGTTTAGGCAGAATGTATTGAAGCGAAAGTTTAAATGAGTTTAACAAGGTAGCCTCCAGGCTATTGTTTTTGTCGTTCCTGACCCGGCGCGTAAGCGCCGAAGCCTTTAAAAAGGGGACGATTTTAGCGACGCTAAGCGTAGTTGTCAGTCATCAGATTCAGAAAAGCTTTTACGCGTTTTTACTTGCGACATGCTCTCAAGAATGCGGTGGTAGTTTTCAAACCGACTTTCGGCGATTTCGCCTTTCTCTACCGCTTCGCGGATGGCGCAACCTGGGTCGGTATCGTGCTTGCAGTCGCGGTATTTGCAATGACCAAGATAGTCATGGAATTCGACAAAGCCGTTGGTGATTTGTTCCGGTTCGAGATGCCAGAGGCCAAACTCGCGAACGCCCGGTGAATCAATCACATCGCCGCCATGTGGGAAATGATACAGCCGCGCCGCAGTCGTGGTGTGCTGGCCAAGACCAGAGACGTCGGAAACGTCGTTGGTGAGGATTTGATCTTCCTGAAAATCGAGCAACGCATTGAGCAGGCTCGATTTCCCCACCCCGGACTGACCCGCAAAAATGCTTATGCGGTCGGTCAAGGCTTCAACAAGCGGTGCCAGCCCGTCTTGCGTATGGCTTGAAACCATCAGCACCTTGTAGCCAATCCCACGATAGATATCCATCTGCTCGTTAACGAAGCGCAAGCTGTCGTCATCCAGCAGATCAATTTTGTTCAGCACAATTAACGGCTCGACCTGCAGGGTTTCACACGCCACCAGATAGCGGTCGATGATATTGAGCGATAACTCCGGCAGGATAGCGGAAACCACGACGATCTGGTCGATGTTTGCCGCGATCGGTTTGACGCCATCGTAAAAGTCAGGGCGCGTCAGCACCGAGGTGCGTTCATGGACCGCTTCTACGATGCCTTTCACGCTGACACCTTCTGCCGCCTCTTTACCCGGACGCCATACCACGCGATCGCCGGTCACCAGCGAGCGGATAGTGCGACGTATGTTGCAGCGATGCACTTCGCCATCGGCGGATTCCACATCGGCGTGCATGCCAAAGCGGCTGATCACCACCCCTTCGGACGGATCGCCGAACAGGTTGTCATCGTAGTCAGCTTTCTCCGCAGACGTTTTTAGTCGGCGCTGATGGTTCGCATTGACGCGGCGCTGCTGCCCTTTGGAGAGTTTATTTTTACTCAATCGTGCTGGCTCCTGGTCGCCCCGGATGGGCAAAACGACTATGATACACGCAATTTTAGATGAATATAGTTACGCGAGAAGGGTGGAAAATAGCATGAGCGCAAATGAAAACAACCTCATTTGGATCGATCTTGAAATGACGGGGTTAGATCCCGAGCGCGATCGCATTATTGAAATCGCGACGCTGGTGACCGATGCAAACCTCAACATTCTGGCGGAAGGTCCGGTAATTGCCGTTCACCAATCCGACGCGCAATTAGCGCTGATGGATGACTGGAACGTACGTACGCACACCGGTAGCGGCCTGGTGGATCGCGTCAAGGCCAGCCAACTGGATGACCGTGCGGCAGAACTGGCGACTATAGCGTTCCTGAAAGAGTGGGTACCTGCGGGGAAATCGCCGATTTGCGGCAACAGTATCGGCCAGGATCGCCGCTTTCTGTTTAAGTACATGCCGGAGCTCGAAGCCTATTTCCACTATCGCTACCTGGATGTCAGCACGTTGAAAGAGCTGGCGCGCCGCTGGAAACCGGAAGTGCTTGAAGGGCTGAAAAAGCAGAACACGCATCAGGCGCTGGATGATATTCGCGAATCGGTGGCGGAACTTGCTTACTATCGCGAGCATTTTATTAAGCTGTAATACAAAAGCGGCGCGGAGCCGGAAATTTTAGCTTCGGCTCTGTAAGCCACTAACCGCGCGACTTTGCTGGAAAAATGCGCGTTTTGTCGATTAAATCGGCACTTGAACAAAAAAAGCGAAAATTTGCTTTCGGGGGCTTGCAGCAGGAAGGATTTCTCGTATAATGCGCCTCCCGTGAAGACACAGAAATGTGCAACACGGCATCACGAAATTTTAGTGAAAAGCATAAGCAACTTACTGAAAAATCGATGATAAGCGGGAATAGCTCAGTTGGTAGAGCACGACCTTGCCAAGGTCGGGGTCGCGAGTTCGAGTCTCGTTTCCCGCTCCAAAATTTGAAATGCACCATCCAGATTTACTGGCTTCGGCATTGACGTTGAATCCAGATAAATATGCGGGAATAGCTCAGTTGGTAGAGCACGACCTTGCCAAGGTCGGGGTCGCGAGTTCGAGTCTCGTTTCCCGCTCCAAATTTGAAATGCCGAAAGGCACGCACCATCCAGATTTACTGGTGACGGCAAGCAAGCCAAACCAGATAAGTATGCGGGAATAGCTCAGTTGGTAGAGCACGACCTTGCCAAGGTCGGGGTCGCGAGTTCGAGTCTCGTTTCCCGCTCCAAATTTTCAAATCCAATAAATTATCCACAGCGGGTTTCCTCGTTGGGGACGTTTTTTATTGTCTTCGCTAAACGTTTGTGAACAGACTTATCCACAGGCGAGCCTTTCATTCGCAACACAACGATTACTTCGATAAGCAAACGATTTTCTTTTAATGCGTTGAAAATAAATAAGAAAATAACATTTCAAACTGTTAACGCGATCGCTTGACGATTTTGTGAACGTTGAATCGTAATGTGTTTTTAATTTTATTCACAAGCTGTGGATGGCTCAGGCATCGCGCGGTAACCCTTTTTCAACCACCCGAACCAGCCGTTGTTTTTTCGACGTCTGGACTTCCACCACGTAGGCGTTACGCTTCTCAATTTGCTGCGCAATCGCCCACTGTATGTGTTCGTCGAGAAGTGGGTGCTCACCCAGACGTTGTTCCAGTGCCTGAATATTGGCAACGTCCCACGGCGCATTCCCCAGCGCGACGGCAATATTCCGCAGCCAGCGCAGATGACCAATACGGCGTATGGCCGAACCCTCAGTAATTTTCAAAAAATACGCCTCGGTCCAGCCGAACAGTTCAATCAACTCTGGAGCGTGCAGCGCTTTACGCGGGCTGAAATCCTCTTCTTCGGTTAACTGAGAGAAACGGTTCCACGGGCAGATCAACTGACAATCGTCACAGCCGTAGATACGGTTACCTATCAGCGGACGAAATTCTTCTGGGATAGCCCCTTCCACCTCAATGGTGAGGTAAGAAATGCAGCGCCGGGCATCGACCGTATAGGGTTCAACAATTGCCCCGGTCGGGCAGATGGTCATGCAGGCCACACAGCGGCCACAGCCTTCTTCCACCGGTTGGTCGACGGGAAGCGGTAAATCGATCAATAACTCGCCAAGGAAAAAGAACGAGCCAGCGTCACGGCTTAAGATAAGTGAGTGCTTACCTGTCCAGCCAAGCCCGGCTTTTTCCGCCAGCGGGCGCTCGAGAATGGGCGCAGAATCGACAAAAGGTCTAAAATTCAGCGAAGCACATTGCTGCTGGATCAGCTCGCCGAGCTTTTTTAACCGGTTGCGCAGCAGCTTATGGTAATCACGGCCCAGCGCATAACGACTGACATAGCCAAGCGTCGGGTTTTTCAACGTGCTGGCGAAGGCCGCTTGTGCGGGAAGGTAGTTCATTCGCACGCTGATTACACGTAGCGTGCCGGGGAGAAGCTCGTGGGGACGGGCGCGCATCATGCCGTGACGCGCCATCCACTCCATCTCGCCGTGATATTGTTTATCCAGCCATGCCTGTAACGCAGGTTCGCTGGCGCTGAGATCGGTATCGGTAATACCGACCTGCTGAAAACCCAGTTCAGTGCCCCACTGTTTGATTTGTTGCGCTAAGTGATTGAGATCGAGGGGTTCTGACATGACGGACCATACAATGAAGAAAATCGCAGCAAGTATACCACACTCTGTCTGGCCTGCTGAGGACCTCAGACGCGCTGAAAAAGAGGCGGCGGATAGCCTTGGCATTACGCTTTATGAACTGATGCAGCGCGCGGGAGAAGCGGCGTTCAACATTGCGCGGGAATACTTTCCTGATGCGCGTTGCTGGCTTGTGCTTTGCGGCCACGGTAATAACGGTGGCGACGGCTATGTGGTGGCGCGTTTAGCCGCAGCGGCGGGGCTTTCCGTGACGCTGCTGGCGCTGGAAAGCAACAAACCGCTGCCGGAAGAGGCCGCGCAGGCGCGCGAGGCGTGGCTCAACGCGGGTGGCGAGATCCATGCGGCTGACGTTCTGTGGCCGGAACAGGTTGATCTCATAATTGATGGGCTGCTTGGCACCGGGCTGACCAGTGCGCCGCGCGATGATGTGGCGGCGCTGATTGATCATGCCAATGCGCACCCGGCTCCCGTGCTGGCTCTGGATATTCCCTCTGGCCTGAATGCGCAAACCGGCGCGGCCACTGGTGCGGTGATGCAGGCGCGTCATACGGTGACGTTTATCGCCCTTAAACCTGGTTTGCTAACGGGCAAAGCGCGCGATGTGGTTGGTCAATTACATCACCATGCGTTGGGGCTTGACGCCTGGCTTTCAGGCCAGCAAACATCAATTTCCCGTTTTGATGCCACCCTGCTTACCCAATGGTTTACGCCACGGCGACCCACTTCGCATAAAGGTGATTTCGGGCGGCTGGTGATTATCGGTGGCGATCACGGAACGGCTGGCGCGGTGCGCATGGCGGGAGAAGCTGCGTTGCGCACAGGCGCTGGCCTGGTGCGGATTCTGACACGTAGCGAGAATATTGCGCCCATTATTACCGCGCGTCCGGAATTGATGGTGCACGAACTCACCGCCGAGTCGCTGGATGAGAGCCTTGAATGGGCAGATGTGGTGGTCATTGGCCCCGGTCTTGGGCAACTGGAGTGGGGTAAAAAGGCGCTCCAGAAAGTGGAAAATTTTCGCAAACCGATGTTATGGGATGCGGATGCGCTGAACCTTCTGGCAATCAATCCCGATAAACGTCACAATCGCGTTCTGACGCCGCACCCCGGCGAAGCCGCTCGCCTGCTTAACTGTAGCGTGGCAGAAATTGAAAGCGACCGCTTACTTTCCGCGCGGCGTCTGGTAAAACGTTACGCAGGTGTTGTCGTGCTGAAAGGTGCGGGTACGGTTATCGCGAGCGACGATGGCGAAACGGGCATTATTGATGCCGGTAACGCCGGGATGGCAAGTGGCGGAATGGGCGATGTGCTGTCGGGCATTATCGGTTCACTACTGGGGCAAAAATTGAGCCTGTATGACGCGGCCTGCGCCGGCTGTGTCGCGCACGGCGCGGCGGCGGATCGCCTGGCGGTGCAGCACGGCCAGCGAGGCATGCTGGCAACCGATCTTTTTAGCACGCTGTTGCGTGTTGTTAACCCGGATGTAATTGAAACAGAAGATGATTAATCGAGTTATTCCTTTACCTGACGAGCAATCAACACTGGATCTCGGCAAGCGTGTGGCGCAGGCCTGCGACGGCGCGACAGTGATTTATTTATATGGCGATCTTGGTGCAGGTAAAACCACCTTTAGCCGGGGATTTCTGCAGGCTTTAGGCCATAACGGCAATGTCAAAAGCCCGACTTACACACTGGTTGAACCTTACACCCTCGATAAATTAATGGTGTATCACTTCGATTTGTACCGCCTTGCGGACCCGGAGGAGCTGGAATTTATGGGGATCCGTGATTATTTTGCCAACGATGCGATTTGTCTGGTCGAGTGGCCGCAACAAGGTGCGGGTGTACTGCCTGACCCGGATGTCGAAATCCATTTAGATTACCAGGCGCAGGGGCGTGAGGCGCGCATTAGCGCTGTATCCTCATCTGGCGATTCGTTACTGGCACGTATGGCCGGTTAACCGGAAGGATGACGGAATGATCTGTCGCGTGAAAAGTTGGTTGGCACTCGCTTTGTTACTGCTGTGTACACAGGTGAGTGCGGCGAGTTTAGCGGATATTCAGGTGTCGAATGGCGATAGCCAGGCGCGTATTACCTTCAGTTTTATGGGCGATCCTGACTATTCGTTTTCGCAGCAGGGCAAGCGCAGCGTTGCGCTGGACATCAAGCAGACCGGCGTGATTCAGGGTCTGCCGCTGCAGTTCAGTGGCAATAATCTGGTGAGAAGCATTCGTGCCGGTACCGCACAGGACAACCAGTCGATTCGGCTGGTGGTGGATCTGACGCAGAACGGCAAAACCCGCGCGGTGAAACAGCAAAGCGGAGCGGGCTACACTGTCGTCTTTACCATTGATGCTGATGTTCCTCCGCCCCCACCGCCGCCAAAAGTGGTAGTGAAACGCGCAGAAACCCCGGCGGTTATGCCGCAACAAACGGCACCGGGACGCAACCCGTTTAAAGGCGAAAACGATCGCATCACCAGCGTCACCAGCAGTAATACCATCACGCGGCCTGCGATGCAGTCGCGCGCGGTTTCTGGCGATAAAGTAGTGATTGCCATCGATGCCGGGCACGGCGGTCAGGACCCCGGCGCGATTGGCGCAGGGGGAACGCAGGAGAAAAACGTCACTATCTCTATCGCGCGGAAACTGCGGACGTTACTGAATGGTGACCCCATGTTCAAACCGGTCATGACTCGCGATGGCGATTACTTTATTTCGGTGATGGGCCGCTCCGACGTGGCGCGTAAGCAGAATGCAAACTTTCTGGTTTCGATCCATGCCGATGCCGCGCCTAACCGCGATGCAACCGGCGCTTCGGTATGGGTGCTGTCTAACCGCCGTGCAAACAGTGAAATGGCGGGCTGGCTGGAGCAGCATGAGAAACAATCCGAGCTGCTTGGCGGCGCGGGCGATGTGCTGGCAAATAGCCAGTCTGACCCTTATTTGAGCCAGGCGGTGCTGGATTTACAGTTCGGCCATTCGCAGCGCGTAGGCTATGATGTCGCCACCAGTATGCTCAGCCAGCTTCAGCGTATCGGTGCATTACATAAACGCCGCCCGGAACACGCCAGCCTTGGCGTTCTGCGCTCACCGGATATTCCGTCGGTGCTGGTCGAAACAGGCTTTATCAGTAACAGCAGCGAAGAGCGGCTACTGGGAAGCGATGCCTACCAGCAACAAATTGCCGAAGCGATTTACGGTGGGCTGCGTAACTATTTCCTCGCACATCCGTTGCAATCCTCGCCGCAGAGCGGCGGGCAAACCGCCAGTGCGGGCTCATCTGCTAACGGGCTGCTTAACTAAGGATTTATTTCATGCCGATACAGGTTCTACCGCCACAGCTTGCGAACCAGATCGCCGCGGGCGAAGTGGTTGAACGCCCTGCGTCGGTGGTGAAAGAGTTAGTGGAAAACAGCCTTGATGCTGGCGCAACGCGCATTGATATTGATATCGAGCGCGGCGGCGCGAAGTTAATTCGTATCCGTGATAACGGTGTCGGCATCAAAAAAGAGGAGCTGGCGCTGGCGCTGGCACGTCATGCCACCAGTAAAATTGCCTCTCTGGATGACCTGGAAGCGATTATCAGTCTTGGTTTTCGCGGCGAAGCGCTGGCGAGTATCAGCTCGGTTTCCCGTTTAACGTTGACTTCCCGTACAGCCGAACAGCAAGAAGCCTGGCAGGCTTATGCCGAAGGGCGCGAGATGGCGGTGACGGTGAAACCCGCTGCGCACCCGGTGGGCACGACGCTCGAAGTGCTGGATCTGTTTTACAACACGCCGGCGCGGCGCAAATTTATGCGCACGGAAAAAACCGAGTTCGGCCATATCGATGAAGTTATCCGCCGTATCGCACTGGCGCGTTTTGATGTCACCATTAACCTCAATCACAACGGTAAACTGGTGCGTCAGTATCGAGCGGTTGCTGAAGGGGGGCAGAAAGAGCGCCGCCTTGGCGCGATTTGCGGTACGGCATTTTTAGAGCAGGCGCTGGCCATTGAATGGCAGCATGGTGACCTAGCCCTGCGCGGCTGGGTGGCCGACCCCAAAAGTACCTCCAGCGCTTTCGCTGAAATCCAGTATTGCTATGTAAATGGCCGCATGATGCGCGACCGGCTGATAAACCACGCCATTCGCCAGGCATGTGAAGATAAGCTGGGCGCGGATCAGCAGCCTGCGTTTGTGCTTTATCTGGAAATCGATCCGCATCAAGTGGATGTGAATGTCCATCCGGCAAAACATGAAGTGCGCTTTCATCAGTCGCGCCTGGTACATGATTTTATCTACCAGGGCGTGTTAAGTGTGCTGCAACAGCAGATAGAAACACCGTTACCGCTTTCTGAAGAACCCGCGCCAAGAGCGCTGCCGGAAAACCGTGTCGCGGCAGGGCGTAACCAGTTTGCTGAACCGCTGATCGCTCGCGAGCCGCCAGCACCGCGTGTTTCCACTCCTTCTTCTGGGGGAGCGCGTAGCAATACCGCAGGGGCTCAACCGTGGCCTAACGCTCAGCCGGGTTATCAGAAACAGCAGGGGGCGCTGTATCGGCAATTGCTGGAAACCCCGGTTGTCGAACGTAAAAATGAAAACGTGGCGCCTGTCGCTCCGGCACTGGACGGGCACAGCCAGAGTTTTGGTCGTGTATTAACGCTTATTGCGCCGCATTTTGCGCTACTTGAGCGGGACGGAAAACTGGCACTACTGGCGCTGCCGGTTGCTGAACGCTGGCTGCGCCATGCACAACTGTCGCCAGACCACGCGCCTGCCTGCGGTCAACCGTTATTGATTCCGGTGCGTTTAAAAATCTCTGCGCAAGAGAGCGCCGTATTGAAGCGTGCCCAGGCAGTGCTTGCGGAAATGGGCATCGAATTTGTTCCCGATGGACAACACGTGACCATTCGCGCAGTGCCTTTACCCTTGCGCCAACAAAATTTACAAATCTTGATTCCCGCTCTGATAGGCTACCTGGCGCAGCAGACAAGCATTGATGCGGTGAATATTGCTCACTGGCTGGCGCGCCAGCTGGCGAGTGAGCATCCACAATGGAGTGTGGCGCAGGCGATAACCCTGCTTGCCGACGTTGAACGGCTTTGTCCGCATCTGGTGAAGACCCCGCCGGATGGTTTATTACAACCTGTTGATTTACAAAAGGCGATGAACGCCCTGAAAAATGAGTGAAGTGAGTAAGGCTGGCCTGCCGAAGGCTATTTTTTTGATGGGGCCCACGGCCTCCGGCAAAACCGCATTAGCCATTGAGCTTCGTAAAGTTTTGCCAGTAGAGTTGATAAGCGTAGATTCAGCCCTTATCTATCGGGGAATGGATATTGGTACCGCCAAGCCGAGCGCGGAAGAGTTACAGGCTGCGCCGCACCGGTTGTTGGATATTCTCGATCCGGCGGTAGCCTATTCCGCCGCTGATTTTCGCCGCGATGCGCTGGCGGAGATGAAAGAGATAACCGATGCAGGGCGAATTCCTCTGCTGGTGGGCGGTACGATGCTCTACTTTAAGGCGCTACTGGAAGGGTTATCGCCTCTTCCGTCGGCAGACGCGCAAGTGCGAGCAGACATTGAAAAACAGGCGGCAGAGCGGGGATGGGAAGTGTTGCATCAGCAGTTGCGGGAGATCGATCCCGTTGCCGCAGCGCGGATTCATCCAAATGATCCGCAAAGGCTTTCCCGGGCACTGGAAGTTTTTTTCATTTCGGGTAAAACTTTAACGGATCTGACGCAAACGTCAGGAGACGCTCTGCCTTACCAGGTGCATCAGTTCGCCATCGCCCCGGCGAGCCGTGAACTGCTCCATCAACGAATCGAGCAGCGTTTTCATCAGATGTTGGCTTCAGGTTTTGAAGCAGAAGTGCGGGCGCTTTTTGCTCGTGGTGATTTGCATACGGATATGCCTTCCGTTCGTTGTGTGGGATACCGCCAGATGTGGTCATACATTGAAGGCGAAATTTCATACGATGAAATGGTTTATCGAGGTATTTGCGCGACGAGGCAGTTAGCCAAGCGGCAGATAACCTGGTTGCGGGGCTGGGATGGCGTTCACTGGTTAGAGAGTGAAAAGCCGGAAAAGTCTTACCGTGACGTGCTACAGGTTGTTAGTGCTATCGCAGGGTGAATGTGTACAATTAAGTCGTATGGCGCGCAAATTTTTACGCAGTTTTCAGAACTTACGAGTTCTAAGTACAAAACAAGCATATAAGGAAAAGATAGAATGGCTAAGGGGCAATCTTTACAAGATCCGTTCCTGAACGCACTGCGTCGGGAACGTGTTCCAGTTTCAATTTATTTGGTGAATGGTATTAAGCTGCAAGGGCAAATTGAGTCTTTCGATCAGTTCGTGATCCTGTTGAAAAACACGGTCAGTCAGATGGTCTATAAGCACGCGATTTCAACTGTTGTTCCATCTCGTCCGGTTTCTCATCACAGCAACAATGCCGGCGGCGGTACCAGCAGTAACTACCATCACGGTAGCAACGCGCAGGGCTCTGCACAGCAGGAAGGCGAAGAGACCGAATAAGGTTGACGGCTGATTTTCCAGATCGGGGAGCCAGTAAAGCTGTGTTCCCCGCTGGTATTTTATGAGGGTTTACGCTTGTTTGACCGTTATGACGCCGGTGAGCAGGCGGTACTGGTACACATCTATTTTTCGCAAGACAAAGATATGGAAGACCTCCAGGAGTTTGAATCTCTGGTCTCTTCCGCCGGTGTCGAAGCAATGCAGGTGATTACCGGTAGCCGTAAAGCACCGCATCCAAAATATTTTGTTGGTGAAGGTAAAGCAGTTGAAATTGCGGATGCCGTAAAATCTGCGGGCGCTTCTGTTGTGCTCTTTGATCATGCGCTAACCCCAGCCCAGGAACGTAACCTGGAGAGACTGTGCGAATGTCGAGTCATCGATCGCACCGGTCTGATATTAGATATTTTTGCCCAGCGTGCGCGTACGCATGAGGGGAAATTGCAAGTTGAGCTGGCGCAGTTGCGCCACCTGGCGACACGCCTTGTGCGTGGCTGGACCCACCTTGAACGACAAAAGGGCGGCATTGGTTTGCGCGGTCCGGGTGAAACCCAGCTCGAAACCGACCGTCGTTTGTTGCGTAATCGTATTACTCAGATCCTCTCGCGCCTCGAAAAGGTTGAAAAGCAGCGTGAACAGGGGCGTCGTTCCCGCACGAAAGCCGATATTCCAACGGTCTCGCTGGTGGGGTATACCAACGCCGGTAAATCCACGCTGTTTAACCAGATAACGGAAGCGCAGGTCTACGCGGCCGATCAGCTATTCGCCACCCTCGATCCGACGTTGCGTCGTATTGATGTCGCGGATGTCGGTGAAACGGTGCTGGCAGACACGGTAGGGTTTATTCGCCACTTGCCGCACGATTTGGTTGCCGCGTTTAAAGCAACCTTGCAGGAGACACGCCAGGCGACGTTGTTACTGCATGTGATTGACGCCGCCGATGTGCGAGTACAGGAAAACATCGATGCAGTGAACACCGTGCTGGAAGAGATTGAGGCACACGATATCCCGACGCTGCTGGTGATGAACAAAATCGACATGCTGGATGATTTCGAACCGCGTATTGACCGGGATGAAGAGAACAAACCGATCCGTGTCTGGCTCTCCGCGCAGACAGGGGTTGGCGTACCACTGTTATTCCAGGCTTTGACTGAGCGTCTTGCGGGTGAAGTGGCGCAGCACACGCTGCGATTACCGCCGCAGGAAGGGCGTCTGAGAAGTCGGTTTCACCAGCTTCAGGCAATAGAAAAAGAGTGGATGGAAGACGATGGCAGCGTAGGTATGCAGGTGCGTATGCCGATCGTCGACTGGCGTCGACTCTGTAAACAAGAACCGGCACTCGAAGAGTACATCGTTTGACCGGCAGCCTGAAGATTTTTCCCCTTTGGGGGTGCCCGCCAAAGGCCGGGTATACACCGCAAATAAATATGGAGCACATACATGGCGTGGAATCAGCCCGGTAACAACGGACAAGACCGCGACCCGTGGGGAAGCAGCAAACCAGGCGGCAACTCTGAGGGAAATGGAAACAAAGGCGGTCGCGATCAGGGGCCACCTGATCTGGATGATATTTTCCGTAAACTGAGTAAAAAACTTGGTGGCCTGGGCGGTGGTAAAAGCACCGGCGGCGGTAATCCGGGTTCTTCTGGCCCACGCGGTCAGGCGAGCGGGCGTATTGTGGGTATCGTTGCCGCAGCGGTCGTTATTATCTGGGCTGCAACCGGGTTCTACACCATTAAAGAAGCCGAGCGTGGCGTGGTGACCCGTTTGGGCAAGTTCAGCCATTTGGTCGAACCGGGTTTGAACTGGAAACCGAACTTTATCGATGAAGTGACGCCCGTAAACGTGGAATCCGTGCGTGAACTGGCGGCATCTGGCGTGATGCTGACGTCTGATGAAAACGTCGTGCGCGTTGAAATGAACGTGCAGTATCGCATTACCGATCCTGAGCGCTATCTGTTTAGCGTTACCAGCGCCGATGACAGCCTGCGTCAGGCTACGGACAGCGCGCTGCGTGGCGTCATCGGTAAATACACCATGGATCGTATTCTGACCGAAGGCCGTACCGTTATTCGTAGCGATACCCAGCGCGAACTGGAAGAAACCATTCGCCCTTATAACATGGGGATTACCCTGCTGGACGTTAACTTCCAGGCCGCTCGTCCGCCGGAAGAGGTGAAAGCCGCGTTTGATGATGCCATTGCCGCCCGTGAAAACGAGCAGCAGTACATCCGTGAAGCCGAAGCTTACACCAACGAAGTTCAGCCGCGTGCGAACGGTCAGGCGCAGCGTATTCTCGAAGAGGCGCGTGCGTATAAAACGCAAACCATCCTGGAAGCCCAGGGTGAAGTGGCGCGCTTTGCTAAGATCCTGCCGGAATATAAAGCCGCGCCGGAAATTACCCGCGAGCGTCTGTATATCGAAACCATGGAAAAAGTGCTGAGCCATACCCGCAAAGTGCTGGTTAACGATAAAGGCGGCAACCTGATGGTGCTGCCGCTGGATCAGATGCTCAAAGGTGGTAACGCCGCTCCTGCGGCAAAGAGTGACAACAGTGGCGCGAACAACTTGCTGCGTCTGCCGCCAGCGTCAAGCTCCAGTAGCAGCGCTAACAGCGCCCCCGCAACGTCTGCGGGAGATATCATGGACCAACGCCGCGTTAACGCGCAGCGTAACGACTACCAGCGTCAGGGGGAATAACGATGCGTAAGTCAGTTATCGCGATCATCATCATCGTGCTGGTAGTGCTCTACACCTCTATCTTTGTAGTGAAAGAAGGCGAGCGTGGTATCTCGCTGCGCTTTGGTAAAGTGCTGCGTGATGATGAAAACAAGCCGTTGGTTTATGCGCCGGGCCTGCATTTTAAACTGCCGTTTATTGAGTCGGTTAAGCTGCTTGATGCACGTATCCAGACCATGGATAACCAGGCAGATCGCTTTGTGACCAAAGAGAAAAAAGATCTGATCGTCGACTCCTACATCAAGTGGCGTATCAGCGATTTCAGCCGTTACTATCTGGCGACCGGCGGCGGTGACGTCTCCCAGGCAGAGGTGCTGCTGAAACGTAAGTTCTCTGACCGTCTGCGTTCTGAAATCGGTCGTCTGGACGTGAAAGACATCGTTACCGATTCTCGTGGCCGTTTGACGCTCGAAGTGCGCGATGCGCTGAACTCGGGTTCTGCCGGTACAGAAGACGAAGTGTCGACGCCTGCTGCCGATGATGCCATCGCGAAAGCGGCTGAGCGCGTTCAGGCTGAAACCAATGGTAAAGTGCCGGTTATCAACCCGAACAGTATGGCGGCGTTGGGTATTGAAGTGGTTGATGTGCGTATTAAGCAAATCAACCTGCCGACTGAAGTGTCGGATGCGATTTACAACCGTATGCGCGCCGAGCGTGAAGCGGTTGCCCGTCGTCATCGTTCACAGGGTCAGGAAGAAGCGGAAAAACTGCGTGCCGCAGCGGATTACGAAGTGACCAAAACGCTGGCAGAATCTGAGCGTCAGGGGCGCATCCTGCGCGGTGAGGGTGATGCTGAAGCGGCGAAGCTGTTTGCTGATGCATTCAGTCAGGATCCGGACTTCTATGCCTTTATCCGTAGCCTGCGTGCCTATGAAAGCAGCTTCCAGAGCAACCAGGATGTGATGGTGCTTAGCCCGGATAGCGATTTCTTCCGTTATATGAAGACGCCGACTTCCGCGACTCGTTAAGATAACCTGCGATTTTCATCGTAAAAACCACCGCCTTCTCCGGCGGTGGTTTTGTGTTTATAAGGATCAGCAATGAATTCGACAATCTGGCTCGCTCTGGCGCTGGTGTTGGTACTGGAAGGGCTTGGGCCGATGCTTTATCCGCGAGCATGGCGGCGTATGATTGCTTCTCTGAGCCTGCTGCCGGACCATCTTTTGCGTCGATTTGGCGGTGGGCTTGTGGTCGCGGGAGTGGTTATCTACTACATGTTGAGGAAAACGATTGGCTGACGAAATTGAGGCGTTCTTTGGGCATTTTTGCACAGAAAAAGTGCTGAATCTGAAAAAAAGCGGTGGTAGAATCCATTTTTAAGCAAACGGTGATTTTGAAAAAATGGGTAACAACGTCGTCGTACTGGGCACCCAATGGGGTGACGAAGGTAAAGGGAAGATTGTTGATCTTCTGACTGAACGGGCTAAATATGTTGTACGCTACCAGGGCGGTCACAACGCAGGCCATACTCTCGTAATCAACGGTGAAAAAACCGTCCTCCATCTTATTCCATCAGGCATTCTTCGCGAAAACGTCACCAGCATCATCGGTAACGGCGTTGTGCTGTCTCCCGCTGCGCTGATGAAAGAGATGAAAGAACTGGAAGACCGTGGTATCCCGGTTCGCGAACGTCTGCTGCTCTCTGAAGCATGTCCGTTAATCCTTGATTATCATGTGGCGCTGGACGTGGCGCGTGAAAAAGCGCGCGGCGCGAAAGCTATCGGTACTACCGGTCGCGGTATCGGCCCGGCGTACGAAGATAAAGTCGCTCGTCGCGGTCTGCGCGTTGGCGATCTGTTCGATAAAGCCACTTTCGCCGACAAACTGAAAGAAGTGATGGAGTATCACAACTTCCAGCTGGTGAATTTCTACAAAGTGGAAGCGGTTGACTACCAGAAAGTGCTGGACGATGTGATGGCGATTGCCGACATCCTGACCGCAATGGTGGTGGACGTTTCCGATCTGCTGGATCAGGCGCGTAAACGCGGCGACTTCGTGATGTTCGAAGGCGCGCAGGGGACGTTGCTGGATATCGATCACGGCACCTATCCGTACGTGACCTCCTCCAATACCACCGCTGGTGGTGTAGCGACGGGTTCCGGCCTTGGCCCGCGTTACGTGGATTACGTGCTCGGCATCATTAAAGCTTACTCCACGCGTGTAGGCGCGGGTCCGTTCCCGACCGAGCTGTTCGACGATATCGGTGAGTTCCTGTGCAAGCAGGGTAACGAATATGGCGCCACTACGGGACGCCGTCGTCGTACCGGCTGGCTGGACGCGGTTGCTGTACGTCGCGCAGTGCAGATCAACTCCCTGTCTGGCTTCTGCCTGACCAAGCTGGACGTGCTGGATGGTCTGAAAGAGGTGAAAATCTGCGTTGCTTACCGCATGCCGGATGGCCGCGAAGTCACCACTACGCCGCTGGCGGCTGACAACTGGGAAGGTATCGAGCCGATTTACGAAACCATGCCTGGCTGGTCTGAATCGACCTTTGGTGTCAAAGATCGCAGCGGTCTGCCGCAGGCTGCGCTGAATTACATCAAACGCATTGAAGAACTTACCGGCGTGCCGATCGACATCATCTCCACCGGTCCGGATCGTACTGAAACCATGATTCTGCGCGATCCGTTCGACGCATAATGTGGTTTAAGGGCGCGTAAATCGCGCCCTTTTTCTTCGCTTTTTTCACCCTTCCGTTCAAATAAATTAGCGACCTGACAGGTGGCTGGTTTATCATCAATAGTGTCAATACCTGCGGGTATCTCATCTTTTTCCCTTTTATGAGGTTGATGTGCAGTTAACAAGCTTTACCGATTACGGTTTGCGCGCCCTGATTTACATGGCGTCGCTGCCGGCAGGACAAATGACCAGCATTACTGAAGTTACAGAAACGTATGGCGTGTCCCGTAATCATATGGTCAAGATAATCAATCAGCTGAGCCGTGAAGGCTACGTCGCGGCCGTCCGTGGGAAAAACGGTGGGATCCGGCTGGGGAAACCCGCGCAGGATATTCGTATTGGTGATGTTGTCCGCTCGCTGGAGCCGCTGGCGCTGGTCAATTGCAGCAGCGAGTTTTGCCATATTACCAGTGCCTGTCGCCTGAAAAAGGCGCTTGCCAAAGCTGTGCAAAGTTTTCTTAAGGAGCTGGATAACTATACGCTGGCCGATTTGGTTGAAGAGAATCAACCGCTTTACAAATTATTGCTGGTGGAATGACGAAAATTTCCACCAGAGCTGACAACGGAGGAACCGCAATGTCACAAGATCCTTTCCTCGAACGCGAATCTGAAAAATATACCAACCCCATTCCCAGCCGCGAATTCATCCTCGATCACTTAGCCAAACGCGAAAAACCAGCCAGCCGGGATGAACTGGCCATCGAACTCAATATCGAAGGTGAAGAGCAACAAGAAGCGCTGCGCCGCCGTCTGCGCGCTATGGAGCGCGACGGGCAATTAGTCTTTACCCGCCGTCAGTGCTACGCCTTACCGGAACGTCTCGATCTGCTCAAAGGCGTGGTGATTGGTCACCGCGACGGCTATGGTTTTCTGCGCGTTGAAGGCCGCAAAGACGATCTTTATCTCTCCAGCGAGCAGATGAAAATGTGTATTCACGGCGATCAGGTGCTGGCGCAACCGCTGGGCGCGGATCGTAAAGGCCGCCGCGAAGCGCGTATCGTACGCGTGCTGGTGCCGAAAACCGGGCAGATCGTTGGCCGCTACTTTACCGACGCAGGTGTCGGTTTTGTCGTGCCGGATGATAGCCGCATGAGTTTCGACATTCTTATCCCGCCTGAAGAGATTATGGGCGCGCGCATGGGCTTTGTGGTGGTCGTTGAGCTGACGCAGCGTCCAACCCGCCGCACGAAAGCGATTGGTAAAATCGTCGAGGTGCTTGGCGACAACATGGGTACCGGTATGGCGGTCGACATGGCGCTGCGCACCCATGAAATTCCGTACCAGTGGCCGCCGGAAGTGGAAAAACAGGTCGCCGGGCTGAAAGAGCAAGTACCGGAGGAGGCCAAAGTCGGGCGTGTAGATTTACGCGATCTGCCGCTGGTGACTATTGATGGCGAAGACGCCCGCGACTTCGACGATGCCGTTTACTGCGAGAAGAAACGCGGCGGTGGCTGGCGCTTGTGGGTGGCGATTGCCGATGTGAGTTATTACGTGCGTCACGGCACCGCGCTTGATAACGAAGCCCGTAACCGTGGCACATCGGTTTACTTTCCATCGCAAGTAGTGCCGATGCTGCCGGAAGTGCTGTCAAACGGTCTGTGCTCGCTGAACCCGCAAGTGGATCGCCTGTGCATGGTCTGTGAAATGACCGTCTCCTCAAAAGGGCGCTTAACCGGCTTTAAATTCTACGAAGCGGTGATGAGCTCCCACGCACGTCTGACCTACACCAAAGTGTGGCATATGTTGCAGGGCGATCAGGAACTGCGTGAGCAGTACGCGCCGCTGGTGAAACACATCGAAGAGCTGCATAACCTGTATAAAGTGCTCGATCAGGCGCGCGCTGAGCGCGGCGGCATCTCGTTTGAGAGCGAAGAAGCGAAGTTTATCTTCAACGCCGAGCGCCGCATTGAGCGTATTGAGCAGACTCAGCGTAACGATGCGCACAAACTGATTGAAGAGTGCATGATCCTCGCCAACATCTCCGCAGCACGTTTTGTGGAGAAAGCCGACGAGCCGGCGCTGTTCCGTATTCACGATAAACCGGCCAACGATGCGATCACCGCGTTCCGCTCTGTGCTTGCCGAGCTGGGGCTGGAGCTGCCGGGCGGCAATAAACCGGAGCCGCGCGATTACGCCGAGCTGCTGGAATCGATTGCCGATCGCCCGGATCACGAAATGCTGCAAACCATGCTGCTGCGCTCGATGAAACAGGCGATCTACGATCCGGAAAACCGCGGTCACTTCGGCCTGGCGCTGCAATCTTATGCGCACTTCACTTCACCGATTCGCCGCTACCCGGACTTATCACTGCACCGCGCCATTAAATATTTACTGGCGAAAGAGCAGGGGCTGAAGGGCAACAGCACCGAAACTGGCGGCTGGCACTACAGCATGGAAGAGGTGCTGCAACTGGGTCAGCACTGTTCGATGACCGAACGCCGCGCCGATGAAGCCACTCGTGATGTTTCGGACTGGCTGAAATGCGACTTTATGCAGGATCAGGTCGGCAACACCTTCCCGGGCGTTATCGCCAGCGTTACCGGCTTCGGTTTCTTCGTGCGGCTCGACGATCTGTTTATCGATGGGCTGGTGCATGTCTCTTCGCTGGACAACGACTACTACCGCTTCGATCAGATCGGTCAGCGCCTGATTGGCGAATCCGGCGGACAGACGTATCGCCTCGGCGATCGGGTGCAGGTAAAAGTCGAAGCGGTCAATATGGATGAGCGCAAGATCGACTTCTCGCTGATCTCCAGTGAGCGCAGCCCGCGTAACGTGGGGAAAACCGAGCGTGAAAGAGCGAAAAAAGGTTCGGCAGGCAAAAACGGCTCTGCGAAAAAGCCTCCGCGTCGCCAGATGGGTAAAAAAGTGAATTTCGAGCCAGACAGCGCCTTCCGTGGTGAAGGTGGAAAAGGCAAAGCGAAAAAAGCCAAAAAACCGTCGGCGAAAACGCAGAAAATCGCCGCCGCGACCAAAGCGAAACGCGCGGCGAAAAAGAAAGCTGCCCAGTAATACCAGCAAAGCCCTTCCCGTGAAGGGCTTTTTTCTGCGTCACTTATTCAATACTCCACGGGTTGTTATCTTTTCTGAGCGGTTTCCACCGATATTGGTGCGCGTATAAAACAGCCCTGGAAAATCGGCGCATTAGCTCAGTACGATTATCTGCCAGCCTGTTTTATCTCATTCGTCCTCCGGCATTTACCCGCTGCGTCATTAACTGAAGTGATGCATCACATCGCCACTCAACCTTTCGTGGTTTCCGGGAAACGCTGTTCAACAGTTACCGGGCAAAAGCGAAACCATTCGCTTTGCGCGGGCGAAACATCACGGTGCAGCGAAATTCCGCACTCCATACCACGTTCGGCAAAGCGGCAACTGAGCCCGCAGAGGTACTTTCTGCGGCGCGTGTCGGTTATAATGAGCGCAAGTGATGAGTGTCACGGCCCACATAACGCGGCGAAACCGCCCCAAATGAGTACCATCAATGAGTGAAATGATTTACGGCATCCATGCGGTGCAGGCCCTGCTGGAGCGCGCCCCGGAGCGTTTTCAGGAAGTGTTTATTCTGAAAGGCCGCGAGGACAAACGTCTGCTGCCGCTGATCCACGCGCTGGAAGCGCAGGGCGTGGTGATCCAGGTGGCGAACCGCCAGTATCTGGATGAAAAAAGCGAAGGCGCGGTGCACCAGGGGATCATTGCACGCGTGAAACCGGGGCGTCAGTACCAGGAAAACGATCTGCCGGATCTGATCGCCAGCCTCGAGCAACCCTTCTTTTTGATCCTCGATGGCGTCACCGATCCGCACAACCTGGGGGCCTGTTTGCGTAGCGCAGACGCGGCGGGTGTGCATGCGGTGATTGTGCCGAAGGACAAATCCGCGCAGCTGAATGCCACGGCGAAAAAAGTCGCCTGCGGCGCGGCAGAGAGCGTACCGTTGATCCGCGTGACCAACCTGGCGCGCACCATGCGCCTGTTGCAGGAAGAGAATATCTGGATTGTCGGCACAGCGGGCGAAGCCGATCACACCCTGTTCCAGAGCAAAATGACCGGGCGCATGGCGCTGGTAATGGGCGCGGAAGGTGAAGGTATGCGCCGCCTGACGCGTGAGCACTGTGATGAGCTGATCAGCATTCCGATGGCGGGCAGCGTGTCGTCGCTCAACGTCTCGGTCGCCACCGGCATCTGCTTGTTTGAAGCGGTGCGCCAGCGCGCGCTTTAAACTTCCAGCGCACGGTAAAACCACCCTTATTCGGGTGGTTTTTTTTGCCCTGAACACTGGTAGAATTTGCCGGCAGATATTTTCTCTTTTTACTTTTATTGCGATGGAATAATCAGGGTATAAATGATGGCATGGACTGTAGAAACACTTGGCGCGGCATTATTGCAATCATCGACGCTTACGTTAAATATCCAACACGAAGCTGATGCGTTAATTATTAAACTGGATGACTACGGCGATTTGCAATTAAATCTGTTGCTCACTTCCCGGCAGATAATTATTGAAACCTATATTTGTCCTTTAAGTGAAATTAAACAACAGGACGCTTTTAACGCCTTCCTGCTGCGCAATCAAAAACTTTTACCTTTATCGTCTGTTGGCATCTCGCCTGTCGGCGGGGAAGAGTATTATGTCGCCTTCGGCGCGCTGTCGCTTAACTCCTCGCTCGACGATATCCTGCTGGAAATCTCCACGCTTGCGCAAAACGCGCTGGATCTTGCTGAACTAACCGATGATTTTACCCAATAACATTGTCAGGGAGTGGTTGTATGGGAATTTTAAAAAGCCTGTTTACGCTGGGTAAATCCTTTATTGCTCAGGCGGAAGAGTCGATTGAAGAGACGCAGGGCGTGCGCATGCTGGAGCAACACATTCGCGACGCGCGCGCTGAGCTGGATAAAGCGGGTAAATCCCGCGTCGACCTGCTGGCGCGCGTTAAGTTGAGCAACGACAAACTCAACGATTTACGTGAGCGCAAAGCCAGCCTTGAAGCCCGCGCGCTGGAAGCGATGGCGAAAAATGTGGATGCCGGTTTGCTGAATGAAGTCGCCAGCGAAATCGCCCGTCTGGAAAATACCATTGCGGCGGAAGAACAAGTGCTGGCGAATCTTGAAACGTCGCGCGATGCCGTTGAAAAAGCGGTAACCGCCACGGCGCAACGTATTGAGCAGTTTGAGCAGCAACTGGAAGTGATTAAAGCCACCGATGCGATGCAGCGCGCGCAACAGGCTGTCACTACCTCCACCGTGGGCGCGTCCAACAATGTGGCCACGGCGGCAGAGTCCCTGAAACGCCTGCAGGCACGTCAGGCTGAACGCCAGGCCCGACTGGATGCGGCAACGCAGCTTGAAAAAGTGGCTGACGGACGCGATCTCGACGAAAAACTGGCGCAGGCCGGTATTGGTGGCAGCGATAAAACTTCGGCGCAGGATGTGCTGGCGCGTCTGCAACAGCAACAGAAACCGTGATGCTCTCTTTTCTGAAAAACCTGCTGGGGCGGCCTGATGCGGCGGCCCCGGTAAGAGGTCCGCTTGGGTTGCATCTGCACGCGGGTTTCACCATTGATACGCTGCTGTTTCGCCTGTGCGAAGAGGATTTGCTGGTTCAGCTTCCCGGCGAAGAGTACACCATTGGCGCGTGCGGGTCGTTCGATCTCGGCGCCGGATGCATGATTCATCGCTACTACACAACGGGCGATGAGTTCCTGCAAATCAGCACTTCGGGCGGTCTGGAAACGCACAATATCGATGACATCAAACTGTTTGTGTATGAAGAGAGCGCGGGGGTTTCCGGCGAAAAAGCCTGGCGCGATATGCTGAGCGCAAACGCGATGGGCAAACCCGTGCTCCGCTGGCGGGATTGCCAGTGGCAGCGCGTGTTTAACGCGGAAGAGCGGGGCGATATCGAACCGGTCTATACGCTGGAAACCGTCAACAACCACGCTGGCGCAAGCTGGGAAGTGCACAACTTTATGATGGCGTACCAGCGCGAAGTCACCGCTGACGTGTTCGAATATTTGCTGTTAAACGGCGAAGAGACCTTTAATGCGCAAAACCAGCCGGAGTGGATCTACTCGCGCGCGCTGGGCGTGGATATTCCGCTGACATCATTAAAGGTCATTGGTTAATTATGGGATTAGACATGCATATTCTCGGATCGCTGCTGGCGTTTTGCTCTTATTTTTTTATTGGCATTGCGATGGTGCTCTGTTTTCTTTTCGTTTATACGCGCATTACCCCGCACGATGAATGGCGATTAATTAAAGAGAATAATGTCGCCGCATCGTTAGCGTTTAGTGGTTCTCTGCTGGGCTATATTATTCCGCTTTCCAGCGCGGCGATTAACTCGGTGAGTATTCCGGATTATTTAATCTGGGGTGTTATTGCGCTGGTGGTGCAGTTACTTGTTTACGGCGGTGTGCGTCTCTATATGCCGAAACTGAGCGACAAAATAATTAACAGCAATACTGCCGCCGGGTTATTTATGGGGGCAGCGGCACTGGCGGGTGGGATTTTTAATGCCGCCTGCATGACGTGGTAATGGAACATCATGGCCAGAAAGAGAGCAAATCGGCAAAGAAATCCTATTCTTTCGCCTGCGCAGAGCCGCGCCCAGCGGCCCATTTTCACCCAGCCGAAAGAGCGTAAAAGCGGGCAATACCTGACGCTGGCGATTATGGGCGGCGCCGCCTTTTTTGCTTTAAAAGGCTGCAACGATCATAAAGACGATAACGACGGTGACGGGGTCTATTACACCTCGCAGCAGGATTGCGTTGACGACGGTAACGCTGCGCAGGTGTGTAACGATGCGTGGAATAACGCACGCATGAACTTCGAGCAAGAGATCCCGCGTAATATGTCGCAACCGTATTGCGTGCAGCAATACGATAATTGCTACTACGACAATATTGGCCAGCGCTGGATGCCAGTGCTCAGCGGTTTTCTGTTAAGCCAGGCCGTGCGCAAAGACCGGGATGAGCAATACAGCTACAGCAGCGGCGGCAGTTACTACGCTTCCCGCCCGGTGTGGCGCAACCGCGACGGAGATTACAGCTGGCGCTCCGGTGGAAGCAGCAGCGCGAGCAACCATTACGGTTACACCACCAAAAAGGCGACCACTTCATCACGTGGCGGTTTCGGGCGCTCTTCCAGCGCGCGCGGAAGCTGGGGAGGCTAACGATGCTGCGTCATGATGTTGCTGTGCGCCCGGATCTTGAGCGGATTGCCCGCGACCACGGCTTTGACTTCCATATCATTGATAACGAAGTTTACTGGGATGAGAGCCGCGCTTACCGTTTTACGCTGCGCCAGATTGAAGAGCAGATTGAAAAGCCGACCGCCGAACTGCATCAAATGTGCCTTGAGGTAGTGGATCGCGCCGTGGCGGACGAGGCGATCCTTCGCCAGCTGGCGATCCCGCCGTTGTACTGGGATGCGATTGCCGCAAGCTGGCGCAACCGCGATCCGTCGCTCTACGGGCGAATGGATTTTGTCTGGTGCGGCAAAGACCCGGTGAAGTTGCTGGAATATAACGCTGATACGCCAACCTCGCTGTACGAATCAGCCTACTTCCAGTGGCTGTGGATGGAGGATGCGCGGCGTAACGGTACGCTCCCACGCGATGCCGATCAGTACAACGCGATTCAGGACAAGTTGATTGCCCGTTTCGCCGAGATCCAGAGTCGTCATCCGCTCTATTTTTGCTGCTGCAAAGGAACCGAGGAAGATCGCGGCACGGTGCTCTACCTGGAGGATTGCGCCCGCCAGGCCGGACTCGATACGCGGTTTATTTATATCGAAGACGTTGGGCTGGGGCTGGGCGGTGTATTGACGGATCTGGATGATAATGTCATTCGCCAGGCGTTTAAGCTCTATCCGCTTGAGTGGATGATGCGCGACGAAAACGGCCCCTTGTTGTGTAAACGCCGCGAGCAGTGGCTGGAACCGTTGTGGAAAAGCGTGCTCAGCAATAAGGGGCTACTGCCGCTGCTGTGGCGTTTCTTCCCCCATCATCCGAACCTGCTGCCCGCCTGGTTTGACGGGGAAAAACCGCAAATCGCGGCGGGTGCCAGCTACGTGCGCAAGCCGCTGTTTTCCCGCGAAGGGGGCAATGTCACCCTTTTCGACGGGGCGCACAACGTGATTGACCATGAAGAGGGCGACTACGGTGAAGAACCGATGATCTACCAGGCTTTTCAGCCGCTGCCGCGCTTTGGCGATAGCTACACGTTGATTGGCAGTTGGGTGGTAGACGATGAAGCGGTCGGTATGGGCATCCGCGAAGATTGCACCTTGATTACCAAAGATACCTCGCGGTTTGTACCGCATTACATCGCCGGGTAATGCACCGCCCGGCAAGCGCAACGCGGCCGGGCAACGAACGTTACTCCTCAAGCGAGTGCAAATGGTCATCTTTTTTGAGCGTCATCAGCGCCACAATGCTGACTAACGCCGTTGCCATAACGTAATAGGCCGGGATATCGACATTTCCTGTCTCTTTGATAAGACCGGTGATGATTAACCCCGCGCAGCCGGAAAACAGCGCGTTCGACAGCGAATACGCCAGGCCCAGCCCGGTATAACGCACGCGGGTTGGAAACATCTCCGCAAGCATCGCCGGGCCAGGTCCTGCCAGCATACCGACCAGACCGCCCGCTACCAGTACCACCACGGCTTTTATCGCCAGCGTGCTTGATTCCGCCTGCAGGATTTTCAGCAGCGGCAGCGCCAGGATCAGCAGCAGCGCGGTGGCAATCACCATCACCGTACGACGCCCGATGCGATCGCTCAGGATGCCGGAGGGAATGATCGTCATCGCAAAGCCGATATTGGATATCACCGCAATCAGCAGCGCCTGGTTAAAGCCGGTATGCAGCGCCGACTGTAAATACGCAGGCATGATCACAAGGTAGGTATAACCGGCGGCGGACCACACCATCACCCGGCCGATCCCCATGATGATGGCTTTGAACGTGTCGCTCAGCCGGGCGCGTTCGGTAACAGGATGCGCCTGCTGTTGCACAAAACTTGGCGTCTCCTCCATGCTCACCCGCAACCACAGCGCGACAACGCCCATCGGCAGCGCAAGGAAAAAGGGGATGCGCCAGCCCCAGTCATGCAACGCCTCTGGCGTTAGCAACACGGAAAGCAGCGCCACAATACCGGCACCTGCCAGCAGCCCCAGCGCTACGGTAAACGATTGCCATGCGCCATACAGCCCGCGTTTGCCGCGCGGCGCGAACTCCGTCATTAGCGATACCGCGCCACCGTATTCGCCCCCGGCAAACAGCCCCTGCAAAATGCGTAAACCGGTAATAATGAGCGGTGCGGCGATGCCAATGCTGGCATACACCGGGACAAGACCAATGGCGGCGGTAGCGAGTGTCATCATCACCAGCACGATAATCAGCGTCGGCTTGCGGCCAATCCGGTCACCGATACGCCCGAACACCATTGC
Organism: Kosakonia sp. AG348; assembly: GCF_003337365.1. Lineage (NCBI taxonomy): Bacteria > Pseudomonadati > Pseudomonadota > Gammaproteobacteria > Enterobacterales > Enterobacteriaceae > Kosakonia > Kosakonia sp. AG348. The sequence goes on from NZ_QPJR01000003.1 coordinate 200,118, forward strand.
GCCAAGTGGGCGGAAGAAAAAGGCGACGGCAAAGGAGGCATAAGTCAGGATCAGACTGGTGAGTCCCGTTTCGCCCGAGAGTTGAAAGAAGTTTTTCGCAATTACGGTGGCGAGAAAGCCATAGACCGCGAATTCGTACCACTCGATAAAGTTGCCGATCGAGCCGGCAATCAAAGCGCGTTTGTGCGCATTCGGTGCGTGTTGGGAAGCTGGCATCAGGATTCTCTTTGGCAAGGTGAGAATAAATTATTCATCAGTAATCGCATTCATGAAATATATTATTCTTATATTGTGTGAGCCGTTTCACGAATGATTACCGTCAAATTGCGGCCTTGTGAGCCTACTCCCATGCAGCGTTAGCGCGGGCTGTCCATACTTATCTTCATTGCCATTGAAGGAGGGAGACACGATGCACTGGCAGACGCATACCGTTTTTAACCAACCCATTCCGTTAAAAAACAGCAACCTTTTTCTTTCCGATCGCCCTTTGTGCGAGGCGGTGATGCGCGAAGGCGCGGCGTGGGACGCCGAGCTGCTCGCCAGCATTGGCCAACAATTGGGCGCGGCGGAATCGCTGGAGCTGGGAAGATTAGCCAACGCCAATCCCCCGGAGCTGCTGCGTTATGACACCACCGGCGAGCGGCTGGATGATGTCCGTTTTCACCCGGCGTGGCATCTGTTGATGCAGGGGCTGTGCGCCAACCGGGTGCATAACCTGGCCTGGGAAGAGGAGGCGCGCGTCGGTTCTTTTGTCGCGCGGGCGGCGCGGTTTGTGCTGCACGCCCAGGTTGAATCCGGCACCTTGTGCCCCATCACCATGACTTTCGCGGCCACGCCGCTGCTGCAACAGGCCTTGCCGATGCCTTTTCATGACTGGTTAAAACCGCTGTTGAGTGACCGTTACGATCCTCATTTAGCGCCGGGTAATCAGAAACGCGGCCTGCTGATTGGTATGGGAATGACCGAAAAACAGGGCGGAACGGATGTACTGAGCAATACCACCCGAGCGGAAAAAAGCGGGGATGAATACCGGCTGGTGGGACATAAATGGTTCTTTTCCGTACCGCAAAGTGATGCACATCTGGTGCTGGCACAGGCCAAAGGCGGGCTCTCCTGCTTTTTTGTACCGCGCTTTCTGCCTGGCGGTCAGCGTAACGGCGTGCGGCTTGAGCGTCTGAAAGAGAAACTCGGCAACCGTTCTAATGCCAGTAGCGAAGCGGAGTTTTGCGATGCCAGCGGCTGGCTGCTTGGCGAAGAGGGCGACGGCGTGCGGCAGATCCTCAAAATGGGTGGGCTGACGCGCTTTGATTGCGCGCTGGGAAGCCATGGGCTGATGCGCCGTGCCTTTTCGGTGGCGCTCTATCACGCACACCGGCGTCAGGCGTTTGGTAAAAACCTGGTCGATCAGCCGCTGATGCGTCATGTGCTGAGCAGGATGGCGCTGGAACTGGAGGGGCAAACCACCATGCTGTTTCGCCTCGCCCGCGCATGGGACAGCCGCCGCAATGAGCAAGACGCGCTCTTTGCGCGTCTGTTTACTCCGGTGGCGAAATTTGCGGTCTGTAAGGGGGGGATCCCGTTTGTCGCCGAAGCGATGGAAGTGCTTGGCGGTATCGGCTATTGCGAGGAGAGCGAGTTACCGCGCTTGTATCGCGAAATGCCGGTCAATAGCATCTGGGAAGGTTCCGGCAACGTCATGTGCCTGGATGTGCTGCGCGTGCTGGGTAAACAGCCGGGGATAGTGGATTTGCTTAGTGATGATTTTGCGGCGGTGAAAGGACAGGATCGCCATTTTGATCGCGCATGGCGACAGCTACAACAGCGGCTACGCAGACCGGATGAAGCGCAGGGAAGGGAGATAACGCAACTGCTTTGGCGGCTGGGGACAGGAGCGCAAATGCTGCGCCACGCATCGCCGCCGATCGCGCAGGCGTGGTGCCAGATGATGCTGGATACCCGTGGCACGTCGCCGATTGGCGAACAGGTGCAAAATGACCTGCTGCTACGCGCCACGGGGGCAGCAAATTAATCCATCTTCAGGCGGAACAGGCTTACCAGCTCGCTCAGGTGCGCGCCTTTTTCCCGCAACGTACGGGCCGTCTCCTCGCTTTGCGAAACGCGCCCGGCGTTGACGTGCGTGGCGTCGCCGATGTGCGTCATCGCCAGGTTAACCTGGTTGATGCCCGCTGATTGCTCGTGGGAGGCATGGTTAATTTCATGCACCAGCTGGTTGATCTGATCCATGTGGCTGATGATCGATTGCATGGCAACGCGCGTGGCTTCTGACTGGGAATGTCCTTCGCTCACCTTTTTCAGCGTGTCACCAATCAGCGCTTCAATCTCTTTCACCGCGTTGGCGCTGCGCGCCGCCAGGGCGCGAACTTCCTGGGCAACCACGGCAAAACCTTTACCATGTTCCCCTGCGCGCGCGGCTTCTACTGCGGCGTTGAGCGCCAGGATATTGGTCTGGAAAGCGATGGATTCAATCACATGGGTAATGTCGGCAATGCGCTGTGATGCTGCGCGAATGTCTTCCATTGTCGCCACGGAGTGATCGACGGTTTTCCCGCCTTTTTGCACCGCGTCGGTGGTTTCATTCACCAGGCTTTGCGTTTGTTCCATGTTGGCGGCGTTTTGCTGCACGGTGGCGGCAAGCTGCTCCATGCTGGCGGAGGTCTCTTCCACGCTGCTGGCTTGCTTGTTGATCTGCTCGCTGATTTCGCCGCTGTCGGCGGCCAGCGCGTTGGTGCCGAGGTTAATTTCGGCGGCGGATTCGCGCACCTGCAACACAATCTTGTGCAGCCCGTCGCCAATGCCGTTAATGGCTTCGATCAACTGCCCGACTTCATCGTGGCGATCCACCACCAGGGTGGCGCGCAAATCGCCTGCCGAATACTGCTGAGCGAGTTCGATAACATTACGCAGCGGGCGGCTGAGCCAGCGGCGAATAATCACCACAAACAGCGCGGCAAACAGCAGGGAAACCACGATACCAGCCAGCAGGAACTGGTTACGCATGGTGGTAACATCGCGCAGCAGTACGGCTTTGTCGACTTCGCCAACCACTGTCCAGTTCCAGCCGGGCAGCACGGTGTAAGACATCAACAATGTGCGGCCGTCTGCGCTCTGGCGCGCCAGCGTACCGCTGCTGTTTGTCAGCAAGGTTTGCAGATCTTTTTCATCCCACTGCGGGCGTTTGCCTTCGTCGGTATCGTGGAACAGATAGTTGCCGTAATTCTTGCCCTGGTTGCGATCAAGCACGAAGAAATGGCCGCTTTCACCCAGCTTACGGCCGAGGATCTTATTGCGCATCACCTCCCACGAACGGGAGATATCAACGCCAACAAACAGAATGGCAATGGTGTTGCCGCTGGCGTCTTTTACCGGTTGGTATTGGGTGATATAGCGTTTGCCAAACAGCAGCGCCAGCCCGCGATAGACTTCACCTTTCATTACCGGCACAAAAGCCGGGCTGGCTTTATCCAGCTTTGTGCCGATGGCGCGATCGCCGTTCTCTTTGCGCAGTGATGTTGCGACACGCACAAAGTCGTCACCGCTGCGCACGAATAGCGTCGCGATAGCGCTGGTTCGGTTGAGGAAATCGTCCGGGATAGCGTTGTTGTTATGCAGTTCAGTATCGCCGCCTTTGAAGAGCGGCACATCGATACCGTTAATCTCGCGGCGCTGCTGTGAATCAACCGCGAGCGGCTGTGGCAGAAAACTGCTGAACAAGCGCGTGTAGCTTTCCACCTCATCACTGAGACTACTGTTGAACATTTCAACCATATCCACCACCCCGGTAGACTGGCTATGCAGGTCTTCCATGGCCAGCGTTTCCAGCTGTTGGCTGGCTTTATTGCTCATCAGAAAAGTGAATAAGAGGAAAAGCGTTGCAACGCTTGCGCCAGTCAGAAGTGACAATTTTGCACCGAGGCCGGTGCGGCGAAAAAAGGCGCTCATAATTTGTCCGTTGTTCTGTGTATGAGGCTCCTTCAACGGCACAATTGCGATAACATTTAGTTTGTCAATGTAACAAAATGTTACATCGATGTATCCTTACAATAACATAATCTTAATGATTGTAGGGGCATAAAAAAGCCACCAGATTTAGGTGGCTTTTTACGACGGCTCAGGCGTACAAAATGGCCTGCACTCGCCAGTTGTCAACTTGTTGATCTTCCTGCATTCGCACAATGCGATACCAGGAGGCTCCCTGTTCATCTGCTTTTAACGCGATAACCCGCTCAACGTCCTGTAGGCTCCCTGAGACATTATTAACGGAGATAAGACCGATTTCGTTTAATCCCGTCACGCAGTCAGCGCTGGCGAACTCTGCAGGCTGCGCTGTTGTATTTAGCAAACCGGTAGAAAGCAACAGTGAGTTTAAAGCAAGAGATCGTTTCATAGTCAGCTCCATTTTACGTTACCCCGATAGTGTGCAGGGCTTCCTTTCGCGCAACGGATTCGAAAAATCCTATTGTGCACAGGAGAACATCAATGGACGCAAAGCAATGTAAATGTCCTGAAAATCAACGCCTCGCTACTGTTTATACAGCAGGGCGCGTCCGAACCAACGACCGGGAATTATGGTGTCATCCATCATGATGATGACGTAATAATTGGCGCCGGCGGCCACTGCTTTGGCTTTGATTGCGTCTTCCACGTCCATGGGAGAACCCAGTACCGTTACGCTAACGGCACCAATCTCGCGGAGATCCTGCGTTTGATTACGGCGGATTTCCTGCGGATGGTCGCTAACCGGCGGTGCAGATTGCGGCTTACCTTCCAGCACTGCGCAGCCGCTTAATAACAAGGCGAACAGTAAGCACGGTAAAGCACGCATGGTTTTCTCATCTCTCCTGATTGCCATAGTGTAGTTCCTGGTGAATTTCCGTTTGGGGGAATGTTCCCGAAATGTTATCCCGAGCACTAATTTCGAATGAAAGTGTTTTGAAAGCGTAAGCTATCTCTCAACGTCGTCAGATGCTCATGCGAAATCTGACTTGCGCCACCCTGTCGCCAGTGGCATACCAGCACTATAGATCAAGGAGGGAGTAATGATTGAACTTCAGATTGAACAATTTGCAGGTATCGAAACGCTGCATGCCTTCCCGGCGGGAAAACGCGGCGAACCGCTGCCTTGTGTCGTGTTTTATCACGGTTTCACCTCATCAAAGCTGGTCTACAGCTACTTTGCCGTGGCGCTGGCGCAAGCCGGTTTCCGCATGGTGATGCCGGATGCGCCGGATCATGGTGCGCGCTTTAGCGGTGATGTTGAGCGGCGTTTGCACCGGTTCTGGCAAATTCTGCGTGGCAATATTGAAGAGTTCGCCGCGCTGCGCGACGCGCTGGAGCGCCTCGAATTGATTGATAACCGGCGGCTGGCGATCGGTGGTGCGTCAATGGGCGGGATGACGGCGCTGGGCATTATGACCCAACACCCGGAAGTGCGCTGCGTCGCAAGCCTGATGGGCTCCGGCTATTTCACCACGCTTGCGCGTACGCTTTTCCCGCCGCTGGCCGTGACCACGCCGGAACAGCAATGTGAATTCGACGCGATTATTGATCCGCTCTCACAGTGGGACGTCAATACGCAACTGGCGCGCATTGCCGATCGCCCGCTGCTGCTGTGGCACGGTGAGCAAGATGATGTGGTGCCAGCAGCGGAATCTTTCCGTTTACAGCAAGCATTGCAGGAACAGGGGCTGGACACCAATCTCACTTACCAGTGGGAAGCCGGGGTAACGCACCGCATCACCCCGCAAGCGCTGAGTGCGACAACGGACTTTTTTAGCCGTTATCTTTAAGCCGTTCGGCGCAAGCGCATAACCACCAGCGCGAGCACACAGATGATGGCTCCCGCCCAGAAGGTTGACGCCGCGCCGTGGGTTTCCCACAAAACCCCGGCACCGAGGCTTGCCAGCAGCAGCGCAACACCGCTGAGTAAATTGAACATGCCAAACGCCGTGCCGCGCAGTTCCGCTGGCGCGGTATCGGCAACCATGGTCGCGAGCAAGCCTTGCGTCATGCCCATATGCACACCCCACAGTGCGACACCGAGCAGCAATGTGCTCCAGTGCTGGCTGAGCGCCAGCGCCATATCCGCGAAGATCAGTACCACCAGACCCAGCTGTAGTAACCGGCTGTGGCTGATGCGGTCTGACAGTTTGCCAAACGGATAGGCGGTGACCGAGTAGACCAGGTTCATGGCGACCATCACCAGCGGAATGGTCGCCAGCGGGATCTCCAGCTGCTGGGCGCGCAGCACCAAAAATGCTTCGCTAAAGCGGGCGAGGGTAAAGATAAAACCGAGCGCCACCACCCACCAGTAAGCACGGCTTAACCGTTTGAGATTTTCGCGGCGAATGGGATTGGTGCGCTTATGGGTGATAGGGGTTTTCGGTTCGTGCAGGCCGAAGAATAACAGCGCGACCGCCAGCACTCCGGGGATCACCGCGATCCAGAATACGGCCTGAAAGTCGTCATTCCACAACAGCATCAATGCGACCGCCAGCAATGGCCCGAGGAACGCGCCAACGGTGTCCAGCGACTGGCGCAAACCAAACGCTGCACCGCGGATTTCCGTCGGGGTGACATCGGCAACCAGCGCATCGCGCGGCGCCCCGCGAATGCCTTTGCCAAGCCGATCCATCATGCGTGCGCCGAACACCAGGCCGGACGTTGAGGCCAGCGCAAACAGCGGCTTGCTTAATGCGCCCATGCCATAACCCAGCAGCGCCAGACCTTTGCGTTTGCCGATGTAGTCACTGAACATGCCGGAAAAGACTTTAATCATCAGCGCGGTGGCTTCCGCCAGCCCTTCAATCAGGCCAATAATCACGACGCTTGTGCCGAGCGTCGTGGCCATAAACAGCGGCAGCAAGCTGTGGATCATCTCCGAGGAGATATCCATCAACATACTGACGCCGCCTAATACCCAGACGCCTGCAGGTATGCGACCTAACGTTGAAAACCGCTTGAACATTGCTTTCCCCGCAACTTTTCATCACCGCAGCCAGAACGCTATTAAACCTGCCGGAAAGGGGTTTGATAAGGGGGATAAGAAAAGAATTCTCGCGTCGGTGTGCGGCCCCAATGCGGGGCCGCAAATGCAAGAGAGACTGGCCTGTAAAACGTATAATTAGCGGTAGATAAACGCGCTGGCGTGCAGGTTGCCGTTGCTCCCCGGCTCATGGGTGAGCTCTGCACGGTAATATTTGGCGCTGTGGGCGTCGGCCTCGTCATTGAGCGCCTCGTCAGCTTCATGCTCAGTAGCGAAGTTATGATTGATATAGATAACGCCTAAGCTGTGCACATCATCCATGTTGCGGGCTTGCTGGTTGTTGAGTTTAATTGCCGCTGCGGCATTGGCGCTAAGCAGCAAGGTTGTTAATAATATTGCGATGTATTTCATGATGTTATGCTCCGATAAAACGTCGTTTTTTAGTTTTTTAACATCTCTCCTCCTTATGTTTGAGGCCTGTTTGAAGTGTACGCGTTAGCCCAAAAAGGTATCGCGACCATTTCTGATGCTGTCGTTCAAAAAATTGCCGTAATGCGTTGTGCTTAATTTTAATTCGCCAGGCGCGCTTCTCTTTGCGCTTAGTGCGAATTATTTGTGCAATTGCCTTGAGTTTGGCAGGGGACATCAGTATTATGACGCGTCAATTTTTCAGCCGACCTTTAACACGTTCCTTGCCTCCCCGGGATTCGGCTGACCCAGACAGGAGGCTGAATAATCCGTAAGGAGCAATTCGATGCGTCATTACGAAATCGTTTTTATGGTCCATCCTGACCAGAGCGAACAGGTTCCGGGCATGATCGAACGTTACACTGGTGCAATCACTGCAGCAGAAGGTACGATCCACCGTCTGGAAGACTGGGGCCGCCGTCAGCTGGCTTACCCGATCAACAAACTGCACAAAGCACACTACGTTCTGATGAACGTTGAAGCTCCGCAGGAAGTGATCGATGAGCTGGAAACAAACTTCCGCTTCAACGATGCCGTTATTCGCAGCATGGTTATGCGTACTAAACACGCTGTTACCGAAGCATCTCCGATGGTTAAAGCGAAAGACGAGCGCCGTGAGCGTCGCGATGATTTCGCTAACGAAACCGCAGATGATGCAGATGCTGGGGATTCTGAAGAGTAATTACTGATGGCCAACCGCCTGGTGTTGTCCGGCACAGTGTGCAGGGCGCCGCTTCGTAAGGTCAGCCCGTCAGGAATTCCTCACTGCCAGTTCGTGCTTGAGCACCGTTCTGTGCAGGAGGAAGCCGGTTTCCACCGGCAGGCGTGGTGCCAAATGCCTGTAATAATCAGCGGGCAGGAGAACCAGGCCATTACTCACAGTATAACGGTCGGCAGCGCAGTAACTGTTCAGGGGTTCATCAGTTGCCATAAGGCAAAGAACGGCTTGAGCAAAATGGTTCTGCATGCCGAGCAGATTGAATTGATAGATTCTGGAGACTAGCCAAATGGCACGTTATTTCCGTCGTCGCAAGTTCTGCCGTTTCACCGCGGAAGGCGTTCAAGAGATCGACTATAAAGATATCGCTACGCTGAAAAACTACATCACCGAAAGCGGTAAGATTGTCCCGAGCCGTATCACCGGTACCCGTGCAAAATATCAGCGCCAGCTGGCACGCGCTATCAAACGCGCTCGCTACCTGTCCCTGCTGCCGTACACTGATCGTCATCAGTAATCGGTCACGGTCCATTAATACGACTTTGAGAGGATAAGGTAATGCAAGTTATTCTGCTTGATAAAGTAGCAAACCTGGGTAGCCTGGGTGATCAGGTTAACGTTAAAGCGGGCTACGCTCGTAACTTCCTGGTACCGCAGGGTAAAGCTGTTCCGGCTACCAAGAAAAACGTTGAGTATTTCGAAGCACGTCGCGCTGAACTGGAAGCCAAACTGGCTGACGTTCTGGCGGCTGCTAACGCTCGCGCTGAAAGCATCAACGCACTGGGCTCTGTTACCATCGCGTCTAAATCTGGCGACGAAGGTAAACTGTTCGGTTCCATCGGTACTCGCGACATCGCTGACGCTGTAACTGCAGCTGGCGTGAAAGTTGCGAAGAGCGAAGTTCGCCTGCCGAACGGCGTTCTGCGTACTGTTGGTGAGCACGAAGTGGACTTCCAGGTTCATAGCGAAGTATTCGCTAAACTGACTGTAAACGTTGTTGCTGAGTAATTAGTTACTCTAAAACAATGTGTAAAACGCCGGCCTTGTGCCGGCGTTTTGCTTTTCAGGCCTCGCAGAACAGGCCATTGTGGCTTGTTTAATCTCGCATTCTGACGCATCCTCAGGTAATAATTGAAACGCAATTTTATCTTTGAGATTTGTCATGGAAACCGCTCTGCCCGCGTCCGTTTTTGCCCGCCGCAATGTGGCTTACGCCTGCGCCACGCTCTGTTGTCTGCTCTGGGGTAGCTCCTACCCGGCCATTAAAAACGGCTACGAACTCTTTCACATCGCCACCGACGATATCCCGTCAAAGGTAGTATTTGCCGGTTACCGTTTCCTGTTTGCAGGCGTATTGCTGCTGCTGTTCGCCCTGGCGCAGCGCAAACCGATTGGCAGGTTATCGGCTACGCAGTTTGGGCAACTGACGGTGCTCGGGTTAACGCAAACGACCCTGCAATACACCTTCTTCTATATTGGTCTTGCTTATACTACCGGCGTAAACGGGTCGATCATGAATGCGACCGGCACCTTCTTCAGCGTGCTGTTGGCGCACTTTATCTATCAAAACGACAAGCTCAGCTACAACAAAAGCCTCGGCTGTATTCTGGGCTTTGCCGGCGTCATGCTGGTGAACTTCCACAGCGGTATGCGTGACTTTGTTTTTGTCTGGAACGGCGACGGTTTCATTGTGCTGGCGGCGTTTATCCTCTCTGCCGCCACGCTGTATGGCAAACGTATTTCCCAGACAGTAGATCCCACGGTGATGACCGGCTGGCAGTTGGCTATCGGCGGCGTTGCGCTGCTGATTGGCGGCTATCTGTCGGGGGGAATGCTGGAAGTGCATAGCCTCAGTGCGGTCGCGATCCTCGGTTATCTTACGCTGCTGTCTGCGGTGGCTTTTGCGCTGTGGAGCATGCTGCTGAAAGTGAACCGCGTCAGCATGATCGCGCCGTTCAATTTCGTGATACCGGTTGCCGGTACGGTGCTCTCCGCTATTTTCCTTGGGGAGAACATCCTCGATATCAAATACGCGGTCGCACTGGTGCTGGTCTGCTCAGGGATCTGGTGGGTCAATAAACGAGCCGGGTAACGTGTACCCGGCACAGTAGATTAACGCGCGCGGATAAAGCTGCCGTCCGGCTGGCGGGTAAACAGCACCGGCTGGCCGCCGGTCTCGATGGTCAGCCCGGTTACTACGCCGTTGGCGTTCTGGCGAATTTTCACCATCTGGCCGCTTTGCAGGGTGCTCAGCGGTTTACCGTCACCTTCCACTTTGGCCATCGCATAGACATCGGTTGGCGGCAGATTGTGATCGCGAAACAGTTGCGCCAGCGTTTTCCCCTCTTCAACGCGGTAAGCGCGCCACTGCTGCTCGATGCCGCTGGAAGAGGGCAGCGTGTTCTGCGCTACATGCTGGCGCGGTTGCTGCACGGGTTGCTGTTGCTCGACGGCTTGTTGCTGTTGCATTGATTCTTCCGCGCTCGGCGCGGTCTGCTGCGGCTCGCTCACCACCTGCGGCGGTGTGGGTTCCGTTGTGGAAGGTTGCGACTGTGAAGCGGTGGGAAGATTGAGTTGCGCTTCGCGAGCACCGGTTGGCGCTGTGGAACGGTTGCTGTCGTCCGTTGACGGTAACAGAAAACCGATAACCACCAGCAAAGCCGCGAGGATCAGGCCGCGACGGTGCAATGGCGGGAGCGGATCCATCAGGCGAAAATGGTCCGGGGCTTGCCAGATTTTCACCAGGGTAGGTTTCAGTTCAAATCGCCCGGGCATGGCTTTCCTCCTGCTCCGCGTCATTTAATGTCCTGTCTCGTTGAGTATATACACTTTATCCCGCCACCGCGGCGTACGCCGTTTTTAACTGCCTGAAAGTCGACAAAAAGCTGCATTTTGTGACCGCAATTCGGGATAAATCTTACTTGCTGTATTCTTTCCCTTTCCCTGCGATTTGTCATCTTTCCTGCGACAAAGTTTTACCCGGTGCAGCGCGGCTGTTATGCTGCGCGCTACCTTAAAAAGCGATGAAAGGAAAACCCATGACAACCCCAACTTTTGACACGATCGAAGCGCAAGCCAGCTACGGCATTGGTTTGCAGGTAGGACAGCAGCTGAGCGAATCCGGGTTAGAGGGGCTGTTACCGGAAGCGCTGGTCGCAGGCATCGCTGATGCACTGGAAGGCAAACAACCCGCTGTTCCGGTAGATGTTGTACATCGTGCGCTGCGTGAAATTCACGAGCGTGCCGACGCTGTGCGTCGTTCCCGTTTCGAAGAGATGGCGGCGGAAGGCGTGAAATATCTGGAAGAGAACCGCGAGCGTGAAGGCGTGAACAGCACCGAATCCGGTCTGCAATTCCGCGTTATTACCCAGGGCGAAGGCGCTATCCCGGCGCGTACCGACCGCGTACGTGTGCACTACACCGGTAAACTGATTGATGGCAGCGTGTTCGACAGCTCCGTTGCGCGCGGCGAACCGGCTGAATTCCCGGTTAACGGCGTGATTGCTGGCTGGATCGAAGCCCTGACGCTGATGCCGGTGGGTTCCAAATGGGAACTGACTATTCCGCACAACCTCGCGTACGGCGAGCGCGGCGCTGGCGCGTCTATTCCGCCGTTCAGCACGCTGGTATTTGAAGTGGAACTGCTGGAAATCCTGTAATTCCCCGCATAAATGCCTCTTCCCATTAGGGGAGAGGCTGCACCTGCTGCGCTGATCGTTTGTTAATAAAACCAATACCGACAGATTATCTTGCAAATGGCGCAATCGGGTGTATTTTTGTGAGCTATTTCGCGTTACCTGAGTGATATGACACTCACTTTAAACAAATATTTAACATTGTTTTTAATTCCGAGTATTCATCCCGCCGATTCTTACCTAATATCTTTGCGTCCATACAAGGGCGGAACACGCAACTAAAAAAGGCCAGTAGAGCCCCAACAACACAGACAGGAATACAACATGGTAGATCAGGTTAAAGTCGTGGCCGACGAACAGGCGTCGACTGAACAGTCGCTACGGCGAAATCTCACAAACCGGCATATTCAGCTCATCGCCATTGGCGGTGCCATCGGGACCGGGCTGTTTATGGGCTCCGGGAAAACCATCAGCCTCGCCGGTCCGTCGATCATTTTTGTCTATATGATCATCGGCTTTATGCTGTTTTTCGTCATGCGCGCCATGGGTGAATTACTGCTGTCGAATCTCGAATACAAATCCTTTAGCGACTTCGCCGCCGACCTGTTAGGTCCGTGGGCGGGGTATTTTACCGGCTGGACATACTGGTTTTGCTGGGTAGTGACCGGTATGGCCGATGTCGTCGCCATCACGGCTTACGCGCAGTTCTGGTTCCCCGGCCTTGCCGATTGGGTAGCGGCGCTGGCCGTTGTCGTCGTGCTGCTGAGCCTCAATCTCGCGACGGTAAAAATGTTCGGCGAGATGGAGTTCTGGTTTGCGATGATCAAAATCGTCGCCATTGTCGCGCTGATCATCGTGGGTGTGGTGATGGTGCTGATGCACTTTAAATCCCCGACCGGCGTTGAAGCTTCCTTCTCGCATCTGTGGAATGACGGCGGCTGGTTCCCGAAAGGCATCAGCGGGTTCTTTGCTGGTTTCCAGATCGCGGTGTTTGCCTTTGTGGGGATTGAGCTGGTCGGTACGACCGCAGCGGAAACCAAAGATCCGGAGAAATCCCTGCCGCGCGCCATCAACTCGATCCCGGTGCGCATCATTATGTTCTACGTTTTCGCGCTGATTGTGATCATGTCGGTGACACCGTGGAGTTCTGTGGTGGCGGATAAGAGCCCGTTTGTTGAGTTGTTCGTGCTGGTGGGTATTCCGGCGGCGGCTAGCATTATCAACTTCGTAGTGCTGACATCGGCGGCGTCTTCCGCCAACAGCGGCGTCTTCTCCACCAGCCGGATGCTGTTCGGCCTGGCGCAGGATGGCGTGGCGCCGAAAGCGTTCGCTAAGCTCTCTAAACGCGCAGTACCGGCGAAAGGGTTGACCTTCTCCTGTATCTGCCTGCTGGGCGGCGTGGTGATGCTGTATGTCAATCCGAGCGCGATTGCCGCGTTCACCATGATCACCACCGTATCGGCGATCCTGTTTATGTTCGTCTGGACGATCATCCTCTGCTCGTACCTGGTGTACCGTAAGCAGCGCCCACAGTTGCATGAAAAGTCGAACTACAAAATGCCGCTGGGCAAACTGATGTGCTGGGTGTGCATGGCGTTCTTCGTCTTTGTGCTGGTGCTGCTGACGCTGGAAGCGGATACCCGCCAGGCGCTGATCGTGACGCCGTTGTGGTTTGTGGTGCTGGGCGCGGGCTGGCTGTACGCGGGCAAAAAGCGTCTGGCTAACCGCCAGCCATAAAAAAAGAGCCGCGCGGCGGCTCTAAACTTCCATGAATCAGGGCGCTCTCGGGCGCCTTTATTTATTCGCCAGCGAGGGCACGCGGGAACAGATTGTTGTTTTCCAGGCTGATGTGTTCCATCAGATCGTCAATCAAGGTATTGATGCCGTTATACATCGCTTTCCAGGTGGTGCAGGCTTCCGGCGGCGGTGTGACGTTATTGGTAATGTGTTTGATCACTTCCAGCAGTTCGCCCGCTTCATCGTGCTCGCTCTCCATTACGCTTATCGGCCCCATCGCCTGCGAACCCATGCCCTGTTTGATCATCGGGAATAGGATCTGCTCCTCTTTCATCATGTGGCTGGAAAGCTCTTCATGCAGCATGGTCAGGTATTTGGTTAAACCGCGCGGCACGTTCGGTTTATCGGCGTGGACGCGCTCGACTTTGGTGGACTGCAGGATCAGTTCCGGCAGTTGTTCGCGGTGACGGTCATGGTAACGCACGATAATGTGGTCAATGATTTCCGCCAGCCCCGCCACGCGCCAGTCTTTCTCAATCGGCTGCTCGGCAAGCGTCGCCAGCTCGGCTTCGATGACGTCAATATCCAGCTCTTTGCGGGCCGCAGAACGTCCCAGCGTCTGCTTACCGCCGCAGCAGTAATCCATATCATATTTACGGAACAGTGCGGAGGCGCGGGGGATAGAGAGCGCCAGCTCACCCAGGGGTTGATCGCGGAAAGCCATAGCAGTTACCTCATGTGTAATTTATAAGTTGTATTTTAAATGCATCTTTAAGCCGATGATATACCCCTTTTGGGGTGGCGGAAATCGCCTTATTCCTTTCTTACACGAAAAACTGTGATATTCATCACAAAAAATCTTACGAATTTAACATGTTGAATAGCGGTGTTTTTATTGGAAATTACTGGATTGCGACCTGCATCACAATTAAACAACTCCGCTTCGCTGCCGATACCAAGACTCCAGACAATATCCTGCACGCTATAAAGGCTTACAATGTTCAAAAGAATAAAAGTTATTACTTTATTAATCATGGTATTACTTGTACTTGGTGCAATGCAGCTGATCTCCGCTGGCGTGTTCATCAGTGCGCTTAATAACGATAAAAACAACTTCAACGTTTCTCAGGTTTCCAGCCAGAACGTTTCCGAATTTACCGATGCCTGGATCAGCCTTAACCAGGCGCGTGTGACGCTGAACCGCGGCATGCTGCGTCTGCAAAGCAGCACCGCCAGCCAGATTAATGGCGGTCAGCTTAATGAACTGGCGCAAACGGCCACCAATTTGCTGAACCAGGCGCAACAGCATTTCGAGAAGTACAAAACCATTCCGGACACGCCAGGGCTGGATAAAGCGCTGTCGAAAGATCTGGAAACGCAATACGGCATCTACCATGCGACGTTGACAGAGATGAACCGTCTGCTGCTCGCCGGTAGTCTGGAAGATATGTTCCGCCAGAACGCCGAAGCGAAACAAGTTGCCATGCAGAAGAGCTATCGCGCGTGGCGCGATGCGCAAACCGTACTGGCGAGTGAAGGGATCGTCCAGAATGAACGCGATTACCAGCGTATCCTGTGGATCCTCGGTACGGTGATGCTGGTCGTGCTGGCGGTGATCGTCATGAGCTGGGTTGCGATGCAGCGCGTCCTGCTGAAGCCGTTGCATGAGGTGATGAGCCATATCCGCCACATCGCAAGCGGCGATTTGACGCATGACATTGATGCCGAAGGCAAAAACGAAATGGCGCTGCTGGCGCAGAATGTGCAGGAAATGCAGCAGTCGCTGGTGAAAACCGTCAGCGTAGTGCGCGACGGCGCCGATACCATTTACACCGGCGCGGGTGAAATTTCCGCCGGCAGTAACGATCTCTCTTCACGCACCGAGCAGCAAGCCGCGTCGCTGGAAGAGACCGCCGCCAGCATGGAGCAGCTTACTGCCACGGTGAAACAGAACGCCGACAACGCCCGTCAGGCAACGCAACTGGCGCTGAACGCGTCCGGTACCGCGAAGAAAGGTGGGGAAGTGGTAGATGGCGTGGTGCGCACCATGGATGAGATTGCCACCAGTTCCAGCAAAATCGCGCAGATCACCAACGTGATTGACGGTATCGCCTTCCAGACCAACATCCTGGCGCTGAACGCCGCCGTTGAAGCGGCCCGTGCGGGCGAACAGGGCCGAGGCTTTGCCGTGGTGGCGGGTGAAGTGCGCACCCTGGCGCAGCGCAGTGCGCAGGCAGCAAAAGAGATTAAAGGGCTGATTGAAGACTCCGGTAATCGTGTCAATGCGGGTGCCGCCCTGGTGCATGAAGCCGGGGAAACCATGGCTGAAATCGTCAGCGCCGTCACGCGCGTGACCGACATCATGGGCGAAATCTCGTCTGCTTCTGACGAGCAGAGCCGTGGTATTGATCAGGTAGGCCAGGCCGTTGCTGAGATGGACCGCGTTACCCAGCAGAACGCCTCGCTGGTGGAAGAGTCCGCCGCTGCGGCTGCGGCACTGGAAGAGCAGGCGGCACGCCTGACTGAAACCGTGGCGGTATTCAAGGTCAACCGCACACGCAGCGCACGCCGTCCGGCGTTAATCACGCCAGTCAGCAAACCGCAGGCCAAAGCGACCGAAAGCTTCAGCGAAGCCAACTGGGAAACGTTCTGATAACGGTTGCGTCGCTCTCCCGAAACCCGGCAAATGCCGGGTTTTTTTATGCCCATTTGAAAAACACAGGAGGGTGAGGCACTCATCGGCACAGAGTGGCTGTGCCTGATTGTGTGGCATTCACTCTTATCGAACGGGCCGACGCCTGATTTTCACGCCGCGTGTCGGCGAGAAAGCACTACGAATGCGGCTGTTTATTCGGTCCTCAGTGCGGTGATGCTGGCTTTTTCCGGCTTCGACAGTACCGCCATCAACACGCCGCCGACCAGCAAGACGATACCGCAGATGGTGAGCAGCGGCGGCAGGCTTTGGCGCAACACAAAGGTATAGAGCAGCCCGGCCAGGGTTTCAAAGACAATCAACGGGCCGACAATCACCGTCGGTAAGCGCTGGCTGGCAATGTTCCAGCACAACGCGCCCACCCATGAGCAGAGCACCGCAATGGTGAACATCAGCGTAATAAACACCAGCGGACGCGGGCCGAAGGGCAGGGTGAAATCCGGTTGCTGAACACCAAGCCACAGGCACGCCGCAATATAGCCCACCAGTGACACCGGTAGCGTCACCAGCGCTTGTGCCGTGGCCCACATCATCGGTTTTTTGTCCGGGTTTTCCCGCAGCCAGCGGGCATTGCGCAGCGCATACCAGGCCCAGCAAGCCACCGAAGTGAAAGCCAGCACAATACCGGAACCGTAGCGCCAGCCGCTGAAGTTCGGCAGCCCGTGGCGCAGTTCGGCGATATTGACGCAGCCTAACCCAATCGCAATGCAGAGTAGCGCGGGAGCCAGCCGCCGCCATGCGAGTTTGCCGTCACGCTGGCTATAGAGCAGGTTAGCGCACACCGGGATCACCACTGGCAGCGTGGCGATAATCATCGTCGATACCGGCGCGCCCGTACGCTGAATGGCGCTTGCCAGGCAGACGTAATAGACAAGGTTGCCCATGATCGTCAGCCATAAGGCTGTGAACCAGTCGCTGCGCGTAAGCCGGCGCAAACGCGCGCGACCGAGCCACGCCAGCGGCAGGGCAATAATCCCCAGCGCCAGATAGCGCCCGGTGGATTGCAGCGCCGCCGGATAATCCGGCACGATCAACGGCCCGACAAAAATAAGCCCCCAAAACAGCCCGGCGAGCAGGGCATACAACACACCACTAATCATCATTCCACCTGCGTTTACATCGGCAGCGGACAGTGTAGGAGAGCGACGGGCGGGAATATTGTATGAGATTGCGCATTAACGGCGCGTAACCTGCTTCTGGTAACGCACCGGCGTGATGCCGTAGCGGTGTGTAAACGCGCGGGTCAGGTGTGATTGATCGGTGAGGCCAGTAACGACGGCGACATCGGCGGCGGGCATGCCCTGAGTCAGAAACGATTTGGCGCGCCACAGGCGGATCGCCATCAGCATCTGATGCGGGGTGACATGAAAATGCGCCTTGAACTGGCGTTGAAAATGGTACGGGCTGAGTGCCGCGACTTTCGCCAGCTCGTCGAGCGTCAGGCTGTGCATATAGTTGTCATGCAGGTAATCGCGCACGCGCTCAAACCGGTGCGCGCCTTCCGGGCGCTGCGGCGCGTGGTGCGCCAGCGGACGGAAGGTATCGATAAGATCCAGCAAAATCCCCTGTTGCGCCAGCGGATCGTCGGTGTGCCACAAGCCGTGGATCTGTGCGCAGATCTGCCGGGTGCGCAGCGGATCGTGACGCATCACATCGCTAAACCACCAGTGGCGGATCCCGGTGACCTCTTCGAGCAGTTCGGGCTCAAGATAAACCATGCGATAGCGCCAGCCGTCGGCGGTTTCCGCCTCGCCGGTGTGTAGCTCGTCAGGGTTCATGGTGACCACGGAATGCATCGGCGCGACATACTGCGTACCGCGATAACGAAAGCGTTCGGCACCGGCTTCGATAGCGCCAATACCAAACGCTTCATGAGTGTGCGGCTCAAAGGCGTAACGCGAAATATGCGCGTGGTACAGCTCCACCCCCGGCAGTAACGCCAGGTGGCGAAAGCGCGCGCAATCTCGCTCGTCAGTAAACTGTTCGGGTACGCCTTCCACGTTCTCTCTCCACACGGATCATCCTTTCATTATTAGGGATGACCCGGCGGGAGGCTACAAAAATTAACCACTTTGTAACCTTTACAGGAGGTCATTGACGCTCTTTTCAATCGACGTGGTCGGGCGTCCAATCAATTTGCTGAGCGTTTTACTGTCATCAAACAGGCCACCTTTGGCGGCACCCGCATCGGAATCCGCCAGCATGGTGGCGAGCCAGTCCGGCAGGCCAGCACCTTTCAGCGCGGCGGCGAAATCGGCTTCGCTCAGGTTCTGGTAGACCACGTTTTTACCGCTGGCTTTGCTGAGCAGCGCGGCCAGTTCAGTGAGCGTCCAGCCGTGATCACCGGCCAGTTCATAGACTTTGCCCGCATGCCCCTCTTCGCTTATCACGCGCGCGGCGGCGGCAGCGTAATCGGCGCGGGTGGCGGAGGCGATTTTGCCGTCACCGGCGGCGCCAATAAATACCCCGTGCGCCAGCGCCGCTGGTGCGCTTGCTAGGTAGTTTTCGCTATACCAGCCGTTACGCAGCAGGGTGTAAGGAATACCGGAATCGGCGAGCATTTTCTCGGTTTCAACGTGTTCAACGTGCAGACCAAGCGGGGATTTATCGGCGTGCAGCAGGCTGGTGTAAGCAATGAATTTCACCCCGGCGGCTTTGGCGGCGTTTATCACATTGCGGTGTTGCGCGGCGCGCTGGCCCACTTCGCTACTGGAGATCAGCAGCAGCTTGTTCACGCCTGCTAACGCCTGGGTTAACGCGGCCTGGTCGCCATAATCAGCCTGGCGTACCAGTACGCCTTGTTTGCTGAGCGCTTCGGCTTTCGCCGGGTTACGGACGATAGCGACAATCTCTTTTGCCGCCACGGTTTTCAGCAGTTCTTCTACCACAAACTGGCCCAGTTGGCCGGTCGCGCCGGTGAGTGCGATCATGAGTATTCTCCTTCGGTGTTCGGTGAGTGTTGTGGTACGCTAACACCTTAACTAACTTTTAGTAAGTACGTACAAAAAGGTAAGTATGAAAACGCAACTCCGACCGCAAACGTTGAGTGAACAGATGCGCGACGGCAATCTGTTCGCCGAGCAGTGTCCCTCGCGGGATGTTCTGAAACACGTCACCAGCCGCTGGGGCGTGCTGATACTGGTGGCGCTACGCGAGGGCACTCACCGCTTTAGTGATTTGCGCCGCAAAATGGGCGGCGTCAGTGAAAAGATGCTGGCGCAGAGCCTGCAATGGCTGGAGCAGGATGGTTTTATTAACCGCGTGTCGTATCCCGTCGTTCCGCCGCATGTTGAATATAGCCTGACCCCGCTGGGTGAGCAGGTCAGCGAGAAGGTCGCGGCGCTTGCCGACTGGATCGAGCTGAATATCGAGCAGGTACTGGCCTTCCGCGATGAACGGGAAGGCCAGCAGGCATTGGTGGAATAATTATTTGTTTAGCTGGATGTTATAGATAGCAAAGCCGATATCGTCATTAGCGACTTTCGCCATCGGGTAGCGAGCTTTCTCTTTAATAAACGCGGCGGCTTTGTCCGTGGGCGCGGTTTCAAAACGAATATCCAGCTTCGCGTCGCTGTGGATCGGTGCCAGTTGCCAGTTGTTGTCGGCAGCCGGATGGATTTCCCCTTTCTGTTTGGTTTCATCGCTTATCCATTTCGCCAGCACCGCGCGGTTTTCATCCGGCGAGGCAAAAGCGATATGGCTGTCGCCGGTACCGGCAAACTTGCCGCCGTAGGCGCGGTAGTTATTGGTCGCCACAAGGAACACGGCGTTCGGATCAATCGGCTTGCCGTTAAAGGTCAGATTCTTAATGCGTTCCGCCTGCGGGTTAACGCTCTGGCATTCGCCGTCGTAGCGTGCTGGCTGCGTGACATCAATCTGGTAGTTCACACCATCGATCACATCGAAGTTATAGGTGCGAAAACCGTCCCAGTTGATCAGGCTTTGCGGCTTATCGCTGTGCGGATCGATCTGGTTAAACTGACCGGCGGAGCACTCCAGCCACTCTTTAACCTCTTTACCGCTCGCTTTCACCACCACCAGCGTGTTCGGGTAGAGGTACAAATCGGCGGCATTGCGGAAGGTTAACTGGCCTTTTTCCACTTCGACATAACTGGCGGGATCGTTTTTGCGACCGCCCACTTTAAACGGCGCGGCAGCGGAAAGCACCGGCAGTTTCGCCAGATCCGGATCGCCCTGAATAAAGTGTTCGACATAGGCTTTCTGCGCATTGTTCACCACCTGCACGGTCGGATCGTCCTGCACCAGCGCCAGGTAGCTGTACATGTTGTCGGCAGATTTGCCGATCGGTTTGCTGACAAACTCGCGGGTGGCGTCGTGATCGTGTTTGAGGATCTGCACCAGTTTACTGTCCTCGCCAACGAGGGCTTTTTTCGCCGCGGCGTCATAAATCGGGCGCGCTTCGGCTTTGGATTCGCGTACCTGCCATTTGCCAGAATCATTGTTCAGCACCAGATCGACCACGCCAAGATGATCGCCCCACATGCCCGGCATCACGGACGGAATACCGTTCAACGTTCCTTTCTGGATATCCGTGCCTTTTATCGCCGCGAAATCTTTACCCGGGAAAACAGCGTGAGCGTGACCAAACAGGATCGCATCAACGCCTGGCACTTCGCTGAGGTAATAAACGGAGTTTTCCGCCATCGCCTGGTACGGCTCCGCCGACAGCCCGGAGTGTGCGACCACGACCACCAGATCGGCCCCTTTGGCGCGCATTTCCGGCACATATTTACGCGCGGTTTCGGTGATGTCGTTCACCGTCACTTTGCCGCTCAGGTTGGCTTTATCCCAGACCATGATCTGCGGCGGTACAAAGCCGATATAACCGATGCGCAGCGTGTGCGTTTTGCCGTCGCTGTCGGTGACCGGCGTCTCTTTGATTAAGTAAGGCGTAAACAGCGGTTTTTTGCTTTTCGCATCAATGATATTGGCGTTCACATAGGGGAATTTCGCGCCAGCCAGCGCCTTGTGCAGGTAATCCAGACCGTAGTTAAATTCGTGGTTGCCCAGGTTACCGACGGCGTAATCAAGGGTGTTCATCGCTTTATACACCGGATGAACTTCCCCGGCTTTCAGCCCTTTCGCCGCCATGTAATCGCCCAACGGGCTGCCCTGGATTAAGTCACCGTTATCCACCAGCACGCTGTTTTTGACTTCATTTCGCGCGGCGTTAATCAGGCTTGCGGTACGTACCAGGCCGAATTTTTCCGTCGCCGTGTCTTTGTAGTAATCAAAATCCATCATGTTGCTATGCAAATCAGTGGTTTCCAGAATACGTAAATCCACCGTTGCAGCCTGCACGCTGGCCGCAATCAGCGTGGCCAGAAGCGTTGCACTAAACTTAATCATCAGAGGCATCCTTTTTCGATCTAAGCCACAAAAGAAAGTGTTATGTACATTTTGTTGCTTACAGAATTGTGAATACTGCCATAAAAGCGCGCAAAGAAAACGCAATCGCTATCACAGATGGCAGATTCCGCCGCAATACGATATAAGTAAAACAATGAGTTACAAACCACTGAACAGAAGAGGTGGAAAATGTTAGATGCAATTTGCCAGCTCGCGCGCGAAGCGGGCGATGCCATTATGCAGGTCTACGATGGGCATAAGCCGATGGAAGTCACCAGCAAAGTGGATGACTCACCGGTGACGGCCGCCGATATTGCCGCACACGGGGTGATTGTGCGCGGTTTACAGGCGTTGACGCCGGACATTCCGGTGCTGTCAGAAGAAGATCCGCCCTCCTGGGAAGTTCGCCAGACATGGGGGCGTTACTGGCTGGTGGATCCGCTGGACGGCACCAAAGAGTTCATCAAGCGTAACGGCGAGTTTACCGTCAATATCGCCCTGATTGAGAACGGAAAACCGGTGCTTGGCGTGGTTTACGCGCCGGTGCTGAACGTGATGTATTCCGCCGCGGAAGGGAAGGCGTGGAAAGATGAGGCGGGGCATCATCAGCAGATTCAGGTACGCGATGCGCGTCCGCCGCTGGTGGTGGTGAGCCGCTCGCATGCGGACGATGAACTGAAAGAGTATTTACAGCATCTTGGTGAACACCAGACCACCGCCATTGGCTCTTCGCTGAAGTTTTGCCTGGTGGCAGAAGGCAAAGCGCAGCTTTACCCGCGCTTTGGGCCAACCAGCGTCTGGGACACCGCGGCAGGCCATGCGGTGGCGGTCGCCGCCGGGGCACATGTTCACGACTGGCAGGGGCGCACTCTGGATTACACCCCGCGTGAATCTTTCCTTAACCCCGGCTTTCGGGTTTCGCTCTACTGATTAAGCAGTTTGTGCAGCAGGTCGATGACTTGCTGCACCTCTTGCTGGCTCAGCCCGCCATCTTTTGCGTACTGTATGCGCCCGTCTTTATCCAGCACCACAATCGCCGAGCTCTCCTCGTCCAGCTTCCAGGCTTTGCGCGTCACGCCTTCGCTATCCACAATAAATTGTGACCACGGATAAAGCTTCTTATTGCTTTCGATACTGCTGCGCACAAACATCGCGCTGCCGGGAATGGCGTCATCGGTGTTAACGATGGTGGTGGTTTGGTATTTATCGTGCGGCAGCTTTGCGGATTTGATCGCTTCAATCAGCGCGGCATTCTTCTCTTTTGCTGACGTTCGACCAGCAATATGCTGCACCACTCGCACTTTGCCTGGAAGTTGAGCGCTATTCCATTTTTTATAGCTAAACTTATCGTTATCCAGTATCAACTCCCCTCTGTCGGCTATGCCCACAGGCGGCACGCGTTGGTTGTTTTCAAAATTATGGGCTGAAGCAACCAGCGGCAGTAACAGGCATGTCGCTGCCAGGATGTTACGTAGGGTCATGGCGTTTCCTTATTATCTCTTGTGTTTGTGCAGGTGATCCGACCACTTGGGCTCGCGTTTTAATCATAAATGCGATCAATGCGTTTTTCCCGCAATCTGGATGCCAGTTTGCGGGCGAACGCACATAACCGTGAAAAAATGTGGGCTTATACTGCGCAGAGTAAGGTGTTGAAAAGAATATTCTGAATAATTGTCATCAAAAGGTAAATAAAGTTATTCACACTATGTATGGGTTAGGTTCTGAACTATAGTCATTGAGCATTAAAATTTGCGCTCACCTACGTTGGTCCGATTGTGGAACCGCAAGAGCGTAATGTTTCACAGGAGATACAAGAATGAAAATTTTCCAGCGTTACAACCCACTTCAGGTGGCTAAGTACGTAAAAATCCTGTTTCGTGGACGGTTGTATATCAAGGACGTTGGCGCTTTCGAGTTCGATAAGGGCAAGATCCTGATCCCGAAAGTGAAAGACAAACAGCATCTGTCTGTCATGTCTGAAGTTAACCGTCAGGTGCTGCGTTTGCAGACCGAGATGGCTTAACAGCTGTGCTATGCAGTAGTTTAAATACGATAAAAAAACGGCCCCAAAGGGGCCGTTGACATTTCTGCGACAGATTACGCCGCGCCTTTACCTTCGGCGTCCGGCAGCTTCGGCGTTAACACCGCCGCGCGGGTATCGATGCGGGTCACCAGCAGCTGATCGATGCGGTAGTTATCAATGTCCACCACCTCGAATTTGTAGCCGGAAAACTTCACCGCATCGGTGCGTTTCGGGATTTTACGCAGCATAAACATCATAAAGCCGCCGATGGTTTCGTAGTTACCGGACTGCGGGAATTCATCGATATCCAGTACGCGCATCACGTCATCAATCGGTGTGCCGCCGTCAATCAGCCACGAGTTTTCATCACGCGCGACGATCATCTCTTCCACCTGGCCGACCAGATCGCCCATCAGTGTCGTCATTACATCGTTAAGGGTGATAACGCCCACCACCAGCGCGTATTCGTTCATGATCACCGCGAAGTCTTCGCCTGCGGTTTTGAAGCTTTCCAGCGCTTCAGAGAGCGTTAACGTATCCGGAACAATCAACGTATTGCGGATCTGCACGCCGCTATTCAGCGCCATGCTCTGGTTTGCCAGCACGCGGTTGAGGAGATCTTTGGAGTCGACATAGCCGACAATGTGGTCGATATCATCGTTACAGACCAGAAACTTCGAGTGCGGATGTTCCGACACTTTCTTTTTCAGGCTCTGCTCATCTTCATGCAGATCGAACCAAATCACGTTTTCGCGCGAGGTCATCGACGATGGCACGGTGCGCGATTCCAGTTCAAACACGTTCTCAATCAGTTCGTGTTCCTGCTTACGCAACACCCCGGCTAACGCACCGGCTTCCACCACCGCGTAAATATCGTCAGAAGTGATGTCATCTTTACGCGCCATCGGCAGCTTGAAGATGCGGAAAATGACGTTGGCCAGGCCGTTGAAAAACCAGACCAGCGGGCGGAAAACAAATAAGCAGAAGCGCATCGGGTTGATGATACGCAAAGCCACGGCTTCAGGCGCAATCATACCGATGCGTTTCGGGGTGAGATCGGCAAACAGGATGAACAACCCGGTCACCAGCGAGAACGAAATAATAAAGCTGAGCTGTTCGGCCATTTCCGGCGAAACCACGTTGATCAACATGCTGTGAAAAACGGGAGAGAACGCCGCGTCGCCGACGATACCGCCAAGAATGGCGACGGCGTTCAGGCCGATTTGCACCACGGTAAAGAACGTGCCGGGCGTTTCCTGCATTTTCAGAATGCGTTGCGCGTTGATATTGCCTTCATCGGCAAGCAGTTTGAGCTTAATTTTTCGCGATGCGGCGAGTGAAATCTCAGACAACGAGAAAAACGCACTTACCGCGATCAGACAGAGTATGACTAAGATACTGTTTAACATAATTTATCCAGCTATTAACCGGATCCTCGGAAGGGGTTTTTGAATATCCATGTGGTAAACACTTATGAAAGCCGGCCCGAAGCGGTGGACCGGCAATTTCGAGGGGTAGTATAGCGTAAGCCTGTCGCAGGCTGCCAGAGGCTTAATTTGCGCCGTTTTTCGGCGATAAAACCCGTGATTTTTTAAGGGTTAAGCTGCGGTGGCAAACAAACACCAATACCGCCGATACCGCAGTAGCCGTGCGGGTTTTTATACAGATATTGCTGATGCTCATCTTCCGCGTAATAGAACGGTGTCGCAGGTTTGATTTCCGTGGTCACCTGGCGCGCGTCGCCTGCGCTGCGCATCGCTTGCTGAAAGCGCGCAAGGCTGGCTTGTGCGGCGTCGCTTTGCTCTGGCGTCAGCGGGTAAATCCCGGAACGGTATTGGGTGCCAGAATCATTGCCCTGGCGCATGCCCTGCGCCGGATCGTGGTTTTCCCAGAAAACCTGCAGCAGTTTTTCATAACTCACCACCTTCGGGTCGTATACCACCCGCACCGCTTCCGCGTGGCCGGTCAGACCGGAGCAGACTTCGCGGTAGGTCGGGTTCGGCGTGTACCCGCCGGTGTAACCCGCGGCGGTGCTGTAAACGCCATCTAACTGCCAGAACAGTCGTTCCACGCCCCAGAAACAGCCCATGGCGAACAGGGCGACTTCCATCCCTTCCGGAACATGACTCATTGAATGCTCGTTAACAGCATGTAAACTGGCAACGGGCATCGGTGTATTGCGTCCGGGCAATGCATCTGATTGGGAAACAAGCTCTTTTTTATCGAACAGACTCACGGTGATACCTCCCGGAGGGGCTAATTGCGGTTAGGGTTGTGTTGCGGCCTGTGTTTTAACACAATAAACGCCATAAATCAGACTAGATTTAAACATAAGAAATTTTGGGGTAGTCGTCTGTTTTTCAACCTGTGTTAACGGGTTTTTATCGGCTTGTGTTCTGTCGTAAGGCAAAACCTGGCTCAGCGCGGAGCTGCGCTTACGTTTCCTTCCAGGGGTGGGAACAAGGATATTCAGGAGAGAACGTGCCAAAGATCCGTCTGTTATGTTTTGCCGCTTTACTGCTGGTGAGCGAAACGGCTTTCGCCGCCAATGTGCGATTGCAGCTGGAGGGGCTAACCGGGGAGCTGCAAAAAAACGTGCGCGCCCAGTTGTCCACCATTGAAAGTGATGAAGTGACCCCGGACCGCCGTTTTCAGGCGCGCGTGGATGACGCCATCCGCGAAGGGTTAAAAGCCTTAGGCTATTACGAACCCACCATTGATTTCGAACTGCGGCCGCCGCCGGCGAAAGGGCGTCAGGTGCTGATTGCGCGCGTGCAGGCCGGTGAACCGGTGCGCATTGGCGGCAATAGCGTGATCCTGCGCGGCGGCGCGCGTACGGACCGCGATTATCTCGACTTACTCAAAAAACGCCCCGCTATCGGCACGGTGCTGCACCATAACGATTACGATAATTTCAAAAAATCGCTCACCAGCGTGGCGCTGCGTAAAGGCTACTTCGACAGTCAGTTTCTCAAAAGCCAGCTTGGTATTGCCCTTGAGCGCCGCCAGGCGTTCTGGGATATCGATTACGACAGCGGCCAGCGTTACCGTTTTGGTACGGTGACGTTTGAAGGCTCGCAAATCCGCGACGAATACCTGCAAAACCTGGTGCCTTTCCACAAAGGCGATTATTACCAGACGCAGGATCTGGCAGAGCTAAACCGCCGCCTGTCCGCCACCGGCTGGTTTAATTCGGTGGTGGTCGCACCAGAGTTTGATAAAGCGCGTAAAACCAAAGTGTTGCCGCTTAAAGGCGTGGTATCGCCGCGCACGGAAAACACCATTGAAACCGGGGTGGGTTACTCGACCGACGTCGGGCCGCGCGTCAAAGCAACATGGAAAAAGCCGTGGATGAACTCCTACGGCCACAGCCTGACCACCAGCACCAGCATCTCCGCGCCGGAACAGCAGCTTGATTTCAGCTACAAGATGCCGCTGCTGAAAAACCCGCTTGAACAATATTACCTGGTGCAGGGCGGCTTTAAGCGTACCGATCTGAACGATACCGAAGCGGATTCCACCACGCTCGCGCTGTCGCGCTACTGGGATCTCTCCAGCGGCTGGCAGCGCGCTATTAATCTGCGCTGGAGCCTCGATCACTTTACCCAGGCGAACGTGACCAACACCACCATGCTGCTTTACCCTGGCGTGATGATCAGCCGTACCCGCTCGCGCGGCGGCCTGATGCCAACCTGGGGGGATTCGCAGCGCTACTCGGTGGATTACTCGAATACCGCCTGGGGATCGGATGTCGACTTCCTGGTATTACAGGCGCAAAACGTCTGGATCCGCACGCTTTACGATCGCCACCGCTTTGTCATGCGCGGCAATCTGGGCTGGATCGAAACCGGGGACTTTGAGCGCGTGCCGCCGGATCTGCGCTTCTTCGCCGGGGGCGATCGCAGTATTCGCGGCTACAAATACAAATCTATCGCGCCTAAAAATGATGACGGCAAGCTGATTGGTGCCTCCAAACTGGCGACCGGTTCACTGGAGTATCAGTACAACGTCACCGGCAAATGGTGGGGGGCGGCGTTTGTCGATAGCGGCGAAGCGGTGAGCGATATCCGCCGCAGTAATGTGAAAACCGGCGCGGGTGTTGGCGTGCGCTGGGAGTCGCCGGTCGGGCCTATCAAGCTCGATTTCGCCGTACCGGTCGGTGATAAAGAAGAACACGGATTACAGTTTTACATCGGGTTGGGGCCGGAATTATGAGTTTATGGAAGAAAATCAGCCTCGGCGTTCTGGTGTTTATCCTGCTGGTGCTGGGCACCGTGGTCTTTCTGGTGGGCACTACCAGCGGGCTGCATCTGTTATTTAACGCGGCCAACCGCTGGGTGCCGGGGCTGGAAATTAGCCAGGTAACCGGCGGCTGGCGCGATCTGACGTTAAAAAATATCCGTTTTACCCAGCCGGGCGTGGCGGTGAACGCGGGCGAAGTGCACCTGGCGGTGAAGCTCGGCTGCCTGCGCGACAGCAGCCTGTGCGTGAACGATCTGTCACTGAAAGATATCAATGTCGTTATCGACAGCAAAAAAATGC
Organism: Kosakonia sp. AG348; assembly: GCF_003337365.1. Classification (NCBI taxonomy): domain Bacteria; kingdom Pseudomonadati; phylum Pseudomonadota; class Gammaproteobacteria; order Enterobacterales; family Enterobacteriaceae; genus Kosakonia; species Kosakonia sp. AG348. Next base: position 228,327 of record NZ_QPJR01000003.1, read on the forward strand.
CGCCCGCCGCACCGGTAAAAGAGGAAGAGAGCGGGCCGCTGAACCTCTCCACGCCATACCCGATAACGCTAAGCCGGGTGGCGCTCAACAATGTCAATATCAAAATCGACGACACCACCGTTTCGGTGATGGATTTCAGCACCGGTCTGAACTGGCAGGAGAAAAACCTGACGCTGAAACCGACATCGCTACAAGGGCTGCTGATTGCGCTGCCGAAAGTGGCCGATGTGGCGCAAAAAGAGGTCGTTGAACCGAAAATCCAGAACCCGCAGCCGCAGGAAAAACCGCTCGGCGAAACCCTAAAAGCGCTGTTTGAAAAGCCGCTGCTGCCGGAAATGACCGATGTTCATCTGCCGCTCAATCTCAACATTGAAGAGTTTCGCGGCGAACAACTGCGTCTTACCGGCGATACCGACATTCTGGTGCGCAGCCTGTTGCTGAAAGTAAGCAGTATCGACGGGCAGATGAAGCTTGACGCGCTGGATGTGGATTCCAACCAGGGGCAGGTGCGCGCCACCGGTAGCGCCCAGTTGCGCGATACCTGGCCGGTGGATATTACGCTCAATACCACGCTGAATATCGATCCGCTGAAAGGCGAGAAAGTGAAACTGAAAGTCGGCGGTGAAATGCGTAAGCAACTCGACGTTGGCGTCAATCTCTCCGGGCCGGTCGACATGGATCTGCGGGCGCAAACGCAACTGGCCGAAGCCGGTTTGCCGCTGGATCTGCAGATAACCAGCAAGCAGCTTTACTGGCCGTTTAGCGGGGAAAAACAGTACCAGGCTGATGACCTGAACCTGAAGCTTACCGGCAAAATGACCAACTATGTTTTGTCGTTTCGCACGGCAGTGAAAGGCCAGGATGTACCGCCTGCGACCATTACGCTTGATGGTAAGGGCAACGAACAGCAACTGAACCTCGATAAACTGGTTATTGCGGCGCTGGAAGGCAAAACCGAGTTAAAAGCGCTGCTCGACTGGCAGCAAGCGATTAGCTGGCGCGGTGAATTAACGCTGAAAGATATCGATACCGCGAAAGCCTTCCCGGAGTGGCCATCGAAACTGAATGGCCTGATCAAAACGCGCGGCAGCCTGTATGGCGGCAGCTGGCAAATGGAGGTGCCGGAGCTGAAACTGAGCGGCAACGTGAAGCAGAACAAGGTCAACGTTGACGGGCAGCTAAAAGGCAACAGCTATTTGCAGTGGACGATCCCCGGCCTGCACCTGGAACTGGGGAAAAACAGCGCCGATATTAAAGGCGAACTGGGGGTTAAAGATCTCAACCTTGATGCCACGATTGATGCGCCGGGGTTGAATAACGCGCTGCCAGGTCTGGGCGGCACGGCGAAAGGGCTGGTGAAAATTCGCGGTACGGTGGATGCGCCGCAGGCGCTGGCGGATATTACCGCCAATAACCTGCGCTGGCAGGATCTTTCCGTGGCTCGCGTGCGCGTCGAAGGCGATGTGAAATCCAGCGACCAGATTGGTGGCAAACTGAACGTGCGCGTGGAACGCATTGCCCAGCCTGGCGTGAACCTGAGCCTGGTGACCCTGGCGGCGGACGGCAATGAGCAACAGCATAAACTCCAGTTGCGCGTGCAGGGCGAGCCGGTTTCCGGCCAGCTTAATCTGGCGGGCAGCTTTGACCGCCAGCAGCAGCGCTGGAAAGGGACACTGAGCGATACGCGCTTTGCCACGCCGGTTGGCCCGTGGTCGATTAACCGCCCGGTAACGCTGGATTACCGCAATCAGGAGCAGAAAATCGCTATCGGCCCGCACTGCTGGCTGAACCCGAACGCCGAACTCTGCATTCCGCAAACCATCGACGCAGGCGCAGAAGGGCGCGCGGTCGTGAACCTGAACCGCTTCGACCTGGCGATGCTGAAACCCTTTATGCCGGAAACCACGCAAGCAAGCGGCGTGTTCAGCGGTAAAGCGGATGTCAGCTGGGACACCACCAAAGCGGGGCTGCCACAAGGTGAAGTGACGCTCGCCGGGCGCGGTGTGAAAGTGACGCAGGTGATAAACGACGCGCCGCTGCCGCTCGCGTTTGACACCCTCAATCTCAACGCAAAACTGCGCGATAACCGGGCCGATCTCGGCTGGTTGATCCGCCTGACCAATAACGGCCAGTTCGATGGCCAGGTGCAGGTCACCGATCCGCAAGGGCGGCGTAATCTGGGCGGCAACGTGAATATTCGCAACTTCTCGCTGGCGATGGCGAATGCCATTTTCAGCCGGGGCGAGAAAGCGGCAGGTACGTTGAATGCCAGTTTACGTCTTGGCGGCAACGTGCAAAGCCCGCAGCTGTTCGGGCAACTGGGGCTGAACGGGCTGGACATTGACGGCAACTTTATGCCGTTTGATATGCAGCCCAGCCAGCTGGCGATGAATTTCAACGGCATGAGTTCGACCTTGCAGGGCGTGGTGCGTACCGGGCAGGGGCAGATCAATCTGAGCGGTGATGCTGACTGGAGCCAAATCGATAACTGGCGCGCGCGCGTGGCAGCGAAAGGCAGCAAAGTGCGCATTACCGTGCCGCCGATGGTGCGCCTGGATGTCTCGCCGGATGTGGTGTTTGAGGCGACGCCAAGCCTGTTTACGCTGGATGGCAATGTGGATGTGCCGTGGGCGCGCATTGTGGTGCATGACTTACCGGAAAGCGCGGTGGGCGTCTCCAGTGATGAAGTGATGCTGAATAACGACTTGCAGCCTGAGCAGCCAAAAAGCGCGTCGATTCCGATCAACAGTAACCTGACGGTGCATGTCGGCAACAACGTGCGGCTCAATGCATTCGGCCTGAAAGCGCGGCTGACGGGCGATCTGAAAGTCGCACAGGATAAGCAGGGGCTGGGCCTGAACGGGCAGATCAACATTCCGGAAGGGCGTTTCCATGCTTACGGCCAGGATTTGCTGGTGCGTAAAGGCGAGCTGCTGTTCTCCGGGCCGCCGGATCAGCCGATGCTGAATATCGAAGCGATTCGTAACCCGGAATCGACAGAAAACGATGTGATTGCCGGGGTTCGCGTCACCGGCACCGCCGATGAGCCGAAAGCGGAAATCTTCTCCGATCCGGCGATGTCGCAACAAGAAGCGCTCTCGTACCTGCTGCGTGGTCAGGGGCTGGAGAGCGAACAGAGCGACAGTGCGGCGATGACATCGATGCTGATCGGCTTAGGGGTTGCACAAAGTGGGCAGGTTGTGGGTAAAATCGGCGAGACTTTTGGCGTCAGCAATCTGGCGCTGGACACCCAGGGCGTCGGCGACTCCTCGCAGGTGGTGGTCAGCGGCTATGTGCTACCGGGTCTACAAGTAAAATATGGTGTAGGAATTTTTGACTCACTGGCGACTCTCACGTTACGTTATCGCCTGATGCCTAAGCTGTATCTTGAAGCGGTGTCTGGCGTAGATCAGGCACTAGATTTGCTCTATCAGTTTGAGTTTTAGCAATGCGAATATTTGTCTACGGCAGTTTACGACGCAAGCAGGGCAACAGCCACTGGATGACCAATGCTCAGTGGCTGGGGGACTTTTGTGTCGAAAATCATCAGCTGTATAGTCTGGGGCACTATCCGGGCGCAGTAGCCGGTGAAGGAAGCGTCAAGGGCGAAGTTTATCGTATCGACGCAGCAACGCTCGGTGAGCTGGACGCTCTGCGCACCGCGGGCGGTGAATACAAACGCCAGTTGATCCAGACGCCTTATGGCAGCGCCTGGATGTATGTTTACCAGCGTTCGGTTGAGGGAAAAACCTTGATCGAGAGCGGTAACTGGCTCGACCGCGAGCAGTACCAGAAGTAATCACACTTAGAGAACCGAGCCGCTGGCGCGGTTTTTCTTTTCAGCCGAGTAAGGACGAGAAACATGTTACGTAAGACAGCCTGGGTAGTTGCCGCAGCGCTGCTGCTGGCGGGTCTCTTTAGTTTTGGCTACCTCACTTATTACCCTTTCCTCCACTTTTTCTGGGGGCGTGCCGGGCTGGTAACGACCTCTGTTTCCGCCGCTATGCTGGCGACGCTGATTAACGGTCTGCTGTTCGCTTTTTCTGGCTTGCTGATACTGCTTTTGATGCTACGACAAAATGCCCGGCAGCGTTTTTCCGCGCAGCGGATTGTGGTAGGAAGCTTGGGGGCGGCGCTGGGTAACGTGGCGCTGTTTAGCCTGTTTGTCGCCGGGCATAAATTTCTGCTGGCACCGCAAATACCGCCAGGTGTGAGCGTGAATATCACTCATGACTATTTCCACCCGGAGCGGGTGCTGAGCACGGTTATTGTGCTGGCGTTCTCTGCCTGGCGGCATAAAACCCGGCCAGCGTAAGGTGGCCAACGCGCGTTCCGCTTAATCCGATCTCTGCCCTTTTGTTGCCTGGCTCAGGCAGAGTCATTAAACCGGCAGCTCACAAAGCCTGGACGAAAAAAAGCCCCGGTCGCATTACGCGCACCGGGGCTTTTTTCACTAAAACGGATTACTTCTTCGCTGCGCGCTCGAAAGAGGCAACGATTTCAGCTTTCGCCGCTTCAGCGTTGTCCCAGCCGTCCACTTTCACCCATTTGCCTTTTTCGAGATCTTTGTAGTGCTCGAAGAAGTGGGTGATCTGCGCTTTCAGCAGTTCCGGCAGGTCATTCACATCTTTAATGTGATCGTACTCTTTGCTCAGTTTGGTGTGCGGTACGGCAACCAGTTTGGCATCTTCACCGGATTCGTCGGTCATTTTCAGCACGCCAACCGGACGGCAGCGGATCACAGAACCAGGCTGCAGCGGGTACGGCGTCGGCACCAGTACGTCTACCGGGTCACCATCCAGCGAAAGGGTGTGGTTGATATAACCGTAGTTGCACGGATAGAACATCGCGGTGGACATGAAACGGTCAACGAACAGCGCGCCGCTCTCTTTGTCGACTTCGTATTTGATCGGGTCAGCGTTAGCCGGAATTTCGATAACAACGTAGATATCTTCTGGCAGATCTTTACCCGCCGGGACGTTCAGTAAGCTCATGTTTGTTTCCTTTAAAATGTGTGGCAAACAAGTGCCGGGTATTATAGCCAACTGGCGGTGAATGTCTTGGGCTGTTTTAACTTACTCACACTTTTTCAGACGCTTTCTGACACGCCATTTGTGACCGTTTTATCCATAACCATAGCAGCATCATCAATAATTTTGTGTAACCGATTACAGAGAAATTTCGTTCTAATCCGTACGCAGTAAATTTCTGCAATTTCAATGGATAAATGAGGTGAATTAAAACCGCGCTTTTCGCGCGCCAGATCGCAACTGGTCATCAACAATTCATTCACTTTTCCGATTTGTGATGTAACGCATTCTGTTACATCCTCGATTGTCTATAGTTTTCCCGCAGGTGAAGTTGTAGCCAACAATAACCCTCGAGGATGCTCTTATGTGGAAGCGCTTACTTCTTGTCACAGCAGTTTCGGCAGCCATGTCGTCTATGGCAATGGCCGCCCCGTTAACCGTAGGATTTTCGCAGGTCGGATCTGAATCCGGCTGGCGAGCCGCTGAAACCAACGTCGCCAAAAGCGAAGCCAGCAAGCGCGGCATTACGCTGAAGATTGCTGACGCCCAGCAGAAGCAAGAAAACCAAATCAAAGCGGTACGTTCGTTCATCGCCCAGGGCGTTGACGCCATCTTTATTGCGCCGGTGGTGGCAACAGGCTGGGAGCCGGTATTGAAAGAAGCCAAAGACGCCAAAATCCCGGTGTTCTTGCTCGACCGCTCCATCGATGTCAAAGACAAATCGCTCTACATGACCACGGTGACCGCCGACAACATTCTTGAAGGCAAGCTGATTGGTGACTGGCTGGTAAAAACGGTCGATGGCAAACCTTGTAACGTCGTTGAGCTGCAAGGCACCGTGGGTGCGAGCGTGGCGATCGATCGTAAGAAAGGGTTTGCCGAAGCCATTTCGAAAGCCTCTAACATCAAAATCATCCGTTCTCAGTCTGGCGACTTTACCCGCAGTAAAGGTAAAGAGGTGATGGAGAGCTTTATCAAGGCGGAAAACAACGGCAAAAACATCTGCATGGTTTACGCCCACAACGATGACATGGCGATCGGCGCTATTCAGGCCATCAAAGAAGCGGGTCTGAAACCGGGTAAAGACATTCTTACCGGTTCTATTGACGGTGTGCCGGATATCTACAAAGCGATGATCGACGGCGAAGCGAATGCCAGCGTTGAGCTGACGCCAAATATGGCAGGCCCGGCGTTCGACGCGCTGGAGAAATACAAAAAAGACGGCACCCTGCCGCCGAAGTTGACCATTACCAAATCGACGCTCTATCTGCCGGATACGGCGAAAGAGGAGTTAGAGAAAAAGAAAAACATGGGTTACTGAGTCGCAAAAACCCTCTCCCCGGCGGGGAGAGGGTAAATGTGTAAGGGGTCAACAATGAACGCGGAAGCACACCAGGAAATCCTGCGTACTGAAGGCTTAAGTAAATTTTTTCCCGGCGTAAAAGCGCTCGATAACGTGGATTTCAGCTTACGCCGCGGCGAAATCATGGCCCTGCTTGGGGAGAACGGTGCAGGAAAATCGACGCTGATTAAAGCGTTAACCGGCGTTTACCACGCCGATAAAGGGGCTATCTGGCTGGAAGGCCAGCAAATCAACCCGAAAAATACCGCCCACGCCCAGCAGCTTGGCATCGGGACGGTGTACCAGGAAGTCAACCTGCTACCGAATATGTCGGTGGCGGATAATTTATTCATTGGTCGCGAACCCCGGCGTTTTGGTTTATTGCGTCGTAAAGAGATGGAAAAGCGCGCGACTGAACTGATGGAATCCTACGGCTTTTCACTGGATGTGCGCGAGCCGCTTAACCGCTATTCGGTGGCGATGCAGCAGATTGTGGCAATCTGCCGCGCTATCGATCTCTCCGCCAAGGTGCTGATCCTTGATGAACCCACCGCCAGCCTCGATACCCAGGAAGTGGAGATGCTGTTTACCCTGATGCGCCAGTTGCGCGATCAGGGTGTCAGCTTGATCTTCGTTACCCACTTTCTCGATCAGGTGTATGAAGTCAGCGACCGCATCACCGTGCTGCGTAACGGCGGTTTTGTCGGTTGCAAACCAACCAGTGAGTTGCCGCAAATCGAACTGGTCAAAATGATGCTGGGCCGTGAGCTGGAAAGCAACGCCCTGCAACGTGCCGGGCGCACGCTACTGAGTGAAAAACCGGTGGCGGCGTTCAATGGTTACGGCAAAAAAGGGGTGATCGCGCCGTTCGATCTGGAAGTGCGCCCCGGTGAGATTGTCGGTCTGGCCGGGTTGCTAGGCTCGGGTCGTACCGAAACCGCCGAAGTGATTTTTGGTATTAAACCCGCCGACAGCGGCAGCGCGACCATCAAAGGCAAGTCGCAATCTTTACGTTCGCCACACCAGGCTTCGTGTCTGGGCATCGGTTTTTGCCCGGAAGACCGTAAAACCGACGGCATTATCGCCGCCGCATCGGTGCGGGAAAACATTGTGCTGGCGTTGCAGGCGCAGCGCGGCTGGCTGCGGCCGATCCCGCGCAAAGAGCAGAACGCGATTGCCGAGCGTTTCATTCGCCAGCTTGGCATTCGCACACCGAGCGCCGAGCAACCGATTGAATTTCTTTCCGGCGGCAACCAGCAGAAAGTGCTGCTTTCACGCTGGCTGCTGACGCGCCCGCAATTCCTGATCCTCGATGAGCCAACGCGCGGTATCGATGTGGGGGCGCATGCGGAGATCATTCGCCTGATCGAAACCCTCTGTGCCGATGGTCTCGCGCTGCTGGTTATTTCGTCCGAACTGGAAGAGCTGGTCGGCTATGCGGATCGGGTGATTATCATGCGCGATCGTAAACAGGTGGCGGAGATCCCGCTCGCTGAGTTGTCCGTTCCGGCGATCATGAATGCCATTGCGGCGTAAGGAGTAGAGTGTGATGCCTCAATCACTTGGCCAAACGACGCCGCCAAAGCGCCGTTTTAACTGGCCGACCGGAACGCCGCAGTTGATAGCGCTGCTGCTGGTGTTGGTGGTGGATAGCCTGGTCGCGCCGCATTTTTATCAGGTGGTGTTACAGGATGGTCGCCTGTTCGGTAGCCCGATAGACATTCTTAACCGTGCCGCGCCGGTGGCGCTGCTGGCCATTGGTATGACGCTGGTGATTGCCACCGGCGGTATTGATCTGTCGGTCGGGGCGGTGATGGCGATTGCCGGCGCGACGGCGGCGTCGTTAACGGTCGCCGGACACAGCCTGACGGTGGTACTGCTGGCGGCGATCGGCACCGGTGTGCTGGCCGGTTTATGGAACGGCATTCTGGTGGCGATTTTGAAGATCCAGCCGTTTGTCGCCACGCTGATTTTGATGGTCGCCGGGCGCGGCGTCGCGCAGTTGATCACCTCGGGGCAGATTGTCACCTTTAACGCCCCGTCGCTGGCCTGGCTGGGCAGCGGTTCGCTGCTGCTGTTTCCCACCCCGGTGATTATCGCGCTGGTTACGCTGGTGCTGTTCTGGCTGTTCACGCGCAAAACCGCGCTCGGCATGTTCATTGAAGCGGTGGGCATCAACATTCGCGCAGCGAAAAACGCCGGTGTGAATACCCGTGTTGTGGTGATGCTGACCTATGTGCTGAGCGGCGTGTGCGCGGCGATAGCCGGAGTGATTGTCGCGGCGGATATTCGCGGCGCGGATGCCAACAACGCCGGGCTATGGCTGGAGCTGGACGCGATCCTGGCGGTGGTGATCGGCGGCGGGTCGCTGATGGGCGGGCGCTTCAATCTTGTGCTGTCGGTGGTGGGCGCGCTGATTATTCAGGGTATGAACACCGGCATTTTGCTCTCCGGTTTCCAGCCGGAACTCAACCAGGTGGTGAAAGCGGTGGTGGTGATGTGCGTGCTGATTGTTCAGTCGCCGCGCTTTATCGCGCTGATTAAAGGAGTACGCGGTCATGATAAAACGTAATTTACCGCTGATGATAACGCTGGGCGTGTTTGTGCTCGGCTACCTCTACTGCCTGACGCAGTTTCCCGGTTTCGCGTCGACACGTGTGATTTGCAACATCCTGACGGATAACGCTTTCCTGGGGATTATTGCCGTTGGTATGACCTTCGTGATCCTCTCTGGCGGCATTGATTTGTCCGTCGGCTCGGTGATTGCCTTTACCGGGGTTTTTCTGGCGAAAGCCATTGGCGACTGGGGCATCTCGCCGCTGCTGGCGTTCCCGCTGATTCTGCTGATGGGCACTGCGTTTGGCGCGTTTATGGGGCTTATGATCGACGCGTTAAAAATCCCGGCGTTTATCATCACCCTCGCGGGGATGTTTTTCCTGCGCGGCGTCAGCTACCTGCTGTCGGAAGAGTCGATTCCGATTAATCACCCGGTCTATGATTCGCTCTCCAGCCTGGCGTGGATGATCCCCGGCGGCGGACGTTTGAGCGCGATGGGGCTGCTGATGTTATTCGTGGTGGTGATCGGTATTTTCCTCGCACACCGCACCCGCTTTGGTAACGAAGTCTACGCGATTGGCGGTAATGCCACTTCCGCGAACCTGATGGGTATCTCAACGCGCAGTACCACCATTCGTATCTATATGCTCTCGACTGGTCTTGCGACACTGGCGGGGATTGTCTTCTCCATTTACACCCAGGCCGGTTACGCGCTGGCGGGCGTGGGGGTTGAACTGGATGCTATCGCCTCGGTGGTGATTGGCGGCACGTTGCTTAGCGGCGGCGTCGGCACAGTGTTAGGTACGCTTTTTGGCGTGGGTATTCAGGGACTTATCCAGACCTATATTAACTTCGACGGCACGCTCAGTTCATGGTGGACCAAGATTGCCATTGGCATCCTGTTGTTTATTTTTATCGCGTTGCAACGTGGCTTAACGGTGCTGTGGGAGAACCGCCAAAGCTCACCTGTTACACGCGTTAGCACAACGGCAACAAAGTAATAACATATTGAAATGACTATTTTTCCCTAAAGTAATTCCGGTGGCGGTCGATAACTGACGAATCGGCTTAATTTACGCCAAAAAGTATCGCTGCTACCGGGATTCACATCATGCTTAAAACGCTTTCGATCCGTACTGGTTTACTTTCTTTGCTGGCTGTTATGACGTTTCTCCTGCTGCTGGTTAGCGGCATCGGAGTTTATGCACTCAATAAAAGTTCCTCATCGCTGGAGCGAATTAGCCAGCTTCAGGGCGAAAAGATGGCGCGCCTGAGCGAAGGCTACACGCTGATCCTGCGTGCGCGTAATGAAGCGGGTCAGGCCGTGCGCATGATGGAAGTTGGTTTGCTGGACGATGCCGCCAAATCGGTAAAGATGATCAATGGCGAAATTGAACACGGTGAGCAATCGCTTGCTGGTGTGATTAAGGCGGGCGTCGATGATGAACAAGGTGCTGCACTGCTGGCGGCGTTAGCGAAAAGCTACGGCGACTACGTCAATCAGGGCATTAAACCGATGCAGGATGCGCTCAACCAACAGAGCGCCGATGCCTATTACGATCTGCTGGAAAACAAACTTATCCCTATCTCCCGCCAGTTCGACAACGACATGCAGGCCTTCCAGAAATGGGGCGAAGTGCGCGGGAAAGCGGAAGTGAGCGCCGTTCAGAGCAGCAAAAACGGCGTTATGCTACTGATTCTGGTGGTGGCGTTACTGGTGGCCGGGATCATCGTACTGGCCTGGCTGGCGCTGCGCCATTTACTGCTCAAGCCGCTGGATACGTCTATTCAGCAACTGGAACAGGTAGCGGCAGGGGATTTGACCTACCTGAAAACCGACGTCAGTAGCAAAGAATTTAACCGGCTGAACGCGGCCATCGAAGAGATGCGCCAGTCGCTGGTGGGTTCGGTTACCCGCGTGCGTGATGCCAGCTCGCAAATTGATACCGGCAGCCGTGAACTGGCGGCGGGCAACATCGATTTGTCGCAGCGTACGGAATCGACCGCCACATCGCTGGAGCAAACTGCGGCCAGCATGGAGCAGATCACCGCCACGGTGAAACTGAACGCCGACAACGCCGAACAGGCACACAAACTGGCGAAGACGGTTTCCGATACCGCCGATCGCGGCAGCGAAATGGTCTGCTATGTAATTGAAAAAATGCGCGATATCTCCGCCAGTTCCGATCGCATCGCCGACATTCTTAGCGTGATTGATGCCATTGCTTTCCAGACCAATATTCTGGCGCTAAACGCCGCCGTTGAAGCGGCACGCGCGGGTGAGCAGGGGCGTGGTTTTGCCGTCGTAGCCGGTGAAGTGCGTAACCTTGCCAGCCGCAGCGCCGAATCGGCGAAAGAGATCCGGGCGCTGATCAGCAGCTCGCAGGCGCAGGTCTCTGAAGGCAGCGATCTGGCGATGCAGGCCGGCGAGACGATGGACGAAATCGCCGAAGAAGTGTTGCGCATGACCAAACTGATGCGCGAAATCGCCAATGCGTCGCAGGAGCAGAGCCGCGGTATTGAGCAGGTGAATATCGCCGTCAGCCAGATGGATGAAACCGCGCAGCAAAACGCGGCGCTGGTACAGCAATCTTCTGCGGCGACCCGTTCGCTGGAAGAGCAGTCGCGCGAATTGTTGCAGGCAATGGCATCATTCCGTTTACAGACGCAGGGATAACGAAAGGCAACGACATGGGAATCTGTATTCAATGCGATAAGGAAGCGCTGAAAGAGAGTGATTTCTGCGCGGAGTGCGAGGCGCGCGAGTTTAAAAAAATTCGCGGCTGGCTGTTTGTTCCTGCTATTGGGCTGGTGCTGTCGCTGCTCAGCGTGATTGTCTCTTTCAGCGCGACGCTCAAAGTGGTGATGGAGCATTACAGCGTGCTCGTTGGTGGACAAAAAGGGATGCTCGTTTTCGAACTGGTATTCTACGGGGTGATGTTCGCCTACACGGTCTTCGTCGGGAGCCTGTTCTTTCGCAAGAAACGGCTGCTTCCGCGTTTTTACATTGGTTTTCTGCTGTTATGGATTGCCTTTCATGGCGTAGATGTATGGCTGGCGCATCAGGTGTTTGATGTGCCGTATGTCTACGATACCGTAAGCTCACTGGTTCGTAGCGTAATAAGCGCGGCGATTTGGATCCCCTATTTTGTGGTGTCCGAGCGCGTCAAACGCACCTTCGTACGCTAAAAAAAAGCGCCACAATCGTGGCGCTTTTCTCGTTTTGCCCGGCTGATTACGCGTCCGGGAACTCACGCATATAGCGTTCTACGTCATCCACCATATGCTCGTTGCCGACAAAGAACGGACGGCGCTGATGCAGGCTTTCCGGCTGGATATCCAGAATACGGTTTTTGCCGTCGCTGGCTTTACCGCCTGCTTGTTCCGCGAGGAACGCCATCGGGTTGCATTCGTACAGCAGACGCAGTTTCCCTTCCGGGTGGCTGGCGGTGCTTGGGTAGAGGTAGATGCCGCCTTTCAGCAGGTTACGGTGGAAATCCGCTACCAGCGAGCCGATGTAGCGCGTGGTGTAAGGGCGGTTGGTCGCTTTATCTTCTTCCTGGCAGAACTTCAGGTATTTCTTCACGCCCTGCGGGAATTTGATGTAGTTGCCTTCGTTAATGGAGTACGTGTTGCCACGATCCGGGAAGCGCATACGCTCCTGACACAGGCAGAACACGCCAAGTGACGGATCGTAAGTGAAGGCGTGTACGCCACAGCCGGTGGTGTAAACCAGCATGGTGGACGAACCGTAAACCACATAACCGGCGGCGACTTGTTTGTTGCCCGGTTGCAGGAAATCTTCCATGGTGACCGGCGTGCCGACTGGCGTTACGCGGCGATAGATGGAGAAAATTGTCCCGACGGAGACGTTAACGTCGATGTTGGAGGAACCATCCAGAGGATCCATCAGCACCACATATTTTGCGTGCTCGCAGCCTTCGAAAACGACGATCTCATCTTCTTCTTCAGAGGCGATGCCAGCCACGATATCGCGGGCGCGGAGTGCGGCTTTCAGTTTTTCGTTCGCGAACAGGTCGAGTTTTTGCTGCTGCTCGCCCTGCACGTTTTCAGCACCGCTTGCACCCAGGATATCGACCAGACCGGCCTTATTGATATCGCGATGAATGATCTTGGCGCCCAGTTTTATCGCCGACAGCAAAGCAGTCAGTTCACCCGTTGCATGCGAGAACTCATGCTGCTTTTCGACAATAAATTCACCTAACGTTTTCATAACACTTTCCCTGCATTTTTCATGATGGAGTAAAGCGATTGTAGCCTGTGGTTTTCAGGTTGCTGCTCACAGCAAGTTCCGGATAGTAAACAGCCGACGCCGTAACAGCCAGAGCTTTCGCAAACGAAAACGCGAAGGTCCTGTAACAATACTAACAAACATTCAAAAGCTCGCGCACAGGTGAATCGCGCCAGCTATATGCGGATTATCCTGAAATGCATTTCTCTGTGCGTAAACATATGAGTAAAATGTGCGCCAGTTTAAGAAAGGATAACGACGTATGCGCATTCATATATTGGGGATTTGTGGCACTTTCATGGGCGGGCTGGCAATGCTGGCGCGCTCGCTGGGACACCAGGTAACGGGCTCGGACGACAGTGTCTATCCGCCGATGAGCACGCTGCTTGAGAATCAAGGGATTGAACTGATTGAAGGTTATGACGCCAGCCAGCTCGATCCGGCGCCGGATTTGGTCATCATCGGCAACGTGATGAAGCGCGGTAATCCCTGTGTGGAAGCGGTGCTGGAAAAGAACATTCCGTTTATGTCGGGCCCGCAATGGCTCCATGACTTTGTGCTGCGCGACCGTTGGGTTGTCGCCATTGCCGGTACGCACGGTAAAACCACCACCGCTGGCATGGCGACCTGGATTCTGGAAGCCTGCGGTTACAAACCGGGCTTCGTGATTGGCGGCGTACCGGGCAATTTTGAGGTCTCTGCGCGTCTGGGTGAGAGCCCGTTCTTCGTGATTGAAGCCGATGAATATGACTGCGCCTTCTTCGACAAACGTTCCAAATTTGTCCATTACTGCCCGCGCACGCTGGTGCTCAATAACCTTGAGTTTGACCACGCGGATATTTTCGATGACCTGAAAGCGATTCAGAAACAGTTCCACCACCTGGTGCGCATCGTGCCGGGGCAGGGGAAAATCATCTGGCCGGAAAACGACATCAACCTGAAACAGACGATGGCGATGGGCTGCTGGAGCGAGCAGGAGCTGGTGGGCGAGCAGGGGCACTGGCAGGCGAAAAAAGTGAATACTGACGCCTCCAGTTGGGAAGTGTGGCTGGATAACGAATGCGTAGGCCAGGTGAACTGGGGTCTGGTGGGCGAGCACAACATGCATAACGGCCTGATGGCGATTGCCGCCGCGCGTCATGTTGGTGTTGCCCCGGCAGATGCGGCGAACGCGCTGGGCTCTTTCATCAACGCGCGTCGTCGTCTGGAGCTGCGTGGCGAAGCCAATGGCGTGACCGTGTATGACGATTTTGCCCATCACCCGACGGCAATCCTGGCAACCCTCGCGGCGCTGCGCGGGAAAGTGGGCGGCACCGCGAAAATTATCGCCGTGCTGGAGCCACGCTCGAACACCATGAAAATGGGCATCTGCAAAGCCGATCTGGCTCCGTCGCTGGGACGTGCCGACGAAGTGTACCTGCTGCAGCCGCCGCATATTCCCTGGCAGGTGGCGGAAGTGGCGGATGCCTGCGTACAGCCTGCGTACTGGAGTGCGGATGTAGATACGCTGGCGGAGATGATTGTCAAAAGCGCCCAGCCGGGCGATCACATTCTGGTGATGAGCAACGGCGGGTTTGGCGGTATCCACCAGAAACTGCTGGACGGGCTGGCGAAAAAAGCGCAACTCGCTGCTGAAAGCGCCTGATTAGATTAAGCCGAATAAAAAACCGCGCCTGAAACCTGGCGCGGTTTTTTTATGCCTGCGCGTTACTCTTTCGCCATCGGCGTTTCAATCGACTGCGGGGTTTTGCTGCCCTGAATTTCCTGCACGCGTTTCTCTACTTCAGCCACCTGACCGCTGTTGTGCAGCAAGGTATAGGTTAAATCGAAGCGGGTGCTCTGGCCTGGTTGCAACTGTTTCACGCGTTTTTGTTCACGCTCAATGGTCACCGGGTAGGCGTAGCTGGTGCCCGGCTCGATACCGGTGACGTAGCCCTGTTTTTCCGTGTCGGTATTTTTCCACAGCGTCAGCACCGGCAACTGTTCAGTGTTATAGCTGATCGCCACGCCTTTATCTCCGGCCTTGTTGAGCAGTGCCGCGACAGTCTGTTTACTGGCGTCGGCCAGCGGCTTGATATTAAACACCATTTCGTCGAAGCCCTTGGTTGGCCCGGCGTAGGTTTGCCACTCTTTCAGCCCTTTTTTGGCGTAATCATTGAACGGGCTGACGTTTTCATACGGCGTAATAAAGCGCGCGCCCTGTTCAAGGATCGGTTTGCTGAAGTTGCTGTGGTAGATGATTTGGTAATCGTGCGGATAGTCAGCATGGTTGGTCAGCACGTCATGCAGGCTGAAACTGTTGCTGCCCGGAATGTAGCGCAACTCCATTTCCGTTTGCAGATCCGCTTTTTTGAAGGTGCTCTCTTTCACCAATCCGCGAATGCGAATTTCATAGGGTGCCGTTTCGCTAACATCGACGGAAACCTGCGAAGCGGGCGTGTTACCCACTTTGCCATGCAGGGTGTAAATCTGTCCGTCCGCCGTTACCGGATGGCCGGTCCACTCGTAACCGCAGCGCACCACCATCTCGTTGAAACCTTCCAGCCAGCCGAGTCCGTTGCGGCTTTCCAGATTGATGAATGCCGGGTTAACGACCTCTTTTACCGGTGAATTCCAGCCCATATGCACGCCAAAACCGTCTGCATAGAGTAAATTCATCCCGCGCGTCGGGCTCAGTGCGATAGTCAGGCCGTTTTTACTGCTCAGTTTGATAACTTTGCTGCCCTCTTGTTTGCCACCATGCAGTACCACCTGCTCAATGCTGAACTGCTGATCTTTGATGTTCAGCTGATCGCTGCTGATGCGCCAGTTTCCCTGCTCAACGCCGCCTTCAGCACTTGTCAGCACCCAGGTTTTCGCCATTACCGGAGCAGATACAAGCAGGGCAAGTGCGGAAAGCATTACGGTTTTTTTCATCATTTCGTCCTTTTTAGCTGAATCGATTATTTGCACCACGGCTGAAATCTACGTTTTGCGCAGGGGAGAAAATGTGATCCGTTTCATTTGATGAAAATGAGCGAGGATGAGAATGAAAATAGCTGGTATTGATCGCATTTATCTATGAAATGAAAGATATATGCGAGATGAATATGTGATGAAGAACGTTTTTAGCTTTAACGATTCAGCTAAATTTTGATCGCATTAAGAAGGGAATAAATGAAACAGGAAAAGGGAAGCGGGAAAAGCCCTCTCCCGCAGGAGAGGGATAATGCAGAAAGGTTATTGCTCGCTGGTTTCAGCCAGTTCACGCAGATACTGGAAGATTAAACGCGCGGATTTCGGCGGTTTGTTCCCTTCTTTCTCTTTTTTCGCATTACGGATCAGCGAACGTAACTGCTGGCGGTCAGCATCCGGCCACAGATTCAGCACCTCTGGCACCGCATCATCACCCTCTTCAATCAGGCGATCGCGGATCTGCTCCAGCTTGTGGAAAAAGGCAACTTGCTGGTTGTGGCGGTTTTTCAGCTTATCCAGCGCCTGGCGAATCGGATCGACATCGCGCTGACGCAGCATTTTACCGATCAACTGCAACTGACGGCGGCGACCCTCTTTCTTAATGCGCTGCGCCAGCTCAATAGCGTCGCGCAGATCCTGGTCGAGCGGGAGTTTATCCAGCGCGTTTTTGCCAAGATCGACCATTTCCGCGCCGAGCTGCTTTAACTCTTCAGCATCGCGCTTAATTTCACTCTTACTGACCCAGATGATCTCGTCATCTTCGTCTTCAATATCATCACCGGGCACGTCGTCGAGCCAGTCGTCGGGCTGCTTTGTCATCTCAGGCTCCTTAAAAAAAGAGGCTAATGTTACCAGTTAAGGCGCGCACTGAAAAACGGTTCTCTGTTAGACTTCAAAGAATCTCTCCCTTAATTATGGCATTGGCAATGAAAGTAATCACACAAGTTGCACAACAACGCAAAACGCTGGAAGAGGCGGTTTCCACAGCGCTGGAATTAGCTGCCGGAAAAGCGGACGGTGCGGAAGTGGCTGTCAGCAAAACCACCGGGATCGGCGTGAGCACGCGCTACGGCGAAGTGGAGAATGTCGAATTTAACAGCGATGGCGCGCTGGGAATAACCGTTTATCACCAGAACCGTAAAGGCAGCGCCTCGTCAACCGATCTCAGCCCGGACGCGATTGCCCGCACCGTACAGGCGGCGCTCGATATCGCGCGTTACACTTCGCCGGATCCTTACGCGGGCGTGGCAGATAAAGAGCTGCTGGCGTTTGAGGCACCCGATCTTGACCTGTTCCACCCGGCGGAAGTGACGCCGGATGAAGCCATCGAATGGGCCGCGCGCGCCGAGCAGGCGGCGCTGAAAGCGGATAAACGCATTAATAATACCGAAGGCGGCAGCTTCAATAGCCATTACGGCATAAAAGTCTTCGGTAACAGCCACGGCATGCTGCAAAGCTACTGCTCCACGCGCCACTCGCTGTCGAGCTGCGTGATTGCCGAAGAGAATGGCGACATGGAGCGCGATTACGCGTACACCATCAGCCGTGATATTAACGAACTGCAAACGCCGGAGTGGGTGGGCGAAGAGTGCGCGCGTCGCACGTTGTCCCGCCTGTCGCCGCGCAAGCTGCCAACCATGAAAGCGCCGGTCATTTTCGGCCACGAAGTAGCGACCGGCCTGTTTGGTCACCTGGTGGGGGCGATTGCCGGTGGTTCTGTTTACCGCAAATCGACGTTCCTGCTGGACTATCTTGGCAAGCAGATCCTGCCGGAGTGGCTGACTATTGAAGAGCATCCGCACCTGCTTAAAGGGCTGGCATCTTCACCGTTCGACAGCGAAGGCGTGCGTACCGAACGCCGCGATATCGTGAAAGATGGCGTACTGATGCAGTGGCTGCTGACCAATTATTCCGCGCGTAAGCTGGGGCTGAAAAGCACCGGACATGCGGGCGGTATCCATAACTGGCGCATTGCCGGACGCGGCTTGAGCTTTGAACAGATGCTAAAAGAGATGGGCACCGGGCTTGTGGTCACCGAGCTGATGGGCCAGGGCGTGAGCGGCATTACCGGTGATTATTCGCGCGGTGCGTCCGGTTTTTGGGTAGAAAATGGTGAAATCCAGTATCCGGTGAGCGAAATTACCATTGCAGGAAATTTGAAAGATATGTGGCGTAATATCGTTACCGTTGGTGACGATATCGAACACCGTAGCAATATTCAGTGTGGTTCAGTGTTACTCCCGGAGATGAAAATCGCCGGACAATAACTCCGTGGCGCACAGAGTTGCGCCTTTAGCGTGAATAATAAAAAAAGGAAGTGAGCAATGCGTAAAAACCTGTTAGCGATCCTTGCTGTGTCATCGTTGTTTGTTGGATCGTCGGTGTTCGCCGCCGATCTCGAAGATGATATGGGCACCCTGAATGACAATCTGAAAGTGGTGCAGAAAACCAGCGACGCTGGCGAGATGAAAGATGCATTAACCAAAATGCGTACCGCTGCGCTGGATGCACAAAAAGCGACGCCGCCGAAACTGGAAGGTAAAGCGGCAGATAGTGCGGAGATGAAAGATTATCGTCACGGCTTTGATGTGCTGGTCGGGCAGATTGACGGCGCGCTGAAACTGGCTAACGAAGGCAAAGTGAAAGAGGCGCAGGACGCCGCCAAAGGGTTCATTGACACCCGCAATACGTATCACAAAAAATACCGTTAATTCGGTATCTGATTAAACGAAGCGGGGCAATCGCCCCGCTTTTTACTTCAGCTTCTCGACCGGCATTTCCGGTGTCCGCTTTTTATTATGTGCTTCCCTGGTGCTGTTTCATTTTTAAAACGCGTTATGTCAGGGGATCAAAATTACCTTCCCGCTAAACTCTCTGTTTTCCAGCAAATCATGCGCCTCTTTACCCCGGTAGAGCGGAAAAGATGTCACCTCCGGCAATTTAATATGTCCTGCTTTCAGCAGCGCAAACAGGCGATCGGCGCGGCGCTGCCGCTCTTGCTGCGAGGTCAGATAAGTCCACAGATCGGCACCGATAACGCCGGTGGAACGCAACAAAAACTGCGCCGGATCCGGCGTGGGGATCGTGCCGCCGGACATACCGAACAGCACAACGCGCCCGCCATCTTTCAGGTTGTCCAGACTTTGTTGCAGCGTGCTGCCAACCGAATCAAACACGATATCGCAACCCGGCGTATGCCACGCGCGAACCTGTTCAGGCCATGAGTCGTAATCGGCGGCGGCGTCTGCGCCGTTACGCAGGCAGAGGCGTTGCTTGGCCTGGTTTGAAGCCACGGCGAACACCTGCACCCCCCGGTGTACCAGCATTTGCGTCAGCAGGCTGCCCACGCCGCCAGCGGCGGCCAGCACGGCGACACGCATGCCGGTTAGCACCGGTAACACATCATGCACCA
The DNA here is from genome assembly GCF_003337365.1 of Kosakonia sp. AG348. Lineage (NCBI taxonomy): Bacteria > Pseudomonadati > Pseudomonadota > Gammaproteobacteria > Enterobacterales > Enterobacteriaceae > Kosakonia > Kosakonia sp. AG348. Next base: position 247,874 of record NZ_QPJR01000003.1, read on the forward strand.
GATAATCTGCGGTTAAGCCTTGTAACAGAATCGACGCGGCCTGCGCTTCAGAAAGCCAGTCGGGAAGGCGAATAGCTTTTTCCTGCGCCACCACAATATGGCTGGCGTGCGCCAGCGGCACATCGGCAAAACCCACGCGATCGCCCGGCTGCCAGCCGCTTACCCCGCTTCCCACGGCAATCACCTGACCGGCGCCTTCATATCCGGCAACCCAGGGGGCGCTTCCTGCCAGCGGGTAACGCCCCTGGCGGCGGTAAATATCCGCAAAATTCAGCCCGGCGGCAGACACGTCAACCAGCAACTCACCCGCGCCGGGCTGCGGCGTAGGGTGATTGTGCAGGTAGAGTACATCCGATGCGCCAAATTCATTGAAAACCAGCGATTGCATCATTAAGAACCCAATAAACGATAATGGCGCTATTATTTCCCGCGTCCTGTTGCGGATAAATGGGGCGTTGTTATCTTCATTTGATACTGTGGGTTTAGAATGCGGGTGGAAAATGGATTATCTCAAATGCGTTGAGTCGTTTGTCAGCACCATCAAGTTCGGCAGTTTTACCGCCGCCGCCGACTCGTTAGGCATCACGCCGGCAATGGTCGGTAAACATGTGCGCGAACTCGAGCGTCGTACCGGTTGCAAGCTGCTGCACCGCACCACGCGCCGCCAGGGGCTAACCGAAGCGGGCCAGCGTTTTTACCAGTACGGTCTGCAAATTCTCGCCACTGTTCGCGAAGCAGACGGGTTAGCCAGTCATCTTTATGAAAATGTCTCTGGCCTGCTGCGCATCAGTGCGCCGGTGGCCTGGGGCAACCATGTCTTAACGCCGATCCTGTCGCGTTTTTTACAGCAATATCCCGGCGTGAATGCGGAAATGGTGCTGGGCGATCGCAAAGTCTCGCTGATTGAGGAGCGTTTCCAGCTCGCTGTGCGCGTCGGTGCTGTCAACGATGAAGGGATGATTGCCATTCCGCTGGCGCCGTACCAGATGATCCTCGCCGCATCGCCAGACTATTTAGCGCGACACGGCACGCCCGAAACCCCGGAAGAGTTGAAACAGCACCACTGCATCAGTTTTAGCCAGTGGCGATCCGATCACAGCTGGCAGCTGCAAGGGCCGGACGGTAAGCAAGAGGTGGCGATTACCCCGCGGCTGATGGTGGATTCCGGCGAGGCGATTCGCCAGGCGGCGCTGGCCGGGCTGGGGATTGTGCAGCACGCCGACATCATGTTGCAGCGGGATATCGACGCAGGTCGCCTGTGTGCCGTACTGCCGGGCTATTTACCGCCGCCGCGCCCGATGCACTTATTACATTTACCCGGCAGGCCGTTGCTGCCGCTGGTGTCGTCATTCACAGATTATCTGTTGCGGGCGCTGAACAACGGGCAGGAATAAGTAAACCTTATTCACCTCACACTTTTCCTCTCCCGCCCGCCGTTTTTTTGTGCTTTTGGGCTGCCGTTTTTCCGCCGCTTTTGGTCAAAATTGTGACCGCAATACAGTGAAAAATCCCTCAGCGGCCTCATTTTGAGGCGCAGATCACTAAAGCCTTCCGCGTTTCCACTTCGAAGTGGAAAACTCCTCGCTACAAACTCTTAACCTGCAACGTTAGTTTTATTCCGAAGCCATTAACGGGGTACGACGAGTGAATAACGGAGCGGTAATAAACGACGCGGAGCAGGCTGCGCAAACGGCAACCCTCGCTGAACGCATGCTGAAGCAGGTGTATGCCTTACTCAGTTCTCAGAACATTACGCCGAACGCGGTGCAGCAACAGATGCTGACCTCTCATGTCCGCGCGATGGCGCACCGGTCGGTAACCGGCGAACCGCTACCGGAAGTGGACGCCAGCCTGTTTGATGAGATCTCGGCGGATTCCATGAAACTTGCCCGTGACGTCGTGGCGGCTTTTGGCAACCTTCCGGAAGAAGAAGCCTGGCTGCTGTCGGTGCATTTCGAAGTGGCGAAAGACAACCTTTAAGGAGCGAACAATGGAACAGATTACCGTAGTGATTGGCGACCGTCTGGGGAAAGGCCAGAAAGTGGCGGCCGGTGTAGAAAAAGCGGGCGGCCGCGCGGTGGTCGTGCCGGGCGTGGCGGCGGATATGAAACTTGGCGACGTGATGAAAGCGGAAAACGCCACCTTTGGCATCTCCTTTTGCGGCAGCGGCGGCGCGGGCGCTATCACCGCGCAAAACAAACATGGCTACAAAGCCAAATATGGCATGCGTTCTGTGGAAGAGGGCGTGACGGCGATTAACGAAGGCTGCAACGTGCTGGGCTTTGGCTTTATGGACAAAGAAGAGTTAGGCGAGCGTCTGGTGCAGGCGTGGCAGAAAAAATACGGCGCATAACCATGAAAGAACAGTTCACCACCACGGTCAGGGTAAAGGGCAAGGGCGATGCGAAAGCGCGCGCCTTCGCCGATGCGCTGAACCATGTTCAGGCCGCGGTGATGAAAACGTCGCCGCACATTTTACTGCGCATTGAGCCACAGGACGTGCAGGTTGTTCAGGCGCAGGAAACGACGCGCAAAGAGGCGTTTTTGTTCCTCTTTCTGCGCCGTATAAGACGCACGTACAGCGTGGAGCTGGACGTCACCGTCAACGTGACCGCCATCAATCTCGATAAAGTGGATTTCGTCACGCAATAACTCACCGCATACCCCAGAAATCACTATCACAGGGTAGAAGAGGGCAGACTGATGTTCTTAATCATACTAATAAAATCGCTCATTATCGGCGGCCTGGTGGGCGTCGGCGTGGGCGCAGGGGCTGCACGCATGTTCCATGCGCCGACCACGCAAGGGATGGGCGCGTTTCGTACACTGGGCGAACTGAACTCCTGCGAAGGGGACCCGGCTTCGCACTTCTCTTTTGGTCTGGGTTTCTTCTTTAACGCCTGGGCGTCATCCGTTGCGGCGGGGTCGTTCACCCAGGACGTTGACCACCGCATTATTCCGAACTGGGGCGCTGCTGCGTTGATGGTGAAAAACCGCAACGTGGGCGAAACCCTGCACGATCCGAAAAAGATGGCTATCGCCTGCGGCTTGATCGGCATGGTGGTCGTCACCTTCCTCAACCTGACTGCTTCCTCCGTTCCGGCGGCGTTGCAGGTGACGGCGGTGAAAGTGCTGGTTCCGGCCGCGAACCTGCTGGTCAACACCGTGATGCCGGTGATTTTCTGGCTGGCGGCAATTGATGCAGGCAAGAAATCCGGTTTCTGGGCGACCGTTTTTGGCGGCGCGGCACAGCTCATTATGGGTAACGCCGTACCGGGTCTGGTGTTGGGCATTTTGATTGGTAAAGGTGTGGAAGAGAGCGGCTGGAACCGCGTCACCAAAGTGATGATGACAGCGATTGTCGCGCTGTTTGTGCTGAGTGCGTTCTTCCGCGGCTTTGATCTGAAAATGATCGAGTCCTTCCACCTGAGCGCGCCGGACTGGCTGTCGCTTATCCACAACTCGCTCAGCGGCAAATAAGGAACCGAGATGGAACAGAATAAAGGCTTTTGGTACGCCGACTGGTCATTCCCGATTTTCGTCGGCCTGCTCTCTTCCGGCGTGTTCGCCGGAACACACATGTACTACCTGTACGGCATTGGCGCGTTTAACGAAGTGGCGTTTGTTTCGATGCTGCGTTCCGGCATGGATACCGGCGTTTACGGCGCGGTGGCGGCATTTGGCGCGAGCTTCCTGTTTGCCCGCATTATCGAAGGTTCGCTGGTCGGTATTCTCGATATCGGCGGCGCTATCCAGACCGGAGTGGGGCTTGGCGTGCCGGCGCTGCTGCTCGGCGCGGGCTTTGTCTTCCCGGTGGCGAACTTTGTGGCTTCGCTGGCTACCGGGCTGATCATCGGCCTGGCGATTGGCTACCTGATTATCCTGGCGCGTAAGTTCACCATCAACCAGAGCGACTCCACCTACGGCGCAGACGTGATGATGGGCGCGGGTAACGCGTCCGGCCGCTTCCTCGGCCCGTTGATTATCCTCAGCGCGATGACCGCTTCCATTCCGATTGGTATTGGTTCGCTGATTGGCGCGCTGCTGTTTTACCTCTGGCAGAAGCCGATCACCGGGGGCGCGATCCTCGGCGCGATGCTGCTGGGCTCCATTTTCCCGGTAGCCCTCTGACACCCACGGGCGCTGCGGCGCCCGTTACTCCTGGAGATACGCATGTTTGATTTACTCCTGCGCCGGGCGCGTCTGGTTGACGACACGGTGACGGATATCGCCATCGCGGCGGGCAAAATCGCGGCGCTTGGCGATATCGACGGCCCGGCGGCGAAAAGCGTGGATTTACGCGGCGAACACTATGTCAGCGCCGGGTGGATCGACTCCCATGTCCACTGTTACCCGAACTCACCCATTTATCACGACGAGCCCGATAGCGTCGGCATTCAGACCGGTGTTACCACGGTGATTGATGCCGGTAGCACCGGCGCGGATGACATCGATGATTTCTATGCCATTACCCGTAAGGCGTCGACGGACGTCTATGCGCTGCTGAATATCTCGCGCGTCGGGCTGATTGCGCAAAACGAGCTGGCGAACCTGAATAATATCGACGCCGACGCTGCGCGTGAGGCCATAAAACGCCACCCGGATTTTATTGTCGGCCTGAAAGCGCGCATGAGCAGCAGCGTGGTCGGCGACAACGGCATCACACCGCTGCAACGCGCCAAAGTCATCCAGCAGGAAAACGGCGATTTGCCATTGATGGTGCATATTGGCAACAACCCGCCAAACCTTGATGAGATTGCTGAGCTGCTGACCTCCGGCGACATCATTACCCATTGCTATAACGGCAAACCGAACCGCATTTTGACGCCTTCCGGCGAGCTGCGCGCCTCGGTGACGCGCGCCATTGCGCGCGGTGTGCGGCTTGATGTCGGGCACGGCAGCGCCAGTTTCAGCTTTGCGGTGGCACAGCAGGCCATCGCGCTGGGTATTTTGCCGCAGACCATCAGCTCCGACATTTACTGCCGCAACCGCATCGATGGCCCGGTGCGCTCGCTGGCGAATGTGATGGCGAAATTCCTCGCCATCGGCATGTCGCTGCCGCAGGTGATCGCCTGTGTGACCGACCACGCCGCTGATGGCCTGCGCCTGCAACATAAAGGGCGTCTTGCCGTGGGTTTCGACGCCGATCTGACCATTTTCGACCTGAAACGCCAGCCGGTGCTGTTCACCGATGCGGAAAACGAGACGTTACAGGCCGAACACATCCTCACGCCGCTTGCCGCCATTCGCGCGGGCAAGGGCTATATGACCGAACAAGGGAGTGCCGAACATGCCTTCGATTTATGATAAGTACCAGCTAAAACAGGTGATTAATGCATCCGGGCGCATGACGGCGCTCGGCGTTTCCACGCCGCGCCCGGAAGTGGTCGACGCTGTAGTCAGCGGCATGAATCACTACTTCGAAATGAAAGACCTGGTGAATAAAACCGGGGAGTACATTGCAAAACTGCTGGATGTCGAAGGCGCGACCGTGGTGTCGTGCGCTTCCGCCGGCATTGCGCAATCCGTCGCCGCCGTGCTGGTGAAAGACAGCGACTGGCTGCTGGAAAACCTGCACAGCACACCGATTGAGAACAATGAAATCGTACTGCCGCGCGGGCACAACGTTAACTTTGGCGCACCGGTAGGCACCATGGTGGCGCTGGGCGGTGGCAAAGTGGTGGAAGCCGGTTACGCCAATGAATGCTCTGCCGATCAACTGGCGGCGGCAATCTCGCCGCGCACGGCAGCGATCCTCTTTATCAAATCTCATCACTGCGTACAAAAAAGCATGCTCAGCGTGGAGCAGGCCGCCGTGGTGGCACGCAAGCACAACCTGCCGCTGATTGTCGATGCCGCAGCCGAAGAGGATTTGCAGTGCTACTACCGCGCCGGAGCCGACCTCGTTATCTACAGCGGCGCAAAAGCGATTGAAGGGCCAACCAGCGGGCTGGTGATCGGCAAAACGCAGTATGTGGAGTGGGTAAAACGCCAGACGGCGGGCATTGGCCGCGCAATGAAAGTGGGCAAGGAGGGCATTCTCGGCCTGACCTGCGCCATTGAACACTATCTTTCTGCCAGCAAAGAGAGCGGGGCGGAGATGGTTGCCAAAATGACACCGTTTATTGAGCAGCTCAACACGCTAAAAGGCGTGAGTGCGCGCGTGGTGTGGGATAGCGCCGGGCGCGATATTGCCCGCAGCGAAATCAAATTTGATGAAGCCGTCACCGGTATCGCTACCGGCGAGCTGGTCAGCGCCCTGAAACAGGGGGAATACGCCATTTATTTCCGTGGTTATAAAGCCAACGAAGGGATTATCGAAGCCGATGTGCGCAGCGTCACCGCCGATCAACTGACGATCATTTATCGCCGCATCGCCGAAGAACTGAACAAGGGAGCAAATGCATGAAACTGACGCCGAATTTTTACCGCGACCGCGTATGCCTGAACGTGCTGGCGGGCAGCAAAGAGAACGCCAGCGCGATTTACGAGGCCGCGGAAGGCCATGTGCTGGTCGGCGTGCTGTCGAAAAACTACCCCGATGTCGCTACTGCCGTCGCGGATATGCGCGACTACGCGGCGCGTATCGATAATGCACTTTCCGTTGGCCTCGGCGCAGGCGATCCAAACCAGTCGGCCATGGTTAGCGCCATCTCCCGTGAAGTTCAACCGCAGCACGTTAACCAGGTGTTCACCGGCGTGGCGACCAGCCGCGCGCTGCTCGGGCGGAACGACACGGTGGTTAATGGCCTGGTCTCGCCAACCGGTACGCCGGGAAGGGTAAAAATTTCCACCGGACCGCTGAGCAGCCAGGCGCCAGACGGCATTGTGCCGGTGGAAACCGCCATTGCACTGCTAAAAGATATGGGCGGCAGCTCCATTAAATACTTCCCGATGGGCGGGCTGAAATGCCGCGACGAATTTATCGCCGTGGCGCAAGCCTGTGCGCGCCATGATTTCTGGCTGGAGCCGACCGGCGGCATCGATCTGGACAACTTCAGTGAAATCCTGCAAATCGCGCTGGATGCGGGTGTCCGCAAGGTGATCCCGCATATTTACAGTTCGATCATTGATAAGGCGAGTGGCGACACGCGCCCGGCGGATGTTCGCCAGTTGCTGGATATGACCAAAGCACTGGTGAAGTAAACGATCTTCCCTCCCGATACGGGAGGGAAACCCCCCTCGTCACGTAAGGAGCCACCATGCTTACCGCTCGTCATCTGCTTACCGTTTCACTTTCTCTGCTGGCAACCAGCGCCATGGCACAAACGCAGTACGCCTGGGTCGGAACCTACAACCCGAACGGCGAAGGGCTTTATCGCTTTACCGTTGATCCGCAATCCGGTGCGCTTGGCAATAAAACGCTGGTCAGCCCGTTGCCGAATGCGGCACAGCTAACGGTGGCGCGGGATGGTAAAACCCTCTACCTCGCCAGCGAAGTGGAAAAGGGCGCGGTGCAGGCGCTGCGTATTGGCGCTAACGGCGAGTTAAGTGTGCTGAACCAGGTGGCGTCCGGCGGTGCCGGACCGGTCTATCTGTCGCTGACGCCGGATGGCCGTTTTCTGCTGGTGGCGAACTATGTCAGCGGGTCGATTGCCGTGCTGCCGGTGAAAGCGGATGGTAGCCTCGGCGAAGCGGTGGATACGCGTCAGGATCAGGGCGAACCGGGGGCCGCGAAACCGGCTGCGGCGGTGGAAGGCAGTTTTGCGATTAGCGATCACAATGGCCCGCATGCGCATATGATCGCCGCCGATCCGAGCGGGAAATTCGTCTTTTCCACCGATCTTGGGCTGGATCGCATTTATCAGTATCAGTTTGATGGCAAAACGGGCGCGTTAACGCCGAATGATCCACCCTTTATTAGCGCCTCTTCGCAAGGTGCCGGGCCGCGCCACTTTGTGTTCACGCCAAAGGGCGATGGCCTGTGGCTGATCAATGAAGAAGCCTCAACGCTTACACACTATGCGCTGAACAAAACCACCGGCACGTTGCAGCCGGGGAAAACCTTTTCGGCGCTGCCGAAAGAGTATAAAGGCACCAGTTTTGCCGCCGGGCTGGTATTAAGTGGTGACGGTAAACAGCTGTATGTCGCCAACCGGTTGCATAACAGCATCGCGCACTTTACGGTGAAAGCCGATGGTTCGCTAACCCATCAGGATGATGTCTGGACGCGCGGCGATTACCCGCGCACGCTAACGCTGGCGGAGAATGGCCGCTGGCTATACGTGATGAACCAGCGCAGCGATAACATCACCCGTTTTCGCGTGGAACGCGACGGTCAATTGCAGTTTGAGCCGGACTACACGCCGGTAGGCAGCCCATCTCAGATGGTTATTTCATCTCACCCCTAAGTCTGGAGAGCGACGTGCGATTCCCGAACCAACGTTTGGCGCAACTGTTCATGATGTTGCAAAACGAGACGCTACCGCAGGATGAGCTGGCACAGCGCTTGTCGGTCTCGACGCGTACCGTTCGGGCCGATATCACCGCACTGAACGCTCTGCTGCACCACCACGGCGCGCAGTTTATTTTGACGCGCGGCAGCGGCTATCAACTGAAAATTGATGACGTCACGCGTTACCAGAGCTTGCAGGCGTCGCGCCCGCGCGCGCTGCGCATTCCGCGTAGCGGGCCGGAGCGGGTGCATTATCTGGTGGTGCGTTTTCTCACCTCCGCCTTCTCGCTCAAGCTGGAAGATCTGGCGGATGAGTGGTTTGTTAGCCGCGCCACGCTGCAAAATGATATGACCGAGGTGCGGGAGTGGTTTTCCCGCTACCGTCTGACGCTGGAAACGCGCCCGCGCCACGGCATGAAACTGTTTGGCAGCGAAATGGCGCTGCGCGCCTGTCTGACGGATCTGTTGTGGGAACTGGCGCAGCAAAATGCCGATAACCCGCTGATCACGGAAGAAGCGCTCAATCCGGGGGTGCCTGAGGCGCTGGCTACTATTCTGCATGACTGTTTTAACCGCCATCATATTCGCCTGACGGATGAGGGCGATCTGTTTATCCGCCTTTACTGCGCGGTGGCGGTTCGCCGCATCAGCGAGGGCTATCCGCTCTCTGAATTCAGCGCCGAAGATGGGGACGAAAATGTCAAAGAGGCGGCGCGGGATATCTCTGCTGCGCTGCAACATCTGGCGGGAAAACCGCTGGCGGCGGCGGAAGAGCACTGGCTGCGGGTGCATATCGCCGGGCGACGCGTGCAGGAGATCGCACCCAGCGCCATCAGCGCCGATGACGACGAAGCGCTGGTCAACTACATCCTTGGCTACATCAACACGCACTATAACTACAACCTGCAAAACGATGACCAGCTACATGCGGATCTGCTCACCCATATCAAAACCATGATCACCCGCGTGCGCTACCAGATAATGATCCCTAACCCGTTGCTGGATAACATTAAACAGCACTACCCCATGGCGTGGGATATGACGCTGGCGGCGGTCTCCAGTTGGGGGAAATACACGCCGTATGTGATCAGCGAAAACGAGATCGGTTTTCTGGTGCTGCATATCGGCGTGGGTCTTGAGCGCCATTACAACGTGGGTTATCAGCGCCAGCCGCGGGTGTTGCTGGTGTGCGATGTCGGAAATGCGATGGTACGGATGATTGAAGCAGTGCTGGCGCGTAAATATCCGCAGATTGTGGTAACACGCACCGTGACGCTGCGTGAGTACGAGCAGTGCGACGGCATCGCGGAAGATTTTGTCATCTCTACCGCGCGGGTAAATGAAAAAGATAAGCCGGTCGTCACCATCGCGCCGTTTCCCAGCGAGTATCAACTGGAGCAGATCGGCAAGCTGGTGCTGGTAGACAGAACGCGGCCGTGGATGCTGGAAAAGTATTTTGATGCCGCGCATTTCCGCATCATTCACGACGCGATGGATCAACAAACGCTGTTCAACACCTTATGCCATCAATTGCAGGATGAAGGCTTTGTCGATGCGGAGTTTCTCGATTCGGTGGTCGAGCGTGAAGCGATTGTCAGCACCCTGCTCGGCGAGGGTATTGCGTTGCCGCACGCCCTCGGGCTGCTGGCGAAAAAAACGGTGGTCTACACCGTGCTGGCTCCGCAGGGGATCGCGTGGGGCGATGAAACCGCGCATGTCATCTTCTTGCTGGCGATCAGCAAGAGCGAGTATGAAGAAGCGATGGCTATCTACGATATTTTCGTCACCTTCCTGCGCGAGCGTGTAACGGCGAGGCTCTGTGCCTGCGCGGATTTCGCGTCGTTTAAAAGCGTGGCGATGGAGTCGCTGAGCCGCTTTTGAGCCCATGCCGGGGCGCTTTCACGCCCCGTGCCTGTTAACCATCGGTAGAGCGGGTCAGTGCCTCCCATGCGTCAATCTCCGCAGTGAGTGCCGCCAGTTTTTCACGCACCAGGCTGAGCGCATCGCTGCCCAGCAGCAGGTGCGCGGGCGGCGTGTCGCTGTTTATTATCGCCAGCATGGCGCGAGCCGCTTTGACGGCATCGCCGGGCTGCTTTCCGCTCTTTTCCTCGCGCGCCTGGCGAATCGGATCGAAAAGCGCATCGTAATCGGCAATGGTGCGCGGGGTGCGGATCATCGAGCGCCCGGCCCACTCGGTACGAAACGATCCCGGCGCTACTGCCGTGACGTGGATACCAAAAGGCTTCACCTCTTTGCCCAGCGTTTCGCTGATCCCTTCCAGCGCGAATTTGCTCCCGCAGTACCAGGCGATCCCCGGCATGGTGATATAACCGCCCATTGAGGTGATATTGATAATGTGCCCGCTGCGGCGCTGGCGCATGCCGGGCAGCACGGCTTTCATCATGGCTGCGGCACCAAATACATTGACGTCGAATTGGTGGCGCATCTCTGCAAGCGAGGACTCTTCCATGATCCCTTCATGGCCGTAACCGGCGTTGTTTACCAGCACGTCGATTGCCCCGATGTGTGATTCAACCTCTGCGACTACGTCATTGATTTGCGCAAAATCAGTGACATCAAGCAAGCGGGCAAACGCCCGATGCGGATGCAGGGCTTCAAATGCCTGCTGCGCGTCGTGGTTGCGCACTGTGCCAATAACGTTGTGGCCCGCCGCCAGTGCTTCCTGCGCCAGCGCGCGACCAAAGCCGCTGCTGACGCCGGTGATGAAAAGTGTTTTTACAGGTGACATAACGTCTACTCCCATGAAAAATGGAAGCTGCATAGTATTCTCAGGTTTGCTGGCTTTTTAGGCCATATCTTCTCTTTTTATTGCCTGATCTTATGAGGTGCGCGATGTCAGATATGATCGCCAGGTTAATGGAACTTGCCCCGCAGGAGGGGTACAACCTGACCGCGCTGGCGGATGTGCGCATTTTGCGTTCCGATCGCCCGCTGGCCCGCACGCCGGTGCTGTACGATCCGGGGATCGTGATTGTCTGCCAGGGCAGCAAGCGAGGGTATTTCGGTCAGCAGATCTATCTTTACGACGAACAGCACTACCTGGCGGTATCGGTTCCTGTGCCTTTTGTAATGGAAACGGATGCATCGGCAGACCACCCGCTGCTGGCGATTTACATGCATCTGGATTTTCAGGTTGCCGCAGATGTGATGCTGCAAATTGAACAGCACGGCTTTCCGCTGTTATCCGCTTCGCCGCAAAGCATGATCTCCAGCCCGATGGACGAGACGCTGAAAAGAGCGGTGCTGCGTTTACTGGAGACGCTCGGTAACCCGCTTGAGGCGGCAATCCTTGGTCCGGCGCGGGTACGGGAACTCTATTTTCGTGTTTTGACCGGCGCACAAGGCAATGCGATGCGCGCCGCGTTAGCCTTGCAGGGGCAGTTCGGTAAAATTGGCAAAACGCTGCGTTACATTCATGCGGCTTATGCTCAACCCTTAACGCTGTCGCAACTGGCTCAGCAATCCGGGATGAGCGTGCCAACATTCCATAGCCATTTCAAAGCGATAACCCGGATGCCGCCAATGCAGTATGTGAAATCGGTACGGCTGCACCAGGCGCGGATGTTAATGGTTCGCCAGCGACTCACTGCCGCAGCGGCCTGTTACGCCGTCGGTTACGAAAGCCCGTCACAGTTTAACCGCGAATTCAAACGGCTCTTCGGTTTACCGCCGGCGGAGGAGGTCAGACGTATGCAAAACAGTTTTGCCGTTCCTCCGGCGCATTCAGCGTCGGAATACATATCGTCGCACTGAAATGAGAATATGCAGGGAAGTATTGTGAAAATTGCGCGAGGAAATCAACGCAAGTGATGCACAACCTGGTTGCTGCTGCCACGCCAGATAAGCATCGGGTCTTTCAGATCCTGAACAAATTTGCCGTCGATTAGCACGTTGATCAACCCGACCACCTCCCGCTGCGCGGCGTTCAGTTCGTCCATTTTGTAGCCGGTCCACACCCAGATATCTTTACCGGGGCACTCGGCGCGGATGCGGGTCACCAGCTTTAAAATATCCGGCACGTTTTGCGGGTGCAGCGGATCGCCGCCGGAGAGCGAAATCCCCTGGCGTTTGATGCGCGTATCGTTGAGATCGGCAATGATCCGATCTTCCATTTCTTCGGTAAACGGCACGCCGGAGTTCAGCCGCCAGGTGCTTTTGTTGTAGCAGCCAGGGCATTCGTGTACGCAGCCGGAGACGAATAGTGTGCAGCGGGTGCCGGGGCCGTTGACGATGTCGACTGGGTAGTATTGGTGGTAATTCATGTTTCCTCGTCGCATTTGGCGCTGTAGCTGCGTTGGCTACTCTCGCGCACCCGGGTCACTTACTTATGAAAGCTCCCCGGGATTTACTCGTTTGCCGCCTTGCTACCACGTCAACTGCTTAGAGAAAACGTAGCAGAGAACAATCGTAGCGGCAGAAAACGTAGGCCCGATAAGCGTAGCGCCATCGGGCAATCAGGTACGGTGAAATCACTGACCGCGTGCCCGGCGCGGGTAAACGCCACTCACCGGGCGACGGAGTTGTTAACCGATTTGCCCGTTGCCGAGGTGTTTCACGCGGCGTTTCACTTCTTCCTGCTTGCCGGCGTTGAACGGACGCGCGTCCGGGCTGCCGAGGTAGCCGCAAACGCGGCGGGTAACGGAGACGCGGGACGCGTCGTGGTTACCGCATTTCGGGCAGGTAAAGCCTTTGCTGGTGCATTCGAACTCGCCGGTAAAACCGCACTCGTAACACTCATCAATTGGCGTGTTGGTGCCGTAATACGGCACGTGCTGATAGCTGTAATCCCAGACATCTTCCAGTGCGCGCAGGTTGTGCTGAATGTTCGGATACTCGCCGTAGCAGATAAAACCACCGCTGGCTAACGGCGGGTACGGCGCTTCGAAATCGATTTTGTCGTACGGGTTCACCTTTTTCTCGACATCAAGGTGGAAGCTGTTGGTGTAGTAACCTTTATCGGTCACACCTTCTATCACGCCGAAATCGGCGGTATCGATACGGCAGAAACGGTCACACAGGTTTTCGCTCGGCGTGCTGTAAAGGCTAAAACCGTAACCGGTCTCTTCTTTCCACTGATCCACCGCCTGGCGCAGGCGTTCCACAATTGCCACGCCTTTGGCGCGCAGTGCTTCGCTGTCGTAGATATGCTTGTTGCCGGACAGCGCGTTGATCGTTTCGTGTATGCCGATATAACCCAGCGAAATCGACGCGCGGCCGTTTTTAAAGATCGGCGCGATATCGTCGTCCGCTTTCAGGCGCACGCCGCAAGCCCCTTCCATATAGAGGATCGGCGCAACGCGGGCTTTCACCCCTTCGAGGCGCGCGATGCGGGTCATCAGCGCTTTTTTCGCCAGTTGTAGGCGGCTGTCCAGCAGTTTCCAGAACGCCGCTTCATCGCCTTTCGCTTCCAGCGCGATGCGCGGCAGGTTAAGGCTGATGACGCCGAGGTTGTTACGCCCGTCATGAATTTGTTCGCCATTCTCTTCATACACGCCAAGGAAGCTGCGGCAGCCCATCGGCGTTTTAAACGAACCGGTCACTTTGACGACCTGATCGTAATTGAGAATATCCGGGTACATGCGCTTGCTCGCGCACTCCAGCGCCAGTTGTTTGATGTCGTAATTCGGATCGTCGAACTTGTGATTCAGACCATCGCGAATGGCGAACACCAGTTTCGGGAACACGGCGGTTTTACGGTTTTTACCCAGACCTGCAATGCGGTTACGCAGGATCGACTGCTGGATCAAGCGGGATTCCCAACTGGTGCCCAGCCCGAAACCGAAGGTGACAAACGGTGTCTGGCCGTTCGCGGTATGCAGGGTGTTAACTTCATATTCCAGCGACTGGAACGCGTCGTAACACTCTTTCTCGGTGCGGCTGCGCGCATAGCCGTCGGCATCCGGGATGTTCCACTCGCTGGCGACTTTGCGGTGTTTCTCGAAGCTGGCGCTGACGAACGGTGCCAGCACTTCATCGATCCGGTTGATGGTGGTGCCGCCATAAATATGGCTGGCGACCTGGGCGATGATCTGCGCGGTAACCGCCGTGGCGGTTGAGATCGATTTTGGCGGTTCAATCTCCGCGTTGCCCATTTTGAAGCCGTGGGTCAGCATGCCTTTCAGATCGATCAGCATACAGTTGAACATCGGGAAGAACGGGGAGTAGTCGAGATCGTGATAGTGGATCTCACCGCGTTCGTGCGCCAGTACCACATCGCGCGGCAACAAGTGCTGGCGCGCGTAGTGTTTGGCGACAATTCCCGCCAGCAGATCGCGCTGAGTCGGGATCACTTTACTGTCTTTGTTGGCGTTCTCATTGAGCAGCGCCGAGTTGGTTTGCTCAACAAGACCGCGAATATCCTGGTTCAGACGGCCGCGTTTTTCACGGGCGATATCGCGATCGTGGCGATACTCAATGTAGGCACGCGCCAGTTGTTTGTACGGCCCGGACATCAACTGGTTTTCGACGGCAGTCTGGATTTCGCTAATATCGACCTGCGATCGGCCCTGCATCTGACGACTAATTACCTCTGCGACGGTGGCGCAATAGTCTGCGTCATCGACTCCCGCTGCTTTAGCTGCACGCAAAATGGCTTCTTGTATGCGCTCTGAGTTGAAAGGCACTTTACAGCCATCTCGTTTCATCACATGCGGTGTCATGATCACTCCATTTTAGAAAACAGGTTATCCACAATATGAGGACGCGCAGACTGGCTGGTTATTCATTACTAAAACCAATAAGTTCGTCCCATCCAGGCCCGTGTTATCCACAGCGTGTATCGCTTTCGCGGTGGTCAGCTTGTTCGAATAGTAGTCGATTAATACAACATATAGGGCCGGGGTGCATTCTAATTTCTATATATAGTGATTTGCATCAAACATGTTTGCGTTTTTATTGACTCAGGACAAAGTAAAAACCGGATAGCGCAGAGGACGGGCGCTCTGAGGAAATGTAAATTCAGGCATTCTTGTTTTGACTAAAAATTCAACAAAAACAGCAGGTTTAAGCCTGCTGTTTTTTTGCGCCAGGGAAGTGAAAAACGCTTATTTTTGATGCCACCACACGGCTTCGAACGGCCGCAGGGTCATTTCACCGGGAACAGGGGAAACTTCCGCATAGTTGCTGATGACCACCTGCCAGTCGCCCGGCAGGGTTTCTGGCCGCCACGGCTGGAACTGATTGCTGAGGTTGGCGATAACCAACAACGTTTCTCCCTGCCACTGACGGCGGTAGCACCATAAATGTGGGTGAGAGGGGAGCAGATCCTGATAATCGCCCCAACTGAGTATCGGCAAGTTTTTACGCAGGCGAATCAACGACTGGTAGGTATAGAACACCGAATCGCGATCGTTGACCGCGTTTTCGACGTTGATTTCCCGATAGTTATCGCACAGACCAATCCACGGATCGGCAGTGGTGAAACCGGCGTTTTTACGCGCGGTCCACTGCATCGGCGTGCGGCTGTTATCGCGCGATTTACTGGCGAGGATCGCCAGCAGCGCTTCCGGCTCGCGCCCTGCGGCACGCAGTTCGGCAAACATATTCTGGCTTTCCACATCGCGGTAGTCGGTAATGCGCGCAAAGTGCGGGTTGGTCATACCGATCTCTTCGCCCTGATAAATGTACGGCGTGCCCTGCATGCCGTGCAGCACCAGCGCCAGCATTTTGGCGGCGGGCACGCGCAGCGCGCCTTCTTCGCCAAAGCGCGACACAATGCGCGGTTGATCGTGGTTACACCAGAACAGCGCGTTCCACGCCACGTTGTGCATCCCTTGCTGCCAGTGGCGGAACAGCGATTTCAATGCCACAAAATCCGGTTTCGCCAGCGACCATTTTTCGCCGTCGGGATAGTCAACTTTCAGATGGTGGAAGTTAAACGTCATCGACAGCTCGCTGCCGTCGAGTGCGCCGTAGCGCTGGCAATGTTCCAGCGTGGTGGATGACATCTCACCGACCGTCATCAATTCGCGCGGGCGAAAAACCTCGCGGCTCATCTCCTGCAAAAACTCATGGGCGCGCGGGCCATCGGTATAAAAACGTCGCCCGTCGCCGCTGTGATCGTCGGGGAAATCCTGCTGTTTGGAGATTAAATTCACCACATCGAGACGCAAACCGTCGACACCGCGATCGGCCCAGAAGGTGCAGACTTTTTTCAGCTCGTCGCGTACCGCCGGGTTTTCCCAGTTGAGATCTGCCTGCTCCGGCGCGAACAGATGCAAATAGTACTGGCCGCTCTGGCTGTGCCAGCGCCATGCGCTGCCGCCGAATTTCGAACGCCAGTTATTCGGCGGCGTTTCTGGTTCGCCGTCGCGCCAGATATAGAAAGAACGGTACGGGCTGTCCGGATCCTGCGATGCCTGGAACCAGGCATGCTGGGTCGAGGTGTGGTTGAACACCATATCCAGCACCAGGCGGATGCCGCGCTGGTGCGCCTGGGCGACCAGTTCATCAAAGTCTGCCAGGGTGCCGTAAAGCGGATCGATGGCGGTGTAATTCGCCACGTCGTAGCCGTTATCCACCTGCGGGGAGATATAAAATGGCGTCAGCCAGATGGCGTCGACGCCGAGGGTTTGTAAGTAGTCGAGGCGCGTAATCACGCCGCGTAAATCACCGGTGCCAGTGCCGGTCGTGTCCTGAAAACTCTTTGGGTAAATCTGGTAGATAACGCCGTTTTGCCACCAGTGGGGAAGGGTATTCATCATGATTTCCTGCGAAAACGAAGGGGCGCAAACGCGCCCCAAAAATTACACAATCTGCAATGTGCCGTGACGGAACTTACGCTGATAAACAAAGGAGGTCAGCACCAGCGGGATGACAACCGCCACCGCTGTAGCCAGTGCGAAGACCTGCCAGAAAGCGGGTTGAATCGAGAGGAAACCCGGCAGGCCCGCCACGCCAATCCCGTTCGCCAGCACGCCGTTAAGGCCGCACAACAACCCGGCAAGGCCGGAACCGATCATCGCGCACAGCATCGGGAAGCGATATTTCAGGTTGATGCCGTACATGGCCGGCTCGGTTACGCCGAGAAACGCGGAGATAGCCGCCGGAACCGAGATTTCACGTTCATTCTCTTTACGGCTGGAGATAATGATGCCCACCACCGCCGAGGCCTGTGCAACGTTTGACAGCGCAATCAACGGCCACACCGGCGTACCGCCCATGTTCTGAATCATCTGCATGTCGATAGCCAGCGTGGTCTGGTGCACACCGGTAATCACCAGCGGTGCGTAGAGGAAACCAAACAGCGTCGCGCCAATCGGGGCGAAGCTGCCTGTCATCAGATGGCGAACCGCCCACGCCACGCCGTCACCAATCATGCGACCGAACGGGCCGATTAGCGCATGCGCCAGGAATACCGCCAGGATCAGCGAACAGACCGGAACAATCACCAGATAGAGGGAGTCCGGTATCAGCTTTTTAAGCCGCGTTTCAATGATGCCGAGCGCCAGGCCCGCCAGCAATGCCGGGATCACCTGCGCCTGATAGCCCACTTTCGCGATGCTGAACAGACCAAAGTTCCACACTTCCGGCACCTGCGAACCCAGTAAATAAGCATTCATTAACTGTGGTGAAACCAGCGTTACGCCGAGGATGATGCCGAGGATTGGCGTTCCGCCCATTTTGCGCACCGCAGACCAGCAAACGCCGACCGGCAGATAGAAGAAGACCGCTTCACCAATCAGCCAGAGAAAGTCATACACGGTTTTCAATGGCGGAAATATCTGCACCAGCGTCTGGCCGTTGCTCATCGGCACATCGCCGACAATGTTGCGAAAACCGAGGATCAAACCGCCGCTAATCAGTGCGGGCAGCAGCGGGAAGAAGATTTCCGCGAAGTGGGAGATTAAGCGCTCGTGCCATTTCATATTTTGTCGCGCTGCCTGTTTGGCCTGCTCTTTATCCGCATGAGCCAGACCGGTGGCGGCGCGCAACGCCTGATAGTAGTCGCCGACGTTGGTGCCGATCACCACCTGGAACTGCCCGGCGTTGGTGAAACAGCCTTTGACCATCGGTAGCTGGTCAATCGCTTTTGGGTCGGCGGCGCCCGGGTTATTTAATACAAAACGCAAGCGGGTAATACAGTGACTGACCGTCGCGATGTTTTCGCGTCCGCCAACCAGCGTAATAAGTTGTTCAATATCTGATGGATTGACTTTGCTCATCCTGGTGCCTCTCGGGGGGAGAAATGATGCGTAACATGACCGAGGCAAAGCGTAACCGCAGGCAAAAAAATTAAAAATGGGAACGTTCCCGAAACTTGGCGAGGATCACAATAAACGATACAGCGGCTTAAACGAGGCGGGCAGGGATCACGATTTGGCGAGGCGTGGCGCGGCCATTAACCTGTTCTATTAATTGCGCGGCGGCCTGGCGACCCGCTTCGGCGTAACCGGGATCAACGGTTACAATTTCCGGGTGCAGAAACTTCATCAGCGGCGTATTGCCGACGCTGGCCAGTTGCAGATTATCAATGCGCTGTTCCTGCAAATATTTACTGGCACCGAGCGCCAGCGTATCGGTCGCGCAGAGCAGCGCGGTGGTGTCAGGGGTTAAAACGTGGGCGACATGTTCATAACCCTGCTTCATGGCAAGGCCCGGTAAGGCGAACGTTGGTTCGAGCCGGTGTTTTTGACAAAACGCCATATAGGCGTCGTGGCGGCGTTTGCCGGTGGTGGCATCGCTGTGCGGGACGCCAATAAAACTGATATGGCGATGCCCACGGGCATAAAGATTTTCCATCAACAGCTGGATTGCGCCGTCATCATCGTAACAGACCGAGGCGAAACCACTGGCGTCGCGCGCCAGCAGCACCAGCGACGACTGCCAGGCAGTAAGCAGGCTTTCGGTGACGCCGGTAAAGCCAAACAGCACCACGCCATCAATATTACGGTGGCTCAGCATCTGCAAATGCTCTTCGACTAACTGCGGCGAGAACTGGCTTTCCATCATAATCGGGTCATAACCCTGTTCGTAAAACGCCGGGAGCATGGTCTGTACGGCAAGGTTTTCCGAGAGCGAATCCAGACGCGAGACGATAATCGCCACCACTTTATCGCTCTGTCCGCGCATGGCGCGCGCGGAGCGGGAAGGGGAGAAACCGTGCTGATTGACCACCGCTTCCACCCGTTCGCGTGTGCGCTGGCTGACGCCGCTTTCGTTATTCAGCACACGGGAAACAGTGGATTTGCCCACGCCGCTTAAGCGTGCGATGTCTTTGATTGTCAGCCGGTTTTGCATACTTCAATCCTTTCCTGATGGGGGCGGGTTGCAGGATAAAGGAGTTTTGCATCCCTTCCAAGCGCCAGCAATGAGCAAAGTCTGGTTTATGCACTTTGTGCTACCAATTGATGGTGTGTATATGTTTGGTTTAATTCAGCGGAGCTATGATACCGCTACGTTATGATTCGCCCTTCACACCTTACCGGAGGCCAGATGGATCCCGATCCCACCCCTCTCCCGCGACGGAGATACTTTTTCCGGTAAGCCTGCTGTTGCTGCCTTACCGGATGCGTAAGGCAGCGACGTCGTTTTCGTCCCTGCCCGATTAAAAACGCCAGCTGGCGCGGCTTTGTTACGCCAGTTGTCAATCGCACCCGCGTGATGCGGGGGCAAGGACACTATCATGCTGAAAAACATTACCCGGCAGCTTTTCGCTCGCCTCAACCGCCATTTACCGCGTCGTCTGGTGCAGCGCGATCCGCTTCCCGGCGTACAACATATCGCCCAGGGTGCTATCCCCGCCTCGATGGGTGAACGCTGTCTGCAGATTGCTGCGATGGAACATGAGCAGCTCTGGCACACTTTTGCCAGCCACCCGGAAGGGCTGAACCCGCAGGAAGTGGAACTGGCGCGGGAAACCCACGGCGAAAACCTGATCCCGGCGCAGAAACCCGCCCCCTGGTGGGTGCATCTGTGGGTGTGCTATCGCAACCCGTTTAACCTGCTGCTGACCTGCTTAGGCATTATTTCCTATGCCTCGGAAGATCTGTTCGCCGCCTGCGTAATTGCGTTGATGGTGGCGATTTCGACGCTGCTCAACTTCCTGCAAGAGGCGCGCTCGACCAAAGCGGCCGATGCGCTGAAAGCAATGGTCAGCAACACCGCGACGGTGCTGCGCGTGGTGAATGAAAAGGGGGAAAATGGCTGGTGCGAATTGCCTATCGACCAACTGGTGCCGGGCGATATCGTCAAGCTGGCCGCAGGAGATATGATCCCGGCGGATCTGCGCGTGTTGCAGGCGCGGGATCTGTTTGTCGCCCAGGCTTCGCTGACCGGCGAATCCTTGCCGGTAGAGAAAGTGGCGACGACGCGCCAGGCCGCGCAGCGCAACCCGCTGGAAGCCGATACGCTGTGCTTTATGGGCACCAATGTGGTGAGCGGCACGGCGCAGGCGATAGTCATCGCCACCGGCGGCAATACCTGGTTTGGCCAACTGGCCGGGCGTGTCAGTGAGCAAGAAACCGAGCAAAACGCATTTCAGAAAGGTATCAGCCGCGTCAGCATGTTGTTGATCCGTTTTATGCTGGTGATGACGCCGATTGTGCTGCTGATCAACGGCTTTACCAAAGGTGACTGGTGGGAAGCGGCGCTGTTTGCGTTGTCGGTTGCCGTGGGGTTGACGCCGGAAATGCTGCCAATGATTGTCACCTCCACGCTGGCGCGCGGTGCGGTGAAACTGTCGAAACAGAAAGTGATCGTTAAACATCTGGACGCCATTCAGAACTTTGGCGCGATGGATATCCTCTGTACCGATAAAACCGGCACCCTGACGCAGGACAAAATCGTGCTGGAAAATCATACGGATATCAGCGGTAAAGTCAGCGAACTGGTGCTGCACAGCGCCTGGCTGAACAGCCACTACCAGACCGGACTGAAAAACCTGCTCGATACCGCCGTACTGGAAGGTGTGGACGCGGAAGCGGCGCAGACGCTGGCGGCGAGCTGGCGCAAAGTGGATGAGATCCCCTTTGATTTCGAGCGCCGCCGCATGTCGGTGGTGGTGGCACAGCAGACGGATGTTCATCAACTGATTTGCAAAGGCGCGTTAACGGAGATCCTCAGCGTCTGCTCGCAGGTGCGCTTCAACGGCGAAATCTTCCCGCTGGATGACACCATGCTGCGCCGCATTGAACGCGTAACCAGCACACTGAACCGCCAGGGGCTGCGCGTGGTTGCGGTGGCGACCAAATATCTGCCGGCGCGTAGCGGTGACTACCAGCGTATTGACGAGTCGGATCTGATCCTCGAAGGCTACATCGCCTTCCTCGATCCGCCGAAAGAGACAACTGCGCCGGCGTTGAAAGCGCTAAAAGCGAGCGGGATCACCGTCAAAATCCTCACCGGCGACAGCGAACTGGTGGCGGCGAAAGTGTGCCACGAGGTGGGGCTGGAAGTGGGCGATGCGCTGATCGGCAGCGAAATTGAGCACATGAGCGATGATGAACTGGCGCAAATGGCGAAGCACATCACGCTCTTTGCCCGCCTGACGCCGATGCATAAAGAACGCATTGTCCGTCTGCTGAAACGCGAAGGGCACGTGGTCGGTTTTATGGGCGATGGCATAAACGACGCCCCGGCGCTGCGCGCGGCGGACATCGGGATTTCCGTCGATGGCGCCGTCGATATCGCCCGCGAAGCGGCCGATATTATTTTGCTGGAAAAGAGCCTGATGGTGCTGGAAGAGGGAGTAATCGAAGGGCGCCGCACTTTCGCCAACATGCTGAAATACATCAAAATCACCGCCAGTTCCAACTTCGGCAACGTCTTCAGTGTGCTGGTGGCGAGCGCGTTTCTGCCGTTTTTGCCCATGTTGCCGCTGCACTTGCTGATCCAGAACCTGGTGTATGACGTCTCGCAGGTGGCGATCCCGTTTGATAACGTCGATGAAGAACAGATCGCCAAACCACAACGCTGGAACCCGGCGGATCTGGGCCGTTTTATGATCTTCTTTGGCCCGATCAGTTCGATCTTCGACATTGTGACGTTTTGCGTGATGTGGTGGGTGTTTAAAGCTAACGTGCCGGAAGCGCAAACCCTGTTCCAGTCCGGCTGGTTTGTCGTCGGTTTGCTGTCGCAAACGCTGATTGTGCATATGATCCGCACTCGCCGCGTGCCGTTTATCCAGAGCCGCGCCGCCTGGCCGCTGGTGGCGATGACGCTGATGGTGATTTGTGTCGGCATCGCGCTGCCATTCTCGCCGCTGGCGCAATACCTGCAATTACAGGCGCTGCCGCTGGCGTACTTCCCGTGGCTGGTGGCGATCCTCGCAGGTTATATGACGCTCACGCAGTGGATGAAAGGCTTCTATAGCCGTCGCTACGGCTGGCAATAAACTTTTGTCTTAAACCCGGTCTGCGCACTCTGTGCAGGCCGGGTATTTCTCTCAATTCCCGCAAGCTGTGATCCCCGTCGCCCGGCGCGCTTGACGCTCCTGAGGGCGCATGTTAACAAAATGTTTTCCCTCGCCTGACCTCGCCTGAAGGAACATTTATGTTGCGTTACAGCCTGTTAACTGCCGGGTTGCTGCTCGGTTCTTCCGCTTTTGCTGCACCCGCAGGTGACTTGCCTCTGATGCCGTGGCCGACAAAGGTTGAACGTCCGGCAACGCAGGGCTCGCTGGTACTGACGGATACGCTCTCTGTCAGCGTCAGCGGCGACGATCTGGGCGACGCCGTTACGCGATTGCGTCAGCGCATCGCCCGGCAAACCGGCTGGACGCTGCAACCGCAGGCCGAAAAACCGCAACATCCCACCATTTCGATAACCATTGCCAAAAAAGTGGCACCGCTGCCGAAGCTGGATAGCGATGAGCATTACACGCTGACCATTGATGCGAATGGCGTGCAGATCGCCGCAAATACCCGCTTTGGCGCACTACGCGCCATGGAAACGTTGCTCCAGTTGATACAAAACAGCACGGAAAAGACCACCTTGCCGTGGGTGACCATTGACGATTCGCCGCGCTTCCCGTGGCGCGGTTTGCTGCTCGATTCCGCCCGCCATTTTATACCGGTTGAGGATATTAAACGGCAGATCGACGGCATGGCGGCGGCGAAACTGAATGTGCTGCACTGGCATTTAACCGACGACCAGGGCTGGCGTTTTAGCTCCAGGCGCTACCCCAAACTGACGCAGCTTGCCAGCGACGGTCTCTTTTACAGCGAAGAACAAATGCGCGATGTGGTGCGTTACGCCATGGCGCGTGGCATTCGCGTGGTGCCGGAAATCGACATGCCGGGACACGCGTCGGCGATTGCCGTTGCCTACCCGGAACTGATGAGCGCGCCGGGGCCGTATGAGATGGAGCGCCACTGGGGCGTGCTGAAACCGGTGCTGGATCCGACAAAAGCGGCAACGTACACCTTTGCTGAAGCGATAGTCAGCGAACTGGCGGCGATCTTCCCGGATGCGTATTTGCATATCGGCGGCGATGAGGTGGACGATACGCAGTGGAAAAATAACCCGGCGATCCAGCAATTTATGCGCGACAACAAACTGGCCGACAGCCACGCGTTGCAGGCCTATTTCAACCGCAAACTGGAGGCGATCCTCGAAAAACATCAGCGCCAGATGGTGGGCTGGGATGAGATCTTCCACCCGGATCTGCCCAAAAGTATTGTCATCCAGTCCTGGCAGGGGCAGGACGCGCTGGGCGAGGTGGCAAAGCAGGGTTACAAAGGCATTCTCTCGACCGGTTTCTACCTCGATCAGCCGCAGTACACCGCCTATCACTACCGCAATGAGATTGTGCCGCAGGGCTTAAATGGTGTGGATGTGATTGCCGATAACGACAGCGCGCAAAGCTGGTCGTTTTCGATGCCGCGGCTGAAAGGCAGCCCGGTGGAAGGGACGTTTACGCTGGTGAAAGGCGAAAGTGGATGGCGCGGATTTATTGATTTCAAAGGCAAATCTCGTCGCGCCGTGCAGCATATCGACTGGCGCAGCGATCGCCAGGTGAGTTTTGTCGTCGATACGTGGATGGGCGAAACCCGCCCGGTCATCACTCTCACCGACGATAAACTTGGCGGTTACTTCCTGCTGGGCAACGCGCGCTACCCCGTCACCGGCACGCGGTTAAACGAGGTGCCGAAAGGCATTGCTCCCGCGGTGCCGGACGCCAGCCAGCAGGCGAATTTACTGGGAGGCGAAGCCGCGCTGTGGGCGGAAAATGTGGTCGCGCCGGTGCTGGATATCAAGCTGTGGCCGCGTGCGTTTGCCGTGGCGGAACGGTTGTGGTCGGCGCAGGATGTGAACGACACCGATAACATGTACAGCCGTTTACAGGCGATGGACAGCTGGTCGACGGTATCGGTCGGCCTGCAGCAGCACAACCAGCAATCGGTGCAGTTCACGCGCCTTGCGAACAGCGCCGATACATTGCCGCTGCAGATCCTCGCCCAGGCTGTCGAACCAGCGCACTACTACACGCGCCAGCATCTGAAATTCCAGGCCGGTAACTATCATCAGTTCGAGCCGCTGAACCGCTTTGCCGATGCGCTGGCACCGGAGAGTAGCACCGTTCGACAGATGAACCAGTGGGTCGACAGGCTGGTGAGCGATGCGGAAGACAACACCAGCGCGGTGGCGCTGCGCCACCTCTTTAGCCGCTGGCAGGGTAACACCAGCGATGCGCTGGCGCTCAGCGACAGCAATTACCAGCTAAAAGCGATGCGCCCGGTGATTTTGCAGGTGGATAAGCTCGCCACTATTGGGCTGCGGCTGACGGATTTGGTGGCGCGTCAGGGGACGCTGGACGATGGCGAGATAGCGTCTATTCAGGGAGAACTGGATAACGCGGCACAAATTCAGGACGAAGTGGTGATAGCTGCGGTCTATCCGCTGGAAAAGTTGCTGCGCGCTACGCGCAATCGGTGAACGCCTGGGTGATAAGCGTACATAAATTGATTCCCTGGAAAGGTGTACCAACTTCTTCGAAAGAAATCTCTGGCAGCCTGTGAGATTTAAATTTAAAGGTAAGCGGGCAGAGCCAAAAACCGGTCGCGTTTTAGTTTTAAGTGGGCAATAAAAAAGGCAGCGTAAGCTGCCTTTTATCTCTCGCTTCTCCGCCATTAACGGCGAACGGCGATGGCTTCAATCTCGATTTTCACGTCTTTTGGCAGACGGGCGACTTCCACGCAGGAACGCGCCGGGAAGCTGGCGTTATGTTCGTTGAAAAAGGCTTCATACGTGGCGTTAACGGTAGCGAAATCGTTGAGATCTTTCACGAAAACGGTGGTTTTCACGATGTCGCCCACTTTCAGACCCGCCGCTTCAACA
The DNA here is from genome assembly GCF_003337365.1 of Kosakonia sp. AG348. Classification (NCBI taxonomy): domain Bacteria; kingdom Pseudomonadati; phylum Pseudomonadota; class Gammaproteobacteria; order Enterobacterales; family Enterobacteriaceae; genus Kosakonia; species Kosakonia sp. AG348. The sequence goes on from NZ_QPJR01000003.1 coordinate 273,567, forward strand.
ATCGCTTTCACGTTGTCCAGCGACTGACGCGCCTGCGCCGCCACATCTTCCGGTACGCTACCGGTCTTCGGATCAACCGGGATCTGACCTGAGGTCAGGATCATGTTGCCAAGATCAACAGCTTGAACATAAGGGCCAATCGCTGCTGGCGCGTTTTCCGTGGCGATAACTTTGGTCATAATAACTCCTGAATGACAGCGGTATTGAGGTTCCGCCCCATTATAGGGAGGGAAAAACGCAATACCAACCGCAATTAGTTAGCCAGCACCACATGGTGCGAGAACTCTTTCTCACAATATTTGCACTTCAGCGCGATGTCGCTTTCGCGTTTTTTCACCGCAAAGCTGGAGGCGACCGGCTCTGCATGGCTGATGCAGTTGCTGTTCGGGCACACCAGCACGCCAGTAATGCGCTCCGGCAGGCTCGGGCGCGATTTACCCACCACTTCATACTCATCAATGCGGTTAACGGTGGCCTGGGGGGCGTACAGCGCCAGCTGGTTTACCTGCTCGTCGGTCAGAAATGTGTTCTCGATCTTGATCAAATCTTTGCGCCCCATCTCGCCGGACGGCAAGTTCAGGCCAATGGTGATGCGCTGATCGGTTTCCGTCAGCTTAAACAGCGTCAGCAGTTTAAATCCGACGCGCGCCGGGATGTGGTCAATCACGGTGCCGCGTTTGATGGCTTCGACCTGCAGTTTGTTATCGTGTGTCATTGTCGTTTCTCCTTACAGCGCCAAATCGCGATTGAGAACCAGCGCCAGCAGAGCCTGGCGAGCGAAGATGCCGTTACCGGCCTGCTGGAAATACCAGGCGTGCGGCGTTTTATCCACGTCGGTGGTGATTTCATCCACGCGCGGCAGCGGGTGCAGCACCTTCATATTGCTGCGCGCGTGGGTTAAGTCGCTGGCGCGCAGGACAAATTGAGCTTTGACGTTGGCGTATTCCGACGGGTCCAGACGCTCTTTCTGCACGCGCGTCATATAGAGAATATCCACCTCTGCCATCACCTCTTCGATGCTGGCGTGTACGCTCCAGGCCATGCCTTTTTCGTCCAGCATATCGAGAATGTACTGCGGCATCGCCAGCGCGTCCGGGGCGATAAAGTAAAAGCGGTTGCCGCTGAATTTCGCCAGCGCCTGCGCCAGCGAATGCACGGTGCGGCCATATTTCAGGTCGCCGACCATCGCGATGTTGAGGTTCTCAAGGCGGCCTTGCGTTTCCTGAATCGTGAACAGATCGAGCAGCGTTTGCGTCGGATGCTGGTTAGCCCCGTCGCCAGCGTTGAGTACCGGAATGCCGCCGGAGAACTCGGTGGCCAGACGTGCCGCGCCCTCTTGCGGATGGCGCATCACAATGGCGTCCACATAGGTGCTGATTACCGAAATGGTGTCGGCCAGCGTTTCGCCTTTTTTGCCCAGCGACGTGTTGCTGCTGTCGGAGAAACCGACCACGCTCGCGCCGAGGCGGTGCATGGAGGTTTCAAACGATAAACGCGTGCGGGTGGAGGCTTCAAAGAAGCAACTGGCGATCACTTTATGCTTGAGCAACTCCGGCTGCGGGTTGGCCTTCAGTCGTGCGGCGGTGTGTAGCACCAGTTCGAGTTCTTCGCGGCTGAGATCGTTTATGGAAATGATATGTTTCTGATATAGCGGGTTAGCCATGGTTATCTCCTGACGACTGCGCAAAAAAAAGCCCCTCAATAGAGGGGCTGTGGAATTCGGTGATCAACGGGAAGGAAAACGGCAGGCCAGCGCCTTTTTTCAGACGCGGTAAGACAGTTTGTCGTACACACTGATTCATGCTTCCTCCCGGCAAATTGTCCCGGATTATACGCAGCTGTTTTCGCGGATCAAGCGATTGATGCACATTTTACGCAATGCAAACGGTTCTCTTTGAATATTAATGCGTTCTAAGTAAATAATTAATTTGCTTATGCACCAGCGCCGTATGCTTCACTATTCTCGGCGCGACCCAGACGATACTGCTTCCTGCCACCACGCCGAGGATCTCCGGCAACTGGTGGTAATCCAGAATACGTGCCACTGCGCGGCCATATCCCGCCACGGTGTGAATAAGGATAAATTCGCTATTGTGCTCAACGCTAACCACCATTTCGGAGACGGAGCGGGCGGCGTCCGGCACCGGGCGTGACTGAGGATTCAGCGAATAAATTTTTTGTCCTTTGGCGTTGCGAATTTTGATTACACCGAGCAGTTTCAACAGGCGTGAAACGGTGGACTGGCTGATACTGTCGAAGCCGTGGCGCTGCAAATCGCGGCGGATCTCCTCCTGTGAAAGATAACTTTTTTCGCTAATCAGGCGCTGGCAGACCGCCAGTTGTAGCTGCTCTTTCGGTGAATAATCTCCATATTCCATCATCTCTTTTCCCGTATTGGTTGCCGAAACAAAACGCCCGGCAACGGCATGCTTACCGGGCCTGTATATTAGCCACAGACCGGGTAAGCAAAGCGCCACCCGGTGCGTTACAGCAGAGCGCCAAGGCTGAGCGCCGCCATGATCACCACCGTCAATATCGCCAGCAATGGTGCGACCCACTTCAGGTAGCGCACATAGGGGACATGGGCGATAGCCAGCCCGCCCATCACCACCGCCGACGTAGGCGTCACCAGGTTGACGATGCCGGACGCCGATTGGTACGCGGTAACGACCAGATCGCGGTTGACGTTAGCGAAATCGGCCAGCGGCGCCATAATCGGCATGGTCAGCACCGCAAGGCCAGAGGACGAGGGCACGAGGAACGACAGCACCACTTCCAGCCAGTACATAACGTTGATAAACGCGACGGTGGATAACCCGCTGACCATGCCTTCGGCACTGTGCAAAATAGTATGAGTAATCATACCTTTATCCATGATCACTACGATACCGCGGGCAATGCCGATAATCAGCGCTACGCCCAGCAGATCCCGCGCGCCGTTGATAAATGTTGAGGTCAGCTCCTCTTCGCTCATGCGGGCGATCAAACCCACGATGATGGCGCTTGCCAGAAACACCGCCGAAATCTGCGCCATCCACCAGCCGAGCACCGCCACGCCGTAAATCATCACCACAAAGGCCAGCGCGAAAATAAGCAGGATCAGTTTGCGCACCGGCGTGAATTCGAGCATCTCCGGCGATTTATTGCCGAGGAAAAACGCCCGATCTTCGTCCTGCTTGTCGGCGACGATCGACCGCGCCGGGTTGGCGCGCACGTTGCGGGCGTAGCGCATCACCCACGCAACGCAAATCACCCAGCCAATCACCAGCAGCGCAACACGCAGCAGGATGCCGTGGGTAAACGGGATCCCGGCGGCATTAGCGGCGATCACCGTGGCGAACGGGTTGATGGTCGATCCCAGCGTACCGATCCCCGCGCCGAGCAGCACGGTGGAGGCGGCGACAACCGGATCAAAACGGGCGGCGAGCATCACGGGAACCAGCAGCGTATAAAACGGCAGCGACTCTTCGGCCATACCGTAGATGGTGCCGCCTGCGGCGAACAGCGCCATCAGGATCGGGATCATCCACTCTTCACGGCCACGCAAACGGGTGGTGACGCGCTCTATCCCGGCGTCGATGGCACCGGTTTTGGTGACGATGCCCAGAAACCCGCCGATGATCAGAATAAACAGCGCCACATCAATTGCGCCGGCCTGGCCGGTATCAGGATCGTAAAGGCCGCTTATTGGCGCCATGATCACCGCGATTAACCCCTGAGGATGCGCGGCGACATGCGCGTAAGTACCGGCAATCGGTACTTCTTTACCGAGGGCTGGGTTCATTGCCATCTGGTATTGCCCGGCGGGGATCACCCAACTGAGCGCGGCGACAATGGCAATCAACAAAAAGAGGATGGTGTAAGCGGAAGGGAACTTGAACTTGCCCATGATGTGCTCCTTAACCCCGGCGCACCCGCGGCGCGCCGGGGGAGTGGTTAGTCGCCGAGGGTTGCCACCATCACCGCTTTGATGGTGTGCATCCGGTTTTCTGCTTCATCAAAAACGATAGAGTTAGGCGATTCGAAAACCTCTTCGGTGACTTCCAGCCCTTTCAGGCCATACGCCATTTCGATCTCGCCGCCCACTTTGGTGTGCTCGTTATGAAACGCGGGCAGGCAGTGCATAAATTTCACCTGCGAATTACCGGTGGCTTTCACCACCGCAGCGTTTACCTGGTAGGGTTTCATCAGGCTGACGCGCTCAGACCACGCTTCTTTCGGCTCGCCCATCGACACCCACACATCGGTGTAGAGGAAATCAACGCCATGCACGCCTTCTTCCACATCCTCGGTGAGCATGATGCGCGCGCCGGTTTCACGGGCGATGGCGCGACACTGTTCCACCAGTGCAGCCTCTGGCCAGAAGGATTTCGGTGCCACCAGGCGAATATCCATGCCCATTTTCGCTGCGCCGACCATCAGCGAGTTGCCCATGTTGTTGCGCGCATCGCCCAGATAAGCAAAACGTAATTCCGACAAGCGTTTGCCCGGCGCGTGTTCCAGCATGGTCATCAGATCGGCGAGGATCTGCGTGGGGTGAAATTCATTGGTCAGTCCGTTCCACACCGGCACGCCTGCGTATTGACCCAGCTCTTCTACTATCTGCTGGCCGTAACCGCGATATTCGATGCCGTCATACATGCGTCCCAGCACGCGGGCGGTGTCTTTCATCGACTCTTTGTGGCCAATCTGCGATCCGCTTGGGCCGAGGTAAGTGACCTGCGCGCCCTGATCGAATGCGCCGACTTCAAACGCGCAGCGGGTGCGGGTGGAGGTTTTTTCAAAAATCAGCGCGATGTTTTTGCCGACCAGGGTTTTCTTTTCACGACCTGCTTTTTTGTCTGCTTTGAGCTGAATAGCCAGATCGATCAGGTACTGGATCTCCGCCGGGGTGTAGTCGAGCAGTTTGAGAAAGTTGCGGTTTTTCAGGTTGATGCTCATGAGATTTCCTTTTTTAAATCAGTAACGAATCAATGTGCCTTTGTCCCCGGCGAGAATGGCCGGACCATCCGCCAGCGCGCCGATGCCCGCAATGCCGTGACACTGCTCAACAAACTGGCGGCATGCGGCGACCTTCGGCCCCATCGAGCCTGCGTCAAACTGCATGCCCTGCAGCATGTCCGGGGTGACTTGCGCCAGCGGGCGCTGCGTGGGTTTGCCCCAGTCGAGGTACACCGCGTCGGCGTCGGTAAGAATCAACAGCGCGTCGGCTTCGATTTGCCGCGCCAGCAGTGCCGCCGAGAGATCTTTGTCGATCACCGCTTCGATGCCGTGGTAGCCGTTGGCGTTTTCCACCACCGGCACGCCGCCGCCGCCGTTGCAAATCACCAGGTGATCGCGGTTTATCAGCGCGCTAATGGCGTCGCTTTCGACAATGCGTTTGGGTTGCGGGGAGGGCACAACGCGGCGGAAATAGCGACCATCAGCCTTAAATACCCAGCCTTTCTCCTGCTGCAGCGTCTGGGCTTGCGCCTCGCTGTAAACCGGGCCGATGTATTTGCTCGGGTTGCTGAACGCCGGGTCACTGGCGTCGACTTCCACCTGGGTGAGCAGTACGCTCACTTCGCGCTGTGGCAGGCTGTTTTTCAGCGACTGTTGCAGCATGTAGCCAATCATCCCCTGGCTTTCCGCGCCGAGAATATCGAGTGGGTAGGGGGTAACTTTGTCGTAAGCGCTGTTTTGCAGCGCCAGCAGGCCGACCTGCGGCCCGTTGCCGTGTACCAGCACCACGCGCCACTGCGCGGTCAGCCCGGCTATGGTGCGCGCGGCAAGATCAATGTTCTGGCGCTGGATGTTCGCTTCCAGCGGTTCGCCGCGTTTTAACAGCGCGTTGCCGCCCAGCGCGACAACCAGCGTAGGTTTTCTTTCCATGATGGCTCCTTTAAATGCCGTCGCGTTCCAGTGGGCAGCTCATGCAGCGTGCACCGCCGCGCCCGCGTCCCAGCTCATCTCCGGGAATGGGCAGCACGGTGATCCCGGCTTTGTCATATTTCTCGTTGGTCCAGATATTGCGCTCGTAGCCGACGACCACGCCGGGGCGCAGCGTGAGGACGTTGTTGGCGTCATTCCACTGTTCGCGTTCGGCTTCAAAAGCGTCGCCGCCGGTGGTAATAAGTCGGATCTGGTCTATACCGAGCGCTTTTTCGATGGCGTGCAGCAGGTCGCTTTCCTGCGTACGTTGCAGACCGCCGCGCCCGTCCGGGGTGAGCGTCCAGCACTGGGCGTCTTTGCGCACTACTTCGGGGTAAACGGAAAAAGTGTCGATATCGATATGGGTCATCACCGTGTCGAGGTGCATACAGGAACGGTGTTTTGGCAGTTCAACGACGATAACGCGTTCGGCCTGGCGGTGTTTGAACAGACTATTGGCAAGAAATTCCACGCCCTGCGGTGTGGTTCGTTCAGAGAGGCCAATTAATACCGCGCCGCGACCAATGACTAATACATCGCCGCCCTCTAAGGTGGCGTGGTCGTAATTAATATTCTCGTCGCCAAAATATTTAATAAAATTGCCATCGGCGAACGCGGGGTGCCAGCGATAAATAGCACGCAGATTATTCGTTTCACGCTGGCGGGCCGGTTTAGCCATCGGATTAATCGACACGCCATTATAAATCCAGCACGATGTGTCACGGGTAAATAAATGGTTGGGCAGTGGCTTCATAATAAAATCATTCGCTGTATGGGTATCAACCACCATATTTTTAATAAATGCCGGGATCTCGCCGTAGGTTAATCCACCGCTGAGCCGCCGCGCCAGTTCGCGGTGCGGCATATCCGCCAGCCAGCTGCGCACGTCTGCGGCGAAGGTCGGGCCAAGGCGATAATCAGAGATCTGCATTTCCAGCAGCCAGGCTTTTGCCTCTGCAATATCAAGCGTTTGTGTCAGAAGATCGGTCAACAGCAGGACTTCCACACCCTGCTCGCGCAGTGTGTTTGCGAAGGCGTCATGCTCTTCCCCGGCGCGCTCGACTGATAACACGTCATCGAATAACAGCTCCTGACAATTCGAGGGTGTTAACCGTTTCAGGCTTAAATTGGGACGGTGCAGCATAACGCTACGCAATTGACCTATTTCAGAACCGACGTAGTGCTTTTCCATAATTATTCCTTTAACTTTTTTCAGAATAAAAAGGGGGCGGCAATGAAATGTGATTAATTTCATCGCGCGTTAATAACGATTAATTTCATGGCTCATAGTAGAAGCCGTAAGAATTAATAGTGTGATTGTGCTCACGTCGAATAGGGAATTAAATCGCCGCCGTTCAAATGCTTGATTCGCATCAGAGAATAGACAATTAGCCTAATTATCAGGATGAATGCTTACGCATTAACGGCTGGACTTATTCATGGTTGTTATTGTTTTGTAGCTATACACCTATTTTCGTGAATATGTAACCCATTGATTTATAAATTTTTTAAATGCTGAAAGGAATAGATATGCACAAAAATGAATAGAACGGTGCTGCCGGGCGCAAAAAACGGAAATAACCAGTGAATGAATGCGCAAATTACCAGGCTGCTGAAGTGTGATCGGGAAAGGTTTATTTAAATAAATACTTGTTAATCAGTGAGTAACAACTTTACGCCCGCGCACTGGCGTCGGCTTTATGCATCTATGCTGCATAAAAGCGTAATCGGCCTTAACAGGCATATAACATATTTTCCGATAAACATGCGTTGCAACAAATCTCCCGTAAAAAGTGGTGGTATGGCAGTGTGAATTTTCGTATAAAAGCTGAAAATGAAACGATGTTTTATGTTGAGGGCTACACCATGATCGTTGGCAATATTCACAATTTACAATCCTGGCTACCGGAAGAGCTGCGCCAGGCCATTGAGCACGTTAAGCAGCACGTTACCGATGCCACGCCTGTTGGCAAACATGATATCGACGGCAACCGCCTGTTTTTCCTCGTTTCTGAAGATATGACCCAGCCGTTTGCAGAACGCCGCGCCGAGTATCACGCCCGTTATCTGGATATCCAGATTGTGCTGAAAGGCCAGGAAGGGATGACTTTTAGCACCCAGCCTGCGGGCGCGCCGGACACCGACTGGCTGGCGGATAAAGACATCGCCTTTTTGCCGGAAGGCGCGCAGGAAAAAACCGTGGTACTGAACGAAGGGGATTTTGTGGTGTTCTACCCGGGTGAAGTGCATAAACCGCTGTGTGCGGTAAACGCGCCAGCCCAGGTGCGTAAAGTGGTGGTGAAACTGCTGATGGCGTAAGCGTAATGCCCGGTCGCGCTGCGCAACCGGGCTTATTGCGTTATTTACTGAGGGTGGCGACCATCACTGCTTTGATGGTGTGCATCCGGTTTTCCGCCTGATCAAACACAATACTCGCCGGTGATTCAAACACCTCGTCAGTCACTTCCATGCCGCCGTGCAGGCCAAACTCTTCTGCCATTTTTTTTCCGAGCGTGGTCTTATCGTCATGAAACGCGGGCAGGCAGTGCAGGAATTTCACCTGCGGGTTGCCGGTGAGCGACAACATTTTGCTATTGACCTGGTAAGGCCGCAGCAGCGCGATACGCTCCGCCCATTTCTCTTTCGCTTCGCCCATCGATACCCACACATCGGTGTAAATGAAATCGGCGTCTTTCACTCCGCTCGCGATATCTTCCGTCAGCAGAATGTTGCCGCCGTTTTTCACTGCCAGCGCTTTGCATTCGGCGACCAGGCTCGCGTCCGGCCAGCAGGCTTTTGGCGCGACAAGGCGCAGATTCAAACCCACCAGCGCGGCGGCTTCCAGCATCGAGTTGCCCATGTTGTTACGCGCGTCACCGGCATAAACCAGTTTCATCTGATTAAAAGCTTTGCCCGGCAAGTGCTCGCGCATGGTCAGCAGATCGGCCAGCAACTGGGTCGGGTGAAATTCATTGGTTAAGCCGTTCCACACCGGCACACCGGCGTATTGCGCCAGCGTTTCGACAATCTCCTGGCCATAACCGCGATACTGAATGCCGTCGTACATGCGCCCCAGCACGCGCGCGGTGTCTTTAATTGACTCTTTATGCCCGATTTGGCTGCCGCTTGGGGCGAGATATGTCACGCGAGCACCCTGATCATATGCGGCAACTTCGAAAGAGCATCGTGTGCGGGTTGAGTCTTTTTCGAAGATGAGCGCGATATTTTTCCCGGTAAGTTTCTGGACTTCCTGGCCTTTTTTCTTATCCGCTTTCAGCTGAGCGGCGAGTTGCAGCAGGGTATTGATTTCAGCAGGTGTAAAATCGAGCAGTTTCAAAAAATGCTTTTGATAAAACGCGGACATATTCCCCTCACATGGCGAAGGCCACTTATTGAATTAAAATTCACTTTATATGTATGAATATGCATTTGCAACCCCGGAATATAAATCTTTTCGGCGAGGAGTGGAGGCAATGCCAGCGGTGTGTGACAATAAGTGTATCTGCCACATTGATGAGGAACGAGCCATGGCGAACCCGGAACACCTGGAAGAACAGCGCGAAGAGACGCGTTTGATTATTGAAGAACTGCTCGAAGACGGCAGCGATCCTGATGCGCTGTATACCATTGAGCATCACCTGTCGGCAGATGATTTCGAAACGCTGGAAAAAGCCGCTGTTGAAGCCTTTAAACTGGGCTACGAAGTAACAGAGCCGGAAGAGCTGGAACTGGACGAAGGTGAAGTGGTTATCTGCTGCGATGTGCTGAGCGAAAGCGCGCTGAACGCTGATTTGATCGACGCGCAAGTTGAGCAACTGCTTAACCTGGCTGAGAAATTCGATGTGGAATACGACGGTTGGGGAACCTACTACGAAGACCCGAACGGCGAAGAGGGTGACGATGACGACGAGGATTACGTCGACGAAGAAGATGACGGTGTGCGTCACTGAGTAAATATTGCGGCAGCGCTCGCTGCCGCAATGCAAGGAACCACAATGGATTACCCGCAAATACTCTCCCCGGTTTTAAACTTTCTGCACTGCCCGACACCGCAATCCTGGCTGGACAAAGCACGCGATCCATCAATGCTGCCGCTGCTGCTTACCGATCATATGGTGTGTGAACTGAAAGCGGCGCAAACCGCCATGCTGCTGGTGCGCCGTTATGTGGCGGATAAAAGCGGGTCGGACGCGCTACTGGCGTGGCTGAAACCGTATGAAGAATTTACCTTTCGCGAAGGGCCGGAGCCGGATTTTGTCGCGCTGCATAAGCAGATTGGCAAAAGCGTGATGCCGCAAACGGACGATGCCTGGGGCCAGGCGCTGATTGACAGCATGGTGCTGTTGATCAAAGAGGAGTTGCACCACTTCTGGCAGGTGCGGGAAGCGATGCTCGCCCGTAACATTCCCTACGTGAAAATTACCGCCAGCCGTTATGCAAAAGGGATGCTCAAAGAGGTTCGCACGCATGAACCGCTGACATTGGTCGATAAGTTAATCTGCGGCGCCTATATCGAAGCGCGCTCCTGCGAGCGTTTTGCTGCACTGGCGCCGTGGCTTGACGATGACTTGCAGAAATTTTACCTGTCGTTGCTGCGTTCAGAAGCGCGCCATTATCAGGATTACCTGGCGCTGGCGCAGCAGATTTCGACTACGGATATCAGCCCGCGCGTACGCCATTTCGGCGAAGTGGAAGCGGCGCTTATCTCCACACCGGATGCGGATTTTCGTTTTCACAGCGGCGTACCGGTGTAAAACGCCGGTACGCGTTGGCGTCACAGCGTTTTCAGCATCCGCACTTCGCAGTCTACGTGACCGGTGCAGCCGAGCGGGCCGTCGATATGCTCAAAACCAAGGTGCTCATAAAGCCCAATGGCATCGGTCAGAAATGCGGTGGTTTCCAGATAACAGCGGTTAAAGCCCTGCGTGCGGGCATGTTCCAGCGCCATCAGCGCCAGTTTCTTCGCCAGCCCTTGCCCACGCGCGCTGGGCAGGAAATACATCTTTTGCAGTTCGCAGATATCCGGCTCGCTACATTTCAGCGGCGCGACGCCGCCGCCGCCCACGACTTCGCCGTTTTGCTCCACCACCCAATAGGCGCAACCCGGTCGGTTATAAAGCTGATAGAGCTCATCCAGCTCGGGGTCGGCAACGGTGTAGCCTTTATCGGCAGTGAGACCATATTCCGCAGATACCTGGCGGATCACAGATGCGATTGCTGCGTTGTCGGCGGCAGCAATCCGGCGCATTTTTACCTCTACCGGCGCGGTCACATTCATCTCTGCACTCTGTTTTCGGGGTTATAAGCTGATCCTGCTTAATACCACTACAGGGGCGTTCTGGCAAGACCAGGAATATTGGGCGCTATTTTTTTGACCGGCAGCTATTTAGACTTAATAGTGGAGATAACCATTTCGCAATATTGTTATGGTTGACTGCCTTTTTCCTGGCTTCTTTTTTTCGATAAGGATTGTTATGACTCCCGAAACTCATGGTTCCGTGGCGGTTCCCGTGCGCCGTTTTCTCTTTCAGGGCAGCGGGAAAGGCTATTTCGTGGTTTGGCTGGTTAATATTTTACTGACCTTAATAACGCTGGGGTTATATTTGCCGTGGGCGTTAGTGCGCGCGCGTCGTTATTTTTATGAGAATACTGAACTTAGCGGTGCGCGTTTTTCTTATCACGCGACCGGGCGTTCTATTTTTGTCGGCTGGCTCTGCCTGCTGGTGCTGTATGTGATTTTCTTTATTAATGTGGCCTACCAGAACGTGCTGTTACAGCTCTGTATGATGGGGCTGTTCCTGATTTTCTTCCCGTGGTTGATTACTCAGGGCCTGCGTTATCAAATGCTGATGACAGAGATTAACGGTGTGCGTTTTAATTTCTACGCCAGTCCGTTGCGTGCCTGGTGGGTGATGATGGGATGCCCGTTGCTGGTTATTATTGCCTCGGTGGTGGTGTTCTCCCTCTTTGTGACGTCTGCATTAAGTAGCGGCTCATATGGCGCTATTTCTGTGATAATTGGTATCGGTACATTGGTATTGCTGCTGGGGATTGCCATTATGCAGGGCGTATATGTTGCGCAATGGTTTAGCATGCTGATTAATAATTTGCAGTACGGCAAACTGAAATTCTCCGCTGAAATTTCAATGAAAAAATGCATCACCATTGTGGTGCTATCGATGCTGCTGTTTGTACCGTTTATTTTGCTGGTAATGGTACTGGTTATGCCGTCACTGATGACTCTGCAAGAGAATGCCTACGCAGCAGGTGGCGATCCGGAACAATTAGCGATGATGATGGGGCCGATTTACGGCAAATTGGTGCTGAGCTATTTGATCTATATTGCCGGGGCGATTGTCTGCTTCCTTTTCGCGTTTGTGAAACTGCGCGCCTATATTTACGGGCAACTGGCGCTGGAAGGGAACATTCGTTTCTCCTCGACGGTGGCGATGGGGCGTATGTTCTGGATTTCCATTACCAATATGCTGGTGTGTGGCGTCACGCTGTTCCTGGCATGGCCGTGGGCGAAAGTGCGTATGACCCGTTATCTGCTGGAAAATACCCATGTTCATGGTGACCTGGAAGCGCTGCCGCTGGAAGACCATGGTGTGCAGCCCGCAAAAGATCCGGCGAACCTGCTGGCTCGCGGCCTGTCGTTCTACCCGGCGGTGCTGTAATTCAGGAAAATTTGCCGGATGGCGGTGACGCCTTATCTGGCCTGCAAAAAAAAAGCCGGGCAGCGATGCCCGGCTTTTTCTTATGCGCGGTGATTACAGCGCGGCGATAACCGCCTGCTGCTCAATCAGCTTCGCTTTCGCTTCCGCATAGCCATCCAGCTTCTCGCGCTCTTTGGCAATTACCGCTTCCGGCGCGCGCGCCACAAAGCCTTCGTTGCCCAGTTTGCTTTCGATGCGGCCAATTTCCTGCTCAACTTTCGCCACTTCTTTCGCCAGACGCGCCAGCTCCGCCTCTTTGTCGATAAGACCCAGCATCGGGATCAGCAGCTCTGCGCCATCGACGATTTTGGTTACCGACACCGGGCCTTTATCGTCGGCAGGCAGAATGGTAATGCTCTCCAGACGCGCCAGCGTTTGCAGGAAGCTCAGGTTGTCGTTCACACGGCGCTTCGCGTCCTCGCTCGCGCTACGCAGCAGCAGCTCCAGCGGTTTACCCGGTGCGATGTTCATTTCGGCGCGAATGTTACGTACCGCGATGATCGCCTGCTTCAGCCACTCGGTGTCTGCCAGCGCTTTCTCATCCACCTGCGCCGCGTCGTACTGCGGGAACGGCTGCAGCATGATGGTGTCGGCGGTAATGCCTTTCAGCACTTTCACGCGCTGCCAGATGGTTTCAGTGATAAACGGAATGATCGGATGCGCAAGGCGCAGCAGACCTTCCAGCACGGTGACCAGCGTGTTGCGGGTACCGCGCAGTTCCGCTTCAGCACCACCGTTCATTACCGGTTTGGTCAGCTCCAGATACCAGTCGCAGAACTGGTTCCAGGTGAACTCATACAGAATGCCTGCAGCGATATCGAAGCGGAAGTTATCCAGCGCCTCACGGTAGGCTTTGATGGTCTGGTTGAATTCCGCGAGGATCCAGCGGTCTGCCAGCGACAGCACCATCTCGCCGCCGTTGAAGCCGCAATCCTGATCTTCGGTGTTCATCAGTACAAAGCGGCTGGCGTTCCACAGCTTGTTACAGAAGTTACGGTAACCTTCCAGGCGCTTCATATCCCAGTTGATGTCACGACCGGTTGAAGCCAGCGCCGCGAGGGTGAAGCGCAGGGCGTCGGTGCCGTGCGGTTCAATGCCGTCCGGGAACTGTTTCTCGGTGCGCTTGCGGATTTTCTCCGCCAGCTGCGGCTGCATCATGTTGCCGGTGCGTTTTTCCAGCAGGTCCGCCAGCGAAATGCCGTCAACCATATCCAGCGGGTCAATGACGTTGCCCTTGGATTTGGACATCTTCTGGCCTTCGTCGTCGCGGATAAGACCGGTCATATAGACCGTTTTAAACGGCACCTGCGGCTTGCCATTTTCATCTTTGATGAAGTGCATGGTCATCATGATCATGCGCGCAATCCAGAAGAAGATGATGTCGAAGCCAGAAACCATCACGCTGGTCGGGTGGAACTGGCGCAGCGCGTCGGTGTTTTCCGGCCAGCCGAGGGTCGAGAAGGTCCACAGCGCGGAGGAGAACCAGGTATCCAGCACGTCGTTGTCCTGGCGCAGGGCAACATCGGCGGCCAGATTGTTTTCCTGGCGCACTTCCTCTTCGTTGCGGCCAACATAAACGTTGCCATCGTTGTCGTACCACGCCGGAATACGGTGGCCCCACCACAACTGGCGGGAGATACACCAGTCCTGAATGTCGCGCATCCAGGAGAAATACATGTTTTCGTACTGTTTCGGCACGAACTGGATATCGCCGTTTTCCACCGCTTCTACCGCCGGTTTCGCCAGCACATCCGCACGGACGTACCACTGGTCGGTGAGCATCGGTTCGATAACCACGCCGCCGCGATCGCCGTACGGAACGGTCAGGTCGTGCGGTTTGATCTCTTCCAGCAGGCCAAGCGCGTCCACCGCCGCGACAATCGCTTTACGCGCGGCAAAACGCTCCAGCTTCTGGAACTCCGCCGGGATATCCGCCGGGTAAACGTCGGATTCATTGCCGTTAGTGTCGTAGACCTGCGCGCTTTCACGGATATCGCCGTCAAAGGTCAGGATGTTGATCATCGGCAGCTTGTGGCGACGGCCGACTTCATAGTCGTTAAAGTCGTGCGCCGGGGTGATTTTCACGCAGCCGGTGCCTTTTTCCATGTCGGCGTGTTCGTCGCCGACAATCGGAATACGGCGGTTGACCAGCGGCAGCACCACGAATTTGCCAATCAGATCTTTGTAGCGCGGATCTTCCGGGTTCACCGCCACGCCGGTATCACCGAGCAGGGTTTCCGGACGCGTAGTGGCAACTACCAGATAATCTTTACCGTCGGCGGTTTTCGCGCCGTCAGCCAGCGGGTAGCGGATATGCCACATGGAGCCTTTCGACTCGCGGTTTTCCACTTCCAGATCGGAAATCGCCGTGCGCAGTTTCGGGTCCCAGTTCACCAGGCGTTTGCCGCGGTAAATCAGGTCTTCTTTATACAGGCGGACAAACACTTCTTTTACGGCGTTAGAAAGGCCTTCGTCCATGGTGAAGCGCTCGCGCTCCCAGTCCACGGAGTTGCCGAGACGGCGCATCTGGTTGGTGATGGTGCCGCCCGATTCCGCCTTCCACTGCCAGATTTTGTCGATAAAGGCGTCACGGCCGTAGTCGTGGCGGGTTTTACCTTCTTCCGCGGCAATTTTACGCTCCACCACCATCTGGGTCGCGATACCGGCGTGGTCGGTACCGACCTGCCACAGGGTGTTTTTGCCCTGCATGCGCTGGTAACGGATCATGGTATCCATGATGGTCTGCTGGAAGGCGTGGCCCATATGCAAACTGCCGGTGACGTTCGGCGGCGGGATCATGATGCAGAAGCTTTCCTGGCTTTCATCACCGTTCGGTTTGAAATAGCCCTGCTTTTCCCACTGCTCGTACAGCGGCTGTTCGATATCTTTGGGGTTGTATGTCTTTTCCATTATTTCCAGGTTGCCGTGTTCAGGTTGAAACCAGCCATGCGGTACGCTTTATAGCGTTCGCGCGCCAGTTGTTTCAGAGAATCTTCGTGAGGAACGAAGTCTATCACTTCTGTGAAAGCGGTGGCAAAATCTGCAAATTCCGCGCGCAGGCTGATCAAAATATCGCGCGGGCTGCTGTTGCGTTTTTGGGGCCAGGCCAGCTCCACTGGCGCACCGCCGCGAGGTCCTTCGCCTGCCAGGTTGTGCGGGACAAAGCTTTCCGCCGGGCGTGCCCACAGCGCTTCATCCAGACGAATAGCTTGTTGCTCATCGGCACAGGCGATCAGCACGCGTTTACCGTTACGCCAACGTTCTGCGGCAATTTCACACACCAGTTGTTCGACGGCGCTTAAGCCATCCTGTTGGGTATCATTGTCCAGAAGGTAGAACGTCGCATTTTTCATATATGGGGCTTTTGGTTGAGGATTTAAACGCTATTGCTGTCGGTCTTTCACGCTGCCTCTTTGTTGGCTGCGAATAGTCTGCCCATCCCCGGGCCTCGCCCTCAAGGGGCCGCTACAGGCAGCGTTCAAATCTGCTCCCGGCAGATTTGTGGCGCACCCCGGTCACATAGTTATCTATGCTGCCGGGGATTTGCTCAGTTGCCGCCGCGATGCAACGCGAAATCCATTGGGTATTGAATTCAGCATTGCTGAGGCTCCAGGCCGGATAAGGCGTAGCCGCCATCCGGCAAACACAGCTATCCGGCCTTATGAGGCTTACTCTTCGCCGTTAAACCCGGCGCGGTTCAGCAGGAACTGCGACAGCAACGCCACCGGACGACCGGTTGCGCCTTTGGCTTTACCGGAACGCCATGCAGTACCGGCAATGTCCAGGTGCGCCCAGTTATACTTACGGGCAAAGCGAGAAAGGAAGCAGCCAGCGGTGATTGCCCCGCCGGGACGGCCGCCTATGTTCGCCATATCCGCGAAGTTAGATTCCAGTTGTTCCTGATACTCATCGGCCATCGGCAAACGCCACGCGCGATCGCCCGCCTGCTCGGACGCGCCAATCAGTTCGTGCGCCAGCGGGTTGTGGTTCGACAGCAGTCCGGTGATGTGGTGGCCGAGCGCAATCACACACGCACCGGTCAATGTCGCGACATCGATTACTGCTTCCGGCTCGAAACGCTCAACGTAAGTCAGCACGTCGCACAGTACCAGACGGCCTTCGGCGTCGGTGTTCAGCACTTCTACCGTCTGGCCGGACATAGTGGTCAGCACGTCGCCCGGACGATAAGCGCGCCCGCCAGGCATGTTTTCACAGCCAGCAAGCACGCCAATTACGTTGATCGGCAGTTGCAGTTCAGCAACCATGCGCATCACGCCATACACCGCCGCGGCGCCGCACATGTCGTACTTCATCTCATCCATGCCTTCAGCAGGCTTGATGGAGATACCGCCGGAGTCAAAAGTCAGGCCTTTACCGACCAGCACGATTGGACGCGCGTCTTCCGCCGGGTTGCCTTTGTATTCAATCACCGACATCAGCGATTCGTTTTGCGAACCCTGGCCGACCGCGAGGTACGAGTGCATGCCCAGCTCGCGCATCTGCTGCTCGCCAATCACGCGGGTCACCACATTTTTGCTGTAGGTGTCAGCTAACTGGCGCGCCTGAGACGCGAGGTAGCCCGCGTTACAGATATTTGGCGGCATATTGCCGAGATCTTTCGCCGCTTTGATACCGGCGGCAATCGCCAGACCGTGCTGAATGGCGCGCTCGCCGCTGGTCAGCTCGCGGCGGGTCGGCACGTTGAACACCATTTTACGCAGCGGGCGGCGCGGCTCGCTTTTGTTGGTTTTCAGTTGGTCGAAGCTGTAAAGGGTCTCTTTCGCGGTTTCAACGGCCTGGCGTACTTTCCAGTAAGTATTCCGCCCTTTTACATGCAGTTCGGTCAGGAAGCAGACGGCTTCCATTGAGCCGGTATCATTCAGCGTGTTAATGGTTTTTTGAATCACCTGCTTATACTGGCGCTCGTCCAGTTCACGCTCTTTACCACAGCCAATCAGCAAAATACGTTCGGAGAGGACATTCGGTACGTGGTGCAGCAACAACGTCTGCCCCGGCTTGCCTTCCAGTTCCCCGCGACGCAGCAGCGCACTGATGTAGCCGTCACTGATTTTATCGAGTTGCTCGGCGATCGGAGAGAGCCGGCGCGGTTCAAAGACGCCCACAACGATGCAGGCACTCCGCTGTTTCTCCGGGCTACCGCTTTTTACACTGAACTCCATGCACTACGCTCCTGAATCTTAAAGACAACGGCGGCGGCTACGGATAGAATTGCAAGCTTTCGTAACTCGTGTCCGCTGTTGCGGTGACTTCGTGTTAATCTTAATGTTACTTCGGTTTCGGCACGTCAAAATCGGGTCTTACGCGCGTATCCGCTGAGTATATTAATCTTAGCGATCATTTCGACGACTCAAGAGAATAAATGACGTTTAAGCCATGAAACAAGCTATTTTCCAGCAAAAACACTGGTTTTTACGGGCGTATTTAAAGTGATAATCATAAGATATCTGGTACGGGAGACGCTAAAAAGCCAGCTTGCGATCCTATTCATCCTGCTTCTGATTTTCTTTTGTCAGAAACTGGTCAGGATTTTAGGCGCAGCCGCTGATGGCGAAATCCCGACGAACCTCGTGCTCTCACTGCTGGGGCTGGGCGTGCCGGAAATGGCGCAGCTTATCCTGCCGTTGAGTCTGTTCCTCGGTCTGTTGATGACGCTGGGCAAACTTTATACCGAAAGTGAAATCACCGTGATGCACGCCTGCGGCCTGAGCCGCGCGGTATTGGTGAAAGCGGCGATGATCCTCGCGTTATTCACCGGCATTGTCGCTGCGGTCAACGTTATGTGGGCGGGCCCGTGGTCTTCCCGCCATCAGGATCAGGTGCTTGCCGACGCGAAAGCGAACCCCGGCATGGCGGCGCTGGCACAAGGGCAATTCCAGCAGGCGACGGATGGCAATTCGGTGCTGTTTATCGAAGGCGTTGAGGGCAAAAACTTCAAGAATGTCTTCCTGGCGCAGATTCGTACTAAAGGTTCCGCCCGTCCATCAGTCGTCGTGGCGGATTCCGGCCATCTCTCGCAGCACAAAGATGGCTCTCAGGTGGTGACGCTCAATACCGGTACCCGTTTTGAAGGCACCGCCATGCTGCGCGATTTCCGCATCACTGATTTCCAGAACTATCAGGCGATTATTGGTCACCAGGCGGTGGCGCTCGATCCGTCAGATACCGAGCAGATGGACATGCGCACGCTATTCAAAACCGATACGCCGCGCGCGCGCGCCGAACTGCACTGGCGCTTAACGCTGGTGTTTACGGTCGTTATGATGGCGCTGATGGTAGTGCCGCTGAGCGTGGTCAACCCGCGTCAGGGCCGCGTACTGTCGATGCTCCCCGCCATGCTGCTTTATCTGGTCTTCTTCCTGCTGCAAACCACGCTGCGCTCGAACGGTGCGAAAGGCAAACTCGATCCGTTGGTGTGGATGTGGCTGGTAAACCTGGTCTATTTAGCGCTGGCTGTGGTGCTGAACTTGTGGGATACGGTGCCAATGCGCCGGGTTCGCGCCCGTTTTACGCGTAAAGGAGCGCTATAATGCAGGCTTTTGGCGTACTTGACCGCTATATCGGTAAAACCATTTTCACCACCATCATGATGACGCTGTTCATGCTGGTGTCGCTCTCCGGCATTATCAAGTTTGTCGATCAGCTGAAAAAAGCAGGCCAGGGGAGCTATGACGCGCTGGGCGCCGGGATGTACACCATTCTCAGCATCCCGAAAGATATTCAGATCTTCTTCCCGATGGCGGCGTTGCTTGGCGCGCTGTTAGGGCTGGGCATGCTGGCGCAGCGTAGTGAGCTGGTGGTCATGCAGGCTTCCGGCTACACCCGCATGCAGGTGGCGCTGTCGGTAATGAAAACCGCTATTCCGCTGGTGCTGC
Source organism: Kosakonia sp. AG348 (assembly GCF_003337365.1). Lineage (NCBI taxonomy): Bacteria > Pseudomonadati > Pseudomonadota > Gammaproteobacteria > Enterobacterales > Enterobacteriaceae > Kosakonia > Kosakonia sp. AG348. Next base: position 293,086 of record NZ_QPJR01000003.1, read on the forward strand.
TGACCATGGCGATTGGCGAGTGGGTCGCGCCGCAGGGTGAGCAAATGGCGCGTAACCAGCGTGCGCAGTCGATGTATGGCGGCTCGCTGCTCTCCACGCAGTCAGGTTTGTGGGCGAAAGATGATAATAACTTTATCTATATTGAGCGTGTAAAAGGCGACGATGAACTCGGCGGCGTGAGCATTTATGCCTTCAATAAAGAGCGTCGTTTGCAGTCGGTGCGTTATGCCGCGTCGGCGAAGTTCGATCCGCAGGAGAAACTCTGGCGGCTGTCGCAGGTTGATGAATCTAACCTGACGGACCCGAAACAAGTTACCGGTGCGCAAACCGTGAGTGGCACCTGGAAAACGAACCTGACGCCGGACAAACTTGGCGTGGTGGCGCTGGATCCGGACGCGCTCTCGATCAGCGGTTTGCACAACTACGTGAAGTACCTCAAATCGAGTGGCCAGGATTCCGGGCGCTACCAGCTCAATATGTGGAGCAAAATCTTCCAGCCGCTGTCCGTGGCGGTGATGATGCTGATGGCGCTGTCGTTTATCTTCGGGCCGCTGCGTAGTGTGGCGATGGGCGTACGCGTTGTCACCGGTATCAGTTTCGGCTTTGTCTTCTACGTGCTGGATCAGATTTTCGGCCCGTTGACGCTGGTGTACGGCATCCCGCCAGTCGTCGGCGCGCTGTTGCCGAGCGCCAGCTTTTTCCTCATTAGCCTGTGGCTGATGACGCGAAAAAGCTAGTTGATACCTGAAAAGAGAGGCTAAGGCCTCTCTTCTTTTTTCTGCAAGGAGCACCGCATGTTGATACGCGCAGCAACGCATCTTTCAGCCATGATCGTCTCTTGTTTGTTGAGTGCGCTGGTTACCATAGCAATGCTTGGCGCGCAATGGGCGCTTTCCATGCTCAGCGATAGTGCGGTGCTGGTACTTGAACTGCTGGTGGCCATTATTGCGCTGAGCCTGGTACGCTGGCTGATCCAGCGAGCGGATGCGCTGGCGCAGCAGGTTGGCACCGTGCGACGCGGTTCGCCGCAAGAGTCGCAGGCAGACCGGGTGCTCGCCCGTTTTAGCGCGGCGGAAAACACGCTGAGCAGTCTGTGGGTCGTTTTTTCACTTCCGGCCATCGCCGGGTTCTTTCTGCTGGATTCGCATATTGCCAGGTATCTGCACGCTGCGTTGCTGGTACTGGCGATTATCGGCGCGATTGTGCTGGGCAACCGTCTCGACACGCTGCGCAACCTGCGCGGTTACGCGGTGGATTTTGGTCGCAAAGCACCGTAAAACCCATTCAGTAAAATCTGTTCTTTACCCCGTCCCGCACCGCGCGGGCTATGCTTGAGGAACGATTCACAACTTTTTGGAATATTATGTCCAGATTCTTTTTCAATGACCGCAAACAGCTGGTCAATGATGCCATTGAAGGTTTGGTAATTTCTGCACCACACGGCAACCTCGTTCGACTTGATATCGATCCCGCTATTCGTATTGTGGCCCGCGCCGACTGGGATAAAAGCCGCGTCGCGGTGATTTCCGGCGGTGGTTCCGGGCATGAACCGGCGCATGCCGGTTTTGTCGGCAAAGGGATGCTCACCGCCGCCGTCTGTGGTGATGTCTTCGCTTCGCCAAGCGTGGATGCGGTGCTGAACGCGATTGTGGCAGTCACCGGCGATCGCGGCTGTCTGCTGATCGTGAAGAACTACACCGGCGACCGGCTGAACTTCGGCCTCGCGGCAGAGAAAGCCAAGCGCTACGGCCTGAAGGTGGAAATGGTGATTGTCGCAGACGACATCGCCCTGCCGGACAACAAGCAGCCGCGCGGCATCGCTGGTACAGCTCTGGTGCATAAGATTGCGGGTCATGCTGCGGAACATGGTAAGTCGCTGAGCGAAGTGCGCGATATCGCCCAGCAGGCCTGCGACAATGTTTTCAGCCTCGGGCTGGCGATGGAGACCTGCAACCTGCCGGGCGGCGATAGTGAAGAGGGGCGCATTCAGCACGGGAAAGTCGAGCTGGGGCTGGGGATCCACGGCGAACCTGGCGCGACCACTGTTGATACGCACAACAGCAAGGAGCTTATCGATACGCTGGTTAAACCGCTAAAAGCGGCGGTAGGTGATGATCGGGTGGCGGTGCTGATTAACAACCTCGGCGGCGTCTCGGCGCTGGAAATGGCGCTGCTGACTAAAGAACTGGCGCACTCAGCCTTTAAAGAGCAAATCGCCTATCTGATTGGCCCCGCGCCGCTGGTCAGTTCACTGGATATGAAAGGGTTTTCGCTATCCGTCTTGCGCCTGAATGCCACTTTCGAGCGGGCGATTTGCGCCGATGTGCAGACCGTAGGCTGGCAGAAACCGGTGCCGTTCGCGCCGATGAAAACCCAGCCACACAGTGCGGTGTATGACGGACTGGAGATTGAACCATCCGACAACCCGCAGGTGAAAGCGCTGGTCAGTACGGCGGTGAATACATTGATTGGCCTGGAAAATCGGCTTAACGCGCTGGATGCGAAAGTGGGCGATGGCGATACTGGTTCCACCTTTGCTGAAGGGGCGCGGGAAATCAAACAGTTGCTGGAGCAGAATGCCCTGCCGTTGAACAACACCTCGCAACTGCTGCAACTGGTTGGCGAGCGGCTGGCGACAGTGATGGGCGGTTCCAGCGGCGTGCTGATGTCGATTTTCTTCACCGCCGCAGGTCAGGCCGTACACAACGGTACGCCGTTGCCGGCAGCGTTACTGCTGGGGCTGAAGCAGATGAAACATTACGGCGGTGCGGATCTCGGCGATCGGACACTGATCGACGCGCTGCAACCGGCGCTTGAAGCGCTACGCGATAGCGGGCTGGATGCCGCGGTCGCTGCGGCTAAAACTGGTGCGGACAGCACGGCGACAATGCAAAAAGCGGGTGCCGGGCGCTCATCGTATGTGAACAGCGAAAATCTCGACGGGGTAACCGATCCGGGTGCTGTCGCGATTGCGGAAGTGTTTGCTGCTATTAGCAGGTAAAACCTGCCTTGCTGGAAAGCGGCTTTGATTTCGCTTTTGAAGGGTATCCCGAAAACCGTAAAAGAACCGCCAGCCAGGCCAGTCAGAAGTCAAACCAAAGACATTAAGGTAGCCCAAATTCTGGCACTGGTCGCGTTAACGAGACGGGTTAGCGCAATCAAAAAGCCCGGCAATAGCCGGGCTTTTTCACATCAGAAATCCGCTTTTAACACCACGCGGTAACGGGCTTTGCCGTCGCGCACGTGCTGCAACGCTTCGTTAATCTGCGACATCGGGAACATCTCCGTCGTCGGTGCCACTTTCGCGCGTCCGGCGAATTTCATCAGCTTACGCAGTTCATACGGTGTGCCGGTTGCGGAGCCGGAAACGCTGCGATCGCCTGCGATCAGCGTAAAGGCCGGGACTTCGAGCGGCTTCAGCACCGCGCCAACGGTGTGAAAATGCCCGCCGTGGGTGAGTGCCTCAAAGTAGGGCTGCCAGTTCAGATCAACGTTTACCGTGTTGATGATCAGATCGTACTGACCCGCCAGCGCTTTCAGTGCATCCGCATCGCGGCTGTTCACCACGTAATCGGCCCCCATAATGCGTACTTCTGCCTCTTTCGCCGGGTTCGAGCTAAACGCCGTTACTTCGCAGCCCATCGCGTGCAGCAGTTTAATAGCGATATGGCCCAGCCCGCCGATACCGATCACGCCAACGCGGCTGGTGGCGGTGATGTTGTGCATCAGCAGCGGTTTAAACACGGTAATGCCGCCACATAACAGCGGGCCGGCGGTTTCGATATCAATGCTGTCCGGCAGCGGGATAACCCATTGCCAGTCGGCGCGCAGTTTATCGGCAAAACCACCGCGGTTGAGAATGGTTGGCACCGCGCCTTCCTGGCAGTTGATCTGATTGCCATCAATACAGGCATCACAGTGCCCACAACTGCGCGCCGTCCAGCCGATGCCCACGCGTTGTCCGATTTTCAGACCTTTATTTTGTGCCGCGCTGCCCAGATCCACCACGCGGCCAATTACTTCATGCCCGGCGACCAGCGGATACTGGGAGAAGCCCCATTCGTTATCGATCATCGAGAGATCCGAATGGCAGATCCCGCAGTAATCCACCTGCACTTCCACATCTTCCGCCGCCAGTGGGCCAGCGTCATACTCCTGCAGCTCCAGGGCGGCGCCAGCCTGCGGTGCGGCGTAACTTTTAATGATGCTCATCACGGATTCCTTTGATTTAGAGGGAGACGCATGAAGTGTAGGGCATTGGCAGGCTCTGCGGCAGCTTGCGGGTGTACATACCGCCCGTTTCGTTAATGTATGGCGGTATATGGCACGCCGCAGGCCGCTATTTTCGGATTTTCCATACGGCTATTTTGGCGTGGCGACTTTGCAACACGATGTGTCCGAACCATCCTCAAAAGGTGCTGTACCCACCCACAAACCCGGAGCAACCACCATGGCGAATCAACCGCAAAGTACAGGCGCTGGCGGCCTGGCGCTAATTAAATCTTTTGAAGGGCTTAGGCTGGAAAAATACAAAGATGCCGTGGGTAAGTGGACCATTGGCTACGGACATTTGATCTTACCGAATGAAAACTTCTCCCACCCGATTACCGAAGCCGAGGCCGAAGCGCTCCTGCGTACCGATCTGCTGATGACCGAGCGCGGGGTACACAAAGCCGTGACGGTGGATCTCAATCAGAACCAGTTTGATGCGCTGGTGGCATTTACCTTTAACCTTGGCGCAGGCAATTTGCAGAGCTCGACGCTGCTTAAACTGCTCAACCAGGGGGAGTACGCGCAGGCGGCAGACCAGTTTCTGCGCTGGAACAAAGCGGGCGGTAAAGTGCTGGCCGGGCTGACAAGGCGGCGTGAAGCCGAGCGCGCGCTGTTTTTAAAACCTGTTTAACCGGGCACGTGTCTTAGGCCATTTTCCCCGTTTTTTACCGCCATCCAGCCAATATTTTCAGCCTCTTCGCTCTATTACTGTGGGTTTGCGGATTCGCAACGCGATGTTTTCGTATAACCCACAGGAGTATGCATTATGGATTCACAATTTATTGGATCGGTCATTAATGCACTGCCGCTGGAGCACATGATTGGCGGCCCACTGCAGGCAATGATCAAAGCGCAGGTGCAGGCGAGTAAAGCGTACGCCGACTTCCTGCTCTCGGTGTGTATCAAGGACGGTAAGGCGGAGTCGGTGCAGTTTGACTACGACGAAACCGTGGTGGATGACAAGGGCGTTATCCAGGGCGTGGTGAAAAAGACCATGCGCATCCCGCTGCTGGCGGCCATTTCCCACCCTAACATCAGCATCGAAGAGGGCACCATCGACTTCGAGCTGGAAGTCTCCCAGAGCGAAGCCAGCAGCAGCCAGACCGAAGCGGAAGCCTCGCTGGAAGCGTCTGTTGGCTGGGGGCCGTTCAGCGTGAAAATCACCGGTCGCGTCTCGCACAAAGCCCAGCAAACCCGCTCCAGCGATACCCGCGCGAAGTACAGCATCCATACCCAGGTTAAACGTCAGCCACCGCCGGAAGCTCTGATGCGCGTGATTGATTTCCTGACGGATGCCGCAACACGCCCGGCTATCCTGCCGTCAGAGGCGAAAAAGCTGGAATCGAAACAGCTTGATGCCTACCCCGAAACGCCTGCCACAGCGGAAAAAGCGCCGGCGTAATTTTCGCTATCTCCACCCTGAGGCTGCCTGGCAGCCTCATTTCTCACGGAGCGCACTATGTCAATGAAAGACTGGCTTCGCGGCAACCGTGGCGCGGCACCGAAGGTGGATTCCCCCGCGCCGCAGCCTGCGCCGGAGGAGGGGGCCGGGCTGCCACCTGCCGATCCGCCACCCGACGATATCGCCGGATTACCGCCTGCCGATCCACCGCAGGATCCGCCCCCCTCTCCGGGCGACGGTACGCCACCTTCTGCTTCGGGTGTGACGCTGGCCGATATCACCCGCGGCATGCAGCATGCGGCCTCGGCGGCAAACCAGCTTATTGCGCACCAGTACATGCAGGCGCTGGATCCTTTTTTTGAACACAGCGACGACGGGCGGCTGGTGCCGAAGATCATCGAAATGGCACTTGATGATCGCCACCACTTTGAGTTGCCGCTGGTAGCGCTCGCGACGCCGCGCGGGCTGATGCTCGAGAAAATGAAAGTGTTTCTTACCGTGCGTACCGACGCGGTGGAACAGCAGAGCGCAATGTCCGGCACGCCTGACGACGCGGTCAGCCGTTTTCACGTCAGCATGTCGCCACCGAGCCATGGAAGCAGCGGGCGCGACAGCGGGCATGTGGATATCGAAATGCAGTTCACCGTGCTGGAGCCGCCGGAGAGCGTGCTGCGGCTTATCGAAGAGTACACCCGACAAGTTCTTCCTCAAGTAACCGACAGGAGCGATGACAATGGCTAATCAACCCCTGAGCACCGGCGCTGCCGGGCTGACGCTGATTAAATCTTTCGAAGGGCTAAGCCTTGAGAAGTACCGCGACGCGGTAGGCAAATGGACCATCGGCTACGGGCATTTGATTTTGCCCAATGAAAACTTCCCCCAGGCGCTGAGCAAAGTGGAGGCGGAAGATCTGTTGCGCGCCGATCTCGGGATGACCGAACGCGGCATCCACAAGTATGTGACGGTGGATCTTAACCAGAACCAGTTCGACGCGCTGGTCGCCTTCGCCTTTAACGTCGGGCTTGGCAACCTGCAGAACTCAACGCTGCTGCGCCTGCTCAACCAGGGCCAGTATCAGGAGGCGGCCGATCAACTGCCGCGCTGGAACAAAGCTGGCGGCAAGATTCTGGCGGGGCTGACGCGCCGACGTGACGCCGAACGCGCGCTGTTTCTGGCACCGATTAACTGAGCCCAGGAGTGAAGAGATGAAACGATATCTCCCGATAGTCACCTTTGTCGGTCTGCTGCTAACGCAGCCCGCGTGGGCAGAATTGCCGCAGTGCAGCGCGGTGGTGCAGGCGGCTAATCAAGAGCTAGCAAAACTGAATAAGAAAACCGTTCAGGATGACAAAAAACTGACGGCTCTGCTCAAAACCCTGAACCGCGATGACGTGCTGCCAGCCGATTACGTCACGCGCGATCAGGCCATCAAACTGGGCTGGAGCGGCAAGGCGGAGGACTCGCTATGGAGCGTGTGGGCGCTGAACAAGAAGCAGTTGGGCGGCGACCCGTGGAGCGGTAAACCGCTACCGGGCAAAGGCAAGTGGTACAGCGCGGATATCGATAGCGTACGCGGTCTGCGCAGTAACAAGCACCTGATTTACAGCCCGGAAAGCGCGACGCGTTATCTCACTACAGATAACGACGCCACAACCGTCACGCTTCCTCCTTGCCAGTAGTCGCTATTGCGGCCTCATCCCATTCGTTGAGGCCGCCTGTTCAGGAGGGAAATACGATGGCCGCAGATGGGCTGCAATTGCTAAGCCAGGGGCTGGCCGCGCTCGCCGGATTGTTCGGCGGGCTGAGCGTGTCGTTTTTCTGGCAGCCGAAAAAACTGCATCAACACGGGCGCCTGGCCGCCGGGATCATCATTGGCGCGATTAGCGTGAGCACCACTTTCACGCTCGGCGGGTTTATTGCCCGCTGGCTGGGGATGAACTTTAAAGACAGCGATATCGCCATGGGGATCGGCTATTTTGTGGGCGCGATAAGCGTCGGCATGATTGCCTGGCTGGCCAACTTCTTTAACCGCCGCGAAGGACATGACATTTTACAGGTGGCCGGTGAGTTAAAACGCGCAGCTCGCGGCGTGAAAGCCGCACCGCGTCGCCGTGCGCCACGACGCAAACCAGGGGAACCATCATGACGCTTAAACTCCTTTTTTGGGCCATCACGCTGGTGGATGTGGCGATTGCCGCGATCATTTTTATTAGTGCCCTTAGCAGCCGTATGCTTGATATTCCACTGTGGTATCGCATTGGGCTTTTAATTACGGCGTTCGGTTTTACCGTGCAGGGCTGTTTGAATTTACCCTACCTGTTGTTTAACGTGATATTAATGGCTCAGGAGTTACCTTTCTGGATCTTAAAAGATGTTGGTATTGGGATAATCTCAATCTATTATTTTTGGCACACCATGCACAAAGATGATAAATCCAGCAAAGCACCGATACGTAAAAAAACGGCGGGAGTGAAAAAGACGCCGGTCGCTAAAAAAGTCCCTGTTGCTAAAAAAACACCAACCCCACGCGCACCACGTAAGAAGACACCCATTCAATAATTAACGCGGAGTAGTAAATTTGTTTTGCTGCTCCGTGAAGTGGCCCAGGCCATTTATCTCGTCTGTACTGGTCATCTGGCAAATGTTCAGTAATTCACTGCGGCGCTAATTTAATCCTGCGAATTCGCGCTTCCTTTATTTCACTCGCAGGAGATGATTATGTCTGTAAATACTGTTTTTTCACGTAAGGTTAAAACGCGCAGCATTATTTCTGTGGCTGCGGTATCACTATTTTGCTTTTCAACAGCGGCGATGGCAGTTAATGTTGGTCCGGCCTGTAACCTGCCCGGTGCGGGCCTGACTGCCGCGCAATGGGCGCAGAATCAGGATAACGCCGGCGGGCATATGACGACGTGCCATGTCGGTAAAGCCGACGCATGGCTGCAGCAGCGCACTGTTGCCAACCAACCGGGATGCCCGCAAACGAATACCGCTTCGACATGGACGGATGCGAATGTGGCGTGGAATTCGATCGGTAACACCATTCAGGCGTTCTGTGCTGGCGCGGCCAATCATACCGCTGCGGTTAATTTCACCATTGCGCTGGGCGGAGATGGCACTGCGAACGTGGGCAGAGCGTATGGCAATGGTGCTTTTTATAATATCGCCAACGATCGCCACGCGTTTATCCGCTTAGTGAATAACGGTGGACAGTGGCGCGTACAAACAAGTTATCCAAGAAATTAAGTTAAACGACAGGAGCATTATGCCCACGCATAATGCTCCTTTTACGCTCAGGAAAACGAAAATAAGCTAACGTGAATCAAATAACGATAATCAGGACTACTCTTCCGAATACATCATCGCGGCCTGAGTGCGGTTATTCACATTCAGACGGCGGAAAATCGATTCCAGATGCGCTTTCACCGTGCCCGCGCTGATATTTAAATGGCGGCTAATTTGTTTATTTGACTCCCCGGCGGCCAGTAGTTTCAGGATTTCACGCTGGCGTTCACTCAGGCGGGCAAGCGCGCTCTGCCCGTTGTCCAGTAACGTAATGCTCTCCTGTGGCAGACAAAACATGCCAAGCGACGCGGTACGGAGCGTTTGCGCGATGGTTTCCGGGGGAGAATCACGCCTTATAAACGCCATGGCATGATGATTTAAAAAAAGCCGTAATAATGTCGGCTGACATTTATTCATCAGCATCACTACGGGGATATTCGGATGACGACAAGCTAAAATATCCAGCAATTCGAGGCTTGAGGTTTTATTACCATCACCATCGAGCAGAATTAACGATGCCGGAAATTCATTAAGCGTATCATCAATATCTTTTTGATTATTCAGCCCACGAACTTTTACCTCCGGAATATATTGCGATAGTACTGATGCCATTCCTTCAATAAATATTGACTGCTTGTCAATCATGAGTACATGCATACATTATCTCCACGTAATAGCGTTCGCCATTGAGACTGGTAATCATCAAAGTATTCAATGAAATGCAAAAAAAGAAACAGGCTAATTGTCATAGGTCTTTTAACCGATATGACGGTTTAAACATTATTGGATGGTTTAAAGTGATGAAGAAAATATTATATATGAAGAATGGTCGCATTGCTATTTTACGGATTGTTAGCAGGCTTTGTTTTTACAAATATCGGCAGAGTGGCGCGAACGTTTATTTCGCTAGTCGGGTTATTTGCGAGACTGGCAGAAGAAGGGAGAAGGGAAGGTTGAAGTGCTGGCGGATTGTGATGTTGGAAGGGCAGGGGCTGATGTGGAATGTTCAACGATGGGTGCTGGAAGGATGAACGTTATGGATCGAAGGGGGCAGCGGGTAAGGGATTAAGAGGATAAAAGGGGGTTAAGGAGGAAAGGATTTATAAAGAGAGAGGTGATAGCTTGTAGAACGTTGATTTTTTCAGCACTTAGCGGCGTATGACAACATCGTGACTTGCATAGCCGCCCGCGGCAGGTATAATCCAACACGTTTCCGCATCCCCTTCAGTGCCGAAGTGGCGAAATCGGTAGACGCAGTTGATTCAAAATCAACCGTAGAAATACGTGCCGGTTCGAGTCCGGCCTTCGGCACCATTAGTACTTCCAAGACCATCCGAGAAAGTCCAATTTTCCCTTAAAAATCAACGCTTGCAGCGATTTTTACTTCCTGATTCGTCCGAGGTTGTCCGTTGAAATCCGGATGTCATTGGGGGCATAATTGGGGGCATCTCAACTTCGATTAGAAATGTGCCCCCAAATGAAGCTCAACGCCAGACAGGTCGAGACCGCAAAGCCAAAAGACAAAACCTATAAAATGGCCGATGGCGGCGGTTTGTATCTTGAAGTTTCGGCCAAGGGTTCTAAATACTGGCGCATGAAATATAGACGCCCCTCTGACAAAAAAGAGGATCGTCTTGCTTTTGGTGTTTGGCCTACTGTTACGCTTGCTCAGGCTAGAGCAAAGCGTGACGAAGCTAAAAAGTTGTTAGTACAGGGCATCGACCCAAAAGCTGAACAGAAGGAAGCCCAGGCCGAAAACGCTGGGGCATATACTTTTCAAACCATCGCCCTCGAATGGCATGCGAGCAATAAGCGCTGGAGCGAAGACCATCGATCGCGCGTTCTTCGTTACCTTGAACTGTATATCTTTCCTTATATTGGCTCGTCTGATATTCGGCAGCTTAAAACAAGCCACCTGCTAGCCCCGATCAAGAAAGTTGATGCCAGCGGTAAGCATGATGTCGCGCAGCGCCTGCAACAACGTGTCACGGCCATTATGCGTTATGCCGTACAGAATGATTACATCGACTCAAACCCGGCCAGTGATATGGCGGGAGCTTTATCGACAACCAAAGCGCGGCACTATCCCGCTTTACCCTCAAGCCGTTTCCCTGAGTTTCTTGGTCGTATTGCTGCATATCGGGGTCGTGCAATGACACGGATTGCGGTTGAGTTATCGTTGCTGACCTTTGTTCGTTCAAGTGAGCTGCGTTTTGCTCGGTGGGATGAGTTCGACTTTGAAAAAGCAATATGGCGCATACCGGCAAAGCGGGAAGAAATTAAAGGCGTGCGATACTCGTACCGTGGCATGAAGATGAAAGAGGAGCATATTGTTCCTCTAAGCCGGCAGGCTATGGGATTGCTAAAGCAGCTCAGGCAAATCAGCGGTGATAAAGCGCTGCTATTTCCGGGGGATCACGACGCAACGAAGGTCATGAGTGAAAACACGGTAAACAGCGCTTTGCGTGCCATGGGATATGACACGAAAACCGAGGTGTGCGGCCATGGGTTTCGTACGATGGCGCGTGGTGCTTTAGGGGAGTCAGGGTTATGGAGCGATGATGCTATTGAACGGCAATTAAGCCATTCAGAGCGCAATAATGTTCGTGCAGCTTACATTCACACATCAGAGCATTTAGACGAGCGTAGGTTAATGGTGCAATGGTGGGCAGATTACCTCGATGCTAACTTATATACAAAGATTACCCCATTCGAATTCGCTAAAAAATGATAATGAGTGAGATAGCCATATATTTTGACTATCTCATAATAAGGGAGTATTTATCTTACACGAATATGAATTCGATCTTTTTCAAGAGCAGTAGCAGTTTCTTGGAATCTTTTAAATTTTAAATTTATTTTATCAGAAAAATTTAGTAATGCAGTGTTGTAAAAGCTACGAAGAATAAACTCGATGAAAAGCGATGGTGTTATTGGTGAGCATACAGGGATTCTGCAATTTTCGTACTGGCCAAGTGTTAAATGACTTTTGGGATGAACCAAATCTTCAAATGTACCAGGTGTACAGTCATAATCAAACCTAACAGCTACAGGAATAACTCTTTTATCAAGGATTTCGACATAAACACAGTCATCCATATATAACTCACTTTCACTTTGAAATGACTCGAAGTCTGGGGAAGGAAAGTAAGCAAGTTTATGTTTTAAAATGGCATCATTTTTAAATATGTATATCATTTGGATGATGCCACCATCCGCTAAAATAAAGTTATAGAATTTAGCATGTTCAAGTGCAGCATAGAGATCCTTATAAGGTACTTTCTTCAATGCAATGGCCAAATCAGATACGCCAGATATCCCTATTTGTGATATGCCGCCCCCGAATCTTTCGATATTAGGATAGTTTTCTTTATTGCTAAGTCCTACCGAAATAACTTTCTCTGTTACATCAAGTATCTCAGCATGGATCTCTCTTAAAGTAAGCATATATCACCCAGTTATAAACCTAATGCTTTTCTCAAACTTTCAATCACATCCTGTGGCAAGTCTTCTTTATGTATCTCACCTGAAAGCAATTCTTGGACGACCTCTTCCAATTGATTTTGGCGCTTATAAAGTTTGTTCTTCTCTTGCTCGGTCATATCTCGATTTACAATTCTTAAATATTTTCTCTCTTCCGCGGTAGGATATTTAAATTCTAAAACATAGCCATTGTCACGTACCTGTTCAAATTCATTTTGGATCGCTTTCATGTTTTCACCGACACCGAAAACTCTCAACCAAGCTTTAGTGCGGGTCATTGCTGTAAATAAAATATTCCTTTTGGTACCTAGACCCGTGCCCTCTGCACAATACTGAGCATTGATTACATATACCATCGCTGCTTCATTACCTTTGGCCCGATAAATTGAAGTAAACATTACAGAATCTTCTTCAAAGAAGTCATCGGGAGAGCCGCTAACACCTGCCAAAGTTGAAGATATGCCTCTTTTAAAAAGCATATTTCTTGCTTCAGCAACAGCAGTGCGTGTAGTTAAAGGATTCGAGTGGATTACCATTATATCATCAGGCTTAAGCTCATCTTCTTTGATATTTTTCTCAATGGCATTGACTAAGGCAAGGCTCTGTCCATCAGTGTCATTAAAGCATTGGAACTGGATGATTTCATCATGAGAACAATATTTCTCTAGGAGTTCTGGACTTGCTTCCTTACGTCTGCGGATGACTACATCCTTACCCTCTGTTAATTCGCCATCAAGTATCTCATAACCAATTTCTTGCCACAGGGGAGCATAGTCAAACATTTGAACAAGTTGACGTGAAAACTTTGGTTGCCCTTCGGGCGTTAGCCCTGAAAAAATTTCTCTATACACACCGAATCCAAGGGCATGTGCGCTAGTCAGTATAGGTGCAGGGTTTCTGTAGCATTTATCTAAAATAATATCTTTGTCTGGTTCATTAACATTATTTGTCAAAGTAACATACGGTTTGCCATTATCATCTGTACCCCATATTTTTTCTGGAGATGGTAATGAGCTCTCTGTTAAGGTTTGAAGTTCATCATATGCATAAACTAATCTTTTATTCTTATCTAAAAGGTTATAGCAAAGGTTAAGGAATTCAACAGAGAAATCCTGTGCCTCATCAATTAAAATCAAGTCGTACATAGGACGAGGATTGCTAACTTCTTTTAAAAACTCACCACAGGCGTGTGCAAATGCTTTATCGCGGCCAGCGACAGATGATGCTGTGCCAAAGTCTTCATATGTCACGCCATTTTCGAGGCAAGCATTATAATAAATCCCCTCGATCTTAGGGCTTCCCCATGCATGTATAATGTGAATTTTATCCCAATCAGGAAGCTCATTGGTTTGCTCATAAACGAAGCTGGTAATAAGTTTTTTGAATTGATTCTTTAAAGAGCGTGTATTAAAAGTTACAGCAATGCGCCATTCTTTATTTTTTGCATACAAATATGCGATTTTTCTCGCAAGGACAATGGTTTTACCTGAGCCTGCGAGCCCCCTAATTCTTTGGACTCCATTTACTGTTTCAAGAACTGCCTTGCTTTGCTGGCTATCGAGATTAGTTATTGACTGATCTAGCTTGATAAGGATTGCACCTTTAGAGTCGTCCTTAGTTACATTTTCCCGTTTTTTAGCTACTTTAACTCTCGACACTGCTTGAATCACAGATACTAGATGGGGGTAATTTTCTTTTTCATTCCATTCTAATTTATCGATATATTCTATTAAGGAATGTTGGTTCGTAGAAATAGGGTAGTCAGTATCAATTCTATCAAAATCATCTTTCAATACAGGTGCAATTGTAATTACATTGATATTAACTAATAACTTGCGTCTTTCCATGAGTTCTTTATATTGTTTTAATTTTGACTCAAGTAAAGTGAAGCACTCATCTTGTATATCTTCAATAGAATCCGGGAGCTTATTTCCTTCGATAAGGTTGAAAGCCAAAACTCCAAGTTGCGGCGATATTAAAAGAGCATCAATTTCATACGCACCATCCACGGTGCCTATAATCGGATACCCTATGTATAAAGTGCCATCTAAGCCATCTTTAGACGTAAGCCATTCACGCAATGTATGCGATGTTATAGGCTTCTCTGTTGAACCATTAATGACGTTTAACATAGTGTGTATCCCTCCATTTTGATTGAGCTAATAATAACCTGCACTTCATTAAAGAGCCATTGTGTTTATTGGGTGATGTTTACTGCTGATACGCCATGCTCATCCTTAATGTACCCGCCTGGTCATAGCTTTACTCTCTCTTACACTGCCCGCCTATCCTGCGAACGTGCACGGCAGAGGAACACGCTCAGACAAAAAAATTCACAGTATATCCAGCGCGCAGTGCTTTCCCCTCCTCGCCTGCCCGCTTCACGGGTCGGTTTAAATGCAGATGCATGACCGGGCTCAGACCGCGCCGGGACTGGTGCGGGCGGGCATGAGGCGGATGCAGGAATAAATGCAGTTAAATGCAGCATATGCATGCAGGGTATTTTTTAAATAATTAACGGATTTTTTTGGGGATCTTTCAGGGGCGGGAGGGTGCGCCCGGCAGGGGATTACCGGGGCGCATTTTTCGGGGTTTTATTCCTTCTGGCAGTCGGTGCGCGACGCTTTATCGGGTCTGATGCCGATGGCATTCAGCACCGCGCAGCTCTCATGATTAATCCCGTTACCGGCGGCCAGCCAGGAGGCGAGCGCATCGCGCAGGTGGTGCGTTGCCCGGTCGAGCGCCCGGTGTTGCAGGTGCGCCGGGAGGCTGCGGATATGTATCAGCTCCGGGGCAAGAATGGCGGCCAGCTCTGCGCCGTGCTGATGCATGAAGCCATCAAGCCGGTGGCTGATGCTGAGCGCCTGGACGGTCTCATGGGCGCGGATGTACTGCCGTGCGGCCTGTTGGGTTTCTTCCGGGGCGCAGGGCGTTTCCCGGCGGCGCAGCCACACTGCACGGTGGTGCAGGCAGGCCTCTGCGGCCTGCGTCAGGGTGTTGGTCATGGTCTCTCTCCTGCGGTTAAAAGCGCCACGGCGTTTTCCGGCATGGCGGGCTGACGTATCACCCCGTCGAGCATCTCGGAGGTGCGGAACGTGGCCGAACATTCAAGACTGGTGCACTGGTGATAGCGCTGCTTGAGGTTGTCCGACACATACCGGCTGGTGCGGGTATGCGCGGGCTGTCTGCAGTACGGGCAGTGAAACATGGCTCAGCTCTCCGCCTGCTTTTTCCGGGCGGCCAGCTCCGCGGCAAGCTGCATACGTCTGGCAGGGCTTTTATAGAGGGTCATGTCCACGCCGGTCAGCGGCGGGCGGTGCAGGCCGAGCTGAGAGATAACCGGCTCATTGTCCATGTCGAAGGTATAGAACTGTGCCTGTAAGGCAACATGCTGTTGCAGCTCCTCACCCAGCACGTCACCAGGGCGTGACTCACCTTTCAGCTCCAGCTCACGCAGGCGCAGACAGTAAGCGCGTACCAGCGCCGGGCTGATGGTGTTCATCGCTTCTGACCAGGCCGCCTGTGCGCAGACGGTAAGTGCGGTCGCATGTTCATCGACATACTGTCTGCCGGTCGCACACGCCTCAAGCATGGCGCGGGATTTGTCTGTCTCCAGTTCGGCAATCAGGCCGGTGAACTCCTCTGCCAGCTCACGCCCGGCCATGCGGCGGCCGTGTTCGGCTTTCAGCTCCGGTGTCATGGCTCCGCTCAGGCTGCGCAGGCGGGTACGCCAGCTTTTGTCGGCCTCCGCGCTTTCCTCAAGCGCAGTCTGCCGTTCCTTTTCGCTGCGGGTGATGGCTGCGTTGATGTCGTTCAGCGCCATCATGCTGCCGGTGTGGGCGGCTTTCGCCTCTGTAAAGCGGGTGAGCGCTTCACTCACGGCGGCGGCATTGTTCTGTGCCGTCTTTTTACTGGCGACTGCAACGACATTCTCGATAAGGGCGCGGTCGGCGGCAGGCCGGGTGCCGGCAACGGTTTTCATCAGGGCGGTGATAATTTCAGTTTTCATGGCGGGCTCTCTGTTTTCAGTGTGAGGGCATTCTGCCGTGGCCTGCACAACATCACGAGCTGTTGCTGTTGTGACCGGGATGGTACAGAAAGCTGCTAAAAAAACCGGCTCGCCAGAAAGAGGTCGCAGGAAAACCCCTCTCACTGTTTGTTTTTCTGTATTTAACTCTTCACACTGTTCACCAAGAATATAAATATTAAGTAATACAGTAAGTTAAGGGGTGAACAGTTGAAGGTCTGACTGTTCACCCACTGTTCACCACTGTTCACCCGTCGTTTAAATTCTTCCCGACTGTCTGGTTTTTATTTGAATCTTTCTCCCTGTTAATAAAAGGAATTTAATAGGCAGAAGTAAAATCATCTGACTTATTTTTAACCACCACATCACCATTCAACAGTATTCGACACCATTCCACACCCGCCTGTTTTTCAGGCATTTTTGCAGGCGCATCAGGCCGCTTTTGCCCTGTTGCATTGTCTGCTTTTATTCACAAAATAGAGCGCTACCTGACGCCGGAAAGACATGACCGGCACCATACGGACTTTATGAGGTAGCCCGATGCACACCGCTTTTTCTTCCCCGATTTCCGCCCCTGCCGCCCCGTTAATGCCGGGGACTGAGCCCGCTCAGGAGCGCTTTCTGCGCCTGCCCGAGGTGATGCACCTGTGCGGTCTGTCGCGCTCCACCGTTTACGATCTCATCAGCCGGAATGCCTTTCCGCAGCAGGTCTCCCTGGGCGGCAAAAATGTTGCCTGGCTGCACAGCGAAATCACCGCCTGGATGGCTGCCCGCATCGCCGACCGTAACCGGGGCTGTGACGCATGATGATGTCCGTCCTGCAAAAACTGCCTCTTCCTGGCTTGCTTCTTCTGGCCGTTTCCAGGTATAGTTTTCCCGCTGCCGCAAAATCGGCAGCCGGGCGTGAGAACCCGAGTTACTCAGTGGCGACACCGGACGCGCCTTGCGTCTTTTTTTGTGTCTGTGCCTTTGTGCACCTGTTGTTTACGCACCGGCGTTTTAACCGTTGCCGTATCTGCATAATGGTGGCTCAGGCGGGGCAGCCCTCGGGCTGGCCGGTACCCATTGAGGCCGGTTTCTCACCCCCGTCTGGGCTGCCACCCGAGCGTGAGAACTCCGGTGGTGGCGATAACCGCTACTCAATGGAGGCTGCCACTATGGCCACGACCCTCACCCTGTCACACCCGCAGTTTGTCTATGTCTTCGCTGCCGTTCGCCGCGCAGACCGCACACCCCGTATCTGTATGCTCCGCACCGTTGCCGGTGACGAGCGCGCTGCACGCCTTAACCTTATCCGGGACTACATTATCGCCTTTGCCGGACGTCTGCCGGTGGCGGAGGTGTGCGCGTGAAAGACCTGACCCTGACGCTCACCCGTGATGAGCTTGCGTGCCTGGAGCACCTGCGTAACGTCGGCCAGTTCGTGAATGCCATGACGCTGTTAAATGACAGCGTGACGGTCAGCCGGGAACCGGCGCACCAGGCGCAGCTCTCCTCCGTGATTTACCTCATGACCACCCAGCTCGACGATGTGGTGGAGCGCTGCATGCAGCGCTGGCTCACTGAGGAGGTCGGCGTATGAAAACCCCGTTAACGCCCGCGCTGCGCGCCGCGCTTTACCGCCGCGCCGTGGCCTGCGCCTGGCTGACCGTGTGCCATCGTCAGCACCGTTACCCGCACCTCACCCTCGATGCGCTGGAGTCAGCCATTGCCGCCGAGCTGGAGGGCTTCTACCTGCGCCAGCACGGCGAGGAGAAAGGCCGCCTGATTGCCTGTGCCCTGCTGGAAGATTTAATGGATGCCGGTCCCCTGAAAGCCGCCCCGTCGCTGTCCTTTCTCGGTCTGGCCGTGATGGATGAACTCTGCGCCCGCCATATCAGCGTGCCTGTCCTGCACTGAGGAACACACCAATGAAAATGAACGTAACGGACACCGTTAACATGGCGTGCGGCCACTGGCCGCGCATTCTCCCGGCGCTGGGCGTCCCGGTCATCAGAAACCGGCATCAGGCCTGCCCCGTCTGTGGCGGCTCTGACCGCTTCCGTTTTGACGATAAAGAGGGGCGCGGAACGTGGTTCTGTAACCAGTGCGGCGCGGGTGACGGGCTGAAACTGGTTGAAAAGGTGTTCGGTGTGTCTGCATCGGAGGCCGCCGGGAAGGTGAATGCCGTGACCGGCACCCTGCCGCCGGTTGCCCCGGCAGACACCGCGACCGCAGATGCCGGAACGGACGCCGCGCGCAAAGCGGCGGCAGCACTGGCGGCTGAGCTCGTGGCCTCTGCCCGCCCGGCCACCGGTAACGCCTACCTGACCCGCAAGGGGCTGGCTGACCGTGAATGCCTGACCCTCACCACCCCGCACAAAACCGGGGGTGTGAGCTACCGCGCCGGGGATGTGGTTGTCCCCCTGCATGACGACACCGGGGCACTGGTTAACGTCCAGCTTATTAACGCAGACGGAGAAAAGCGAACGCTCAAAGGCGGGGCGGTGAAAGGCGCATGCCATATCATTGAAGGCCAGAAACAGGCGGGAAAACGCCTGTGGATAGCGGAGGGGTATGCCACGGCGCTGACCGTGCATCACCTGACCGGCGAGACCGTGATGGTGGCGCTGTCCTCCGTGAACCTCCCTTCCCTGGCGAGCCTTGCCCGCCGTCAGCACCCGGCCCGCCAGATTATCCTCGCCGCCGACCGTGACCTGAGCGGTGACGGCCAGACAAAAGCCGCCGCGGCCGCAGACGCCTGCAACGGGGTGGTTGCCCTGCCGCCGGTGTTCGGGGACTGGAATGATGCGTTTGCCCTGAACGGGGAGGATGCCACGCGCCGGGCAGTTTACGACGCCATCCGCCCGCCGGTTGCCAGTCCGTTCGACACCATGAGCGAGGCGGAATTTACCGCCATGAGCTCCAGCGATAAAGCCCTGCGGGTGCAGGAGCACTACGGCGAGGCGCTGGCGGTGGATGCGAACGGCCAGCTCCTGTCCCGGTATGAAAACGGTATCTGGAAGGTGATACCACCCTCGGACTTTGCCCGCGACGTGGCCGGGCTGTTTCAGCGCCTGCGCGCCCCGTTCTCGTCGGGGAAAATTACCTCGGTAGTGGAGACCCTGAAGCTGATTATTCCGCAACAGGAGACGCCTGCGCGTCGCCTGATTGGTTTCCGTAACGGGGTGCTGGACACCAAAACCGGCACGTTCAGCCCGCACAGCAAATCGCACTGGCTGCGTACCCTGTGCGACGTGGATTTCACCCCGCCGGTGGCGGGCGAAACGCTGGAGACCCACGCGCCGAACTTCTGGCAGTGGCTCGACCGCGCCGCCGGGGGCAGTGCTGACAAACGCGATGTGATACTGGCCGCGCTGTTTATGGTGCTGGCGAACCGCTATGACTGGCAGCTCTTCCTCGAAGTGACGGGGCCAGGCGGAAGCGGCAAGAGTATTCTGGCCGAGATTGCGACCATGCTCGCAGGCGAGGACAACGCCACGTCGGCAACCATCGAGACGCTGGAATCACCACGCGAGCGCGCCGCGCTGATTGGCTTTTCACTTATTCGCCTGCCTGACCAGGAGAAATGGAGCGGGGACGGGGCAGGACTCAAGGCCATCACCGGGGGCGATGCCGTGTCGGTTGACCCGAAATACCGCGACGCGTATTCCACGCATATTCCGGCGGTGATTCTGGCGGTGAACAATAACCCGATGCGCTTCACCGACCGCAGCGGCGGCGTGTCCCGTCGCCGGGTGATTATTCATTTCCCGGAGCAGATAGCCCCGGCAGAGCGCGACCCGCACCTTAAGGACAAAATCGCCCGCGAACTGGCGGTCATTGTGCGCCAGCTCATGCAGCGCTTCAGCGACCCGATGACCGCCCGCACGCTGCTCCAGTCGCAGCAGAACTCAGACGAGGCGCTGCGCATCAAGCGCGACGCCGACCCGGCCTTTGATTTCTGCGGTTATCTGGAGGCGCTGCCGCAGACTAACGGGATGTTTATGGGTAATGCCAACATCGTGCCGCGCCAGCCCCGTAGCTATCTCTATCACGCCTACCTCGTGTATATGGAGGCAAACGGGTTTAAGCATGTGCTGAGCCTGAAAATGTTCGGAACAGGGCTGCCGATGATGCTGAAAGAGTACGGTATAAACTACGAAAAGCGGCACACAAAACACGGGACGCAGACCAATCTCACGCTCCGGGAAGACAGTAACAGCGACTGGCTGCCGAAGTGCGACGAGCCCGCAGCGACATAACCTCACCAGACCGGCAGCCGCCGGTCTTTTTTTATCTGACATCCCAGGTGGTGAACAGTGCACTGTTCACCCTTCACCTTCTGTTCACCACTCAAGCAACTGAAAGTAAAGGGAAAAAGAGGAGGGTGAACAGTGTGAACAATAAAACCAAAAAAAACTTTTTACCCCCCCTCACTCCACATCCTTATGTGGCATTCCTTTGCCTCAATACGTAAGTCCGCGCAGGGGTGAAGAGTTGAGTGTTCACTCTTCACCAACTCATCACCTTCTATCTTTATGATATTAAATGGAAAATTATCGAGGTGAATAGTGTGAACAGTTAGGTGCAAAAAAACTTTTTTGCATATGATGATGCTGTGCACAAGTATCCCGGTTGTCTGCGTACGCCACATGTCACGATTAAAACCTGAAGAGGGTTATGTAAGGGCGGCTCTGAGATTAATGGAATGTTAATTTTTGTTCCGGTAAGGATCCTGACAGCGGAACCTCACCGGCAGGAAGTACCACCCTTAAAAGGTATAAGCTCCTACCTATTATCAATGCTATGGCATCAAAACGTCTGGGGGCACAAAAGGGGGCATATGTTAATGATAAAAATTAAAAATCTTTATAAATTAGAATGTTAATTCGATATTTGAGTCCGGCCTTCGCACCAAAAGCATGCGAAAGGACCTCAAAAGAGGTCTTTTTTTATGTCTAAAATCCAGTACTTATCAACCTTTCCCGCTATATTAACTCTCTCAAGGTCAACCGACATCAACGTACATCTACCAACACATGTTGGTACAGATGATGGTATTTCCGGTTCGATAATGCTTGTACCAACAGGGAGGGGATAAGCATGGCTCTAACAGATATCAAAGTCAGAACAGCCAAGCCAATGGATAAGCAATATAAGCTGACCGATGGCAGCGGCATGCACCTTCTTGTCCATCCTAATGGTTCTAAGTACTGGCGTTTGCAGTACCGTTTTGACGGCAAGCAAAAGATGCTGGTACTTGGGGTTTATCCTGAAATCACACTGGCGGATGCCAGAGCACGTCGTGATGAACCTCGTAAGCTGCTAGCGAATGGCGTCGATCCGGGAGGCAAAAAGAAAAATGATAAGGTTGAACAGAGTAAAGCACTTACCTTCAAAGAGGTGGCGATCGAGTGGCATGGCACCAATAAAAAGTGGTCTGAAGATCACGCCCATCGTGTGCTTAAAAGTCTGGAAGATAATCTCTTCGTAGCGCTTGGTGAACGTAATATCACTGAGTTAAAAACTCGCGATTTATTAGCATCAATTAAGGCCGTGGAGATGTCTGGACGTCTTGAGGTTGCAGCCCGCCTCCAGCAGCGTGCCACAGCTATCATGCGTTACGCTGTAGGCGATCACGATCCGCGTAAACCTAAATCTGTGAGTGAAAACATGGTGAACAAGGCTCTGTGGATGACGGGCTATGACACGAAAACGGAAGTTTGTTGCCATAGTTTCAGGACGATGGCGTGTAGTAGTTTAATTGAATCGGGATTGGGGGCGAGGGATGCAGTGGAGAAGCAAATGAGCCACCAAGAACGCAACTCTGTGCGGGCGGCGTACATCCATAAGGCGGGGCATTTAGACGAGAGAAGATGGATGTCGCAGTGCTGGGCCGCTTACCTGGATGCGAATCGTGATATAAAAAATGAATAGCATCACCATTGATGCAGGCACGTTGTTTAAAACAACATCGATAGACGGATTGAATATTATGAGTTTCGAGAAAATAAAGAAAAACTACTTTTATATTATATTGTCAGTGTTTTTAATAAGTAATGCTTTCCTTCCGGGAAAGACTCTACCTTTTAAAAGAATATTAATTTTCACCTTGCTGTTTATAACTGTTGTCTCGGCCTTTCTTAATAAAGAGAAAGTTTATGCAATACTTCGGTATTTTATTTATCAAAGCAATGAAAAAACAATCAAGAGAGTATCTGGCGGTGCGTCACTTTTTTCGTGTATTTTTCTCGTTTTGTTTCTTCTTTTATTAAATCTGGGATATTTATGGGCTGCCAGATGTTCTTTTTTATTGTTTATTATTTCTGTGAGTGTTAGCGCTGTATTTGTTTTTTATGAGCTTTGGCATGACAGTGATGTGATTTTACAAAAAATTAAACCAGTCTTTTTGGGTGGAATTTCTTTGCTATATATTATTACGAACGCCTATGCATCCAGTTATTTTTTGGATTTTAGTAATATGGACCTCGGTGATTCACCCTTGCTTGAGCTGGGCTGGAAATCAGCATTTTTTGCAATCTGGTTTTTTGTATTTCTTCAGCCTATATCATATGCATTTTTCCTGTATGCATCGAATAAATTTAAGGGCCACAAATTTCTGGCCGGCATGGGCTTTTTATTTTTAGCCTCATTTTTATCAGCTGCTGCGTTACACTGGGTCAATAATATTATAGTACTTACATTAGACTGGGCAACAAAGAGTGAATGGCACACGTTTGCAACATGTGGCTCGTTAAAGATCAGTGATTCAGCAGAACGTTATTTCGGTTTTAATACAGATAAATATACAGTTTATTATTCTAATCATGATGGGAAATGGGGATTTGATGAAATAAAGTGTATTAAAGATGATAACAATCAAGATGCATTTATACGTGTTGCTGTGAGTCAGTCAGAGATGCCCAAATGGTTCAAAGAATAAAAGTCTTCATAGGTGCCTGATGAATATTCGACTTTGATTCTCAATGTATTTGTTTGTCGTGATTTTAGCCCCTTTCGTAGGGCTGGAGTCTATTTTTATATTGCTGTTATTACCGTGACTTAGAACATACATGCTTATTTCTGCTATATAATCTCGTTGCACATCAAAATAGTACGCTGAGAAAAGTAATCTCTTTCTAACCCTATCTTCTTATGATACTTGCGCAGGTAGGATGCAAAAGGTGGAACTGATATGTGAGAAGAGAGCGGTAAAAAAAGTGGTGTATCTGTCATCAGGCTTTTGACCGTCCAGAAAAGCAGGCTTATGATCCGGCGTGATTTCTTATATTAATTAGGGGACAGTTATGGATAACAAAATGTGGATGATCCGCGGGGATGCGGGAAAGCTCTATGATGACTTTCGCGATAAACAAATCGTTGGTATCGGCTGGTCTCAGCTTGCACCGTTAGTTAAACCGGGCCTCTCTCGCGCGCAATTAACGGCGCTATATCAGGAGGTCGATCCGTTAAGTAAACCGGGTACGGTGCGCTCCGGGGCTTCGCAGATCTGGCGCTTTGTGAATGAAATTAAGAAAGGTGATTGGGTCATTACCTATTCTCCCGCTAACCGTACTTATTTGCTGGGCAAAATTACCTCTGATTTCCAGTATCATCCGGAATGGCAGGAAGAGGGGATGGGCATTGCCCGCCAGGTGAAATGGAACGCGCAAGAAATCGAGCGTGACCGGTTATCCACCACCACCAAAAATACGCTGGGTTCAACCTTAACGGTGTTTTTGCTGCCGGATAGTGCCGCTAAGGAATTGCTCGAAGACAAAAAGCCTGCCGCTGAAGTGCTGGCGCAGCAACCGCTGCTGGCTGAAGACGAAGAGGTGTTATCCGATCCTTTACGGGATATGGAAAGCCTGGCTTTTGAAGCGATTAAAGACCGGATTAATTCCCTGGACTGGGACGACATGCAGGATCTGGTGGCGGGTGTTTTACGCGGCATGAAATATAAAACACAGGTCTCTCCGGCCGGAGCCGATCGCGGGAAAGATATTATTGCCTCGCCCGATGGTTTTGGTTTTGAAAATCCACGCATTATTGTCGAAGTTAAACACCGTCGCGAGCAGATGGGCAGCCAGCAGATCCGCAGCTTTATTGGCGGGCGGCATAAAGACGATCGCGGGCTGTATGTCAGCACCGGCGGGTTTACCAAAGAGGCGCGCTACGAAGCGGACCGCTCAACGATACCGCTGATGCTCTGGACGCTGGACGATCTGGTGCGGGCGCTGATTGAAAACTACGAGAAAGTGGATATCGACACGAAGCTGCTGGTACCGCTGAAAAAAATCTTCCGCCCGGCATAGTTAATTTTTGAAATAAACCGCTCCCGGCGTAAACAGGGAGCGTTGCTTTCAGGCGGTGATACGTTTACCTGCGGCTAACAACGCGCCCAACTCCAGCGAGGTTCTCAGCAGTGGTTTTTCCGGTGGTCGCCTGGTGGTCAGCAAAATGGTGCCCTCCATGACCAGCATATCCACTTTGGTGCCGGTGGTAAAACCCGCCGCCTCCAGCCACAAACCTTTCATCATAATCGCCGGGGTATAAACAAAATCCTTGTAGCGACTCGCATAACTCACGGTCAATTGACGATAACTTACCGCCGGGACTTCTTCCGGCTCACAAACTGCAATACAATCCACGCCAGTCATAATTACTATTCCTCGTAAATAGTGATTGTGATCAGCGGTGCGGGTGTGTTGCCCCACATCCCCACCGCGCTAAAAAACAGCTGTAAAAACAACCATGACAAAAATAAAAGTCCAGCAAAAAACAGACAATAATCGGCACCATCCGGAATAATCAATAAAACGCGCGTGAAATATTTCAAACGCGTTTTAAAATGCCCGAAAAATAAAAACGCACGGCGTTAACCGTGCGCAAAATAATAAAGAGAATTATGCTTTTTTACGTGACGACTTTTTTCCTGTGCTTGCCGCGCGCTCGGCTTTAATTTTTTCCAGCAATGCAGCCGCGCTATTTTCCCCGGAGATCAGATCCGGGTTTTCTGCCCGCCACTGAGCAGTAAGCTCACCGCGAAATGCGTTCGCGAGGATCGACTGAGTGAGGTTGTTCACGCGGGCAAGCGCAGCGTTGACCTGCTTTTCAATTGTATCGGCGTAGGCGAAAAGCTGTTCCACGCGGCGGACGTAACGAAAGACATTCGTGATCAGGAAATACTTAACTTACTTAAACAACTCAATGCTACGGTCAGTGACAAGCGTAATATCGGCGGAGCGCTGCATGTTCGGCTTTCCTCACCTAATGCAGGAGACGTTGAAAAGCTTATCCGCTTAGGTTTTAAACAAAAAAATGGCGATCCACTGACCTTCTGGAGTAAATAATGCTCAAACGCCTGCTCAGTAAATTCAAGGGTAATGATTCATCCTCAGAGAAACTGGTTCGTCACCGTTATCAGGTTGAAGAGTCAGGATTATCGTTTTTATTTAACCTTGCTGATGAGGATGCGCTATGGCCTTTGGTTGCTTATATGGAGCAGCTTGCGGAAGAAGAGTATGTCGTTGAGTTACCCGATCGTTGGCTGCTCAGTTGGGATGAACTGTATCGTCTGGCAACAGATGAGGAGCATCAAACCAGCCTGCCATTATTAGGCATTCCGGAGGTCAAGCCGCTGAAGATTTGTCTTGCGGGTAGCGGAAGCCTAAGTGACGCCGAATTTAGTGTTTATATTCGTGACTGGAAGGAAAATGCTAATGACCGGGTCGTCCAGATTGAAAGAACGGGAGCGATATTTCGCACCCCTGAAGGGCAATTTTTACAAACCAAAGAGAATTGGCAGCTCCTGTCTGCTTTACAGCACTTCCGCGATGAACAGCGGCGCAGCGCGGGAGAAAATACCAACCAGCTTGGCTGGGCAAAAATACGACGCTTAGCTAAAAAGGCACAGGCCGAATTAGACCACTATCTGACAAAGACGATTGTGGTTAAGCCTGAATCATTGAGGCTTAAACTGCGTAAAGCGACCATTCACAACACGCCAGTCATCGAAATAGAACCTGCTTTCGATGACCAGCCGGCGCAATGGTTAAACAGTTTCGATAACAATAAGTTGGTTCAGGATCAGTATCGTGTGTTGGGAGAGGATGGCTCACTCAGCCACGTAATTATTTCTCCTGAAGTTAAAGAAGTACTCTCTTCTGTTCATTCCATTACGGGACGGCGCGTGGCGGGTGATGATGCAATCTCATTTATCCGCAACCCCTACACCTTCATTGGTGAGGATGCCGCCCGAGTTGTACCACCTGAACAGCATGAAGAAGCGTTGCAGGATGCGCATATATTTTTCCATCGTTTCTCTGTCACGCCAGTGCTTGATGATGAAACAAAAAGGATCGCATCCGTTTCCCTTGTTTTAGCGCCTATTGCCGCACGGCCGCAACCCGCGATTACTTTTTCTCTGACAAAAGCACATTAGTTTGACGAATTTATTCAGGAACTGGCTGTAAAACTGGCATCAGGTTTACCTGCGGGTATATGGCAGGGTTATGAACTGGAACTCAGCCAATTAACATTAGAGCAATTAGAACAGTACCAGGCGCTCTTGTTTCGCTGGCAACAGGAGATCGCCGGTGTCGAATTTGATGATGTTTTAGATCTGAATAAATATGGTGATCGCGTTATTGGTATTGGTGAGTTTGAAAAAATTTCCTCTCCCTTTTTAATGAAAGGGGAGAGTGAAGACTGGCTGCCTGAGACCTTAAGTGAAGCTTTGTTGGCGAGTGATTTTTTTGATGGCTGGGAGCAGCAGAGCCAGGAGCAATTATTCGATCTTAAAGAACGAATTGAATCTGCAGAGTTTCACCAAGAAACAACAGTATCAATGCCCTGGAATGAACAATCGCTGCCGATTGATGATGCAAAATTATTATTAAAAAGCTGGCAGAAGAAAATTGAAACGCTGGAGAGTGGCTCTGATAAAGAACTCGGCGAACCAGAAAAAAGAGCCGTGCTGCAAATTGAACAAAATATTGAGCATGCGGCTTATATCAGGCAACGTCGCGAGGCATTGTTGAATGCGAAAGAGGCAGAACCCGTGCTGCCTGTGTTGCTTAAAGAACATATCCATCTGCGTGAGCATCAACGGCAGGGCTTAGCATGGTTGCAGCAGTTATTTCTTAAATCACCGGAAGAGACCTCAGGCTGTTTATTGGCTGATGATATGGGGTTAGGTAAGACGCTGCAAATCCTGGCCTTTATTGTATGGTATATAGAAAAAAATCCAGATGGTTTACCCACGATGATTGTTGCGCCCGTATCGCTGCTGGATAACTGGGAACGCGAGCTGGATAATTTCTTTCATACCGCCAATCTTGAAGTGCTTAAACTTTATGGCAATGCCGTAAAAGCGGTTAAGTTCCATAAGGATGAAATCCCCACAGAACTGAGGGCACAAGGTATTAAAAACCTGTTGCGCCCAGGCTGGGTGGGGAGGGCAAAAATCGTATTAACAACCTACGAAACCTTACGTGATCAAGAGTTCTCTCTCGCACGCCAAAAATGGTCAATTATGGTTTGTGATGAAGCGCAAAAGATAAAGAATCCAGCTGCGCTAATTACCCATGCGGCGAATGCCATTCAGGCACAATTTAAAGTTGCCTGCACAGGAACACCTGTTGAGAACACATTGGTTGATCTCTGGAGTTTGTTCGATTTTGCCCAGCCGGGTCTTCTCGGTGCGCTCAATGATTTTGGCGAAAAATATTTAAAACCTATTGAGGGTATTCCGGAACGAAACCGAGCTGCGCTGGAGTCGTTGCGACGCATTATTGAGACGCAAACATTGCGCAGGACGAAGGAAGAGGTGGCGAAGGATTTGCCTAAAAAAATTGAAGAATTGTCCTGCAAACAACTCACTATGATTCCTCTACAGCGTGACTTGTATATTTCATCGATTGCTTCATATCAAAACAGGCAAAAAATGCAGGATGAATTGGAACAATCGGGGGCTGGAATGCTTGGCTTACTGCATCGGCTAAAATTGATTTGCGCACATCCTTACAGTGTAAAACCGGATAATCGCTTGAGAGAACATTCACCTAAGCTTGCATGGATGATGAAAAGGCTGGATGAAATTAAAGCTAAAAGCGACGACAAGGTTATTATTTTTAGCGAGTTAAGAGATATTCAGCGTGAGTTACAGTACGCTATTCATCAGCGGTTTGGTTTCAAACCGTATGTTATCAATGGCGATACCAGCACAACGAGTTCGAGTGTCAATAGTAGACAAAAACTCATTGATGCCTTTCAGCAACAGCCAGGCTTTGGGATTATTATTCTGTCCACAATTGCGGTTGGTTTTGGCGTTAATGTGCAGAAGGCAAACCATGTCATTCATTTCACCCGTTGCTGGAATCCGGCGAAAGAAGACCAGGCGACAGATCGGGCATATCGTATTGGTCAGACAAAAGATGTATATGTTTATTATCCAACGATAAAAGATGCAAACATGCCGACGTTTGAAGAAACACTGGATGCATTGCTACAAAAACGACGATCACTGGCACGTGATATGCTGTGTACGAAAGGAGATTTAGCCTATGAAGATTTTAATCAACTTCTTCGTTCCTGATTCATTATCAAAATAGCAGAGGATTGTGGCGTAAACCGCATTATGCAGGAGCCTATATGTTGCGCTTTTTAGCACTGTAACGGTAATGGTGGTAAATAGCTACGCAATGCTGAAGAAGATTAAGATTTAAATACTTGCGTCTGATGTAATTCGATAAACGGTTCTGCATGTCATAAGGTTTTATCTTCTGGAAACATAAGTTTTTCTTCGTCGCGATCATAAAAAATCATATATACCGAGTGATGTTCACTGAAACCCGCACTACTTTTCCCCACGCGAAAGCAAATAACGCCCGATTTTGAAATGTGAAAATCTGGGCGCTCCGTAATACCGGTGCCACTCAGCTTGGCCTGCAGGTTAAAATGTGTATCGGGCTCAAGGTCATAGTGGCAACCTTTCAGCAAGGATATCCGGTTTTATGAAGCCATTGCGGTGAGCGGAGCCTCGGGAAGCGGGCTGATAAAAGGGACTTTAGGCGCAGCATTGATGATGCTTTTTCTGGGGCGCCCTTACGGCGCCTTTCTTAACGCGGTGCGTAAGCTGTTTGGCTTACCACCTGGCGGCGACAAACCGATGTCGTTGAACAGTTGAATCTTCTTCTAAGCCTGCGCGAACGTTCCCCGGCGTGTTAATCAATCATCATTTGGCGAGGGTAAATTAGCTGGATTTTCCGGGGGAAGTGAAGCGCATTAGGCACCGCTTGAGAAAATCATGCTGGCTGGCGGCAAACCTGTTAAGGCGGGTTTTCAAAGGAGATGATTAGGGGATCTTATTTATTGTGGTCAATGCTCAATTCATAATACCCTGTTTAGAATTACGAAATGATACATAATATATTTAGATTTTAACTATAGTACTTTTCACAGCGGTTAATCATTTTATTCTGTCATGGCTGGTTAGCCATTTCAGAATGCATTCCCCATATCGTGTGTTTAATCTTATCTTTGAAATCATTAAATCATCCTGCATGAAGTGTTAGTGGATTTTACGCTTTTGGATTTATGTATAACGAAAGGTCGTGACAAAGAATTATCAAATAGCGATGTGGGCTATTGGATTATTGTTAACCCTGACCATTTTATGTTTCTCCAATCGGTTAGGTTACTCTAAATAATGAAGCTGGAATATATCCGGCACTAAAGCTAAATTTTAATAGCTTTTCTCTATTTACGTCCTGAATATTGTTTTTTCATTAAGCCCATAAGAAAATACTTAAAAATGATGATTAAAACTAACCTAACTAAAATTTACTGGTGAGGGTGACATTTATTCTGGTCAGGGACGGGCTAACGTGCGCTATTCAGTGGTGGTGTTATTTTTTGTGACGGCGGCATTGCAGGCTGCGCCATTATCACCGGCGGATCGTGATGCTGTCCGTCAGCAGCAGGAACAACTGCTACGCCAGAACTTGCAGTGATATCGATGCAGGTTCGGGATAAACCATTATTCCTAACGCGTGGTAGTTTAAATAAAGTTGGTTAATAGAGTCAGTCTATTAGTTGTAAATATAACGGCCATAAAATCGAGACCACCGGAGGGCAGACTTACCGCGCGGCTATTCAGCTCAGTTGCAATATTATCGCGAATTTTTGCAGAAATATCAGTAGTGTACTGAATGCTGGTTGTGTCAGCGGGGCGAGCCCAACCTGATCATGTATACTCTTGGTGTCAGAGTACTGGCGGTAGCGTGGCGAAAAAGGCGCTGGCGATGCGACCCATTGCAGCGAACAGGTCAATTGAAGAATACGAAGCAGCAGAGACGTACTGAACAACGTCAGCGTAAGCCGTATTGAACTGGCAGGGCTGAACCTGCCAGTGACCTGCTTTTCGTTGATTAATACATTGCCGATAGTAGTAATGTCTTCATTAGTCACATGAGGACATCATCATGAAGAAGTGTTTTTCCGACGAATGGATCATCACCATTCCCTGAGAGGTAGACGCTGGGGTTTCTGACCGGGGACCCTGCTGCAATCATGCCAATTCAGACGCCACTTTCTACATCCGGAGCAAGAAGTTTGACGGCACAGAAGTACCAGAAGCGGGAAGCCGTGAATAAGTATCCTATAGGCACGACCATTGCTAAAGTTCCATCAAATGGCTCATTGGCTGGTGATACGCTGCGTGGGGATAATATTTTAGACGTTCCTCCTCAGGTAAAACCCATTCAACAAGCGGTTTTGAATGCCACAGAAAAGGCTTGAGTGATAATACGTGATAAAAATGGGAAATTTTATCAATGAAGCAAGATGTGTTTTATTGCAAATCATGGTTTAGGGCAAAAAATAAACCAATAGATATATGGTTAGAAAAGAAAGCATATAAAAAGCATATTGCTGGTGAGTCTTATACAGCACTCATTGGTTCAGATTCTACACCATCATGTTTTATTGAAGTAATTAAAGACAAAGGTTGGGTTGGGGTAAGTTTTCTAAATGAAAAGTTACAAGAGTATTTGCTATATAATTTTAAAATACTTGGCGACGATCGTTTGTTTTTATCAATGGCTATTTATCGAGAGTTTGCTGAGCGTGATGGAGAAGGTGTGGGTATATTGAATGTGTCGCATGGTACTACATATATTTTTAACGAAGACGGTAGCACTGTAGTAAGAGAAGAACAGTTTCATCCCTATAAACTAAAAGAGAGTCTAACAACGGTCGATGTGGCAGGGAATTATGATACATTCCCTGATTTTGGTGAGTATGATTCTTTGATCCGAAAGGAAAGATAAGAAACCGCTAATCTTTAATAGAACCTCTCATTACTATGGATGTTTTTACTATTATCCTGGTGAGTTTTCCCGGCGTGATAAATTAAAGCTTTACCGTATGCATCTCTGCCTCTTCAGCTAGCGTCAGTGGGATGAACTCCGGGCCGTTATCCATAAGCATGACGGGGTATCCCCGGTTAGCTGCAATCCTGTCAAGTGCACGTACTACTCTATGGGGTGGCAGAATCAGATCTGGTTCGATCGACCATGCCTCAGATAAGTTTTATGTTTAAAATAAAATTGCTGGTGGTAGACCGATAGCGGAAAGTTTCAAGAGTGTACCTGGAGTTAAAAATGCGTTCTGATCAGAAAATATATAATGGTATTGGTTCGGTGTTATTAACGCCGTCCCTGTCAGTATATGTAAAATAAGAACACGTGCAAATTTATCCTCTGAAAACTAATATTGCAAATGCGAATTTAAATGTGTAAATAAAAATACAGATCATAGAGATCTATTTTCTACTGGTTTGCAAGCAAGCGATTATTTTCTTTAATGCCTTGTTGAGCTATGATATTTATTTTGTCAAGGACTTCAAATTACCGAATAAGCTATTCTGGCATACTTTCGAAGTAAAGGTGAATGTAGAAACATTCAGAATAAATGTCGATTTTAAGTTCGATCATTGACGGATAACATCCCAATGATGAGAGACAATGTTTTTTGTCGATATTGAATTAGTTTTGGTTTTAGTAAAGCAGTAATTGTAGTTATATATTTTAATGCTCTTTCATTATCAAACCAGAAAATTTTCATGGATTTGGTAAAGGTGCTATCTAAAAATTAGTAAGATAAAATTATTATCATGTGGTACTTATGGGCTCATTTTTTGTTATCGGAAGCAAACCATATAATAATTACACTGGTGACAGAAGCCTTTCAGTAGGGCTTAACAGAACAGCATCAAATGCCATGGAGTCGTTATTTGATGAGGCATTGCAAAAACGCTATCCTACAATACAAGAAAAAGTAATGATGTCTCTACCTATGGATCAGGTATGTTTTGAGGCGTTGAGTAAAGAAGGGTTCAATCAGGCGGTGAAACAGATCCAAGCTAAGACGGGTAGTAAAATCAAATTTAAGTGAAAACTATGCTAAATACCGATGATTATGCAGATCTTAATGAAGCACTAAGAGGACGGACTCTTCAGGCATTTTGGTGGACTACAGAAATATTCTCTGCCGATTATAATTGTCGAATGGAGATTTTTTAGTGTGCTTGTACGCCTTTTAGAGGAAAAGCAAATCAAACTGGCTAAACGGGGAGAATTTCTCAAAGGTAATATTCAACAATAGGTTGAATTTTTTAAGAGGAATTTTCCGCAATCGGAACCAGAAATGGAAAATGGATTCTTATTCTTTAACGAAACATGTCGGGGGGGCTATATGGGGGCTCGACGATGGCTCACTATATTGGACTTGATATACGATTTGGAACACCGGAGAGAATATAATAACATTTCATATTCTTCTTAAGGCTATGAATCTTCACTTTGGGCTCCTCAAGATCTTTGGTTCTCAAATATTTTGGATGTGCCTATCGATGAACTCTGCGTCGATGACATAGTTTATTCAATAAGAAAAGCTGTATCTCTGGATGGACGAATTACACATAATTGACTAAATTGGATATGGTTATCGAAAAAAATTGGGTTTTATCCAGTTGTGAAAATATACATTATAGAAAAGAATAAAATAAAAAATATGCAGTAACGGCATTATACATAAACCAGGAGAAAAAATGAATTACGAACGTGTTACATACCAAGAAATCAAATTTTCGTTTTTAGATAGTTGCTACAGCTATTGTCGCCATAAAGTGAAAGATATTAAGAAAGGAGGGCCAGGATGGGCCGAGGGGGAGCATGAAATAGGGTATGCATATGAGCAGTTTGAAAATGCATACGACTTACCTATTGAAAAACTTATGCTTGAGGTTGTTGCTCTGATTTTTTGGGGAGGGCGTTGTTCCGAGCATTCTTATATTTTACATAAAAAGGCGATTGATCGAATTTTATCTGAAATAAATCTTGATGTATTGGTGTCAATATTAGGTGACGATGAGAGACAAGATTTTCTTGGCGATATTGAATTACTTTTGTTTTAGGAAAACAGTAATTGTTGTTATATATTTTATTTTTCTTTCATCATCAAATTAGAAGATTTTATGGGTTTTGTAAAAAAATGGCTAAAGATCAGCAAGATAAGATTATTATCGTGAGGTAATTATGGGCTGTTTTTTTGTTATTGGAAGCCAACCATGTAATAACAACTATGGTGACTGAGAGCTTTCAGTAGGGCTTAACAGAACAGAATGCCGTGGAGTCGTTATTTGATGAGGCATTGCAGGAACGCTATCCCACAATACATGAAAAATTAATGATGTATCTACCTATGGATTAGATATGTTTTGAGGAGTTGAGTAAAGAAGAATTTAATCTGGCGGTAAAAGAGATTCAGCCTGTATTGACAGCCGAAAAGAACCCAGCGGACCCCTGCCCTCTCAGAAACAAGTGTGGGAGGCAGAAATAGAATCTCTTATTCGGCAGGATGTGAGCTATCAACAATAATGGGTCACCATGGGTTAAACAGACACCTCAGTGTCATTTCAGATGGCTTAAAGAGAGGTGTCTGTGAGCAGTAAACGTTTTTCCTGAGAGTTTAAAGTTAAATCGATAAAATCGGTTGCTGATCGCGGTTAAGCCACTGCCCCCGTCTTGAAAGGATTTTTTTTAAAAATATCTCCATAAGCAATATGTCAAAACGATCCCACCAGGTTTTCTTTAGGTGAACATAGAGAAAAATGAATGGTTTTCCTACACAGAGACCTTTTTATTTTCCCTTCTGATAAAGCAAGTATTCCAGAGAATATTTATGATTGTGAATGAGCCCAAAAATTTATCACTATAATTCCAAAAATGGAGTTAAGAAATAATGTTTATTGAAAGTAGTCCTGATGAATTAGAGCTTATGGCTTTTTTTGAAAACTCCCCTGTTTGTTTGGATAAAGATGCCGTGAGTTTTTTATATGAATATAGCGACGATTATGGCTGTTGTATCCAATTTTCATACAACATTGCTGCCGGTTGGATTCAATATAATATTATAAGTGGTCAGCACGAAAACGCCCACAGTTATATTGAAGGCGTGAGCTCATTTTCGATAAGAAATGACAAGTCGGGAGAGTATTTATATGCAGAAAACAGCCATAGAGAATTTCTTACCAGAATAGAAGTGCGTATAAAGCCCCATGTGGTAGTAAACAGTAGCGTACTAATCATGTGACTTGAAACAAGTCCCAATAAATAAGTGATGCGAAGATAATATTATGCAATATTTTTTTCTGATGCAATACTGCATCGAACTTGCATTCCCATTTTAGGTCGCATATGTTACGTGTGGTAACTCTGTCCATCTACTTTCTGAAAACCGGATAGTCTAAACTGTCAGTAAATAAATAATACAGCGTTTCAGAATAAGGCTGTAGTAATTTTTATTACAGTAAATAAATTTATAAAAATAAATTCGGTTTGGTCCGAATGAACATGTTTTACTGGTGTAATATTAAAGACGATATTAATCGTGAGTCAGAAGTGTATCGATTATTTGTGTTTATTAACAGAGTTTTTCAGAAATCAATTAATGAGGAGCTATGTTATAATATGCAATTGAAAATAGGATTTAAGCCAGTGATAAAGCGTAAGCTATGCATTTCACTAATGCAGATAAAATTGATTATGCAGGTTTAAGGTGAAGATATATGTCAAATAAATTGTCCTTAGCTCGTAAGTACTACACGTAAATATCAACGAAGTTGCGAGGAAAAATTTAAATCTGTCGTAACACTAACAACAGATAAAGAGCGAAAACATGAATAAAATTTTAGATGAGCTTGAAAAAATTCTGGTGGGCAAGATTGAATGAAGTTTTACGCGTGTTATTCCCGGTACAGTAAAAATTGATGGTGTAGAAATTGTATATTTCTCTGATGTTGGGAACAACACACCTAAGGAAAAGTTTGATAATCTCACTGCCTCTGTTTATCCAAGGAATGCTCAGAGCGGGGGCAGAAATGGACGGGGCTGTTCTATCACTATACCTGACGGTCTCACTTTCTACGCGATAGGTTATCATGGCGATATAGAAGGCTGGTGTAAAGATATCGAAATTGATGCTCATAGACATGGCCTATTGCTCGCCCATATCGAAAATGATCGGTTTGTGATCTCTGATGGTCGATCTTTTACATTATCTGAACGTGATGTCAAATTTACATAGTTTTGTCCGGACGATTCGGGCCTTCAATTTTTGAATTTCCATTACATAGAGCTGGCGGTCGAGGCACCTGGCCCCAGCAGCTGCTCTCAGCAATGACAAAGCACGGTACTGATACGCCAGGTCCGTCCGGGGTAACGCATATAATACCTGTTACCGGTTTGATTGTTTGGCTGGTTCTGGTACAGAAATATGCGATCGCCGTCCGGGCGCTCTCCATAAGCAGTGGTGTTATAAATATCCAGCATACTCAATCTGCCAACGAAGGAGATCACTATGCGTAAGCGAGAGGACTAGATATGTTAGAGTATAGCGTAGGTAGTTCATTGGACAGAGATGATCTTTATGCTGAATTATTATTCAATCGAGTTCAGTGGGGAGAAATTTCATTAGCTGAAGATAAAAAATCTTTAAATATGATCATTTACCCTAATAGTAATAGCATTTTTGAGTTTAAATATGATGAATTATTGCTCTTGCTCGAGAAAGCGAAAAAACATCTTCTTAGTCTTGAACCTTTAAGTGAATGATAAAATTCTGAGGCTCATATACCATAATGAATATCTCCTGAACGAAGATGTTGCCAGTATAAAAATAACGATTCGCAGAAGAGTCGATTATTTTTGCCATATAGGAAGTTAGTTCCTGACGTGGCCTTTGTCTGCCAGCATATTCAGCAAACCGGACAGGTGCTCCGCGAGTCCCTGGTTACCCTGCCGTAGGCCACCAGGTACATGCCCAGCGAGAAAATTATGATCAGCCTGGGCGCATCGCGTGACACTTTCCAGACGTTAAACTTTGCGGTAACTGTATGAATCAATTAGAGAAGCTCTGCTGATTTATCAGCAGAGCTTGACCTTCAATGATGGTCGTGTCGGGTGGAGAGCTTCTGCAACACTGTCAGTTGCGCAACTGCTTCTTGCATGGCATCCATACCTGCGGTCAGGGCATGCAGGCTGCTTAGATGTGTAGCGATACTTTCCCGCTCATCATTGGTTTTACTGCTCATGGTCGCAATCGTATCAGCTGCGGAAATAGAGTGCTGTGCCATGTTGCTGGCCGTTTCCACGGTATTGTTCGCCACGTTGCGGATGCGAGAAATCGTGGTGACCGCCTGATTAATGTTTGCGGCGGTGGCATCCGCCTGTTCTTTTGAGGAACGTGCCAACCGCCGCACCTCGCTTGCAACAACGGCAAAACCACGCCCGGCATCGCCAGCCCGCGCTGCTTCTACAGCGGCATTGAGCGCCAGCAAGTTAGTCTGGAATGCAATGTTACTGATACCACTGGTAATTTCATTAATACCTGCAGATATTTTCTCCAGATCGTCCAGCCCTTCAACTAAACGGTTCTGTGCCTGCTGGCTTTGGATAGCGATATCGCTGATAGAGCGAATACTGTTTTCTGCCATCCCCAGGGTTTCATTCTGCGTCTGGGTCGCCGCTTCGAGCATCGGTAATGCCGTCATTAGTGGCCCCAGTTTCTGTTGATAAGCAACCACGCGAGAAATTACCCCACTCTGGAAATCATTCAACGCTTCCCAGCGACGAAGCGCGCGCTGGGCATAATGCCCCGCATAACTGGCATATTCCACCGGGAAATTCGTCATTGCTTTCACATCATGGTTGAAAAAAACCAATGCGGATAACGTCTGGTTAATTGGCACCCCAAGAATTTCCCCAAAGCTGGAAAATCCTGCAGCAGGCAAGCCTTTAAAAAAGTGAGCGTTATGCAGATGGGACTCACTGCCCAGACGACGCAGAATACAGTCGTTCATCAGGACGGCCGCAGGTTTACCAAGCCCCGTAATGAAATGATTCCAGTCCTGTTGTGTCGCCTGTTTAAAATCAGTTTCTTCGAGCAAATGCAGGCGATCACCAAATTCAAGGTCGCAAAAAAAGTGCACACCGTTACTGTCAATGGTCGCGACAGAGCGAATGAAGTATTCATCTCCTACTTTCACCCCGAAGGTGAGCCCTTTAAGTTTTTCGGTTAATTGTTGCTCATTACAGCGTAAATGTTCCGCCAGCGCGCTCGTAAAATGAACCTGCTGACCCTGTTCGTTAAATACGGATGTGACGGTACGGGCGACCGGATCCGCCTGAGCAATCAGCCAGCTTTTATTGCACGGTTTAAAATTCTGGCTTTTGAAAGGAGCGAATGATTTCCCTCTCGACATGGTGCAAAAGACAATCACTGCTTTTCCCTGCATCACCTCACCGCCCACGCTTATCCATGTACCATCGAAAGCGAGTTTTCCTCCTGCCGAACCGCCAATAGCAAGGCAGGGGAAACGACCGCAGTTATACCAGGCCTGCATCAAAAAGCCTTCTGATGCAGAAAGCCCGTCACAGTAAACCATAGCGAAAGTTTTCTCTGAGGAGAGCGGCATACGCACCTGCAGCCTTTCGAGCTCTAGCTGAATCGCTTTGATTCGATCCGGAGCGGTATGCATATCTTTCACATGTAAATCAACGATATGTACTTCGTGCTGTGCAACCAGTGAGTCGGGCAAGAACAGCCAGCTGCCCTGTTGCCCCGCGCCGTCACAATAAGTCGTTTCGCGGCCGCTGCTACTCAACGCGCCACTGGAAGAAAGGGTGATTACGGTTAAGTCGGGAGAGGATAATTGCTGCCATGCCCGGCTGACGTTTGGATAATCGGCATTAGGCGGAACAAATGTCATCAGGATCCCACGGGATTTATTACTTAAGCCTGCCGCCGATAACGATCTGGGCATATTTCGGCAATCATAAATGCCATTCGCTGGCTGGGAACGACTCCGGCGCAATGCTGCGGCTAACAAGCTTTTTATCGACATAGATGACATATCCTCACCATTTTTGAAAAACTAAATTTTTTACAGAATCTAAAGTTAGGACGAATTTATGAGGCTATATATTCTGCTTTCATGACATACTTCAAACGAAGCGTCAGATACAATTTAGAAAAATTGCTTTGATTACTTATTTCTTATCGCCTTGGCGGGCTAAATGTTTAATTATTTTTATCGTCAGACAGGCGCGGCAATTATTAAAATAGTCAAAATAATCAATATATAACGACGCATAGCAGACTATCGATATATCATCCAGTAAAAAATATATACCAATTATGTGATACGTCTCAAAATATGGTGCGTAACTATCCATGGAGTCAAGCCTATATATTTTCAGACCTGACTGTTTCTTAGTTTTACCTTAAGATAACTGTTTGCTTTGAACACTCGGCCCCGAAATCCTGCGCCATTCAGAAATAGAAGGTCACGTTTCATATCAACAAAACGGACCTTGCAGATCTCAAATCAACCCCATCCAATATAATGAAAGTGTGAGAAAAGCAGCTCAACGTAAAAAGCAGCTCAACAGTAAAAAGAAATACACAGACTGCTAAGAAAGCTTGGCGAAGCAGGCGCTCTTGTACTCCTCGGACGTGGGGAAAATGCTAATGACACGCCGCCACCGGACGGGATAGAAGCTAGTTAAAAAACAATACCTTCCTTGTAAAAGGCTCTCACACTCCAAAGCGAGGATTATTCCGGGAAGTTAAATTTATCTCTTGCCCTGCGGAGCTTATCTTCCCCGCGCCGTCACACTTCTGCGTGGTGGTAATGTACATAGACCTGTTTTAGTTCCATGCACTTTTGAGATTTCCGGGCTTTTGATCCCTTCCGAATGTGGATGCCAAGTCAGATAAGAGATCCGGATGTCTCACTAGGTACGAACAGTTATAGTAACGCGCAGGTTCTGTCTCGCGAACAGAATAGAGAAAAATCAAACAAATGAGGTATCGGGAATGACCGCAGCGAAATGGCAATTTAATGATCCGCCAAATTTAGCCGTAATTGTGAACAAGGCAATTATCCTTAAAGGTGATTGGATTGCCTACGTTTCACATGATCTTGATGATGGAGGCTGGCAATTTCATACGGATCAGCCTGAACCAGTTACGCAGGATGATGCTATGTTGGTCAGCTTGAAGAATATCGTTGACCTTGATCCCTCTATTGTAGATCTTGCTGGATTGCCGCCTGGATGGCATGCCTGGCGTGACAGCAAGGAAAGCAAATGGCAGATTTCAGCGCAAAATTTTTGATACCCACAAGCCCTTAGGATTCAATTTTTCAATCAAAATCAATTTTATCCCTGGCCTTGCGCAGTTTATCTTCCCCGCGCCCGTCACACTTCTGCGTGGTGGTGACGCTGGCGTGACCCATTGCATCCTTGGCCGTAATTAAGTCCTCACCATTATCGAGCAGCGCCGTTGCGAAGGTTCTTCTGAGATCATGGGGCGCGCACTTGTCGAGATCGGCCTCTTACTGACGCATCTGCAGAATATGCTACACCGCCAGGTCGGTGAGACGGTCGTTCGTGACACAGTCATGCCGACGGATGCCTGTGAACAGTGGGCCGGGATGTTCGCCACGAATCTGATCGGTCTACAACATTAATCGTTGTCAGGCTCCGGCCGGCACATAGGCCAGTTTTCCTTATTACCTTTGCCAGGCACTTTTAATGCATGCTCACCGGGGAGGGTATCTTCATAGCTCAGCGCCACCGCCTCTGATCGGCGCAGGCCGCAGCCAAGGATCACCGCCAGCAGTGCCGCATCCCTGACGCCTTTGCTGCTGCGGTCGGCTTCACACATAGCGCATAATCTCCATACTATAGATAGTAATGGTTACAAACAGAGATTTTCTCCAGATAATACGGGTGGTTACCATTGGTCAGGTAGTACCGCAAACATAAAAAACAAGCTTGAGCTACCAAATGACGTTAGAGCAGCCTTGAGAAAGCAGGAAGGATGGAAAATAAAATGATTATTGGAAATGCATTGGAAATTGGTATTCAATTAGAATATATTATTGAATTGAGTTCTCCAAGTGGCCTTTTTAATTTTATTATTGATGATCGGTTAATTCCTGGGAAGGGAATAGTCACCGATCTATATGTTGTGATTTCCTCGCTAAAGGATAGTTTGAATAATAAATTAGCTGATGGTGTCATTGATATAGGGGAAATACCATTGGATGATTTGGATTTTTCAAACGGAGCCCCGGAAAATGTGCTTTGGCTTGATGTAAGTGAATTATCAGATTACGGTTGTGTTTTTTGGTTGGGATTTGATAGGGGATTCGAACGTTTGTTTTATTCAACTGATTTTGAAAAAACAATTCAGGAAAAAATATATCCAAAGGGTACAATAGAAAAACTGATTAATAGTTTGCCAGATGCTAAGGATTTTATAATTAGAAGAATTAATAAAGAAGTAACGATTACTGATGTTACTGTTTAGCTATTAAAAATAAGAGTCTTAACCCGCTCGCGTTGGTTAACACACGCTGATAGGCCCGCAGGCTTGAAACCATAGAAAAAGTAGAGCAGCAAAAAATAATAGACTAAGCAAAAAATAATCTTCGGGGTTTTATTCAGGCTCCGGTAGGCCTGACGAATACTGAGTCCGAATGCTGTTATCAGATACGTTACCAGCTTATGCTTAAAGACTGGTTTTAGCGCTTTTTTCGATAACGTCTTTCAGTGCCCGGTTCTCCTCTTCAAGATCCTTTATCTTTTTAATATCAGAAGATTCCATTCCATCGCGTTTAGATTTCCAGTTGCAGTAGGTGGCCTAAGTGTTACCAACCTCCCGGCAGGCATCTTTTACAATACGTCCGACTTCTATCGACTTAATCACGGTGATGCTGACCTGCCCCCGGGATTAGATACAACCTTCAGTTAGTAATATCGGTTGGTTTTTCTTCATATTTCCTGTTTCGCCAGTCCGTTGCGAATTCAGCTGGTGTCTGGTAATCCAGCGATGAATGGGGACGGCACTCGTTATAATCCTGCCGCCAGTCATTAATCGTTTTCCGGGCATGAAGAATATCGCTGAACCAGTGTTCATTCAGACACTCATCGCGAAAACGTCCGTTAAAACTCTCAATAAATCCGTTCTGTGTTGGCTTACCTGGCTGGATAAGCCGTAGTTCCACAC
Organism: Kosakonia sp. AG348; assembly: GCF_003337365.1. Lineage (NCBI taxonomy): Bacteria > Pseudomonadati > Pseudomonadota > Gammaproteobacteria > Enterobacterales > Enterobacteriaceae > Kosakonia > Kosakonia sp. AG348. Next base: position 335,178 of record NZ_QPJR01000003.1, read on the forward strand.
TATGCTCAAAGGCCCATTGATCGAGCGCGCGGCAGGTAAATTCCGGGCCCTGATCGGTTCTTATTGTCGTCGGATACCCCAGAAACAACGCGATGCTGTCCAGAATACGCGTGACCTGAACGCCTGAAATACCGAAAGCAACGCTGATCGTCAGACACTCCTTCGTGAAATCATCCACACAGGTCAGGCATTTGATCCTGCGACCGTTGGCCAGTGCGTCCATAACGAAATCCATCGACCATGTCAGGTTCGGTGCATCCGGGCGCAGAAGTGGAAACCGCCCGGTCGCCAGCCCTTTACGGCGCCGTCTGCGTTTTACGCTCAGTCCATTAAGGTGGTAAATACGGTATACCCGCTTGTGGTTGACGTGAAGGCCCTCCCGACGCAATAGCTGCCAGATGCGCCGATAACCAAATCGGTGGCGTTCAAGTACAAGCTCTGTGATGCGCAGAGACAGTTGCGCGTCAGCAGCCGGACGCTGCGCCTCATAACGGCAGGTCGACAGGGACAAACCTGTAAGCCGGCAGGCACGACGTTGCGACAGACCGGTCGCATCACACATCAACACCACGGCTTCCCGCTTCTGGCCTGTCGTCAGTACTTTCGCCCCAGAGCCACCTGAAGCGCCTCCTTATCCAGCATGGCTTCGGCAGGCAGCTTCCTGAGCCTGGCGTTCTCTTCCTCAAGCGACTTCAGGCGCTTCACCTCGGGCACCTCCATACCGCCATACTTCTTACGCCAGGTGTAAAAGGTGGCGTCGGAAATGGCGTGCTTACGGCAGAGCTCACGGGCAGAAACCCCGGCTTCAGCCTCGCGGAGGATACTGATGATCTGTTCGTCGGAAAAACGCTTCTTCATGGGGATGTCCTCATGTGACTTATGAAGACATTACTAACATCGCGGTGTATTAATCAACGGGGAGCAGGTCACAATCCGAAATAAAGAAGGCCGTCCTGTAGGAGCCGTCATTAACGATGTCCAGAAATCCAGACAAGCAGATATACTGGTGCAGGATGATGGGCATTGGGTTATAAAAGGTAACGGAGGAAAGATCCATATTATTGAGCCAAATGGAGAGGTTGTTACTTCTTTCTATAATCCAAAAGCTAACACAGATTCCCGTGTAAATCGGGGAGAATGGAGTTATCCCTCAAATGATCAATTAGAGCAGTTTAGGCAGAAATTCTCTGATTACATCAGGTGGTAAGATGATGGACTTGTTACAGAAAGAATGCATTGCCAGTGTTACGTTATTTCATGTCAGAGCTTCTGAAGGAGAATTAATGGTGTATGAAGGATGTATCGATCACATCCTTAGGCATTGTTCAGATGAAGAGATTTTTCGTATTACTGGCTGTTGTGATAAAGACGAGTTGACTTTTTACAAGGATGAACTGGTTAAATTGATTAAGATGGTTGAAAGGCCTGAGTATTTGCCTGATAAATATAAGAAAAATGGTTAACCTCTTGTTTAAATAAAAAATAGACTCAGACAGTTAATTTGAACGGTCTGAGTCTTTTGGCTCTCAGCCGCATCGTTACAGGCTTCTGAAGGATAAATGGCCCAACGACATTCAACGATATCTGAACAGAGCTAAACCCAGTATTTCCGTCCGGAATGTCCAGTAAAGGCATTCTATAACAGGCATTCTGTGTCGGCTTTCCTCACACCACTTAACTACCACCACATCACCAACACCGTTAAATGCCCCCGGTTCTCCCCCGTCATTTTCCCTACACAGAACCGGCATACAGTAGCGCGATCTGTCATGAGGGAAACCACCGATGAAGCTCGTAAAACTCGCCGAAACCTGGATAGACCCCAGCGTGCGCATACGCGAATGCAAAATTGGTCAGCAGTGTGAAGTGCTGGCCAACAGCCTGATGGAGTACGCCACGCTGGGGGATTTCTCCTACCTGGGGGAATACTGCACCGTCGCCGATGCGCAGATCGGTAAATTTGTGGCGATTGCCAACAACGTGCGTATCGGCGCGCCCAATCATCCGATGGAACGCCCGTCGCAGCATCGCATCACCTACTGCCCGGAGTACTACTCTGCCAGCGCCACGCGCGATCACGACTTTTTTGCGCGTCGCCGTGGCGACAGCGTCATCATTGGCAATGATGTTTGGATAGGCCACGCGGCCATTGTGTTGCCTGGCGTCACCGTGGGCGATGGCGCGGTGATCGCCGCCGGTGCGGTGGTGAGTAAAAATGTCGCGCCTTACACCATCGTCGGCGGTGTCCCGGCAAAAACGATCCGCTTGCGCTTCGCGCCGCACATCGGCCATCAGCTGCAGCAAATTGCCTGGTGGGACTGGCCGCTGGAGACCATCATCGAGCGGCTGGCTGATTTTCAGGATGAACGTATCGACGCGTTTTGCGATAAGTGGAATAAGTCGTAACCGCGCTATTGGTGCTCTCGTGCGCAGAGTGCGATCATCATTCCTGCCACTGCTGCGCCACACAGCAGATGAAACACGGTTGACCACGCGGTTAAATCCGGCTTCGCGCCCAGCAGCACGGAAATGACTGCGAGCATCATAGCCCCGGCGATGTACTGGCTGGTAATCATCAGTGCGCTGGCGCGACCCTGCTGGTGCGCTGGCACTGCCGTTAACCCCACGGCAAACATTGCCGGGTAAATCAGCCCGTGGCCAATACCACTCAGCGCAATGCCGAGTATAAACGCGGGCGAGAGCGGGGTTTCCAGCGACATGGCAAGCAGCCACAGGCCGAGCGCAGCGCTGGCAAACCCTGCCATTAGCACTTTTGCGCTGGCATAATGCGCCGCTAGCCGGGTATAGAGCGCGTTGCCTGCCACAATCAGCAGCGCCAGCGGCGTGAACAGCAGCCCGGTGGCGACGGCATCGAGTCGTAATGTCTGTTGCCACAACAGTGTCAGGGCATAGAACTGGCTGCCGACGCTCGCCATATAACAGGCGCTGCTCAGCCAGCCACTTTGCAAGCCAGGCAGGCTGCGCAAGGCGCGTGATAACAGCGGTTGCGGGGCAAAGCGTTCATGCAAAATAAACAGCAACAACATCGCTGCCGCCAGCCGGTTGGCGAAAAAATCTGCCGCGCCCGTTTCGCCATAGCGCATTAACGCCCATACCAGCGCGCCAGCAGCCGCGCAGCCAACCAGCGCACCCACGCCAGTTCGTGGCGCTTCACTTTGCGGGATCAGATGTTGAAAATCGCGCTTCACCCGCCACAGCGCCAGCAAGCCTGGTGGCAGGTTGATAAAAAAAATGGCCCGCCAGCTTAGCGTTGTCAGTACGCCGCCGAGCACCACGCCCGCCACCAGCCCGAGCGCGCCAATCGCACTCCAGATTGCCAGCGCGCGGCGGTGCGGCTCTCCGTGAAAGCGTTGCCCGATCAGCGCCAGCACTGCTGGTTGCAGCAGCGCGGCGGCGATGCCTTGCCCGGCGCGGGCAATCAGCAACAGTTCGCCACTGTGTGCCAGCCCACCGAGGGCGGACGCCAGTAAAAACAGCGCCATGCCGGCGCTGTAAATGCGCCGAGCGCCAACGCGATCGCACAAATTTCCGCCAAGCAACAGCAGTGCGGCGAAGGTCAGGCCGTAGAGCGACACCACCCACTGCATCGCGCTAAGCGAGAGCTGTAAATCGTGCGCCAGCGTTGGCAGCGCAACGTAGACGATGGCGTAATCCAGCGCGATCAGCGCCTGGGCGATGACGGGAGCCAGCAGCGCAAAATAGCGTGTTGAGGTGGGCGCAGCCAGTGCGTTGAGTTGCGTCATGGGTTTTTCCTGTTAATCTGCAAAGGGTGAGTAATTTTCATGATTACTCTAGATGTACAACAGGCTACGCCTTGCTTGGCAGGTCAGGCAAAGTCATATTTTTCAGCAAAAGATGAGTTAAATTCAGCTATGCGCACGCGTCGTTTACCACCGCTTTCCGCTATTCGCGCTTTTGATGCCGTTGCCCGCCATGCCAGTTTTAAAGCGGCAGCTGAAGAGATTGGCGTGACGCCAACGGCAATCAGTCATCAGATCCGTGTGCTGGAAGCGTCTTTGAATCAACGCTTGTTTAACCGTTCGGCGCGCGGCGTCACGTTAACGCCTGCCGGGGAGATCCTGTTTCGTGCATCAGGGAATATGTTTGCCACGCTGCGTGAAGCGGTTGATACCATTGATAGTGCCAGTCTGCCGGGGGCGTTGACGCTAAGCACCACCTCCAACTTCCTGACCAACTGGCTGGTGCCGCGCCTTCCTTCGCTGCATCAGCGACATCCTGAACTGGAGCTGCGTCTGCACAGCAGCACCGATCTGGTGGATGTGCGCGGTGCAATGGCAGACTGCGCGATCCGTTACAGTATGCAGGCCGACGAGACGCTGGATAACACATTGTTATATCGCGATCGCTTTGTGCTGGTCGCCAGCCCGCAACTGGCGCTCAAGCGCCCGCAAGATCTGGTGGGCTTAACGCTGTTTCATATCGAAAACCGCCATGTCCCGACGCCGGAGCCGGACTGGCAGCACTGGCAAGCGGCGTTTGGCCCGACAGATTTACCGGTGCAATCCGGCATTCGTTTTGATGATGAGACGCACGCGATTCAGGCGGCGATCGCCGGGCAGGGCGTGCTGCTCGCCAGCGAGTTGCTGATCCAGAATGCGCTGGCGCAGAAGCTGCTGCGCATCGCGTTGCCCGGCAACTTACCCGGCGGGAATTATTACTTCGTGACCAGCCGCGAGAAAGCGCAGCGGCAAGATGTGCAGCAGTTTAAACAGTGGGTGCAGGGGGAGTTTGAGGCAGTGGCGGAATAACTTACTGGCAACCTGGTTATCTCGATAATCTCATTCATTATTTTCATGATAGCGCTGCAGCTTTTTTGGCTCTCTTTTTACCAGCAACTCTCAGTACATTTTCGCGATGCCATTTGAGATAAATTTTTGACTGTTCTGTAAAGGAAGGGATTTTTGAAGGAAGCTGGAGTTGTTTAATTACCTCATTGCTCAGTTCCTTGCTAAATAAGAGCCGGCCGTCGTCTTCGAATGACATCCAACCCTGGTCGAAAAGCACATCAATATGTGCTGCCAGCATGAGTCCGTTATAAGGATCGAGACGCTCTTTTCCGGTACTACACGCTGACCAGGGTTTTATGTGGCTGGCCCTTAACATGGGCAGAAAAGCGATCCCGGTTATCGGGCATACAGGGTAAAGTATTAAACACTCCTTCCTGAAATCCCCCTGGCCCAGGCGGGCTGCAACCAACCGCTCCCGTGTGGTTTCGTCGAGATTTTTATCCTTCCAGATATGTTGTACATCCTGCTGTGCTTGCTCAAAGGGATTCGCTGCAATTAACGACAAAACGTGTTGTTTTGCGATGTGCTCTGCTAGTGCATTCATTCGCTCCATAACGCGTTGTGAAGCGGCAGGTAACTTTTTCGGCGTGCCATCACTATTACGCCAGCCTCTGCGTGGGTTTGGCATCCATGAATCAAAGCGGTCTCGGCAGTTTTTAAGACTGTTATAAAACTCTTCTGAAGTTTTTCCGGCACCAAAGCGAGGATAGAAAAGAGCGTAGGCTTCGTTCCATTGATCAACACCAAATACTGGCGGTGGATTGTCCAGACCATACTTCGACATATACCATGCAACCTCCAGTAGCTGCTCTGCTGGCGTACTCATACTCTCTCCAATAAATCGCTGGCATTATGCGCTATCGTTACACGAAGCCATTTATGGTGGAAATGATTTCACTATAAATATTATTAATATTGATAAAAGAAGACACTTGAAAGGTTGATGAATGGAATACAAGTGTTCAGCTCAGAGCTCACCAAAATTGGGCGAGCCCTGTAATCATGCTATTGATAAGATCTCACGCCTTCATTGCTTTGAAGGGGAAGGTTACGAACACCGGTTTTTAATACTTCAATGGCGGCAACGACGCTTCTGACTGGTTTATTTTGCTGGCTGGATTTGAGGACATAACGGACAACATACTGGCCATTCTCAACAAAAGTATAAAGTGCCGGGGGAACACATAGCTGACCATTTTGTACTTTCAAGGCTGGGTTATCACCACGCCACATTTTTTCTGCTGGCTGATCGCGTGGACCAATCGTCACTATGGTAGGTTGATACCCCTCCGCATCAGGGACCAGAAAACAAATATTATTTCCTGATTTTTGTACTGTTGTTATTTCATCTGGTTGCAGCCTATCTCCTTGACCGGGACAGCCTGTCAATATCAACGCACAAGGGAACAGGAGTATAAAAAGGATCCTTTTTTTCATGATCAGCACCATGGGAAGTTTTGTAGCGTTTTTTGATATTGAGGACGAATGACATTTTCTGAAATATCACCATCAAGTGTGATATCGCCCCGTTCTCTCAGTGTGCACCACGCGATATAGCCGTAAGTATGTAGTATGTGCCAGTCGGTAATTATTTGCGCTTGTTGTTCCATCGGATACCTTCTTAACGGGCGGCCATTAAGCGTATAGTGATAACTGACCAGTTTGCTTATTAATCCATTCAATCGCACGTTCATGCCTCTGCCTCGTTGCCATACATGACACATTTCATGGATAAAGATGTGCCGATGAGGAAGGTCAGATACTGAAAAATCATTTGTGTACCATGCGCGGAAGTAGAGTTCTCCATTCGGTGCCATCCCCGCATTTTCGGGCTGAAGGCCGAATGGAAAATAGCTGTCATGGTGTACCCAGACTTTGTGATATTCGATTGAGTCACCGAATACAGCTCTGGCCATTCTTACTTCGCCTGATGTCAGTAAACGTAGTTTCCCTTCTTTTTCCATTAAATATATCCCTGCATTCAAGTAAGAGAATTCGCGATCCTGCAACCCATCGCATTAAATGTTTTCCACTCTTTAATATCGGTGAAATTTTCCAAAAGCAAAATAACCGATATTGAGAAGAGCACGTAGATGCTTACTGCATAGTTATCTTTGTGAAATAAGATTTTTCTTAAACCCAGTGTTTTGCCAAACTACAAAAAAGCCAGGTTTCCCTGGCTCTCTTATTAATTACCAAAAAACTCAGTTAAACCGGCGAGCGATATCCGCGACGCGTTGGCCGAATTTCACTGCGGTATCCAGATCGCCGGAGGCGATTTGGTCTGCGCCGGCATCAGAGGGAGACTGCACCAGCAAGCCAACGGAGCCGCCGAGGTTGTTGATATCCTGGCGCGTTGCGGCCAGCGTATTCGCGGGCAGCAAGCCCAGGCTTACCCAGATGCCGCCATGCTGTGAGGCCAGCGTTTGCAGGTATTGCAAAGACACTTGTTTGTCGCCGTTCAGGCTGGCGCTGTTGCTAAAACCGGCGAAAACTTTATCCTGCCAGGCGCGGGTGAACCATGCTTTTGAACTGGCGTCGGCGAATTTTTTAAATTGCCACGGTACGCCGCCCATATAGGTTGGCGCGCCGAAAATGATCGCTTTTGCGTCATTCAGCAATTGCCAGTCGCTCTCCTGAATATCGCCGTTATTATCAATAACAATAAGCTGTGCGTTGGCGCCTTCTGCCACTTTCTCCGCCACTGCTTTGGTGTGGCCGTAGCCGGAATAATAGATCACAACCGTAGACATAATTTTCCCCTATCGAAGAGAGATGTCGTACAAACCAGTTTGCACGACCACCATCATTTTTCTTTCCCGGCAAACAGGGTGTATTTCCCCGCGCCCAAAAACATAATGCTTAAACCACCCAGGAAATAGAGCGCCTCGCTTTCCAGACCCCAAGCGCCAACATTGGTCAGGGTAAAGAATTTCCCCATGCCGACCAGTAATGTGGCGACCAGAATATTGAAGGCGTAAATAAACGCCGCCTGGCGAGTAAACAGACCAATAATAATCAGCACTGGCGTAATGATTTCGCCAATGAATACGCCGTAAGCAATAAAACCCGGCAAGCCCTGCGCCACCAGCATGTCGGAAATCCAGCCGATGCCATGTTGCACTTTGGCCACGCCGTGGAACAGCATCAACACACCAAATGTCAGACGCAACAGCAGCTTGCCAAATTCCGGGTGCGTGGTGAGACTGAGAAACGCCTTGTTCAGCCGGGTAATCATCCTTTTATTCCTCACTATTGCGCAGGAGAACTTTTGCCATTTCTGGCACCTTAGTATCAAATAGAAACTTAAGCTTTGAGTTATACACATCCGGTTCCGGTTGCGGAAGAAGGCACTCCAGGGGCACTACGTTTCCTCAAGGAAACCTACTACGAGAGTTTGTCGTTATGATTAAGCCGTCCATTCCTTACGATATCTACGATAACCGCTGCCCGACGCGCGATATGCTGGCACGCCTGGCGGATAAATGGGCGCTACTGGTGCTGGCGCGGCTGGAAAATGGCCCGATGCGTTTTAACGGCCTGAAGCGGGATATCCGCATGATCACCCAAAAGGTGCTAACCCAGACGCTGCGCAAACTTGAGCGCGATGGCATTATCGCCCGCCAGGTGTTTTACACCGTGCCGGTGTCGGTGGAGTACAGCCTGACGCCACTGGGCCGCACGCTGACGGAAACCGTCTCCGTGCTGGCGCACTGGGTAGAGCACAATATGGATGCGGTGCTGGCCGCGCAGGCGGCGTATGACGAGGCGAACCCGGCCAAAATAAAAGAACCCACCGCGTAAGGTGGGTTCGTGGGGCTTATTGCAGGTGGGTGCGCAGTTCGTGTGCGGCCTGTGATAAGGCGGTGCGCACGGTGGGTTCTTCGCTGAGTGCGTTCAGCAAGCCGTAGTCGTGGATCATGCCGTTATAGCGGGTGACCGTCACCGGCACGCCTGCAGCATCCAGTTTACGACCAAATGCTTCACCTTCATCACGCAGCACGTCCAGTTCGGCGGTCTGAATCAGCGTCGGCGGCAGGCCTTTCAACTGCGCGCTGCTGGCTTCCAGCGGGGAAGCGAGGATGTTGCGGCGGTCGCTCTCTTTGGTGGTGTAGTTATCCCAGAACCATTTCATCATGTTTTTGCTGAGGAAATAGCCGCTGGAAAACTGGTTATAGGAGCCGGTTTCAAAGCGCGCGTCGGTAACCGGCCAGAACATCACCTGGTAACGAATCGCTGGTGTGTGATGTTCTTTGGCCTGCAAGGCAACGGCAGCGACCATATTGCCGCCCACGCTGTTACCAGCCAGCGCCAGGCGTGAACCATCAACGCCAATCTCTTTGCCATGTTCGGCAACCCAGCGGGTCGCTTCATACGCCTGATTAATCGCTACCGGGAAGTGCGCTTCCGGTGATGGCGTGTAGTTAACAAACACTGCCGCCGCGCCGGATTCAGTCACCAGATCGCGAACTAAACGTTCATGAGTTGGATAGTCGCCCAGCACCCAGCCACCGCCGTGGAAGAACATAAACACCGGCAAGGTTCCGGTTGCGCCTTGTGGTTTAACGATGGTCAGTTTAAGCGGTTGGCCGTTAACGGTGATGGTTTTCTCCGAGACATCGGCTGGCGGCAGTTTCGCGCCCTGCTGGGCGCCAATCAGCACCTGGCGGGCATCGTGCGGGGAAAGTTGTTCAATCGGTTTACCGCCGCTGCTGTTCAGCGCGGAAAGAAATTTCGCCACCCCCGCGGTCGGTGTTGGCGCATCGGTGGCCCAGGCGGTGGAAACGCTGGAGGCAACTAAACTCATGGCAATCAGTAATGAACGTGACATCTTATCTCCCTTGCGATTGTATCGCGTGCTATTTAGTTGGTTGTGTTAGGTGCCGTTGTGTCCGGCTGTGGAGTGCAATTTAAGTAGTGCGCTATTTGATTGCAAGCTAAATTTATAAAATTAATGCGCGATAACGTTTTACTGATTGATTTTTAAAAGATTAAATTTGTAGGAAGATCGGCGTAAGAAGCTGTAGATCGCCCGCCTGCCTGTAAAGTACCAAAGATGAGGATGTCATGGAGCAGGTAAAAAGAGGATAATAACTGCCTGTTTTTCCTTAAATAAAATTTTAATGAATCTTCAGCGTTTTATTACGGAATATGACGAATCACTCAGCGGTGAATTGAATATTGATCCTCTTGGTCAATTGATTGTCTGGTCCTCTTTCGGGCAGCAGATTTTTCGCAACCGTATTAGTTCAGTCGCCAATGATGTTCGTCACTACACACTCAATCTGCTCCACCATTATGTTATTCGCAGCGTTCTCGGCGACGATAAAACACAGCTCGGCGACGCATTACAAAAAATCTATGGCGGCAAAAACGATGTAAAACTGACGCACGCCTGTTTGTTTTTCTTAGAGAATATTTACACCTTATCGATGTGCGATAGCCAGAGCAAAAAGGGTGTTGTCACCACCGGCGTGCTGGGCATCGTTAAAGCCCGCAAACTATTCGCAGATTTTAATAATCCCCCGCTTATTTTCGGCCACGGATCGGATAGTCAACTGCTGACCCAGCAATTATTTCTGGGCACCAACGGGCGTTATAAAACGCCGATGATGAATATGCACTTCTTCGATCAAAAATATCATTATCAGTTGGCAGAAGGCATATCCGCATGGGAACAGGCCGGGCAATTTATTTTGCAAACACCGCAGCTAAAAACGCTTTTTCGCCTGTTATGCGACTGCCTGAAAACGCAGCTTGGCGCGCGACTCAAACGGGATCTGACGCTTCACTTTGCTGATATCGATAAAAAACTCACCCAGGCGTATGTCCAGGCTTTTCGCTCGTCGGAATATGTGGGTAACTACGCCAGGGATTTCTGGTTTGAGATGACCCGCTTACGCGAAGGCGCTAGCGGTGCGCTGTATCACGCCCTTGAACAGGCGTCGGAAAAACTGCCTGCGGCAGATATTTATCACCGGGCGCTACATCTTAGCCATAACGAAGCCGATCGCCGGTTGTTGCGCCATATCGTGCATGTTGAACCTTATCTGGCGGCGATTGATTTGTTATTTGCCGGGATTTGCCAGCGTAAGAAACAGACATTAGAGGATATTCGCCAGTTCTGGGCGCAGCGTGGGCTGGATGATCATACGTTACCGAAACGAGCTGAACAGGTGATAAACGATAAGACGCTGCTGCCCGCACTTTCCGGCACGGCGCATACCCGCCTTGAGCGTTTGTTGCATGTTGCGCAGGCACCTTCTGTTGCTGCGCAAGCCATTGAATTACTCAAATATCATGAGTATGTGATGCAAAGCCGCGGCCAGCTACCATGGATAACGCTTACTGGCGAAACGCTAACGTTGCAGGTTCCTGCGCGTCCGATGCATGAGGATCGCAAGAATGATGACTGGGTGAATGGGTATTACATCCCGCAGTTCCGCTATATGCTGAAAGGGTTGCGTGGAGAAGAAAAGTGAAATTAATCAACGAACTGAAAGCGCAACTGGCGACGCTTGGCGAGATCAAACGGGTTTGGCTGACCAGCTTTAATATCAATATCAGTTTTATTGAAACGCACCTGCTGCCTGCGGTGCTGGGCCTGGAAGAGCCGCCGAAAAACCGCAGCGAGTTTGAACGTCTGCAATTCGATCTCACCCGTAAAAAGATCGATTTTCGCATCTATTGCGATAAGCGTCTGATAACCCAGGAGCAGCATAAGCGCACCTCCATCGCGGTGCTGCCAGTGTCCGTGCGACAGATTGCGCCGCATCTGGATGCCCGCAACAGCCTCTTTCACCCCAAAGTGCTCTATATCGAGGATATCCACGGCGATATTATCCTCGGGGCGGGCAGCGCGAACCTGACACTCAGCGGTTGGGGGCGCAATCAGGAAGCGGTCGATTTTCGCCGTGTCAGTACCAACAAGCAGTACCAGCAGATTAAGTCCTTTTTTACGCTGGTAGACCCGAATATTGTTGTCGACGACGCATTTCCGGTGCGGCGGAAATTTTCCCATGACGATCCTGACTGGGATTTTATTCATTCCCTCTCCGGTCCCTCGTTGCTAAAAGCGTTGGCAAATGGCGATAGTGTCAAAAAGCTCTCCGTCTGGTCGCCCTATCTGGCCGCCGATCTGGGGGGCTTTATCACTTCTTTGTCACAGGCGTTGGGCAACCTGGCGTTAAAAGTCGATCTGGTGCCGGATTTACTTCAAGGCCTATATCTGCGCACGCCCGGCGGCGAAAACGTTGAGGCATTACGAGCGTCGAATCGGCTACTTCTTTGCGAAAACCCGATCGCGCGTGACGAGCGCTCAGAACTCACTCACGCCAAAATCTGGCTGGCGACAGGAAAAACGTCGGCCCGACTGGCGATCGGTTCCTGGAATTTCACCGCGCCGGGTTGTAGCAGTCTGACTGTGGGCAAGCAAAGCAGTCACTGGAATATTGAAGCGGGCATTGTGCACAGCGTTGCGCCAAAAACCACCATTGTCGGTGAACCTCTGAATAAAGACGTCGGGTTTGCCAGCGCGGTGTTGCTTGAGGAAGAAAGGTTACCGGATTTCGAACAGTTACCCTTTGATTTACAGGTGCAATTTGACTGGCGCTCTGCCCGCTATCGTGTCAGTGGAGAGTGGTTCGACGGCAAACCCAGCGAGCAATACTCGCTGCGCTTACCCGGTCTTTTACAAGAGGTTCCCCTGCGCTGGCGCGGTAAGTCACTGGTTGCGTTGCGCGATCTGGTTGCCGATCAGCCGGATGAGGTGTTAACCCAGCATTTTTATACCGTCATCCGCCCCGGCGAGGCGGACTGGCAGGGCATTATTCATGAAGTGGGGCAGGCGTTTCGCCGGGTGAACGGTTTTGACTCGCTGCACGATCTTCTGAACAGCTATATCAGTGATGTTGATCCGCAGGACAACGACGCGGTGCACCTGCGTGAAACACTGCGCGATGGTGATTCGGCAGAGGATGCGCCGCCTGAGGAAAAGCCGCAGGTGCAGACCAGCGCCACCAGCTATTTCCGCCTTTTCTACGCGCTGGAAAAACGCCGCGAACAACTCGAAGCCCTGAACGATGATGCCTCGCTGCACTACTGGCTGTTTACCTGTCCTGGCTGTTTGCTCGAGCTGGTGGAGAAAGTCCGCGAACACCTCGCCGCGCAACCAGGAACGCTGTTTGGCTGGTTTATGGCCAACGAGGTGCAAAGCCTCTGTCAGCTGGCGAAAAAGCGCTACCGCAAAAAGAGCCTCGCCGCCCACGCGTGGCCGAAGCTTGTCATCGACATTCCGCCATTACCGGTGAAAGGAAAACAGCGCCAGCAGTACCTCGACGCAATAAAGCAAAGGTGTGGATATGAAGCCTGATAACTGGAAAGCCATCACGCCGCAGGCGGTGGCGGAAAAGATGAGTTTTGATGCCTCGCAGGACAACTGGCAATACGATGCGCAGGAGTCTTCAATGGCCGCGCGTCAGGCTGAAGGTGTCGCCGGGCTGTGGAACATTCTGGCGAAACGTCGGCTGGCGTTGCTGGCCGATGAAGTGGGGATGGGCAAAACCTTTCAGGCGATTGGTGTGATGCTCCAGCTCTGGCATAAAAAGCCCGATGCGAAAATCCTCATCCTCGCGCCCAATAAAGACATTTGCCTGCACTGGAAACGGGAATATAAAACCTTTTTGCTGCATCACTATCGCGCTAAAAATTCGAAAATTTGTAATGCGCAAAGGGAGCCGGTGCACGAGGCGCGTATTTTCACAAGGTTGCCCGAGCTGGAGCAGGATATCCGCGAATCACGGGGCAATTTTTACCTGACCACCATTCACTCGCTCAGCGGGCTGGTGCCGGAGTGGGAGAAAAAAGAGCAGAACGTGCAGGAGCGCGCCGCGCGCCAGGCCGGGAAAATTCATGCGCAGATTAAAGCCACGCTGGGCGAACAGGGATTTGATCTCATCATCATTGATGAGGCGCACTACTTCCGTAACCGCGATGGCAAATCCCAGCGCGCGGCGGCGGCGAAGCGCTTTTTTGGCGAGGACGATAACCGCTTAGGGCAGCGAACATTGTTACTCACCGCGACGCCGAATCACTCTTCATCGCGTAATGTCGCCGATATTTTGCGTTACTTCGTCGATCCGGACGCGATTAGCCCGGACGGCGACGCCAAAACGCTGTTAAAAACCTTTGCCATTCGCCGCCTGAGACAAATGCAGGGAAAGGGCGTGACCAACAACAAATATAACTACCGCCATGAGCAGGCGACGGCGGCGGATTTTACCGACAACCCGGATGCGGAACTCTTTTTCGCCCTCTACCAGCGCGAACTGGTAAAGACGCTGGGCGCAAAAGGTGAGCGCCGCCAGTTCCAGTATGGCTATCTCGAAGGGTTTGAGTCGACGGGCATTGTGGCAAAAGAGGACAGCGAAAGTGGTGAAGAGAATTCGGACGATATGGCGAAAGACGCCTTTCACCAGGCACCGGACTCACGCTTGCTGGCAGAGCTGACGCAAGCGTTTCAGGATATCTACCACCGCTTTCCGGATCACCCGAAATATGGCGCGCTGGTTAAACAGTGCGTGCCTGAACAGTTGTTTACTGCACCACGCCCGCTGTATCGCGATAAACACCTGGTGTTTGTGCGCCGCATCCCCTCGGTGCGTGAAATCACCCAGCGCGTTAATGCCGAATATGACGAGCTGATGGCGCGGGAGATAATCGCTGCCTGGGGCGTTGAATCGCCGGATGAGACGCTAAAAGCATGGCGCAAAAACGGCTGGTCACGTAAATATTTCAATCGCTTAACGCAGGCGGCGCACGTGCTGCAGGAGGCGTCAGAGTTCCTTGATGACGATGCGGAAAGTAGTGACGACGACGAGGAGCTCAACGAGCGCAAGCAAAATGAGCTGAAGCTCTCATCGAAAATCGCCGATCTGTTTGTCGTGAAAAAAAACGGTGAGAAACGAACCGATTGCACCAACGTGAGCCAGCGTTTTCGCCGGGCCGAAAGCCTGTTCTCCCTGTTTCTGGAGCCTGCGGCGGATTATTGCTGTGCGCAATATGCCACCTATTACCGGCTTACCGATCGCCAGCGCGATAACTTTGGCGATGCGGCGCGCGATGTTCGCCTGCAAACGTGGCCCACCGAGCAGCCTCTTGCGCGTAGCGAAAAGGTGCAAGAAAACCGTTATGAGCAGCCGCTGCAAACGGCCTGGGGGATGATGTTTCCGCTGCTGCCCGCGCATTGCCAGCAGCAGCTTCGCCACTGGCAGGCAAGCAATCCGGCGATCGTGGAAAACCTCGCCAACTACCTGAAAACGGGCTACATCTTCGCCAGCCCGGTAATCATTGAACTCTACTGCTGGTTTATCCGCTTTAGCCGCCAGAGCACCACGTCGGATGTGCAAAAGCGTTACCGTGATTTTACCGCCAGCATTGCCGATAAACTGCCGGGATCGTTACTGCTGCGCTATTTCATCAATGGCATTGAAACCTTCGAGGCGATGTGTGAAAAAATCACCGATCACCCGCTGGCCGACTGGAAGACACCGTGGCGGGAACTGACGAGCCTCTCAAGCCCGGCGTGGTACGCCAGCGGTCAAACCGATAACCGACAACGCTTGATCCTCGGGTTCAACAGCCCTTTTTATCCCAACGTGTTGGTGGCAACGTCCGTGTTCCAGGAAGGGGTGAACCTGCATTTGCAGTGCAACCAGGTACATCATTACGGGATTGCCTGGACACCCGGCGACAACGAGCAGCGCGTAGGGCGCGTCGATCGGCTGTTTGGCCGCGTCAACCATCTGCTAAAAGAGCACGGCACCACCGAACTGCGCATTCACTACCCTTATCTCGCGCAGTCGCTGGATCAGGAGCAGCTCGCTGCATTTATCCAGCACAAACGTAACTTTGAAGCGAAGCTCGATGCCTGCGACTTTGATCAGTTCAGCCGCGAGATCAATCTCAACGACGAAACCGGCGGTTGGGAGGCGGCGCTGCGCAAACCGCAGGCCGACCTGAAACCGGTCGATCCTTATCCGGCGGCATTTGCCGGGGCAACAGACCCGGCAAAGTAAGGGGGAGTTATCAGGCCCTGTCAGCCCAGGCGGGCATTGACGTCAGGTAACGAACGGCGCGTTTACGTGCTTCTTCGTTGCCGACGTGCTGCCAGGAATCCAGGTACTGCGCAAGGCCGGAAACGGCCTCTTCCCAGGATTTCAGCTGGCCTTCGCTGTCGGTACACCAGACACAATATTTATCGCTGGGGCCACGGGCTTCCGGTGCGGATAGCGGCATTCCGCAGGAGTGGCAGTGAGATTCGGTGTGAGACATGGTGTGCTCCTTGTCAGTGAGTTGAGCGATAAAGATACAGAAACGGGTGGCGAGAAACTGTTTAACTGCTCATAAAGGCAGATTATTTTTAGGGTTATGGTGGACGGCATGGTGTTTTACACTTTTCGTTCACTTGGCAGGGAGAATGGCATGACAGATTACTGGTGGAAGGATCTTCGCGATCACAATGAGAGCTGGCAGGGGCTGGAACTGATGGTGCGTGAAGGCGACGGTCAGGCAATGGAGATGCAAAGCGGGCACAACGGGCGCATGGCGTTACAGGTCAACGGCAAGACGTTGTTCTGGGCCACCATGCTCAACGATCACTCCGGTGTCTGGCTGGTGTTTAATGCCGATCATCCGGCTCAGCAACTGCTATTGCCTGCCATCTCTTCTGCCGATGTGGAAAGCGCCAAACGCGCAGGCGAAACGAACTGGACAAGCCACTGGTGTCGTTATTTTGCCCGCCAGTTGATGGAGGCACCCACACCGCTGCTGTCACCGCGCCGCTGGTTGCTGCGCCCAATGGAACAAGTCAAACCGACAGCACCGTATGTGCTGAATAAGCCGCTACCGTTTGCGCAGTGGCGGTTTCATACGCCTGCCAGCAGCGCGCAAATCAGCGTCAACTGGTCGTTGTGGAGTGAGGATTTTCCCGATCTGCAAAACCCGGAAAAGGTGACGTTTGTCGACTGGTGGTGGAACGGTCATCTGCTGCTGGCGCGTTACCCGGTGGAGCCAGACAGCGGGCGCGTAAAGTGGTGGCGCAAGAAATGCCGCGAAGGCGAGCTGCCGCCGATTCTGGTGTGGTTTATCGCCGGGCTGGCGTCGTTTGTCATTCTCGACGGGCACGATCGTTTGCAGGCGGCGCTGGCAGAAGGCATTCAGCCGCAGTTTCTGGTGCTCAGTGAACTCAGCGAACAGCGTTATACGCCCGATGAAGAGACGCGGGAGCGGGTGCTGCGCGCGCTGGCTATCCAGCAGGAGAAGTGCAAAAAAACCGGTGCCAATATTGATGCAATGAACCAGTCGCTGCTGAACCTGTATGACACCCGTTATCTTTACGCCCCGACACACAGCCGCGCGGTACTCGGCGATGGCAAAGGCTGGGAACGCGACGTCACCAGCTATCTGCAGCGTCACCAGTTAGCGGCATATTTAGATAAAATTCTGGCGCGGGAAGAGTAAGGCGGAAACGCCAGCCGTTTTAGTATTCACAGGGGCTGGCGTGTGAGTAAATGCTTACTGGGGCTAGCTCAATACTTATCACCTCTTGCGCTGGCTAATCTGTTTATCCCGATGGGTTTTATACCCGACGCACTCCCCGGTTTGTGGATCGACATAATACCGAATCGGCGAGGGCAAGATTTGCTCATAGAAAGGCGTGCCAGGCGGTGAAGCCAGGTTGGTTTTGATTTCCCAATACTGAACACCGTCGAGCTCTACAAGAGCCGCAAGGTGCATATCATAGTCCCAGGAGTTGATGAAATTTTTTAACGCGTACGCTTTCGCGGATTCAATAGCTGCTTTCTCATCAATCATTGCTGGATAACGCCCTTACCGGTGAAGCAAATTGAACAACATTTTTCACGCGACGCGTGTTGGCGACAAACCGATACCGCAAACGCGTGAACCTTTTGGCTGGTGTTCAAATGATACGGGAAAGACAGAGAAAATCATCGAGGAAAAAGGAGAACTACCCCGCGTCCTTGCGGGGTTGAATGGCTTATTTCACGGCTTGCAGTGCCGTTTTCTCGACGTATGGCTTCATCAAGGTATCGGCTTCTTTCTGCGCAGCTTCGGCGGCGGCTTCCGGGGTGACTTTCTCGTCGTTCACCACGGCGGCGAGCTGGTTTTCCATCGCTTTACGCACCGCGACCGTCTCGTAAGTGGAGTACCACGGATGGGCATATTGCAACTGCTCCAGCGCAATCGCCGCACGCGGATCCTGCTTCAGATACTCCTTCATCTCGGCGGTGTCGTAAGAGGCTTTCAGTGGTGAGAAGTAGCCGGTAAAGCGGCTCCAGGCCCCGTTGACTTCCGGGCTGACGAGGTAGGTCAGGAACTGATAAGCCGCTTTTTTCTGCGCGTCATTAATGCCCTTAAAGCTCACCAGGCTGGCGCCGCCAATCGGCACCGCGCGCTGCTCCTGCGCGGGCATCATCGCCACACCCAGCTCGAAATCTTTGGTGTTCTCACGCATAAAGCCCAGCGCACCAGTGCTCAGCATTGCCATTCCCAGCTTGCCGGAGAAAAACGCAGCGCTGATCTGCTTGGAGTTCAGTACGCCAGAGGGCATAACTTTGTCTTTGTAGATCAGATCCTGCCAGAAGCGCAGCGCGCCAATGGTGGTCGGTGCGTTGTAATAGACTTCGCCGGGATAGTTTTCGTTGAAGTAGTTACCGCCGTTGGCGCGCACCAGCGAGGAGAAAATCCAGCCGCCGTAATCGTCGTTGGTGGAGGGCAGCATAATGCCCCACTGACCTTTGCTCTGGTCGGTGAGTTTCTTCGCGTCGTCCAGCAGCTCCTTCCAGTTCTGCGGCGGCTGTTTGATGCCCGCCTGGTCAAACATCGTTTTGTTGTAGTACAGAATAGGCGTTGAGTTGTGGAACGGGATGGCGTAGGTCACGCCCATTACCTGCGCGTTTTTGTGCATGGCTGGCCAGAACGCATTTTGCAGGAAATCGCCCGCTTTTTTGTCGCCGTATTTGAACAGTTCGTCCATCGGCAGAATTTCATCTTTCAGCGCCAGATCGGTGGTGAAGTTGGCGGACATGATCACCAGCGCAGGGGGCTGGCCCGCTTTCTGCGCGGATTCGGCTTTCATTTTGGTGGTGTCGTAATTGCCGGTGAAAATCCCGCGTACTTCCACGTCTTTTTGCGAATCGTTAAACGCCTTGATGATGCGCGTCATCTCCATCGTCAGTTTGCCGTCCACCGGGGCCGGAAACATGAAATCAATCTTCTCCTGCGCGATAGCAGTGCCGCTAATGGCAAGGGTAATGGCGTAAGTAAGCACTCGCAGCGTCTTTGGCAGAGGCTTAGGCATGGTCTTTCTCCTGGTGTAAGTTAAGCAAGGTTTGCGCATCAAAAAGATGGCTATCAAGGGGTGAAAAACCGACGCGGAGTGTGTCCCCTTTATTGGGCACATCGCCTCTGTGACGGCGGATATAGCGCAGGGTGCCAATTGGCGTGCTGACGTGGAGCTGATAATCGGCTCCCATCAGTTCACGCTGAATCACCGTGGCGGGCAGCACCAACTGGCCCGCTTCCGGCGTATCGGTAATGTGTTCCGGGCGAATGCCCAGCCACACATCGGCGGCATCGCGCGCGTGAGGCGGTAACGGCAGGTGTTGCTCGTCCAGCAGCACGTTGCCACTGGCGCACGGCAGCGAGAGCAGATTCATCGCCGGTGAGCCGATAAACCCGGCGACAAACAGGTTTGCCGGGTGCGCATACAGGTGTTCCGGGCGACCTACTTGCTGCACGTGGCCGCCATTCATTACCACAATGCGATCGGCCATCGACATGGCTTCGGTCTGATCATGCGTGACATAAATGGTGCTGGTTTTGAGCTGTTGGTGCATCGCCATTATGCTGTCTCGCACCTCGGTGCGCAGGCGCGCATCAAGGTTGGAGAGCGGCTCGTCCATCAAAAACAGCTTTGGGTTACGCACAATTGCGCGTGCCATCGCCACGCGCTGGCGCTGGCCGCCGGAGAGTTTGGCCGGTTTTCTGTCCAGCAGCGTGTCGAGCTGCAGCATCTGCGCCACGCGATCGAGGCGCGGTTGCCAGCTCGCTTTCTCTTCCTTGCGCACTTTCATGCCGAAGGTGATGTTGTCGCGCACGGAAAGGTGCGGAAACAGCGCATAGTTCTGGAAGATCATCGCGAAGTTGCGCTCGCGCGGTGAACGCGTGGTGATGTCGTCATTGTCGAGCAGGATCGCGCCGTCGCTGACGCTCTCCAGCCCGGCAATCAGCCGCAGCAACGTACTTTTCCCACAGCCGGAAGGGCCAACCAGCACCACGAATTCACCGTCGTGGATATCCAGCGTCAGCGCGCTGAGCGCCGCTTTGCCATCGAACTGTTTACTGATGTTTTGCAGTCTTAACATGGGCTTAACGCTCATCCACCGGGCAGCTGATGCTTTCGTTGTATAACCACGGGCCAGCGTAATGCGACAGCGGATGCAGGTAGCTGACCCACTGCTCGCCAATCTGGCGGTGCATCAGGCATGACGGCGGCGACATGTCGTAATACGGGCGCGTGTCTTCGTGGCAGTACGGCACCTGGTGCACCGTCGCCGGGATGGTGGCAATCGTCGCCTGGCGATACTGAGTCATGGTCAGGCTGTGGTTGTGGCCGCAGAAAATGCGCGTCAGCGCCGGGAAGCGCTCCACTAATTTCAGTAATTGATGGCCATTTTCGCAGGCGATGCGATCCATCTGCGCGTTACCGAGCGGCAGAGGCGGGTGGTGCATAAAGATAGCGGTGGGTTTGTCCTGGCTTTGGCTAAGCTGCGCTTCCAGCCAGTTCAATGTTTCATTGGTCAGCCAGCCTTTCGATTCCCCGGCGAGGCTTGAATCAATGAACAGCAGGCGAGTGGCGAAATCATCAATCACATAGCGCATGTTTTGCGGATCGCTGCCCAGATGCGGGCACAGCGGATGCAGATATTCGAGAAAGTGGGCTTTGTCATCGTGGTTGCCAGGAATAACAAACAGCGGGTAGTCGAGGCTACCGAGGATCTGGCGCGCCACGCGGTACTCTTCCGGACGGCCGCAGTTAACAATATCGCCGCTGACCACGACCGCATCCGGGCGTTCGCGCAGCGCGTTAAGCTGGCATACCACATCGGCATTTCCGGCGTTGATATCAATAAAGCCGTACAGCTTCTCGTTCTGGCTGCGGAAATGGGTATCTGAAATTTGCGCTAAAAACATCACTCAACTCCTTATTTAATCCCGGAAAAGCCAAAGCTCCGGAGAAACTGCTTTTGAAAAGCGATAAACGCGACCATCAGCGGCAGACAGACCATCAGCGTCCCGGCGCTGATCATCCCCCACTGGCCGCCCGACTCCGCGCCCATGGCGAATGACACCAGGCCGACCGTTAGCACCTGTTTGTCCGGGTCGTTGAGCATCATCAGCGGCCATAAATACTCGTTCCAGTGGTAGGTAATGCTGACGGTGGCGAAGGCCAGCACCGACGGCCACGACATTGGCAACATCACGCGGAACAGCACCTGCCACCAGCGGCAGCCCTCCATCAGTGCCGCTTCTTCGATCTCTTTCGGGATAGCGAGAAACGCCTGGCGCATCAGGAACACGCCAAACGCCGAGGTGAAATAGGGCATCATCACGCCGGTCAGGGTGTTGAGCAGGCCGAAGGTTTTGAGTGTCAGCATGTTGGGGATCATCATCACCACCGGCATGATCATCAGTTGCACCAGAAACAGGATGAACAGTGTTTTCTTGCCGCGAAATTCGTGGCAGGCAAAGACGTAACCGGCGGTGGTGATGGTGAAAAGCTGCACGAAGAAGGTGCCGAAGGCGAAAATCAGCGTGTTGGCGTAGAGGCTCAGCCAGTTGGCGCTGTTCCACGCGTCGCGGAAGTTATCCAGCGTGAGCGGAAAGCGCGGCAGAATCGACGCCATTCCTTCACCAAAGGTGGTGGCGCTGAAAGCAGACGAAAGCATCCAGATAAAGGGGCTCACCCACAGCAGCGCCAGGCACACCATCAGCACCGCAAGCGTTACCGGATGGGAGTAGCGCAGGCGCAGCCACAACGGTCGCGCTACGGTCGTGCTGCGATTGATGGCAGGCGTGATTTCAACGCTCATAATGCGCTCCTCTTTCCAGCAGTTTCAGGTTAACCAGCGAGAAGATGAATAGCCCGACCAGCGTCAAAAACGTGGCGGCGGAGGCTTTGCCCAGATCGTGGGTATCCCAGGCGAGGTTTTGGATGTAATAGAGCAGCACGGTGGTGGCGTTGTCCGGCCCGCCTCGCGTCATCACCGCGACGTGATCGATCTGAGTAATCGAGTAGATGAGTGCGGTGGTAACAACAAAGCTGATGGTCGGGCGCAGCAGCGGTAGCGTCACCCTGAAGAACACCTGTGTTGAGGTTGCCCCTTCCATAACTGCCGCTTCACGCGTGGACGCGGGAATGCCCTGTAACCCGGCCAGAAAGAACAGCATGTAATAACCGGCAAACTTCCAGACACCAATCAGCGCCAGCGCAAACAGCGCGCTGTTGCTGCGCCCCAGCCAGTTGTTGTTCATCGGGCCAAACAGTTGCGCCAGGTAATGATCGAGCATGCCGAGGCCGGGCATAAAGATAAACAGCCACAGCGCGGCGGCGCTGACCATCGGGATAATCATCGGGAAGAAGAAGGCGGTGCGCAGCCAGCGGTTGATGCGGTGGTTTTCCCATAACGCCACTGCCAGTAATAGCGCCAGCGCGACGCCCGGGATCACCGTCAGCAGCAGATAAATCAGGTTATTGAACAGCGATTGCCAGAACACACTGTCATCCAGCAGGCGGGCGAAATTTCCCAGCCCGACATACGGCGCATCCTGCGTTGCCATGCGGGTATCGAACAGGCTGTCGTACACCGAGCGAAATAGCGGAAAGTAGGTAAACAGCGCCAGGAACAGCAGTGACGGCGACAGGATCAGCCAGGGAAGCCAGTATTTTCTCATAAGTTTCTGAAAACGAATTTACGGGGTTCGAAAGCCAGAGAGTCTGTGAAAAAAATGCTGCAATAGGATGGCGCGCAAATGACTGTTTAGTGAACAGGTGTTCACTGTGAGGCGCTGGCGGGAAGGTGAGTGTTATGGGCAAAAAAAGCCCCGCATCCTGCGGGGCACCTTTCTCACCTGTTCACGGGAGGAGATCAGAAATCCATTTTGATGGTGAACTGCACTTCGCGTGGATTGCCAATCTGGTTGCCCAGGTTATTGGTGGCTATTGACGAGGTGTAGTACGTCTTGTCGAAGATATTTTTCAGGTTGACCTGCAACGTTACCGGGTATTGCAGTTTCATTTTGTATGCGGCAAACGCATCGGCAACCGCGTAGCCCGGCAGATAGTAATCCGCGCCGTTGGTAGCAGAGCGGCGGCTAACGCCATGACCGCCGCCGCCGAGAGTCAGTGTATTTCCGGCAAAGACGTTATGAATGTCATAGGTCAGGAACAGTGAACCGGTGTGGCGCGGCACGTTCGGCAACGGTTTACCGGCGTAATCGGGATCTTCCAGCACTTTCGCCGCCGTGTAGCTGTAGCTGGCAATGACATTCATGTTCGGCGTCAACGCACCGGCGAGATCCATTTCCACACCTTGCGAGCGCACGCGACCGGCGGTTTTCGCCACGGTATCACCGGCGATGATCTCGTTGTACAGCACGTTACGCTTATGGATGTCAAACGCCGTAATATTGGCGGTAACGCCGTCGAACAGATCGAATTTTGCACCCACTTCGTAAGAGGTGGAGGTTTCTGGCGGTAAGTCACCGATATAGCTGGCGATGGACGACTGCGGCATAAAGGCTTTCGCTACGTTACCGAACAGCGAAACCGATGGCGTGAGTTTGTAGACCAGGCCAAATTTCGGTGTCCATTTTTCGTCGCTGCTGTCGGTATTGACGTTAAACGGACGGCCTTTCCCGGCGTACTGGGTGTAATACTGGTAGCGCATCCCGGCGACGGCGATCCATTTGTCGGTCAGGTATAACGCATCCTGCGCATAAACCGAGTAGCTCTCCTGCTTGATAGTTTGATCGCTGTCGGACGCGGAAACGGACGTACACTTGCGGGCATTGCCATAGCCTGGGTTGTAAATATTGAAATCCTTGACGTTTTTACAGCGGATCATGTCAGTACGCAGCAGATCGTAATATTCATACGAAACGCCGGTGAGGATCTCATTATAAAAACCGCCAATGTTCACATTACCCTGCAGGTCAGCCCGCGTGGTGTGCATACGCTGCGTGGATCCTTGCGTGGCATCCACACGGCGCGTCAGATTACCGGTGGCGGCATCGTAAGCCATCACGCGTGACTGATTATCGCTGTATTTATCCTGGCTGAAGCCGTACTCCACTTTCCCGGTCCATTCGCTGTTAAAGCGGTACTCGGCGTTCAACTGTGCGATGTCGGATTCACCGTCGGTGATGTTAAACGGCTCATCGAAACGGGTTTTTCTGTCGACATTCACCGCCTGTTTGGTGGAGAGATCGAAGATCGTGCCGCGATCGAACGGTGTCTGGTAATCGCGGTGCGAGTAGAGCACGTTGACGGTGGCGTTATCGCCAAACCACGTCAGCGAGGGCGAAATAAAGGTGCTTTTCTCTTTACCAAAATTGCGCCAGTAATCTTCATTTTGATACTCGCCAATCAGGCGATACGCCAGCCGCGTGCCCTCAATCGGCCCGGTAACATCAAACTGGCCGGTTCCGCCGCCAAAACTTGAAGAGGTGGCGGAAACGGAGCCGCCGAATTGGGCTTCCGGACGTTTCGTGACCACATTGATAAGCCCGCCGGGATCGAGAATGCCGTACAGCGTGGACGCCGGGCCTTTCAGCACTTCAACGCGAGATACGTCGGCATTAAAACTGCGCGGCGCCACGGTGCGCAGGCCGTTGGTCATGATTGAACCGTCGCGGTTGGCACCAAATCCCCGGCGCACAAACGCATCCTGCGTGCCGCCGAGCGTGTTGGTTTGTACCACATTGCTGACGTTGTACAGCGCTTCGTCAAGGCTGGTGGCGTGTTGATCTTCCAGCACTTTATCGCTCACAGTGTTGACCACCTGCGGAATATCCAGCAGCGGCATGGACGTCAGCGTGGCGGTGGACGAGCTGAGCGGCTGGTAGCCGGAAGTCGCCTGTTTATCGGCGGAAGAGGCACCCGCCAGCACGGTAATGGTATCGCCGTCTTTGCTTTGTTCCGGCTTATCTGCCGCATGTGTCAAAGGAGTGAAAGCCGACCCTAAAAAGAGCGCTGAAAACAGCGCGCGCCCTTTCAGCCCGGAAATACAACGAGTTAACTCAGCCATTTATTCTACTTTTCCCGAAAAACCTGAACAACGCAGGAGTGAACGTTTTTATCTTTATTGCCCGATTGCGCGAATCTACCCGTTTGCTGCAATCTACAGCGTCGGATATGTAATTGAGAATCATTCAATCATGAGGCTTTGTAGTAGTAAACGTAAAATGAAAGAAATTTGCTACAGCGGTTTCAGGCGTGAAATACAACTCGATAAGTTGTGATGAATGTTTATTAATTTATTGAAAATAAAATAATTATTTTTAATTCCTGTGGGGCGGTTTTTCTGTAGTAACACAAAATAAAAGGGTGTTGGTTTCGCTTTCTACGGCACTTGACTACTACAGCGGCAAACGGCAATATCGAAAAGAGAATGAGATTTATTTTTGTTTGATGGTTTAGTGCGCGGCTATTTTCATGAGCTTGCGGCGCAGGAGTCAACATGCCACAGCAAGTGGAAAATCAAGCCGCAGGGCAAGGGATCGTGCTGGAAAGCCTGTCGGCGGGCTACCACAGCAAGGTGATTGTCAACGACATTACGCTTTCGATCCCTACGGGGAAAATGACCGTGCTGGTCGGCGCGAACGGCTCCGGCAAATCCACACTGCTCGGCACCATCGCCCGGATGCTCAAACCGCTCGGCGGCAGCGTGCTGCTTGATGGCAAAGCCATTCATCACCAACCCACTAAAGCCGTTTCCCGCCAGTTAGGTATTTTGCCGCAATCGCCGATTGTGCCGGAAGGGCTCACCGTCTTTGAACTGGTGTCGCGCGGGCGTTTTCCGTGGCAGAGCTTTATGCGCCAGTGGTCTGAAGAAGACGAACAGGCAGTCGTTGACGCGCTAAATCTGACCGGCACTGCAGAATTCGCCCATCAAACGGTAGACAGCCTCTCCGGCGGCCAGCGTCAGCGCTGCTGGATAGCAATGGCGCTGGCGCAGCAAACGCCGGTGATCCTGCTCGATGAGCCGACAACGTTTCTCGATCTGCGCTACCAGGTGGAGATCCTCGAACTGCTGCATTCCCTGACTCGCGGTCATGGACGCACCGTGGTTGCGGTATTGCACGATCTCAATTTTGCGGTCAACTACGCCGACACGCTGGTGTTCCTGAAACAGGGGCGCTTACAAGGAGTGATTCACGAAGGCGATGCCTGTACCCCTGAGCTGATCAAACGCGTATTTGATGTTGACGTGCAGATATCGATTAACCCGCTGACCGGTAAGCCCTTTTTTATGCCGTTTCGTAAACCGGACGGAACAAGCGCATGAGTAGTGTCGCGTTTTCTGCCCGCCGTCGTGCCGGGCGCGTGGGTGTGGCCTCACTGCTGCTGACACTGGTAGTGCTGGCGGCATCGGTTGCGCATCTTGGCCTTGGCGCGCGCTATATCGCGCCGCCAACCGTCATCCAGGCGCTGCTGGATTTCGATCCGCGCAACTTTGATCATCGCGTCATTATCAGCCTGCGTTTGTTGCGTCTGGTGGCGGCACTGTTCACCGGTGCCGCGCTTGGCGTGGCCGGGGCGCTGCTGCAATCGGTCATCCGCAACCCTTTAGGCGAGCCGCATATTCTGGGGCTGAATTCCGGTGCCGCGCTGGCGGTCGTGGCCTGCACGGCGCTCGGCATTAGCTCCGGCGATGCCGCATTCAGCCGTCCGTTGATTGCCGCAGGCGGCGCTGCATTGCTCTTTTCGCTAGTGATGGCGCTTTCGGCTGCCGGGCGTTCGGGTTTTACGCCGATGAAGGTGACGCTGTGCGGCGTGGCGCTGTCGGCGTTTGCCTCCTCAATTACCGCCGCGATCCTGATCCTTGATGAGCAAACGCTGCTCACTATGCGCACCTGGCTGGCGGGCGATCTCGCCGGGCTGAATTGGGCACAGATCCAGCATGCGGCAATGGCCGCTGTTATCGGTTTTGCGATAGCGTTATGGCTGGCTCCGGCACTGAACATGCTGGCGCTGGGCGACAACATGGCGCGGGGTTTAGGTGTGTCACTGATGCGAACGCGTGCATTGGCGCTGGTGGCGATTGCGCTGCTGTGCGGTGCGGCGGTGTCGGTCGCCGGGCCGATTGGTTTTATTGGCCTGGTGGTGCCGCATATGGTGCGCCGTCTCGCCGGGGATGATTTACGTGTGGTTGTGCCACTTTCGGCGCTGGGCGGCGCGCTGTTGTTACTGGTGGCAGATATCGCCGCCCGCACGCTGCTGGCGCCGCAGGAACTGGCAACCGGCGTGATGACCGCACTGGTAGGGGCGCCGCTGTTTATAGCGCTGGCGGCGAGGTTTTTCAAATGAGCAGCCCATTGCAGCGCGCCGGATTGCGCAGCTTGCGGGTTGGTGCTTTTTCGCGCCTGCTGCGCCCGCATGCGCTGATGTGGCTTTTGGGGCTCGCCATCGTGGCGCTGGCGTTACTGCTGACGGGCGTGACACAAGGTTCGTTGCCGGTTCCGGCATCTTCTATTGGCCGTGCGTTATTTTTCCCTCAGGCGCTGAGCGGCGAGCAGCAGTACGTGGTGTGGGACATTCGACTGCCGCGCGTGCTGATGGCGCTAATGTGCGGGGCGATGCTCGGCATGGCGGGGGCGGCGATGCAGTCGATCACCCGTAACGGGCTGGCGGATCCTGGCTTGATTGGCGTGAAAGAGGGGGCGAGCGTAGTCGTGCTCACGCTGGTGCTGTGCTTTCCGGCCGTTGGTGTAGTCTGGCGACCGCTGGCCGGTATGGCGGGGGGACTGCTCGCTGCCGGGCTGGTGATGGCGCTGGCGCGCGATGTTTCCCGCCCGCGCTTTGTGCTGCTCGGCATTGGCGTTTCCTGGACCTTCGCCGCCGGGATTGGCGCGTTTATGACCACCGCCGATGTGCGCGATGTGCAAACCGCGATGATGTGGCTGGCGGGCAGTCTGCATGCTGCCACCTGGCCGTTATTGATGGTGGCGCTGTGCTGGGCGGTTCCGGCAACATTGATTTTACTGGTAACCGCGCGCGCGGCGGATGTGGCGTTGCTCGGTAATCAGGCGGCGACCGGTCTGGGCGTGCGCCTTGCGCACCTTCAACTGCTGCGCTTTATCGCGCCGGTGCTGCTCACCGCCGCCAGCGTTTCTTGCGTGGGCAGTATCGGTTTTGTTGGCCTGATTGCCCCGCATATGGCGCGCTTTCTGCTGCGCGGCGGCCAACGTGCGCTGCTGTGGGGAAGCGCAATGCTGGGCGGATTACTGGTATTGCTGGCGGATTCACTCGGACGGCTGGCTTTTGCGCCGCTGCAAATTCCCGCCGGGATTGTTATCTCGCTGATTGGCGGGCCGTTTTTCTTGCTGCTGCTGTGGCAGCGGCGCGATCGTTTATAACGCTTAAGGGTCTTGTATGCGCTTACTTTTTTCGCTGCTAGTGCTGGTTGGTCTGAGTGCCAGCGCCGCGGTACCGACACAGGTTTTCACCGACGATCTCGGGCGCGTGGTGACGGTACCATTGCACCCGAAGCGCATTGTGTCGTTACACGATCTCGATATCACTATTCCGCTGATTGAGCTTGGCGTACCGCCGGTCGCCAGCCACGGACGGACGCGCCCGGACGGCACGCATGTGTTGCGCTCCAGCGGCATGTTGACCGGTGTCGATTTTGACAATTCGGCGATGACATTTATTGGTTCAGCGGATATCGACATTGAAGCGGTGGTGGCGGCAAAACCGGATTTGATCATCACCGAGCCCAGTCGCAACACGCCGGTTGAGCAGTTAGCGAAAATCGCGCCCACCGTCAGCATCGATCATCTGGAAGGCGGTGCGCCGGAGATCTATCGCAAGCTGGCGCAATTGACCGGTACGCAGGCGCGCTTTGCGATCCTTGAGCGCCGTTATCATGAGCAGATCGCTGCGCTGAAAAAAACCATTGATACCAGCAAGATAACCGTGTCGGTTATTCAGGCTAACAACGGGAAAATCAACGCCCTGCACAGTTATCACTCGCTGGGTCGCGTACTGCGTGATGCCGGTTTTCGTTTTCCGCCGCTTATCGACAGCATCCCTGACGGCGGGCGCATCGACGTCAGCGCCGAGCGGTTGCCGGAACTGGATGCCGATTTCGTTTTTGCCACCTGGCGCGGCGATACCGGCGGTAAACCACAGGATGAAATGGCGGCCATGGATGCGGTGATGCCGGGCTGGTGTGATTTCCTCACTGCCTGTCGCCGCGGGCATTACGTGCTGATTTCGCGCGAAGAGGCGATCTCCAACTCGTTTGCCTCACTGAGCCTGATGGTGGCGCAGGTGCAGTCACACATTGCCGGTCGACCGTTACCGGCGGCCAGATAAGGGCGCACGATGCTGAACACCAAAAAAGCGAAAACTCGTGTGGATGTGTATGGGGAACGCTTTCGGGCGCGGGCGCATACGCTGTCGCCGCGTTTGCAGGCGGTGGCGCGGTATATCAATGAAAACCGCGAAGGGGTGCTGGAGCAAACGGCAATGGAGATCGCCGCCGCGACGCAAACCTCCGATGCCACGGTAGTGCGTGCGATTCAGGCGCTCGGTTTCGCCGGGCTTCGCGATTTGAAGCAGACGCTTGAGCACTGGTTCGGCCCGTCGGCCTCCTCGGCGGAAAAGATGAGTACCACGGTGAATGCGCTCTCGTGCGACGTCAATTCCGGCATCGATTTCGTGATCGAAGGGCACCAGCATACCTGCGAAATCCTCTCCGCGCCGGATAACCGCTACGCGATTGCCCAGGCGGTGGCGCTGCTGGTCGAGGCGCGGCAGGTGGCGATTTTCGGCATCGGCGCATCGGGGATCCTCGCCGAGTACGCCGCGCGGTTGTTCAGCCGCATCGGGTTACCCGCATCCCCGCTTAACCGCACCGGCATTGCCCTGTCGGAGCAGCTTATCAATTTGCAGCGCGGCGATGTGCTGGTGATGATGGCGCAGAAATCGGCGCACCGGGAAGGGCTGACCACGCTGAAAGAGACGCGGCGGCTGGGGATCCCGGTGATTTTGTTGACCAACGCTGTTGATTCACGTTTTAGCCAGCAAGCCGATGTGGTGATCCACGTTCCGCGCGGCGGCGAGAAGGGCAAAATCCCGCTACATGGCACCGTGCTGCTGTGTCTGGAAATGATCATCTTGTCGGTGGCGTCCGCCACGTCGCAGCGGGCAATTAAAACGGTAAAACGCATTAATGAGTTTCACCGTGGGTTAAAACCGGGCGGGAAGAAGGGTTAAGCCTGGCAGGCTTTTAGCAGTGCAGCCCAGTCATCCGGCGGGCGATCCAATTGCATTGTTTTGCTTTTCTTCAACCCTGACGACGCCCATACCGATCAATAACCAGCGCGACGCTGGAAGCTATCACAATCGCGAAGCTCATTTTCCACATCGCTTTATCGCCGATGCCGTCAAAGACAAACATCAGCATATCCAGCACGATAGCAACGGCGGGAGAAATCCGTGGCTTAACCGCTCCAAAAAACGCGCCGGGCAGCCCGGCGCAAAAGGGTTAACTGACGCCGCCGCCCAGCGATTGCCAGAGCGTGACGCGGTTTTGCAGATCGGTTTGTTGTAGCGAAATCAGCGACGATTTCGCCGTCCACAGCGCGCGCTGCGCGGTCAGCACCGACAAATAATCGCCGGTTCCGGCGCTGTACTGGCGCTGGGCGATATCCAGCGCTTTCTGCTCGGCGGCGACATACTCACGCTGCGCGTCGAGTTGTTCGTTGAGTGTTTCGCGCCGCGCCAGCGCATCGGCAACATCTTTAAACGCGCTCTGAATGGTTTTCTCATAGGTCGCGATCAGCCCTTTTTTCTCTGCTTCGGCGTAACGCAACTGCGCAACATTTTTACCCCCGGCAAACAGCGGCAGCGAAATGGACGGCGCGAAAGACCACACTTGCAGGCCGTGGCTAAACAAAGAGGAGAGCGAATCGCTGCCTACCCCGGCGCTGGCGGTCAGCGAAATGGTCGGGAAGAAGTTCGCCCGCGCCGCGCCGATGTTAGCGTTCGCGCTTTTCAGGTTATGCTCCGCTTCCTGAATATCCGGGCGGCGCAGCAGCACGGAAGAAGACACGCCCGCCGGTGTCAGCGTAATGCTGTTGTCGGCAAGACTCTCCAGCGTACCCGGCAGCAGCGACTCCGGTACCGTGTCGCCCGCCAGTAAATTGAGCGCGTTTTTATCCTGTGCCACCTGCGTTTGATAGCTGGCGACGCTGGCGCGCGCCTGCTGGAACACCGCCATGGCATCGGCGGTATCACCGGCGGCGGCCACGCCGATCTGCTGTTTGCGTTTAACTATGTTCAGCGAGTTTTGCGCGCTCTCCATCGTCTGTTTCGCAAGTTCAAGATTGCTGTTATCTGCCGCCAGCGTCACCCAGGCGGTGGTGATTTCCGCCACCATGCTCAGGCGCGTGTTTTGCGCGGTGTACTCGCTGGCAAGCCAGGTTTCACGCTCTGCGCGGGTCAGGCTCTGGTTACGGCCAAACAGATCCAGTTCGAAGCTGGAAACCGCGCCATCGGCTTCGGCGCTGCTAGTTACGCCTGTGGCAACGGTGCGGCTGCGGGTGCTGCTGAGCTCAGCGTTTAGCGTCGGGAACAGCGCGGCGCGGTCTTCAGCATACAACGCGCGCGCGGCATCGATGTCGGCAATCGCTTTTTGCACATCGCGGTTATGGGTCAGCGCATTGCTGACGACCTGTTTCAGTCGGCTGTCGTTAACGATCTGCTGCCAGTCGGCGGCCACGGCTTTTGCCTGGCCTTGCGCGCCCGGTAACGTCGCGGGAACGGGGGCCTGCGGGCGCTGGTAAGTCGGGTCGAGAGAGACACAACCGGCACTCAGCAGGGCGAAGAAAAGAACACTGATACGCAACATGATTACTCCTGACGTGCGCGTTTACCGGTGAACAATTTTTTCACCAGTACAAAGAACAGAGGGACAAAGAAGACAGCCAGCAGCGTCGCGGTGAGCGTCCCGCCGATGATGCCGGTGCCAATAGCGATGCGGCTGTTCGCGCCTGCCCCGGTGGCGATGGCCAACGGTGTGACCCCGGCGATAAACGCCAGTGACGTCATCATGATCGGACGCAGGCGAGTTCGCGCGGCACGCAGCGCCGCGCGTGACAAAGAGTTGCCCTGGTGTACTGCCGCTTCGGCGAATTCAACAATCAGGATGGCGTTTTTCGACGACAGGCCAATAGTGGTCAGCAGTGCGACCTGGAAGTAAACGTCATTACTTAACCCGCGCATCCACGCCGCCAGCGCCGCGCCCAGCAAGCCCAGCGGGATAACGAGGATCACCGAAAGCGGTACGGACCAGCTCTCATACAGCGCCGCAAGGCACAGGAACACCACCATAATTGAGATGGCGTACAGGCTCATGGCCTGGCCGCTGGCGAGTTTTTCCTGCAATGACAAGCCGCTCCACGCCCAGGTTGTCCCGGCGGGTAAGGCATTAGCGAGGTTTTCCATTTTGGTCATCGCCACGCCGGAGCTGAAGCCACTGGCATTCTCGCCCTGAATCTCATACGCGGCGGAACCGTTGTAACGCACCAGCGTTTCCGGGCCGTATTCCCAGTGCGTGGTGGCGAAGGCTGAAAACGGGGTCATGTCGTTATTGCTGCCGCGCACAAACCATTTATCCAAATCCGAAGGTGAGGCGCGGGAATCGCTTTCCCCCTGGATATAGACCTTTTTCACGCGTCCGCGATCGATAAAGTCATTCACATAGGTGCCACCCCAGGCGCTGGAGAGCGTGTTGCTGACATCGCTCAGTGACAGTCCCAGCGCCACCGCTTTGTTGCTGTCGATATCGACTTGTAATTGCGGCGTTTCCGGCAGCGCGTTGGCGCGCACGGCGGTAAGTTCGCTGCTCTGATTAGCGTTCGCCAGCAACTGATTGCGCAGTTTCAGCAACTGGTCGCGATCGGTGCTGCCGCTGGCGAGCAATTCAAAGGTGAAGCCGTTGCTTTGACCGAGGCCGTCCACCGAAGGCGGCGTCATGGCGAAGATTCTGGCGTCGCGGATGCTGCTTAACTCGCGGCTGGCGCGTTGGGCAATCGCCTGTGCGGTATTTTCCGCACCTTTACGTTGCGACCAGTTTTTCAGTGAAACGAAGGCCATCCCGGCGTTTTGCCCGCTGCCGCTAAAGCTAAAACCGGTCACGGTGAAGATGGCTTCGGTGTTGGCTTTCTCCGTGTTGAGGAACCAGTCGGTCACTTTGCTGGCCACCGCGTCGGTACGCGTGGCAGTCGCCCCGGCGGGCAGGGTGAACTGCACCATGATTTCGCCCTGGTCTTCTGTCGGCAGGAAACTGCCAGGCAGACGCCACATCACAAATGCCATGGCCGCGCAAAGTACAGCGTACGTGCCGACCACGGTAACCGAGCGGCGCAGCACGCGTAATACACCGTGTTGATACTTGTGCTCGGTATTGTTGTAAAAGCGGTTAAACGCGCCGAAGAACCCTTTTTTATGTGGCGTGCTGTGTTGCATTATCGAGCCGCAGAGCGCTGGCGTTAAGGTCAGCGCAACGATGACCGACAGCGTCATTGCCGAGATAATGGTGACGGAGAACTGGCGGTAAATTACCCCGGTGGAACCCCCAAAAAAGGCCATCGGCAGGAAGACGGCGGAGAGCACCAGCGCAATCGCGATCAGCGCCCCGGAGATTTCACCCATCGATTTGATGGTGGCTTCGCGGGCGGGCAGGCCTTCGTCGCGCATGATGCGCTCGACGTTCTCCACCACCACAATGGCGTCATCCACCAGCAGGCCGATTGCCAGCACCATAGCGAACAGCGTCAGGGTGTTGATCGAGTAGCCAAACAGCGCCAGCACGCCAAACGTCCCCAATAACACCACCGGCACTGCCAGCGCCGGAATAAGCGTGGCGCGGATATTTTGCAAAAACAGGTACATCACGCAGACCACCAGAATGATGGCTTCAATCAGCGTTTGCACCACGTCTTCAATCGAGATCTTAATAAATTCGGTGCTGTCTTTCGGGTACGCCACATCGTAACCCTGCGGCATGCTGTGGCGGTATTCGGCGATTTTATCTTTCACGCGTGTCGCGGTATCCAGCGCGTTCGCGCCAGGGGCCAGCATTACCGCCAGACCGGCAGCCGGGTGGCCGTTCAGCTTCGCTGAAGCGACATAATCTTCGCTGCCCATTTCAACACGCGCGACATCTTTCACCCGCACGACAGCGCCGCTGCTCTCGCTTTTGATGATAATGTCCTGGAATTGCGCCACAGTTTGCAGACGCGACTGGGCGCGCACCGTGGCGGTGAGCTGCTGCTGACCGGAAGAGGGTAGTGCACCGATTTTACCGGCAGAAACCTGTACGTTTTGCGCTTCAATCGCCGATTGCACATCGGATGGCATCAGCGAGTACGAGGCGAGTTTGTCAGGATCCAGCCAGATTCGCATCGCGTATTCCGCGCCGAACACCTGCAAGCTACCGACACCGTTCACGCGCGCCAGCGGATCCTGCATGTTACTCACCAGCCAGTCGGCGATGTCGGAACTGGTGGCGCGGTCGGTTTTATCGTACAGCCCCATGATCAACAGGAAGTTGCTCTGGGATTTCACCACCGTCACGCCGGATTGGGTGACTTCCGTCGGTAAGCGGGATTCCGCCTGCTGCACTTTGTTTTGCACCTGCACCTGCGCGGTATCCGGGTCGGTGCCCTGCTCAAAGGTGACGGTAATATCCACCTGGCCATCGGAGCTGCTGGTAGAGGTGAAATAGAGCAGGTTATCCAGCCCGGTAAGCTGTTGTTCGATAACCTGGGTGACGCTGTTTTCCAGCGTCTGTGCCGATGCGCCGGTATAGGTGGCGCTAATTTTGATTGCAGGCGGCGCAACATCCGGGTACTGCGCTACCGGCAAGGTGCGGATCGCCAGAATACCGGCCATCATGATAAGGATGGCGATCACCCAGGCGAAAACCGGACGGCGCACAAAGAAGCTGGAGAACATCAGGCTTTTCCTCCATTGTCTTGCGGGATCTCAACGGCTTTCACAGTCGATCCCGCAGCGACTTTGTCGGTACCTTCAACAATCAGCTTGTCGCCGTTTTCCAGACCTTTCAGGACTAACCATTTATCGCCATAGGTATCGCCGGTTTCGATGTTGCGCTGCTCAACCTGATTCTGCGCATTGACCACCAGCGCAGTGGCATTGCCTTTCGCATCACGCGTGACGCCTTGCTGCGGCGCGAGGATCGCGTTTGCCATCACCCCTTCTTCCACACGGGCGCGCACAAACATCCCCGGCAGCAGTTGCTGATGTGGGTTCGGGAACACCGCGCGCAGCGTGACGGAGCCGGTGGATTCATCGACGGCGACTTCGGTCAGCGCCAGGCGGCCTTTTTCGCTGTAGGTGCTGCCATCTTCCAGCGTCAGCGTGACGGCGAGCGTGTTGCTGTCGCTGGCCAGCGCTTGCTGGCGCAGGCGCAGCAGATCGACGCTTGAGCGGGTGAGATCGACATACATGGTGTCGAGCCCGCGTACGGTCGCCAAAGCCGTGGTTTGTTCCGCCGTGACCAGCGCGCCAGGTGTGACGGACGAGATGCCAATGCGCCCGCTGATCGGTGAAGTGACGGTGGTCCAGTTCAGGTTGATGCGCGCGCTTTCCAGCGCCGCTTTCTTCGCGCTCACGCTGGCTTTGTCCTGCGCGCAGGTGGACTGCGCATCGTCAGCGTCCTGGCGCGAGACGCCATCCTCTTTCACCAGTTGTGCGTAGCGGGTGGCTTTCTGGCAATCGGACGTCACCAGCGCCTGCGCCTGTTTCAGCGCGGCGTCGGCTTCATCAAACGTGGCGCGGTAACTGGAAGGATCGATCTGGTAAAGCGCCTGCCCGGCCTTTACCGTATCGCCTTCTGTAAACAGGCGTTTTTGAATAATGCCGCCAACTTGTGGCCGTACTTCTGCGGAGAGTGACGCGGTGGTACGCCCGGTTAACAGGCTGGTCACGGCGAGCGGCTGGCTTTTCAGGGTGACGACGCCGACTTCCTGAGTGGGGTGTTGTGCAGGTGGTGTGGCGTTATCGCATCCAACCAGCGCGAATGCGGCCATCAACGTTGTAGTTATTAACTTCATGACTATTTTCCTGGCATAAGCGAAGCCTGCCCGTTATTAAAACGGGATAATAAGCAGGCGAGTTGGCGCTTATTTCCGGCGGTCTGGAAATAAGCGCGGATTTATATTTGTCGGGTTATTTCTTTGGCAGAAATATCATGGTGATAATTTCCTGATACAGATCTTTTAACTGCGCCGGGTCGCATTTTTGCGGCGTTAAACGGCGCAATGTCGCACCTTCCATCAGGCCAGCCAGCAGCTCAACGCAGCAGCGCACCTGTTCGGCGCTTAACTGCGGATGTCGGCTCTGCATATGGTTGCAGGCATTGTTAAACATGCGGGCGTCGGCTTCGACCATCATCGCCTGAACCTGCGGATTACGCGTCGCTTCGGCAGACATCTCCAGCATTAACGCGTCGTCATCCGGGCTAAGCGTTTGCCGCCAGGCCAGCACCTCCGGCAGGTGCGTGGTTTCGGCTTTGTTTTCCATTTCGGCGATGCGGTAGTCGATGATTCGGCGAACAATCTCCTCAATAATGGCGTCTTTACTGCTGAAATAGCGGTAGATCTGCCCGACGCTCAGCTGGGCTTCAAGGGCGATTTGCGACATGCTGGCGGCGTGAAAGCCGCTCACGCGAAAACGCCGACGGGCGGCGGCGATAATCTCATCTTTACGCTGCTGATGGCGTTGTTCCTGCGTGGTTTTCGGCGGCATCGGGAACCCTCGATTGATTGATTTTTGAGAGTGATCGTTCTCAACTATCAAATAGATTAAACGAAGTTATATTTTTCGCGTAAACATTTCCTGCGCAAATTATTGGAATTTACAAAACTTGATATTATGAAGAAATAATGAAAAACAATGGAGAAATGCGCCAGAAAATAATAGCGAAGAACGTTGCTATTAATTTGAAGAGATTGTGATGGATTGCAAATAGAGAAAACCGGCGCCATTTATCGACGCCGGTTATTTTTATGCGTTTATTCTTTTCTTTGCTGATGAATGGCCAGCCCACTTTCGCCCGGCGCAATCTCCGGGCGCAAGGTTAACGCCGGAATGGTGTAATCCCCGCCGTTTTGCTGACGGAACGGCAGCGGTGGCGTCTGCCATAACGTATCCAGCCGCTGTGCCAGTTCTTCACGGTGGGCGGCGAATCGCGCGTCATCAACGCGGCTGGTGCGATAAATCACCAGCGGCGGCAACACCTCGAAACCCGGATAAAACAGCATGCCGTGCTGGATCGGAAACAGAATGTCGTCGATAGGACCGTTGATGCCGCGCGGGCTGTAGTGCGATTCCCAACCGCCAGCGGTAACCAGCAGCATGGCGCGCTTACCGGCCAGGCTGCCTTCACCGTAGCGATCGCCCCAGTGCGTGTCGCTGTGCTCGCCGACGCCGTAGGCAAAACCGCAGGCGTAAACGCGGTCGAACCAGCCTTTCATGATGGCGGGCATCGAAAACCACCACAGTGGAAACTGGAAAATCACCGCGTCGGCCCACAGCAGTTTGGCCTGTTCGGCGGCGATATCCGCAGATTGTCGGCCCTGCTCGAAGGCGTGTTTCGAATCTGCCGATGGATTGAAAACGTCGCCAACGGGCGCATCGAGGCTGTCGTTTGCGTCGAGCGGTGCTTTCCACTGCATGGCGTACAGGTCGGAAACCTCGACGTGGTGACCTGCTTTTTCAAGATGCTGTACGGCGAATTCTTTCAGCGCGCCATTCAAGGAATGCGGCTGCGGATGGGCATAAACAATCAAGACATTCATAACAACTCCCGGCAATAAGATTGAAGCTGCAGGGTAGGTGAAGCGCAGATATAGTAGAAATTAATTGCTGATATCACAGGTATAGCCATGATTAATCTCAACCGCCTGGATCTGAACCTGCTGCTGACGCTTGATGTCCTGCTCCGTGAACACAATGTC
This sequence comes from Kosakonia sp. AG348, assembly GCF_003337365.1. Taxonomy (NCBI): domain Bacteria; kingdom Pseudomonadati; phylum Pseudomonadota; class Gammaproteobacteria; order Enterobacterales; family Enterobacteriaceae; genus Kosakonia; species Kosakonia sp. AG348. Next base: position 373,367 of record NZ_QPJR01000003.1, read on the forward strand.
ACGCGCGCGGCGCAGTGGCTGAATCTTTCCCAGCCTTCGGTGAGCGTGCAACTGGCGCGGTTGCGTGAGATCTTTGACGATCCGCTGTTGCTGCCCGGCCCGCGCGGTATGCAGCCGACAGCACGGGCGGACGAGTTGCGCGAACCGTTACGCCAGGCGCTGGAAGCGCTGGAGCGCGCGGTGTCGCCAGTCAACGCGTTTGACCCCGCCCGCGCCAGTGTGACCTGGCGCATTGCTGCGACGGATTACACTGAATCGGCGGTGCTGCTGCCGCTGCTTGGCACTTTGCGTCGCGACGCGCCCGCCAGCCGCCTCGCGGTGTTTGAGCTTAACCCCGGCCAGATTAAGCGCCAGGCCGAGCAGGGCGATATCGATCTGTTCTTCCATTTGCGTGAAGGCGCGCCAGCGTCGCTGCACCAGCGGTTATTGTTCACTGAGCGCTATGTGCTGGCTGGCCGTTTAGGCCATCCGGCGCTTAAACGTCGCCCGTCGCTCAAACAGTTCTGCCAGCTGGAGCATGTGATTGTCTCGCCGGAGGGCGGTGGTTTTCAGGCGGCAACGGACGACGCGCTGGCGGCTCGCGGGTTAACGCGCAATGTGGTGCTTTCGGTGCCGCACTTCCTGTTTATGCTGGATGCGCTGGCGCGCACGGATTTGGTCGCCGTGCTACCGGAGCGGCTTGTCGCCACCACTGGCGCGTTGCAGGTGGTTGATCCACCTGTTGATCTGCCGGGCTTCGACATGCTGATGCTCTGGCATGAGCGGCTGCACCGCGATCCCGGACATAAATGGTTGCGCCAGCAGGTTCTCGCTGCGTTGGCAAACGCCGACCGTATTAACCCTCGTTAATGCGTATGTGAGAATAATTCTCAACATTATTGAAGCGCATCAGGGCGAATGGTAAGGTGTAGGCCGTTTCGCCCGCGCGTGGGTTGAGGGTTCGACAGATAGCGATGGCTGCCGTCTATGCAAAAAAGACACTTTTCAGTAGAAGATTTTATCGGTTTTGGCGAGCGTTATGGGATTGATTACCGCTTCCCGTCGCTGACAACCGGTCTTTTCAGTCAGGCGCAGCGCATTGTGATTCAGGGCGACGTTGAAGAGATGACGCTCTCTTCTGGTATCAACCTTACCCGTTCTGACATTCGCGTTCTGCAACCTTATGAAACGACCTCGCTGCACAGTTGCCCGCTCTACATGCTGGTGGTGCTGGAAGGCAGCGTGATGCTGCGCCTGAACGGGGAAGAGTTTGTCGTGCGCGCCGGGATGGCGTTCACCTCGCGCCTGAGCGAGCACCAGGTGATGAACGCCAGCCATCTGGCGGATTGCCATCTGCGCACATTATCACTTGGCGTCGATCCGGCAAGCTGCTGGCAATCACCGCTCCTCAGCGCACTTTTACAACAGTGGGAAGCGCATGGTGCCCCGACCTTTTTATGGCAGGTGCCGGGCTTTTTATTGTCTGGTTTACAGCAAACGCAGCAAGCCTCACTGCCTGCGCTCTCCCGCCAACTGATGCTGGAAGGCGTGATGCTGCAACTGCTGGGCAACGCGCTGTCGCAGCGCATACAGGGGCAGGAGAGACGCCGCCCGGTTCAATGTGGTGCACAGCAGCGGCTGGAAAACGTACGCCGTTTGCTGGAACAGCACCCCGAAAAAGAGTACACCCTGGCAGCACTGGCGCAGCTGGCGGCGATGAGCGCCAGCAGCCTGCGCGTGAAGTTCCGCCAGGCGTACGGCCACTCTGTGTTTGATTATCTGCGTGACTGCCGTCTTGAACTGGCGCGTCGCTATCTGGCGGAAGGCTACAGCGTACAGCAGGCCGCGTGGATGTCCGGTTATCAGCACGCCACCAACTTTTCTACCGCGTTTCGCCGCCGCTATGGTATGGCACCCAGCGAAATCCGCGCCTCCTGATTTTCTCCTGTGTAGACCAGCGTTGCCGATGCGTGCGCGATTTTATCATCGCGCATACGTGAATCATCACTGCGCATAGCTATCGGCGAATTCAAAAGGGTAATAATTCTTATTTACAATAATAATGGCTTCTGGAGATTTTCATGTTCGCAAAAACGCGACTGGCGCTGATGATTGGCTGCATAACCGGCGGGATGAGCGTAACGGTGATGGCGCAAGAGACCCCCCCCGGCAACGATACCGTGGTAGTGACTTCACAAATGCAAAGTGGCGCGACCAAGCTGGAGACGCCGGATATCGAAACACCGCAGGCGGTATCGATTGTCACCCGCCAGCAGTATGAAGAGCAGGGGGCAATCAGCGTGCGTCAGGCGGTGAGCTATACGCCGGGTGTCTACAGCAACCAGATTGGCGCATCCAACCGTTTTGACTATATCGTGCTGCGTGGTTTTTCTGACGGTAGCCTGGATAACGTCTATCTTGACGGGCTGAAAATGATGGGTGACACCAACTCTCACAGCTCGTTAGTTATCGATCCGTGGTTCCTGGATAGCGTGGAAGTGGTGCGCGGCCCGGCATCGGTGCTGTACGGGCGCTCATCGCCAGGCGGTATTGTGGCGCTGAATTCGCGCAAACCATCGTTTGATCCCGGCGGCGAAGTGAAGCTGTTTGCCGGAAATAACAACCAGCGCGGCGCGGCGTTTGATGTCACCGGCCCGGTGGATGATAACGACCGGGTGGCGGTGCGTTTAACCGGTATGACGCGCTATGCCGATTCGCAGTTTGACCACCTGAAAGAGCAGCGTTACGCCATTGCGCCGAGCCTGACCTGGCGTATTACCGATCACACGCGCCTGGAGCTGATGGCTTACCTGCATCGCGATCCCGAAGGTGGCAGCCACTCCGGTTTGCCGTATGAAGGCACCGTGGTGCCGCACGCGGGCAAGAAAATTTCCAACACTTTCTTTGAAGGCGAAGACGATTACGACAACTACGATCGCCGCGAAAATATGGTCGGTTATAACGTTGAACACGCCTTCGACAGCGGCTGGTCGGTGCGCCAGAAATTGCGCTACCTGCACACCACTGTCGATCTGAACCAGGTGTATGCCTCAGGCTGGCTGAACGATAGCGAGCTGAAGCGGGGTTACTCCGGCTCGGATGAATCGCTCTCAGCGGTGACGCTGGATAACCAGATCGATGGCAGCATTGATACTGGCGTTATCAACCATCGCTTGCTGTTTGGCGTGGATTATCAGCGTCGCAGCAATAATGTCACCGCCTCTACGGGCGACTTCCCGGCGATCGATGCTTTCCACCCGGTTTATGGTGCCGATCCACTGTCGATCAGCGTTTATAGCCGCGAAAAGCACAAACTTGAGCAGACCGGGATCTACATCCAGGATCAGATGTCACTCGACAGATGGCGTCTGACGCTCGGCGGTCGTCACGATCAGGTGAAGATCACCAACGTCAATAAGATCAACGACACCAGCGATACGCTGGATAAGAACCACTTCAGCAGCCGTGCGGCGCTGATGTACCTGTTTGATAGCGGTTTTGCGCCCTATGTCAGCTACTCAACCGCGTTCACGCCGACCAGCTTTACCGACGAGTACGGCAAGATCCTGCAACCGATGAAGGGCAAACAGTGGGAAGCGGGGCTGAAGTTCCAGCCGGAAGGCTCGCAAACCATGTACAGCGCGTCGGTGTATCGCATCAATCAGGAGAACATCGCCACCAAAGTGGAGCCGACCGATCCCTACCGTTCCATTGGCGAGATCGAATCCGAAGGTGTGGAACTGGAAGCGGTGGGGCAACTGACGGATAACCTGCGTTTGCAGGCTGCTTACACTTACAACGACATTCGCTACAAGAAGAGCAGCGCGCAGGAGCAGGGCAACCGCGCGGTGTACGCGCCGCGTAATCAGGCCAGTGCGTGGCTTAGCTATGACGTGAAAGACGGTGTACTGAACGGGCTGACCGTCGGTTCCGGCGTGCGTTATGTTAATGGCATCACCTCCGATCGTCAGAACACGCACACGCTGCCGTCTTACACGCTGGTCGATCTGGCGGTGGGTTATGACCTGAGCCATGTGGGTCTGAAAGGGCTGAGTGCGCAGGTTAACGTTAACAACCTGACCGACAAACGCTATGTCGCAGCGTGTAACTCCCTCTCTTACTGCTACTTCGGTGCTGAACGCAGCATCGTCGGCAGCCTCTCCTACCGCTTCTGATGTCCTGATTTCACCCGGCTTTACGCCGGGTGAAAACGGATGTTAGCTCAAATCCACGTTTTTGTGACCAAAGAACCAGGTCGCGAGAAAACCGCACACGTAAGCGACGACCACACCTGCTGCATAGACCGCCATTCCCGTGTAGATCCCCTGTCCGGAGGTCATCAACGGCAGCGCCACCAGGCCTGAAGGGCCAAACACGGTGTTGAGCCCAACCGGCAAACCGAACCAGGCAAAAGTGCCAATAAAGAAACCGCCGCAGGCCCCGCCGATACAGGCCGTGACAAACGGTTTTACGCGCGGCAGCGTGACGGCGTAAATCAATGGTTCGCCCACCCCGAGCAGGCCGGGAATGATCGCACCACGGATCTGATTACGCAGAATCGACTCGCGCGCCGAGCGGAAATAAAGCGCCAGCGCCGCGCCCACCTGGCCGCCGCCCGCCATCGCCAGGATCGGGAACAGCGAGTTAAAGCCCTGCGCATCCATCAGCGCGAAATAGACCGGAATAAAACCCTGATGCACGCCAAACACGACGGCAATCAGGAACAGCCCGGCCAGCACCGCGCAGCCGAACGGGTTGCCGTTAAGGTGCAGGAATAGCCACGACATGCCTTTAAACAGCTCAACGCCGATCGGCATGATCACCGTGAAGGTTAATGCGCCGGTAATCAGGAGCGTGAGCAACGAGGTGAGGATCATGTCGAGGTTATCCGGCATGAATTTACGGATCTGCCGCTCGATCCATGCCCCCATGATCGCTGCGATCAGCACGCCAATAATGTTGCCGCGCGGATCAATACCCATACCGAAAAAGTTATCGATGCCGGAAAAATAGCCCACTGTCGCTTTCGGATCGTAACCGAGCACAAAGAGCGCGGCGATAATTGCGCCATTCACGCCGCTGCCGCCAAAGGCTTTCTGTGCGTTGTAGCCAATCAAAATCGGCAGGAAGGTGAACAGTCCTTTGCCGAAAACTTTCATATAACCAACGATATGGACGAGCGTGGCATTTTTTTCGACGGCATTGATAATCAGGCTTTGCTCAATCAGGGTAGCGAAGCCGAGCAGCATCCCGGCGGCGATAAAGCCAGGGATTAACGGGGTGAAAATGGTCGAAAACTTCGCCAGAAACTGATGCACGCCGCTGGTCTGTTTCGCTTTCATCTGTTGCTTGGTATCGCTGGCGATACTTTTCAGCGACGCCGCTTCCACAGGCGCGCTGGCACCGCCTGTCATCGCGCTCATCATTTCTGCCGCCGTTTGCGCTTTGCCGGGGCCAACGATGATTTGCAACTGATCCTCGCTATTGACCACGCCAAGAACACCAGGCAGCGCTTTAAGTCCGGCGTTATCAACCAGAGCATCGTTGTTTAACGTCAGACGCAGCCGCGTCATGCAGTTGCCGCAGGTTTTAATATTCTCTTTGCCACCCACCAATTGCAGGACTGTGGCAATAAACTGCTCGCTGATTTTGGCCATTAGTTGACTCCCGTGTGAGCCAGCGCCTGGCGAATAAACCCACCGTTGTCGGCTAACAGACGCGCTGCCTGATCAGCGCTCAGCCCGCCTAACACCATGACGATGGCGGTTTTACAGTGCCCGTCGCAGGCTTTCAGCGCCTGAGTTGCGGTTTCGCTATCGCAATCAGTCGCTTCCATCACGATATTGATTTGCCGCTGCACCAGCTTCTGGTTGGTGGCTTCCACATCGACCATTAAGTTGCCGTAGACTTTGCCGCTGCGGATCATCGCGCCGGTCGTTAGCATATTCAGCACCAGTTTCTGCGCTGTTCCGGCTTTCATTCGCGACGAGCCGGTAACGACTTCTGCGCCCACCACCGGAACGATGGCGATATCGGCGATTTGCGCCATCTCACTGCCTGCATTACAGGTCAGCGCCACGGTGGTCGCACCGAGTTTTTGTGCATACTGCATCGCCGCAATGACATATGGCGTACGACCGCTGGCGGCGATGCCGACCAGGATGTCGTTAGCGTTAAAATTAAGCGCTTTAAGATCGTCAACGCCAAGCGTCAGGCTGTCTTCGGCGTTTTCTACTGCCTGCAAAATGGCGCGATGGCCGCCTGCTATCAGACCAACCACCTGCTCGCGCGGGGTGCCATAGGTCGGCGGGCATTCGCTGGCATCAAGGATCCCAAGGCGCCCGGAGGTGCCGGCACCGCAGTAAATCAAGCGTCCACCTTTCTGAAAAGCCGCCACAATCGCGTCCACCGCCTGGGCGATCGCCGGGATCGTTTTTTCCACCGCCAACGCCACTTTTTGATCTTCACGGTTGATAACCCTCAACATCGCTTCGGTATCAAGCATGTCAATGTCAGCGCTGGCGGTATTGCGGCCTTCGGTAGTCAGTCTGGAGAGATCAATGTTCATCAACGTTTCGCTCAACTCGGTTTTGCTGTTATTTGCCTGCTGCACTGTGGCTCAGGCACCTGTTATGGAATAATATATTACTCATAAAATGTTTAATAAGAATAATTTATTCTTATTTGCTTATTACGCCAGAAATGTGACGCCGTTCATACGGCAATAGTGCAGACAGATTTTACTTACTGGTATGTTTTTTAAGACTTAATTATTTAATGTCATTGATTGATGGGACTTTTCAACCTGTCTGCGTTAAAAGACCCTCCGGCTTTATCAATCTGTGGTCAGTCACAAATACCATTATGACGCCTGTTATCTGCAAGGATGATGCTATGCATAAAGTGAATTACGCCGCTAATTTCCCTCTCTGGCAGAGCCCGCAACTGTCGTTGCGTTGCAATTTACAGTGGCGCAGTTTTGCAAAGGTAGCGGTGCTCTTTAATGCGCAGGATAAGGCATTGCTCGGTGCGCAATGTGCAGCGTTAAGCCAGGCAGGTATAAGCGCGGAACAACTCTGGCCCGTTGCCAGAGCGTCGGGCAGCGATGGCAGACTGGCTGAATTACAGACACAGTGCATGGTATTGAGCGAAGCGCAACGGCAAGGGTGGAACAATGTCCTGCTGTTCGATGCCGACTTTCAACTGGTGCAGGATGAAAGGGTGTTCGCGCAGGCGAATCGTATCTTTGCGAGCCTTAATCGACTGGACTGGCATGCATTGCTGTTGGGGGGGCATTATCAGCATTCCTCGCCGCTGCTGACGCTACCTGGTATCGCTCGTGTACATCACGCCGTGAGCGCTGCAGCCTATGCGGTTAACGCCAGCTATTACCCTGTGTTATTAAATGCTTACCATCGTGCGATAGAGCATGCCGCCAGCCTTAATGATATTTGGCCATTACTAATGGGAAAACATTGCTGGCTGGCGGTGAATCCTGGTCTGGTAAGCTGGCGTGATAACAGCCCTAAGCCTTTCCCTACTTGTCGTCCAGCGGGTAGAGAAAGATCATTCCGTTTTGCATAGTGACCAGCGGCACGCCATCTGGCCAAAGTTGCTGCATACGCACTTGCGAATGCATCAGTAAATCAATGTTGCTGGCAAGCAACGGGGTGTCCGGAGAGGGGGCGAAATGAACAGGTGTGTAGGTAAAAAAGCGTTTCTCACCCGCCTGTTTTTTCTGCACGAAACTCCCTTTGAGCCTGAACTGAGGGTTATTCGGACTGCTGACATGGCTTACGATCGTCTCTCCAACGGTGGACAACTGGACGTCATAGAGCTCTTTTTGCTGCTGCGGCAAATCGTAAAAACCGAATTGCTGCGTTATGTTGCTGCCCGGTTTTAATGCCGGCTGCGAACGATGCCAAAAATAGCCACAGGCAGCGACAATCAGCGTCGTGAGCAACAGCATTACGCCGTACTTATGCGGTCTTGCAAGGCACCATTTCATCGAGTTTTCTCCGCGTTTCTTCAAGTATCAATTCATTAAGCGAAGCTAAATTGGCCCGCCACTGGTAGATCTGCATCGCCAGAATATTCTGCCCACAGGTGCTGTGTAAGCGCAGGGTGAAGTTCAGCGTTTGGTTATTACTTCGTGAATAGATGCTCAGGTTGATGGATTTCTTTTTTATCTGCTCATTTAAAAGGTGATAGGTGTCTTTGAGCCGGTTGTAGACTGTGGCTTGATCCTGCAGACGCTCGCCGGGTTCAACAAGCGTATACAGACGAATATTGCTATACGCGTTTTTTGCCAGCTCTTCAGCTTTCATCGTCTGACCGCGATCGATTGTCAAATAACCGATAAAGGCGATAAAAAGTACTGCAACCAGCAATAGCGATACGAAGGCTCCCCGGGGATAGCGTGTTGATTGCTCAGGCGTTTCATAAACCACGTCAGAAGAGAGCGGCTGCGTATTGGCGGTGCTCACTTCTGTGAGAGATTTCTCATTATTTAATGAAATATCTTCTTGTGGGCTTTCAACCTGCTGGCAATATTCTGCATCCAGTACATAGCCCCGTTTAGGCACGGTGCGAATAATGCGTTGCTGTTTGCCGTCATCTTCCAGCGCCGCGCGCAGGGCGTGAATTGCGTTTGGCAGGCTGTTATTACCGATAACCCGCCCCTCCCAGACTTGGTTGGTCAGCTCTTCCCGTGTAAAAACCTTACCCGGGTTCTGTTGCAACAGATCCAGCAGTTTGAGCTGATACGCGCCCAGCCGCTTATGTTCTCCGGTGACTAAATGAATAATTGAGCCGGAAGGCAAATCAATTATCCAATTGTTAATGGCACAACAATGTTTTTTCATAACGAATTTCAAGTAGCTCCATCATGGAACAAGTGATTATTAAGGTTATGTACTGTAATTGAGAATTAATTAACGTGAAGGCGCGTGAGCAAATCTTCTGGCCCCAGTAATCATTCCATATGAGATATTAATAATACTACTGTGCGATAGATGAATTACACGCAAATTCATTAATTGCCGCTTTTCGGGGAATTAAGAATAGGGGATGTGATGTATCTTTTTACACCAGTTAAGGTGGGAAACCGTGCAGTCCCGCTTATTGTGATTGTGTGATGTTAATTTATTGTTGTTTATTTAATTAATCTTTTTACCCATTGAACTAATGAGAAACGTCAGCCTAAAGAATGCAAAAGCAGCATCCGTCTGTTTTTATGTAATAAATCTAGTCTGCGCCATTTAATAATGATGAGTGTAATTTCCTCTGAAACGATAACGTTTCCCGATGAAGCGCGCTATGTCCGCGATTATTTGCCGCTGGTGCATAAAGTGGTGAAACAATTCTCCTGGCAGACCAGCAGCGTCATGGATAAAGACGATATGCGGCAAGTCGCCCTGACGGGTTTGCTCTTTTCATTGCGTCGTTATGGACAACCTGATGCGCAATTTGCCGGTTACGCCATCCAGCGCATTCGTGGGGCAATTCTTGACGAGCTACGCCAGCAGGACTGGCGTCCACGGCGGCTGCGCCAAAAGATGTACAAGCTCAACGACGCCATTCGTGAGCTGGCGCGTGAACTTGGCTATGTGCCGAATTTTAATGAATTAAGCGAACGGCTTTCTATTACACCAGAGGAGTATCAGCACTATTTATTACTCGACTCCGCCAGTGAGCTGGAGAGTCTGGATAACGATCTCCATTCCCACGCGCTGGAAAGCCGCCCGCTTGAAGCGGAAGTCGTGAATAGCCGCGCACTAAAAAGCGCGATAGCAAGCCTGACCCGGCGTGAACAGACGATTCTGGGGTTGTATTACCACCATGAATTAAGTCTGAAAGAGATTGCCTCAATGCTTGGACTGACAGAAGCCCGTATTTGTCAGCTTAATAAAGTAATAGTGCAAAAGTTACGGGCGTTTTTTGACGAATAAGTACGTTTCTCCTTCCGCTAAGGAATGAAAAATGTATTTAAGATTTTAACCCTTTATTTTTATTAGTATTAATATTGTGAAATATTTAACTGTATCATCCATCGTTGCCCCCAGGCAGAGCGTGCTCCGCGGGTTTTTGGGGCTTTTTTTTCTTATTTTGCTTTCTGTGTTCCTGACCGGTTGCGCGCAGTCTAAACCGGTTAGCCGTACACAGGGGCCAACAATGCTTGCCGAACAGCGCAAGATCAGCCATGAAGAGACACTGGCGGCGACGCGTAAGTCAAAAGTTGACAAGGTTGTGCAGCACCTTAAAAAACAGTTGGGTAAACCTTATGTCTATGGCGGTGTCTCGCCAGCGCGCGGTTTCGACTGTAGTGGGCTGGTGTTCTATGCCTACAACAAAGTGCTGAGTAATAAATTACCCCGCACCACCAAAGCCATGTTCCATGACAAGCGCTTAATGCGGGTAAAAACCGCGAACTTGCGCCAGGGCGATTTGCTGTTTTTTCGCAGCAAATTACGCGGTCCGGTCGATCATGTCGGTGTCTATCTGGGGCATAACCGCTTTATCGAAGCGCCGCGCCGCGGGTTGAATATCCGTATCAGCCATTTTCTTGATGACTACTGGCAGGATCACTACCTCGGCGCGCGCCGTATCCTGACAGGCAAACGCGTGCTCTGAATTCACGCCTCCAGCGCGTTATGAATTGCCTCGCCCAACTGTTTGATCACCTCGCGATTGGCGTCGGTCAGTGGCAGGGCGCAATTCAGACGCAGGCAGTTACGGTACTTGCCAGACGCGGAAAATAACGAGCCGGGCGCAATCTGGATTTTCAGGCGGCACAGCGCGCGGGAAACACAGACCATATCGACGGTTTCCGGCAACTCGACCCACAGTAAATAACCGCCTTGCGGGCGTGTCACGCAGATACCGCAGGGAAAATACTGGCGTACCCAGCAGGTGTAAGTTTCCAGTTGCTGCTGATAAACCTGGCGCATACGCCGCACATGCCGATGGTAATGACCGTCGCGAATAAACGCCGCAACGGCCAGTTGTGTTCCTGGCACATTGGTGCCGATGGCGGCATATTTTTTATGCAGCACCCGATCCAGATAACGCCCTGGCGCAATCCAGCCGACGCGCAGTCCCGGCGCCACGGTTTTGGTGATAGAGCTGCACAGCAGCACGCGGCCATCAATATCATAGGATTTTATCGTGCTGGGACGCGGGTATTCGGCTGCCAGCTCGCCGTAAATATCGTCTTCAAAAATCACGATGTCGTGGCGCTGCGCCAGCGCCAGCACGGCCTTTTTCCGCGCGTCCGGCATGATAAAGCCGAGCGGGTTATTGCAGTTCGGCACCAGAATCACGCCCTTAATGGGCCACTGTTCCAGCGCCAGCTCCAGGGCTTCCACGCTGATGCCGGTTTCGGGATCGGTCGGAATTTCAATGGCTTTAATATCCAAACCACGCAGCAATTGCATCGTGCCGTAATACGAGGGGGATTCAACGGCGACAATATCCCCCGGCTGACACACCGCCAGCAAAGCGAGCGCCAGCGCCGGATGGCAACCGCTGGCGATGACAATATCGTCGGCGCTGACCGATGCGCCGCCGTCCAGCATCAGCCGGGCGATTTGTTCACGCAGTTCAAGGCGGCCCGGCAGCGTGTCGTAGCTTAACGCCTCCATCACCTGGTGCTGGGCGATACGGCTCATCTCGCGCCACAGCGGTTTAAGCGTGGGCTGGGTGATATCCGGCGCGCCGCCACCAAACGCAGCAATCGCTTTATCGGTGCGTGCGTCGAGCAGCGTCAGCACTTCATCCCACTGCGTGACTTCCACTGGCCGTTGTACCGGGCGCGACATCGCGGGCACTGGCGGTTTTGCCTTTCGCGGCGCAACAAAGTAGCCGGAACGCGGCTGAGGCGTTATCAGTTGCAGGCTTTCCAGCACCTGGTAAGCCTGCTGCACGGTGCTGATACTCACGCCGTGCTCCTGACTCAGGCTGCGCACTGACGGCAGTTTTTCGCCGTGACGATACAATCCCTGTTCAATGCGTTCTGCCAGCAGCGTGGCCAGATGTTGGTAACGTGTCATGCTGTATCCTTAAAATTCACCATACAGATTTAATAACCAGTACAGATTAGGGTGAAATTCGCGATTCAGACCTTGTTTTAAGCGATCTGTATGTTAAAGAAAAGTGATTTCTGAATCTGTATTGTAATGGGCGAGAACGGCGAAGATAGAGCTCTTTTCAGGCGAGGAGAGCATCATGGAATTTTTTGAAAATCGACCCAACCGCCCGTTTTTAGGGTTTGTTTTACTCTGGCGCAAACTGCAACGGCTGCGTGAGCGCGTAAAAACGCGGCGGCTGCTGCGCGCATTAAGCGACGAGCAGCTAAAAGACCTGGGGTTACGCCGCAGTGAACTGTGATAAGTGCGATAACGCGCGGAGATAACATCTTGTTATTTCCGCCCAACCGGCGTTGGGCTATGCTTAGCTCCACAACCTGAAGGGGAGAAAGCGCATGCACTTTATGAACGAAGACGACGAGAAAAAAGAGAAAGAGACCGGTAACGTCTCGCAACTGATGCAGCAAAAACTGCTGGATGCCCGCTCGATCATTATCTCTGGCGAGATCAACCAGGCGCTGACAGAAAAAGTAGTCACTCAGTTACTGCTGTTGCAGGGTATCAGCGATGCGCCGATTAAGATCTATCTCAACAGCCAGGGCGGTCATGTTGAAGCGGCAGATACCATTCATGACATGATTAAATTCATCACCCCGGAAGTGCACATCATCGGCACCGGTTGGGTGGCAAGCGCCGGGATCACCATCCTTCTGGCGGCGAAAAAAGAGCACCGTTATTCGCTGCCGAACACCCGCTTTATGATCCATCAACCGCTGGGCGGCGTTCGCGGTCAGGCAAGCGACATTGAAATCGAAGCGAAAGAGATCATCCGCACGCTGGAGCGCGTTAACCGCATGATCGCTGAAGCGACCGGCCAGCCGGTAGACAAAGTGAAGCAGGATACCGACCGTAACTACTGGATGAACACCAAAGAAGCCATTGATTACGGCATCGTTTCCCGCGTGGTGAAATCCTACGGCGAACTGAATCTGGATTAAGTTTGTTAGCGACCTTGAGGCGAGAATTTTTTCTCGCCTTTTTTCTCTTCACGCCCGCCAAAATACACTTCTCCCTGACACATAATTTCTGCACACTGTGCGCATTTCTCATTATGGAGTGATGGCATGAAAAGCAGTATCAAAGCGGCGCTGGTGATGACAGCAACGCTAAGTGCGCCCGTGCTGGCGGAGCAAAGCGGCGTCTCGTTTGACCATAAAGACTGGGAAGTGGTGTGCGATAACACTCTGACCTGCCGTGCCGCAGGTTACAGCGCGGAAGAAGAGTCCAGCGGTTCGGTGTTGATTACGCGAAAAGCCGGTCCTGACACGCCGGTGACCGTTGATGTGGTGCTGGCAGAAATGGACGCCGATGAAACCACGCAACAGGCAGCGCTCAGCCTGTGGATCGATGGTAAATCACAGGGCGAGATCGCTACCGAGGATAACGATAGCTGGCGTTTATCTGATGCGCAGGCGCGCAGCATGATCGATGCCGTGAAAGGTAGCGGTAAAGTTGAATTCAAAGGCGGCGCGAAACCGTTTGTGCTCTCCGGCGACGGCGCATACGCCGTGTTGCTGAAATTTGATGACGTGCAAGGGCGCGTGGGCACACCTGGCGCGCTGAGTAAAAAGGGCGATAAAGCGGAGAGTTCGGTGACGCCTGCGGTTGCTGCACCGGTGATCCAGGCGGTGGAAGTGAAAGGCGGCGAAGATCGCACGCTCACCAAAGCCGAAACCGCAGCGCTGAAACCGCGTTTGCTGGCGGCACTCACCAGCGGTAACGAGTGTGACCGCCTTGTCTCCCCGCAGGAACCGGTTATCGACGGTGATAACGACATTACCCTGACACCGCTGGATGGCAAACAGGTGCTGATCTCCACTCTTTGCTGGCGCGGGGCGTACAACGAAGGTTATGGCTACTGGGTGGTGGATAAAGCGCTGAAGGGAACGCCGCAATTTATAACTAACTCCGCGTCTGACTACAGCGATGGCGTGATCTCGTTGGGCCAGCGTGGTCGCGGCATTGGCGACTGCTGGGCTTCGGCAGAGTGGGTCTGGGACGGTGAAACCTTCCGCAAGAGCAGCGAATCCACCTCCGGCATGTGCCGCTATGTGCGTGCGGGCGGCACCTGGGACTTACCAGAATTCGTTTCGGAAGTGAAAGAGGCGAAGTAATTCGCAGCCCGATAAACGCTGCATTCAGCACTTTTGCCAGGTGCAGCGTTTTTCTTTTTCAGGCCGGAGTGCAAAGCATGTTAAACAGCCTTAACCACCTGACCCTGGCGGTTAGCGACCTTGCCCGCAGCGTCGATTTTTATCATCAACTTCTTGGTCTGAAACTCCATGCGCGCTGGGATAATGGCGCTTATCTCACCTGTGGCGAGTTGTGGCTTTGCTTATCTGTCGACGCGCAGCGTCAGTATGTACCGCCAACACAAAGTGACTACACCCATTATGCGTTCAGCGTTGATGAGCGCGATTTCGTCCGCTTTGTCACCCGCCTTGAGCAGGCTGGCGTGGTGAGCTGGAAAGTGAACAAAAGCGAAGGAGACTCCTGGTATTTCCTCGATCCCGACGGGCACAAGCTCGAAGCACATGTCGGCAACCTTGCCCGGCGGTTGAAGGCGTGCCGTGAGAAACCGTACAAGGGGATGGTGTTTTTTGATTAGGCTTTCGCAATCTATGCTCTTTGCCATCCTCGTTTCTTGATACTTACCATGATAACTATTATCGTACCCCGCCTGTGAAACGAGGGGATCGGGATGACTGAAGATGAACTGTTCGCCCGCCGACCGCTGGGTATGCGCATGGCGATGGTTGTGCGTCAGTGGCGTGCCACTATCGATCACGCATTGAGCGACACGGGCATCACGCAGTCGGGCTGGACGGTACTGATGCAGCTTCACCAGTTAGGGGATAACGTCTCCGTCAGCGAACTGGCGGAAGTGCAGGGCATTGAGCTGCCGCCGCTGATGCGCACGCTGACACAGCTGGAAAAACAGGGGCTGATTGTGCGTACGACATCGCCGTACGACAAACGCATTCGACTGCTGGCGCTCACCGCCGGGGGGACGCATATGCTGGGTAAAATCACGCAAGTGATCGAAGCCTGCCAGTTGCGGGCTGCGGAAAATATTCCGCCAGCAGAGCTGCTCGCCTTTAGCGACACATTGAATCAAATCGCCTGTAATTTGCGTACGATGCGCGAAGAAGACAACCAAACCGAATAAGAAAATCATGACGCCAGAACAAAAGTTTGCCCGCTGGGTAAGGGTGAGTATTGCCTCTTTCCTGCTGATGTTTGTCTATTTTATCGTTGCCGATATCTGGATCCCGCTGACCCCGGACTCCACCGTGATGCGCGTGGTCACGCCGGTTTCCGCCCGCGTTTCCGGTTATGTCGCGCAAGTGTACGTACAAAATAACAGCCTGGTGAAGAAGGGCGATCTGCTGTTCGAACTGGATGCCACGCCGTTTAACAACCAGGTGGAAGCCGCGCAAATCGCGCTGGCGCAAGCAAAGCTCACTAATCAACAACTGGATGCGCAAATCGTTGCCGCGCAGGCCAGCCTGAAGACGGCGCAGCTTACCGCGCAAAACGATCGGGTGACCTTTGAGCGCTATCAGAACCTGAGTGCTACTCACAATGTTTCGCAGTCTGACCTTGATAAAGTGCGCACCACCTGGCAGAGCAGCGTGCAGTCGGTGAACAATCTGAATGCCTCGATTAATGCACTAAATATTGAACGCGGCGATCGCGATGACGCCCGCAACGTGACGCTGCAAAAATACCGCAATGCCCTGCAACAGGCACAACTGAATCAGGGCTGGACGCAGGTTCGCGCCGAAGCCGATGGCACCGTAAGTAACCTGCAATTAAGCCCCGGATTTTATGCCGTGACCGGAAATGCCGCACTGGCACTGGTGCATGATAAAACCGATATCGTGGCGGATTTTCGTGAGAAGAGCCTGCGTCATACGCGCGTTGGCACCGATGCGGCGGTGGTGTTTGATGCGCTGCCGGGCCATGTATTCAAAGCGCATGTCACCAGCAGCGATGCCGGGGTACTGGCCGGACAACAGGCGGTGAACGGCGAGCTTTCAGAGCCGCAAACCTCTAACCGCTGGGTGCGTGACGCACAGCGTATGCGCATCCACGTCGCACTGGATGAATCGTTGCCGAAAGAACTCCCGACCGGTGCGCGCGCCACGGTACAGTTGTATAACAGCGAAGGGGTGTTTGCGCGCTTCTTCTCGGGCCTGCAAATCCATCTCGTGAGCCTGTTGCACTATGTCTATTAATACGCTGGCGCGGGTTTTCACGCCCCACGGCAATATCGTTTACACGGCGAATGACTTTCGCCAGACGCTGCGCATCGTTTTTGCCGGGATGATAGCGCTCAGCGTATCGAGTTTTTATAACACCCAGTACGGTGTGTTTTATGTCGTCTATCCGGTGATGTTGCTGTCACTGGTGCCAGTATTTAATCGGCATGTGGCGAAACAGTTCATCTTCAGCGCAGTGATTAATTGTATCGAAATGGTGTTTATCATCGGCTATTTGTCACGTTGGCCGGTGATCATGACACTGGTGGTGTTTGCGCTGTACGTGATGCGTTTTCGCTTTATGAGCAAAGGTGCGCTATTTCTGTTTGGCTCGGCGGGCGTGGTTTGTCAGAGTACGATGCTCAACTTTATGAGCTACCCCTCAAGCGACTGGCACACGCTACTGTTTTCCAATATTGAAGCCAGCATCATGGCGGTGGCGCTGAGTGCGCTGATGAACTATTTGATCCCGGATGTCGAGCCGCGCACCCGTCCGCCGATGATCGAGAAAAACGCCGCGCGCGTGCGCCACGAATCGCTGCTCTCCGGCACTGTGGCGACGATGATCTTTGTGGTTTTTCAACTGAGCGATCTGAGCGATTCGTTATCCGCGCTGATGGCCGGGATCTTGATCCTGTTCCCGATGCATTATCGCGGCGCGGTGATGAGCTCTGTGTGGCGCGTGGTCGGCGTGGTGCTCGCCTGTCTCTATATCCTGCTGGTGCAGTTGATCCTCTACAACCACAGTAGCCATATGCTGCTGATGATGCCGTTGATTGGCCTCGGGCTGGCGTTCAGCGCGCGGCTGCATGTGATGGAGAAAGTTGGCGCGGGCGTCGGTTTTGCCAGTGTAACCACCATCGGCATCATGTTTGGACAGAACCTGCACCCGGATACGGATTTAGTGTTCAGCGATCTCTATCGCATCGCTTCCGTGACGGTGGCGCTGCTGGCGACGCTAACGATGATCTATCTGGTACACCTGATCCTGAATCGCTTCGACGCCACACGGTTTGTGATTGAGGAACAGTAAGCGGGAATGCGCCCAAAAATGCGGTGGTTATCGGGCCTAAGCCACTGTGCAGACTCGGTTTTACAGGTCGTCTGCAGCGCCCGCTCGTTATCCCACTCGCGTGAATTCGTCACCGTCACAGCGATAAACCGCCTCGGTGACATTCGGTATCAGCCACTGATTAACCACATCCGCTTCGCTGTGAAAACGGATGCATAATCCGCAGCCGCCTTTGAGCTGGCGCGGAATATCCTGCACGCGAAAAGCGATCCCCGCCGACTGCATCGCTTTGCGCGTTTGCAGCACGCCGGGTGTGGTGTGGAACAGCAATAGGTATTCCGCCATTAGCGTTTCCTCTGCCGCTGGCCGATTAACGCCGCGCCCAACGCGCCCGCGTACTGGGCGTCGTTATGCGTAAAAACATCGCTGGCCAGATGCCCGGCCAGCATGCGGCGGAAAGTGGTGCAGTGGCTGACGCCACCGGTAAACAGCAATGGCCCTTGCGTGGAAAGCCGCGAGATGAAATGCGCACTGCGGCGCGCCATGGCGTTGATCACCCCGGCGAGAATCGCTTCCGGTGCGATACCTGCCGAACGCAGGCTGATCACTTCGGATTCGGCAAACACCGTACACATGCTGGTTAGCGGATGCGGCTCCACGCCGTCGGTGATGGCGTCCAGGTGCTCCACCTGCGTACCCAGCGTGCGCGAGATAACGTCCAGAAAACGCCCGGTTCCGGCGGCGCATTTGTCATTCATCAGAAAATCGGTGAGATTGCCCTGTTCATCCAGCGCGATCACTTTGCTGTCCTGACCGCCGATGTCGATCACCGTACGTGTTTGCGCGAGCAACAAACGTGCGCCGAGGCCGTGGCAGGAGATTTCGGTAACCTGTTTATCGGCGAAATCGACCAGTTGCCGCCCGTAACCGGTCAGCGTCAGAAAGGGTTTTTCACCCAGCCCTTCGCACAGGGTTTCCCATGCCTCGACAATTGATGTCGCCGGGCGAAACGAGGTCGGGCACAGGAAGCGCCGCACAATCGTCTCGCCCTGGAGCAAAATGCCTTTGGTGGTGGTCGAGCCGGAATCAATACCCACGGTAAACGTCACGCCCGCTCCTTATAACATCTCGATAAACGCGGCGACGCGGGTGCTGAGCTGCCCGATATCCGCTGTCGAATAATCCGTTTCAATGGCCATATAGGGAATGTTGTGCTGCTGACGGACATGGCGTTTGATCGCCAGCGACTCCACCGCGTAGGTGTGGCAGGCCTGCAAAATCACATCGATAACGCCATCGGCCTGGTATTCGTCGACCATCTGGCTGAGCAGTTTCAGGCGCTCATCATTAGGGGATATACAGGAGCAGCCGATTGCCAGATATTTGTCGGTCAGCGCGTCGTAAACATCGCCGCTCTCCTCGACGCAGCGCTCGGTGGCTTTTGCGCCGGTACAGTTTTCGTACCCCACCACCCAGCCGCCGTTCTCTTCAATGGCGCGCACCACTTTTTCCGCCGCGCCGCCAATCGGGCAACCGGTGATTAAAATACGCGGGCGAGGATCCAGCCGTTTACCTGCTTGCCACTCCTCGCGGATCCGCGCCGCTGTGGTGTTCAGTTCATCGATCAGCGCCGATTTATCAAAGCGGAAGGTCGCGCCATACACCACTTTCAGAATATCCGCGCCGCTGATCGCTGGTGGATTGAGCTGCCCGACGCGGTAGAAATTCGCCAGCGCCTGGCGCTCGCGGTTTTTCAGCGCGATGGCCTCGCGCAGCGCTGCTTCGCTAATCGGCTGACCAAAACGTTGCTCAATCGCCTGCTGTAAGCGCAGGATCTCGGCTTTCCACAACGCGCGGGAAGCGGCGTCTGCTGCGCTGTTCGGCAACTGCATGACATGGACGGCTTTGAATTCCGTCATGTATTCATACATTTTCTTTTTGCCGTCGCAGGTGGTTTCACCCACCACCAGATCGGAAAAGTAGAAGTAGGGGCATTTGTCGGTTTTGCCAAAGCCGTAGCTGCTTTTGATCAGCGGACAGAGGTTGCGCGGCAGGTCTTTTTCCGCTTCTTCAATGGTTTCATCATTGGTGGAACAGAGGGAAACCACTACCGCGCCGGCGGCCATGGCAATCTCTTGTGGCATAAAGGTGCAGTAGGTACCAACCAGCGGGATCCCTTGCTCTTTGAGATCCATCACGGTGAGAAAACCTTTCTGGCGGGCTTCAGAAAACTGTTCAAAAACATCTGGCAGGGCGGTGATAAGCGACATGATTTTCCTTCCCCGTGACACGGGAGAGTTTGAAAAGAGGCCGCATTATAGGCATGCAAAAAGTGTGGAAATATTGATCTCCGGCGGATGAAAAGGGGAAAAAACTATTTTCAGCAAGGTCAGATTATTTTTTTGAGATCCATCTCTTCCTGAATGCGCTCGCTGTAGAGCGCATGTGTGCGAATCGCTTCGTCGATGCCTGCGTTATAAAAAGCCGGGCCAATCTGTTCGGCAATGAAATCGATAAAGAATTCGGCGTCAAACTGCTCCAGTTCCAGCTCAAAATTCTGCTCACAATAGGTCTGCAATTTTTTGCGTAACTGCTCGCGTTCGCTGGTGGTGAGGGTAATGTCGGCCATCGTTTCTCCTGGCAAATTAGAAAGCGCTAACGTGCAGCAGCGCGGGCAACTGCGACAGTAAATAGAGAATAAGGCCGATCGTTCCGCCGACGAGCGTGCCGTTGATGCGGATAAATTGCAGATCTTTGCCGATATTCAGCTCGATTTGCTGCGACATATCCCGCGCGTCCCAGCTTTTCACCGTGTCGCTGATATGGCGGGTGAGAAACGCGGCGAACTCCGGCGCCACGCGGTGCGCGGCTTGTTCCAGATGTTCATTTAACGAGGCGCGCAGCGCGCCATCCGCCAGCAGCGTTTCGCCGAACCACAGGCCCGCGTCGGTGATGCGTTTTTGCATACGCGAATCGTCAGATTGCATATCCGCTTTCATCCAGTTACGCAGATCCGCCCACATTTCGCCGACATAGCGGTTAAACGTCTCATCGTTTTTCAAATACTCTTTGATGTTTTCTGCGCGCTCGGCCATTTCCGGATCGCTTTTCAGACTGGCGATCAGCTTCATCGTCGCGCGATCGAAAGCCTGGCGGATCTGATGCGTGCTGTCGGCATTGACATCATCGAGCAGCGAATTGACCGCCTCGGAAACCCAGTCGGCACTCTGCTCGCCCAGCCATTCAGTAGGCAGGATCTTCGCTTTCATCGGGTGATCGGTTTTCAGCCAGCGCACAATCTGGCGGGCAATAAAATCGCGGCTACTTTGCCGTTGCAGCAGGGCGATCAATTGCGCAATGACGGTATCCAGTAATTTCTGGTGACGATTATTGCGGGTCAGGCTTTCCAGTAGCAGCGCGCTGGTTTCGGTGAGATCCACTTTGTCGATGGCTTTGTGCACCGCGCGGCGTAACAGACGCTGGATGCGGCTATCGTCAGCCATCTCCAGAAAGCCGCTCATCACCTGCAACAGATGCACGCCCACTCGCTGGGCGTTTTCGGGCTGGCTGAACCAGACGCCAATCATCTGCGCAGGCTGGTGGCGATGAATTAACGCCACCAGCGATTGCGTGTCCAGAAATTTTTCCTGCACGAACTGGCCGAGATTGTCGCCGATCCGCTCTTTATTACGCGGGATAATCGCCGTATGGCGGGCAATAAACGGGAACGGCACGCGGTGAAACAGCGCGACCACCGCGAACCAGTCCGCCAGCGCGCCGACCATCGCCGCTTCGGCAATGGCTTTCACCCCGCTTACCCAGAAGTTGGGCGGCAGGAACAGTGTGGTGATAAACGTCGCGGCCGCAACCAGCAACAACGACAGCGCCAGACGCTTGGCGCGCTTAAGTTCTGCGAATTTATTCATGGTTTAAGCATATAACCCAACGCCGGGTTCTTGCAAAAGGTTAAATCCTAAGCAGATTACGCAGCATGCTCCACAAAATCGACGTCCCGAACACCATTAACACCGCGCCTGCGACGCGCTCGATCCACCACACACTTTGCCTCAGCCGCTTTTGCACGGCGGGCTGGCCAATCAACGATACCACGGCCAGATCCCACACTAA
The DNA here is from genome assembly GCF_003337365.1 of Kosakonia sp. AG348. Lineage (NCBI taxonomy): Bacteria > Pseudomonadati > Pseudomonadota > Gammaproteobacteria > Enterobacterales > Enterobacteriaceae > Kosakonia > Kosakonia sp. AG348. The sequence continues at coordinate 394,897 of NZ_QPJR01000003.1, forward strand.
TACGACCATCACCATCCACAGGCCGCTCACCGACTGCTGGAGCAGCGTGACGTCCGGGCCGAGCAGGGCGGTCATCAGCGCAAGGTAAAACAGCGCGTTTTTGGGATTGAGCAGCGCGGAGCCAAGCCCGAGTAAAAACTGTTTCCGCAGGCTCGGGCACGGCTGACGGGTTTCATTGACGCTAAGCGTCTGCGCGCGGCTGTGCAGCAGGTGCCAGCCAATCCACAGCAAATAGATCGCGCCCAGCAGTTCAATGGCGCTAAAGAGCCCCGTGAACTGGCGCAGCGCGCTCGCCCCGATAATCACTATCAGGATATAAAACGCATTACCTGCGGCGATGCCCGCGCACAGCCCGGCGCTGCCGCGCAGGCGATAGCGGATCGCAAACCCCATTAACAGAAAGAAATCCGGGCCGGGGCTGAGCAGGGCGACAAAGTGCGCCAGTGCCAGTGCCGGAAACGCGGTGGGAAACAACGCCATAGTGACCTCCACAAAAAAATGAAGTTCACCTTAGCGGCGCGTCGGCGCTATTTATTGTCGGATATTGATCGGCCAAACGCGTACTGGCGCGGTGTGGCAGCGGTGTAGTTCACAAAGGTCCGGTGGAAATGGCTCTGATCGGCAAATCCGCTCTGGTAGCCGACATCCGCCAGGGGATCGCCCGCGCGCAGGCGGCTTTTGGCAAACTCAACGCGCGCGATATTCAAAAAGCTGCCCGGCGTCAGGCCGGTGTCCTGCCTGAAGGTGCGGATGAGCGTTTCTTTGCGCAGGGAAAAAGCGCTGGCCAGCGCATCAAGCGTGGGCGGTTGCTGCAAATCGTGGGTTAACGCTGCCAGCACCTGCTGGCTTACGGGTCGCAGCGGCGCACAGTGATGCGAACCGCGAGGTAAGGCGCTGAGCAGGGCATATAGTGCGGCGGGCAATGGCAGCGAGTCGTCACGCTCAATTAACGCCACGATACGCATGTACAACTGAAATAACACAGGGTCGCGAATGACCTGCTGCTGGCTGTTTTCATGCGGCAGGTAGAGCATATGGTAGCTGCGTGGTTGCCCGGCGAAGGGGTTACAACTGTGAGGCGCGTGCGGTGGAATGACCATCAGATCGCCCGGCTGGAGCAGGTATTCCTGCCCGTTGCAGAGGCAGCGGGTTTGCCCCTCAACAATTGCTCCGATTGAAAGCTCAGCATGGCGATGGCGCTTATAGGCTTGCCGGCTACGCCAGGTGCTGCGCAGCTCAACGCCGGGTAATGCCTGCGGGCGGCAAAATGATTGCTGTATATCGCGCGTCATCGACATGTTTTGCCTCGTCTGGTCGGCTTTCTGGTATACCACACCCCTTTATTTATCGCGAAAGGCATTATGCAATAGCCGCCACATATGGTGGGCGGCTGGCGTAAAACGCCGGTCGGAGCTGCGCAACAGGTGGCACTGAGCGCTACTGGCGACAGGATGATCGAGCGGTACAGCGACCAGCGCACCAAGACGAATGGGATCGGCGGCGGCATAAGCGGTCATAAACGAGATGCCCAGCCCCGCCTGGCTTAGCCCCATCGCGGTGGAGAACTGGTTACAGCGATATGCCGGATGAAATTGCAAACCCTGGCTTTTGAACATGGCATTCATATGGCGTTGCAGGCCGAAATTTTCCGTCAGGGCTATTAATGGATAGTCGACCAGCTCTTCAATGGTGATGCTTTGCCGCTGCGCGATAGGGTGCTGTGGCGAGACCACGGCGCAAATCGGCCCCCACTGAAAGCTGTGGCGCTTGAGTTCCGGCGAACCGATTGGGCCAAAGGCCAGCGCCATATCCGCTTCGCCGCTGACGATGTCATTGAGCATCTCCTGCATGCTGCCCACCACAATATCGACAAAAACCTGCGGGTACGACTTGGCAAACTCACGCATCACCCCTTCGATAAAGGCGGTGATCAGCCCACCGCCAATGCGCACCGAGATGGTGCCGCCGCGCATATGGCGCAGATCTTTTAACTGGCTTTCCAGCTTTTCGCGTCGCTGGCGGCTGGCAAAATAGTCTTCCGCCAGCAGGCGTCCCGCTTCGGTTAATACCACGTTACGCCCGCGCCGCTCCAGCAACGGAAGTTGTAGCGCACGCTCCAGTTGCGCGATCTGGCGGCTGACCACGGACGGGTTAACACCCAGGATATCCGCCGCGCGACGGATCCCGCCCTGGTTACCCACTTCATATAAATAACCCACCTGCTTGTCCTGGAACATTCGCCACATTCCTTCTCAACTGTTGACCTGAAAGCAACAATAACATCAATAAGCGGATATTTATCATCCAGATTGAATAGTGATAATCAAATTAACCGCCCTGTTTTGTGAGTGAAAGAAAATGAAAAACTGAATCTGCATTTCTGCACCAAAAGGGTGCCCGATAACGGTGAGAAATTATTTTATTAGGATGTTCTTAATGCTTAATTAAATAATTTTTTAGTTACTTTGCTTTTAATTCTCGGTATTTCACGGGAAGGTTTTTTGTTGCGTAATAATTCGCAGTAAAAGGTTTTTATTTTAGCGTCGGGCTATTCAGGCACGGATCCTGCTTAGTAATAAGTCATTGTCATCTGATTATTTCAAAGAGAGATGTTATGAGTGAATCGAAAACGCTGGAGCAACCCGCGAAAGAGCACGCGGAAGAGTGGAAAGTCGGGCCTGGCGCCTGGATTTCGTTAGTGATTGTTCTGCTGGTTTTTTCCGGCTTCTTTTTCAAAGTCGAGGGGATGGCGTGGCTGGGCGCGTTTGACTTCACCACGCTGGGCGGCACGTTCGGCACGATGAAGACACCGGAAACTAACACCTTTATCGGCAGCGGCGGCATCAGCGCGAAGGCCGGTTTCCTGTTCGCGCTGTCGCTGGTGCCAACGGTCATGCTGGCGCTGGGGTTGCTGGAGATTTTTACCCATTACGGCGCGATCCGCGCGGCGCATAAATTGCTGACACCCTTGCTTAAACCGCTGCTGGGTATTCCGGGCTATACGGGGCTGGCGCTGATTACCGATCTGCAAAGTACCGATGCCGGGGCGGCTTTAACCAAAGAATTATACGACAGCGATAAAATTACCCGTAAAGACGTGGTAATTATGGGGTCGTGGCAATATTCCGGCGCGGGCTTAATCAATAACTATTTTTCGATTGGCTCAGCGATGTTCGCGTCATTAACCATCCCGATTATTGTTCCGCTGGTTTTAATGTTTGTCCTTAAATTCGTGGGCGCAGCCGTGGTTCGTCTGGCATTAAATACTGTTTATAAGCGAGATTTCGACAATGAATAATTCCGCAAAAGTCTCTGGTAATCCGTTCGATATTTTCGTTATTGGTGCGCGTAAAGGTTTTAATATCGCCATTAATAATCTGATGCCGAATGTATTAATGGCCTACGTAATCGCCGAAATGCTCAATTTACTCGGCGTGATGCAGATTATTGGCCATCTTTGCGCGCCGTTAATGGGGCTGTTCGGCCTGCCGGGAGAAGCGATTACCGTGTTGCTCACCGCCTGGCTTTCGTCTTCTGCGGGAACCGGCGTGGCGGTCAGCCTGCTGAGCAAAGGCCAGCTTGATATGGGGCAAATCACCATTCTCGCGCCCGCCATCTTTTTAATGGGTTCGCAACTACAGTATATGGGCCGCCTGTTGGGCGTTGCCGATGTGCCGAAGAAGTACTGGCCGTTACTGATGGCGGTCAGCATTCTCAATGCCGTAATCGCCATGCTGATTATGCGCGTTATTGCCTGAGTACCAAGGAGTAAGACGTGTCACGCACACTTGAGCATTTTAATTACCTGCATCAGATCCCGGAACTCGGGTTCGAAGAGTATAAAACCTCCGCTTATATCGCCGGGGTACTGGAGGCGGCGGGCTATCAGGTCACGCGCCAGGTCAATAACACGACCGGCATTGTCGCGGTGCTGGACAGCGGTAAACCGGGGCCAGTGCTGGCGCTGCGCGCCGATATGGATGCGCTCGGGCATATTATTGACGGTGAGCATGTCGCGCGCCACACCTGTGGGCACGATGGGCACTCCACGGTGGTGTTGACCACCGCGCAGGAAGTGATCGCCGAAGGAGTAGTAAAAAAAGGCAAGCTGAAGTTCATCTTCCAGCCCGCGGAGGAACTGGGTACCGGGGCGATTGCGCTGACGGAGGCTGGCGTGCTGGACGATGTCGACATGCTGCTTGGTTTCCACCTGCGTCCGCTGGAAGAGTGCCCGATGGGCCAGGCGGTGCCAGCCATGTATTACTCGGCGTCTGCCACGGTGGAAGTGGTGTTCCACGGCAAAGCGGCACATGCGGCGCGGCCCCACTTAGGTGTGAACGCGCTGGACGCCGCCGCCCACGCAGTGCAGGCAGTAAACGGCATTCATCTTGCGCCATCGCTCACCTGGAGCGCCAAAGCGACACGGTTTCTCTGTGACGCCGGGGTGACCAACTCAATTCCTGATAAAGCAGTTGTGTGCTGGGATTTGCGTGCGGCGGAAAACGACGCCATGGCTGCGCTAAAACCGCAGGTATTGCGCGCGATTGAAAGCAGTGCGGCGGCATACGGCGCACGGGCTGAGATCCGCATTCTGAAAGAGATGCCTGCGGCGATCATTGATGACGAGGCAACCGGGGTGGTTTCCCGCGCGATTCGCAGCGTGTTTGGCGATGCGGGGCTGACCGCGCCAAAATCCACACCCGGCAGCGAAGACTTTTTCCACTACCTGCGCCTGCGCCCACAGGTGAAAGGCGGTTTCTGGGGGCTCGGTGCCAACCTGCTGCCGGGTCTGCATCACCCGGAGATGCACTTTGACCGCGACGCGCTGGCGCTCGGCGTGAAAGTGTTTAAAGCCTGCGTGCAGGATGTGCTGGGCTGATTTTATGGCTTCCAGCGGCGCAGCGTGGTCTCCTGTTCATAGGGCATCGGCGTGGGCCAGGTAATAAACTCGACGATGCTGCCCCAGGGCGTGCGGCCATAGCAAAAGCAGTTTCCTGCGCCTTTCTCCATGGGAAAACCTAGCGGCTGCGGCGTGGTAAATACCTCGCCGCCCGCTGTATCAAAGCGTTGCAGCGCAGCGCCGATATCATCGCTGTAGACCGCAAAATGTTGCAGACCAAAATCGCTGGCCCGCAGCGGCTCGCGCTGGTCTGGCCCGTGCATTTCGAAGAGTTCGATGCCGGGGCCGTGCTGAAGTTTGAGCATGCGTATGGATGTGATCGTCGTACCCGGCACCAGGCGTAACGTTTTTTGCTGCGCCTCGTTATCAAGGTTCTTATCTTCTGGCGCGACGGATTGATAAATCAGCTCCGCGCCCAGCGCGTCAATCAGAAAACGGGTCGCCTCTTCAATATCCGGAACGGTGATACCAATATGATCGATGCCGCGAATGCTCATGTTCCCTCCTGTTAATGGCTCTTTTTAAAGCATAGAACAGATGCGTGGAGTGTTTCTGCTGGTTAGTCGTGAAAAACATTTCGGTGGTAGTTATTTTTTTAATTTATTGCATCAATAAAGATAGAGAGTCGCGGTATTTACCGATATCGGCACTGATACTGGATTGTTTGAATAATATTGCTCAATATAATCAGGGTCCCGATTAGATGCTCGGGGGGATTATTTTGCGGCGATAGTAATACAGCCGTTCGTCACCTTAATACCTACCTTCGCATCGATTTTAAAACCCGCTTTCTCCAGCCAGTCATCCACTAAACGAATTGCCGGAGATTACAATGTTTTTTTGGATGAGTTATCACTTAACCGACTGTTAAATCTATTTTTTAAAGGGGGGTGATTCAACATAAACCATAGAGACTGCAAAACAGTCATGGTCGCTGTCCTTGTCAATAGAGATTGTGATTAGCGGTGCGGATGTGCGCCAACGCATTCACACTCAAAACAGGTACCAAACACCAGGAAATAAAGTCGAAATCCACATGTAAATAGACTGAAAAGTAATGAAATGAAGTCCGAAAAAATAAAGTGAAGATGTTCATTTTTTATTATAACTAATGCTTCTGCAGCTTTAATGTTAGTGCCATTTATAAAAGCACTATTTACTTTTTATTTTCTGTATCAGAAACGTCTGTATATACCCAACTTTACTTTCAGGCCCGGTCGTTTTTACTACCCTTATTACCCTAAGCGGTAAATAAGGAGACAAATATGGCTTACCAGACAGTGAATCCTTTTAACAACCAGCTCATTAAAGAGTATCCCAATCATAGCGACGCCGATATCGAGGTCGCGCTGCGCCAGGCCGATGCGCTGTATCACTCGTCCTGGTCTAAGGGAAATATTGAACAGCGGTTGCCGATACTGCATAAACTTGCCGATCTGCTGGAAAACCAGCAGGAAGAACTGGCGAAAATCGCCAGCCGGGAGATGGGCAAGTTAATTGAGCAGAGCCGCAGCGAAGTGAAGATTTGCGCGCAGATAGCCCGTTACTACGCGGATAACGCGAAACAATTCCTGGCGCCCGTTAAGTATGAAACGGCGCTGGGAGAGGCGTGGGTGGAGCATCATCCGATCGGCGTGATCATGGCGGTGGAACCGTGGAACTTCCCTTATTACCAGCTGATGCGTGTACTGGCACCAAATCTGGCTGCTGGTAACCCGGTTATCTGTAAACATGCCAGCATCGTGCCGCAGTGCGCAGAAACCTTTGCGCAGCTGGTGCGCGAAGCGGGCGCGCCGGAAGGTGCGTGGACGAACCTGTTTATCTCGTCCGATCAGGTTTCGGCAATCATTGCCGATCCGCGTGTGCAAGGTGCAGCGTTGACCGGATCGGAAAAAGCCGGTAGCGCGGTGGCGGCTCAGGCGGCGAAACACATCAAGAAATCGACGCTGGAGCTTGGCGGTAACGACGTATTTATCGTGCTGGACGATGCGGATCTGGAAAACGCGGTTGAGACTGGTGTGCAAGCGCGTCTGGCGAATGCCGGGCAGGTCTGTACCGCCGCGAAACGCTTTATTATTCATCAGGATATTGCCGATCAGTTCCTGCGTAAGTTCACCGAGGCTTTCCAGCAGGTGAAAATGGGCGATCCGCTGGATGAAAGCACCACACTTGGTCCGCTCTCCTCGAAAGAGGCGCTCAATACATTGAGCAAACAGGTGAGTGAAGCGGTACAAAACGGGGCAAAACTGCACTTCGGCGGCAAACCAGCGAACAGCGAAGGCAACTTCTTCGAACCCACGATTTTGACGCACATTACGCGCGACAACCCGGCCTATTATGACGAGTTCTTTGGCCCGGTGGCGCAAATTTATGTGGTGAATAATGATGAAGAAGCGGTACGCCTGGCTAACGATTCACACTATGGCCTTGGCGGAGCCATCTTCAGCCGCAACATTCAGCGCGCCAAACAGATGGCGTCACGCATTGAAACCGGCATGGTCTATATCAACTGGCTGACGGATACCGCCGCTGAGTTGCCATTCGGCGGGGTGAAACGCTCCGGGTTTGGTCGCGAGCTGTCTGATTTAGGCATCAAAGAATTTGTAAATCAGAAGCTGGTGGTGGTACGCCAGTAATATTTAATCTTTCTTCCCCCTCGCCGGAGGGGGAAGCCGCAGGCGTTATTTCTTCAAACCTGCAAATGCTGCTCTGATCTCATCTTCCGGTAGCTGTACGCCAATAAACACCAGCGTGCTGTGCGGTGTTTCGTCGCCCCACGGGCGATCCCAGTCCGCGCTGTAAAGGCGCTGTACGCCCTGGAACAGTAAGCGGTTTGGCTCGCCATCGATCCACAACATACCTTTATAGCGCAGCAATTTTTCGGCAAAGCTCAGTAACAGGTTTTCCATTACGCGGGAGACGTCGCTGATATCCACCGGGTAATCCAGCTCGACCACTATTGAGTTGATGTCGTTTTGCTTGTCGCCGATAAAGTGAAAGCGCGGTTTTGCCGCCACCACGTTCTCTTCCAGCATAAAACCATTGGTATTAAACAGTTGCGCAAGCTCGATATCGCCATGCGTCACGGTATAAACCGGCGCGCGGGCGTTGATTCGGCTTAAGCGTTCGCGCAGTTTTTCACACTCGCCTGCGACATCCGTTTTGGTCAGCAGAATACGGTCGGCATAACCCACTTGCGACTGTGCCAGCGTGAACTGATTCATCTGCTCATCGGCATGTACCGCATCGACCAGCGCAATGACGCCATCCAGCAGATAGCGCTGGCAAAGGATCTCATGGGCGAAAAAGGTTTGAATGATCGGCCCCGGATCGGCCATACCGGTGCACTCAATTACCAGCCGATCAAAGGCGATATCGCCGCGATCGAGGCTGTCGAGCAGATCCAGCAGCGCATCTTCCAGCTCATTGGATCGGCTACAGCAGATACAGCCATTGGTCAGGGTTTTTATTTGCGTGGCGCGATCGCCAATCAGTTGATCGTCAACAGACACTTCGCCGAATTCATTTTCGATAACGGCAATTTTGTAGCCGTGTTGCTCATTGAGGATATGGCGTAAGAGGGTGGTTTTGCCGGCGCCGAGAAAACCGGTCAACAAGGTTACTGCAATCGGGGTCATAGATTCTCCTTTAGCAACAGCGGACACCGCCCTTGCCGTCTCCGCCGTAACGCGCCTGCTGGCGTTCGCGGAAGAACTCTTCGTAAGTCATGTACGGCTTATCCGGATGGTTGGTTTTCATATGATCAACGTAGTTGTCATAGTCCGGGATGCCAATCAGCATCTTTGCCGCCTGACCGAGGTATTTTTTGGCTTCGCCTAAGTTACCAAACATCATTCATCTCAGATATATGTGAAGCCCGCAGAGGCAGGCTATTTTGCTTGCCATTTTGAACGGGCAGTGTTCAACCTGGCTGCGCCAATGAAGGCTGCGAAACAGATGTAACCACCCTCAACGGTGGTTACATCATCACGCGTTATATGCCGGATGCGTAGCGTCATCCGGCAACTGGTTTAGTGGTGTGAAGAGGTTTTCACACCGCCTTCCGGCACCGGTACATACGGCGTTTCTTTGTCGGTACGCACGGTGTTGTTACGCACCTGCAACCAGGTTTTGATGCCATAGAAGATGATGCTGTACACCACCACCAGGAACAGAATACTCAACCCGGCGTTGGTGTAGTTGTTCACCACGATATGGTTCATGTTGGCAATCTGCTGCGCGGTCAGATCTCCGCCACCGGCGGCAATCTTCTCTTTGTACTGGTTAGCCATATACAGGAAGCCTTCCAGTTGTGGGTTGGTGCTGAACAGTTTCAGACCCAGCGCCCAGGTGGTGCACAGCAGCAGCCACATGGCAGGAACCACGGTGACCCAGATGTATTTGGTACGCTGCATTTTTACCAGCACCACGGTGCCCAGCATCAGCGCGACGGCCGCGAGCATCTGGTTAGAGATACCGAACAGCGGCCACAGGCTTTTCACGCCGCCCAGCGGATCAACCACGCCCTGGTACAACAGATAACCCCACAGACCCACGCAGCCCGCAGTACCAATGACGCCGGCTACCAGCGAGTCGGTTTTTTTCAGGAACGGCACGAAGTTACCCAGCAGATCCTGCAGCATAAAGCGGCCCGCACGCGTACCGGCATCCAGTGCGGTGAGGATGAACAGCGCTTCAAACAGAATACCGAAGTGGTACCAGAAGCCCATGTCCGCCATCGGGATGATTTTGTGGAACACGTGCGCGATACCAACGGCCAGCGTCGGTGCGCCACCAGCGCGGTTCAGTACGGACGGCTCGCCGATATCTTTCGCGGTTTGCAGGATCTGCTCCGGCGAAATCACAAAGCCCCAGGAGCTGACGGTCGCCGCTGCGTGCGCGGTGACATCTTTCAGCTGCGCCAGAATCATCGGCGCGTTATCACCACCCAGCTCATGCAGGTTCGGCATGGTAATGCCCAGCCCTGCTGGCGGTGTGTTCATGGCGAAGTAGAGACCTGGTTCGATAATGGAGGCGGCAACCAGCGCCATCACTGCAACGAAGGATTCCATCAGCATTGCGCCGTAACCGATAAAGCGTGCGTCGGTTTCGTTAGCCAGCAGTTTCGGCGTGGTACCGGACGCGATCAGTGCATGGAAGCCAGATACCGCGCCGCAGGCGATGGTAATAAACAGGAACGGGAACAGCGCACCTTTCCACAGTGGCCCAGTACCGTCGATGTACTGCGTCACCGCAGGCATTTTCAGTTCCGGGTTGAGGATCACGATGCCCAGCGCCAGACCGACGATCACGCCGATTTTCAGGAAGGTCGCCAGGTAGTCGCGCGGGGCAAGGATCAGCCACACCGGCAAAAGTGCAGAGACAAAGGCGTAACCCACCAGCGCAAAGGTGATGGTGGTGTCTTTGAAGGTCAGCGCCGGGCCCCAGTAAGGATCGTGCGCGATAACGCCACCAAACCAGATGGAGGCCACCAGCAGCACAATACCGATAACCGAGACTTCACCAACGCGTCCCGGGCGCAGGAAGCGCATATAAATACCCATAAACAGGGCAATCGGCACGGTGGAGCAGACAGTGAAGACACCCCACGGGCTTTCCGCCAGCGCTTTCACCACAATCAGCGCCAGCACCGCGAGGATGATGATCATAATCAGGAAGCAGCCAAACAGCGCGATGGTCCCCGGCACGCGGCCCATCTCTTCTTTCACCATCTCACCAAGAGACGCGCCGTTACGGCGTGAAGAGATAAACAGCACCATAAAGTCCTGCACCGCACCGGCCAGCACCACGCCCGCCAGCAGCCACAACGTACCCGGCAGGTAGCCCATTTGCGCGGCCAGTACCGGACCTACCAGCGGGCCTGCGCCGGCGATAGCGGCAAAGTGGTGACCAAACAGCACGTAGCGGTTGGTTGGCACATAGTTGAGGCCGTCGTTATTGATTACCGCCGGCGTGGAACGGGTTGGATCGAGTTTCATCACCTTCTGGGCGATGTAAAGGCTGTAGTAGCGGTAGGCCACAAGGTAAACGGAAACGGACGCAACCACGATCCACAGCGCGCTGACATGCTCGCCACGGCGTAATGCGACAACGGATAAACAAAAAGCACCGATTATCCCGAGGATGACCCAGGGTATGTGCTTGAGTAGTTTTTTAGTATCCATATCAGACCTGGTTTTTAACAGAAACAGTGAATGGGATTTGAAATGTTGAATTGGCTGAAATGCTGGCATTCATGATGGCAAATTACGCGCGCGAATCGGCAGCGATTTGACTGAGTGGTTAGAAAAAGGCGGTGAGCGGTAACGGATGCGTCATAAGCGGTTTTGAGGGCGGGAAAACGCTGGCTGAACTGTGATGTATGTCACGCTAAGTCGTTGTCTTGCAAGGAAGGGAGCGAATTCTGCCGGGTTGTAATCCATGTATAACTGGCGAAAAAATAGCACGTTAAACCATAAAGTTTTCCTATGCCAGGCCGAAAACCTGGTATCTGTTTATAGGGAAAGAGAAAACATGTTGACTCGTATTAAACTTGTGACCAGTTTGTTGCTGGTATTGGCATTATTTGGCTTGTTACAACTCACTTCCGGCGGCTTGTTCTTCAACGCGCTGAAACAGGACAAAGAAAACTTCACCGTCTTACAAACCATTCGCCAGCAGCAATCCACGCTGAACGGTAGCTGGGTTGCGCTGCTGCAAACCCGTAACACCCTTAACCGCGCGGGTATCCGCTACATGATGGATCAGAGCAATATCGGCAGCGGCGCAACCGTGTCGGATCTGATGCAGATTGCCAGCACCTCGCTGAAACAGGCGGAAGCGAACTGGAACGCTTACCAGGCGCTGCCGCGCGATCCGCGCCAGAGCGAAGAAGCCGCAGCAGAGATCAAACGTAACTACGATATCTACCACAACGCGCTGGCGGAGCTGATCCAGTTGCTGGGTGCCGGTAAGATCAATGACTTCTTTGACCAGCCGACCCAGAGTTATCAGGATGGTTTTGAGAAACAATACGTTAACTACTTGAAGCAGAATGACAGCCTGTATGAACAAGCGGTTCGCGACAGCGAAAGCTCCTACGGTTCTGCGGTGTGGGTGATTATCACCGTATTAATCGTGGTACTGGCGGTGATCGTCTGTGTCTGGGTGGGGATTAAAGGGGCGCTGATTAAGCCGCTCAACCACTTGATCGACAATATCCGCCATATTGCCGGTGGCGATCTGGTGCAGCGCATTGAAGTACAGGGTTCCAATGAAATGGGCGTGCTGGCAGACAGCCTGCGCCATATGCAAAGCGAACTGGTGCGCACCGTTAGCGATGTCCGTAACGGTGCCAACGCCATTTACAGCGGTGCCAGCGAAATTTCCGTAGGTAACAACGACCTTTCGTCCCGTACGGAACAGCAGGCCGCTTCTCTGGAAGAGACTGCAGCCAGCATGGAAGAGCTGACCGCTACGGTGAAACAGAACGCCGAAAACGCCCGTCAGGCAAGCCACCTGGCGCTGAGCGCGTCCGAGACCGCGCAAAAAGGCGGTAAAGTGGTGGATAACGTGGTGCAGACAATGCGCGACATTACCGCCAGTTCGCAGAAAATCGCAGATATTATCAGCGTGATCGACGGCATTGCCTTCCAGACTAACATTCTGGCGCTTAACGCTGCGGTCGAAGCGGCGCGTGCGGGTGAACAGGGTCGCGGCTTTGCGGTAGTTGCGGGTGAAGTACGTAACCTTGCACAGCGCAGCGCCCAGGCTGCCCGCGAAATTAAGAGCCTGATTGAAGACTCAGTGGGTCGCGTTGAAGTGGGTTCCACGCTGGTGGAAAGCGCCGGTGAAACCATGGATGAGATCGTTAACGCCGTTACGCGTGTTACCGACATCATGGGCGAAATTGCCTCTGCCTCCGATGAGCAGAGCCGCGGCATTGACCAGGTTGGTCTGGCCGTTGCTGAAATGGATCGCGTTACCCAGCAGAACGCCTCTCTGGTGGAAGAGTCTGCCGCCGCTGCGGCAGCGCTGGAAGAACAAGCCAGCCGCCTGACGCAGGCCGTTTCTGTGTTCCGCATCATGCAGGACCAGCGTAAAAACGCTGGCGCAACGCCAACCAGTTTTGTGAAAGCGGAACCTGCAACCGCGCTGCCGCGTAAAGCCGCGACCGACGCGGGCGAGAACTGGGAAACCTTCTAATCGTTATTTGCGCCCTGTCACACAGGGCGCATTTTCTCCCGCTTCACCGTGCTATGCTCATTGCATCATGTCGCGGAGAAGCCTTATGAACCTTGTCGCTGTTCCTGCCATCCACTATAGTTGCGAAGCGCTGACCACTATCACCGGTGCCTGTTTTGAAGGCTATCGCGTTCCGTTTTCTCTGCCGCCCGATGTTTTTGCACAACGCTTTCTTGCCGAAGGTTTAAGCCTCGTCGATTCCTGCGTCTGGCTGGCGGGCGATACGCCTGCCGCTGTGGCTTTGATCGCCCGGCGTGGTGATTGTGCCCGACTGGCGGCCTTTGCGATTTGCCCGCCATTTCGCGGCCAGGGCGTGGGCAGACAAATATTGCCGTCGTTGATGGCGGGGCTGCGTGCGAAAGGTGTTCGCCAGATGTGGCTGGAAGTTATGAGCGATAATCATGCCGGTATCGCCCTTTATCATGCGCTGGGGTTTGCTACCGTTCAGCCGCTGTTTGGCTACCAGGGCCGTGAGGATGTAGCTGAAGAGAACTGCACGTTACAGGCGCGCGATCCGCTGGAAGTGGTGCGCAGCTCCATAAGTGAATGCCATGACCGGCTGCCGTGGCAGGTGGATCCGCTCACTGCGGTATCGCTGCCGGCGCGGGCGTTCGAGTACCGCAAACATGCTTATGCGCTGGTTTCCACCCTCGGTGGTAAACCCCTGCTGCGGTTTATTTATGTGGAGTCAGAGTACCGGCGCAAAGGGTTTGCCTGCGAGTTGCTGCAGGCGTTGAACCAGCACTTTCCGTCGCTTGGCACCACCGTGGCGGTGCCAGAGCGTTTTTCATCCCTGTTCCAGCGCGCGGGCTACGCCACCATGGCCATCAGCCAGTACGAGATGAAAGCGGAACTGTAGCGGTCAGCCTTCACGGTTCACCACTTTGATTTCCACCAGACCAATACCCAGTTTACGCGGCGAATGACCAAGAATATTGCCTTCATTGGTCGATTGCGGTTCCGGCGGCACAATGACCAGCCGGTTGCTGTGAGACGGATTGCTAAAGTGCAGCGTGGTGGTGCTGAGCTCATTACCCAGCGTCAGCGATTGTTGTTGATCGCCAACGCGCACCGGAATCGGCCGGTTGGCATTCGGGCCAAAGGCTTTGGCGGTGATCACCAGCTCGAACTGTTCCGGTAGCGGTTGGTTATATTCGATCGCCACTTCTTCGCCCAGATTGGCATTCGACCAGCGCCCCCAGCTTTCCGGACGAGAGAGGCCGCTAAACTGTTTTATCTCCTCCGGCGCGCCTGCCACGTTAAAGACAAAACTTTCGGCCTTGTAACGAATGCTATCGTCGAGGATCTTCAGGGTATCGACGTTTTTCTGGTAGCGATCGCTACTGATCACCGTTTGTTTAAACGCGGTTTTCCCTTTCCACTGCGCGTTGTCGACACGCTGGACCTGCTGTTCGCCGCCCAGTTGCCCCTGCGAGACGCACCAGTCGGTAGAAAGCGCCAGTTCCGGCGACCATAAACGCGCCATTTTGTAGCATTGGTCGATCCAGACGAAGTTATCGCGCGGGGCGAAATCCGCCAGCTGGAAGCGCAGCGGTGCGGAATACTCACTTTCCGGCAGCGGTTCAACTTTATCCGATACCCGCACCAGCAACGGCAAACGGAACTGGCTGCCAGAGAACGCCACCATCTGTTTATCTGTATCGATGGTGAAGTCTTTCATCTCTTTCGGGAAATTCCACAGCCGGATAATGTCCGGTTTCCACGCCAGCATTTTCGCTTTCATATTGAGGAAAATACCCGACAGCGACTGCCCGGAGAGGCTGCTGCGGCCAAGGCCGAGGAAATTATCGCCGCCGAGAATATCTAGCACGGTTGCGCCGTTATCAAGAGTGCTGCGCTTAATACCGGAGATATCCTGCTGCGGTTCATCGCCGCGCAGCACAAAGAACAGGTTGCTGCGATCGTGCTTGTTGAGGTATTTCCACGCGGTGTTATTCATCGCCAGATGATCCGATGACACCACGATCACCGTGTCTTTAAACCACGGCGACGCTTTGATTTTGTTGATAAGCGCGGCGATATTTTGCTGGCTGCAGGTTACCGCGCTAAATGACTGGTTCGGCTTGCCATCGTAGGCATAACTTTTACGTTCGCAGCCGCGCGAGATAAAACCGTCCGGGTGGTGGGTATCCACCGTCAGCGCAAACAGCGAAAAGCGTTTACCTGAACGGGAGAGTTCCTCGTACTGTTTCCACACGGTATCCAGCACCGTATCGTCATAAAAACCCCAGTCGTTACGGTAATGCGGGTCCGCGACCTCGTTTTTCAGCTCTTCTGCACCGGTCAGGTAATCAAAGCCGTGGGATTTTAAAAACACATCTTTTCCGGCGAAACGCAGGTTAGCGCCCTGAATAAAGTGGTTTTCGTAGCCGGAATTTTTCAGGATGTCGCCAAGGCAAAGATTCTGCGGAAAGAAGCTGGAAACGGAGGCCGACGCGTTGCCTTCGAACGGCGCGAACAGCGGGATGCCGCACTGCGAAGAGACCATGCCGGCGATGGTGTAATCGGTGCCGGGTAGCTGTTCGGTATGGCTAAAATCAATGCCTTCTTCTTTTAGCGCGCCCAATTCCGGCGTCAGGCCGGGGAACGCCTCCTCGTTAAAATAGGTGCGCTCAAGACTTTCACCGTAGATGTAAACGAGGTTCAGTTTGGGGTTGGGGATCTGCTTTGTCGGTACTTTATAGAAAGTGGCGAAGTCAGGGTCGCCTTCACGCGTCTGGGATTTTACCAGCTCGGTTATCTGGCGGAACGCCGGGCTGGCGTCCACCGAACCGAGCGCCAGTGCGAGCGCCAGTAAGCTATAGCCGAAATGGTGTGGCAGATGGCGACGACGGCGCAGCACCCAGCCGAGCGCGCAAAACACCGCTACCAGCGCTAATACTAACCCCGCGCCGGGAAGCATATATTTACCGACCCCCGCGCCTGTCAGGCTGTTGGTCAGGGTGTATAACACCGCGTCGTTGATGCCGTCGCCAGTAAAATAATTGCTGGCGTAAAGGGTGATATTCAGGATGACAAAAAGACCCAGCACCAGCAGGGTGGCGCTAAACCACCAGGTATTACGGCCCGCTTTCCAGGCGTAGATAGCCACAGAGGCAAGAAACAGCGCGATAGAGAGCAACTCGGACAACCGTTATTCCTCATCAACGCCAGGCATATTGCTGGCCATTAATTTTTGTAACAGGGCGTATAATTTAATGTTCATGTCACATATCTGCAATTGTAGTGTCACTCTGTGGCGTACTTATTCAGAATTGGTTTAGAAAGGCGTAATAGTGATAGCCGTCGCACTGGCGGCGTTTCGGTAAAGCGGGGAAGGATAACGCCGCGCTCTGACTGAACGCGGCGGGATATCAGGAGAGGAAGTTAACGCCCTGCTTGAGGACGATATCGCAGGCTTTGGATTTCACTTTTTCCGCCAGTGGCGTACTACCGATGTTGCTCAGATTCAGCTGTTCCCCGTTTTTGGTGTTCAGCATGCCCTGGATCCCTTCCAGATAATTGGTGTCCTGTTTCTGCTGAGCGGCACCCAGACCCAGTTTATCCAGCACCTGGTTTTTCACATTTTCGGTGTTGGTCAGGCTGGAGAGCTTATTTTTCGCACACCAGCTCATCACGCCCGCCGCATTGTTCATGGTGCCAGCGCTGAGCGCCTGGTTACCGCCATTAAGCAGACCCGTCAGGGAGGAGAGTGAAAGACCCCCTTGCTGGGATTGAGATGTAGTCGATTTCTGGCTGAGTTCGCTGGCGGCGCTGGAAAGCGTATCCTGCCAGGAGGCGGCTTGCGCGAAGCCGGTAAGCAGTGCGCTACCGAGTGCGGCGCTGCAAAGGAGGTGTTGGAGGAATTTCATCGAGAGCAGATCCTGGTATCAACAAAGGCGGCCAGTATACACCCGGGCGCGGGCGCGCCACGGATGGGAAAACTCTCAATACTCTTTACCGGTGACGCGGCTGCGGTAACTTTCCCAGTTGAAGATCACCCACAGGCTGTTGCCGAGACGCATCCTGTCCATCACGCGTTCGCCCAACAGTTTATTCATATCTTCCAGGTTGCTGTTGGTCAGCATGCCTGTCGGGCGTTTGGACGAAGAGCGGCGATCGACAATCTGGTTGATAATCACTTTTTCGTAGCGGGATTCCGTCTGCATACCGATTTCATCAATCACCAGCAGGTCAACGCTGCTTAAGTCATTGAGCAACTGCTCTTCGCTGTTTTCCTTGTTGCCAAAAGTTTCTTTCATGGCCGACATAATGTCGGCAACGGTAATAATCAGCACCGATTTCCCCCGCAACAGCAGCTCATTACAGATAGCTGCTGCCAGATGGTTTTTGCCGGTTCCGGGTTTGCCTGAAAAGATAAAACTGGCGATGTTACCGTCGAACTCTTCTACATATTGCCGTGCCTGGCTCAGCGCCCGCATCTGGCCTTCCGTTTCAACACGATAGTTATCGAAAGAGCAGTTCTGGTGCAGGGGACGAATGCCGGAACGGTTGAAGGTGCGTTGCATTTTCATGGCGCGGTTTTCGCGCTCCAGCGCCGCCGAACGGATTTCGCCTTGTTGCTTCTGCCATGCCATCAACTCTTCGCCGGTTTTAAAAGCAGGCTTGGTGTTGGCAGGCATCATTTTTTGCAGTCGCTTCATCAATTCGCCGACGTTTTTCATCGTTATCCTCTAAAACCTGGTGGGATTTGATTATCCGGTTCGGACAGGGCGTTAATATCCCGCTTTGCCGCGCCGTTCTGGCTGCTACGGCCCATTTGCAGGCTGCGCGCCAGTTTTTGCTGCCACTGGACGTGATGGAAAACTTTGCCTTCGGCCTGCCAGTAAGCCACGAACGAGGCCAGCTCTTCCGGCGTGGCGGGATGCGCCAGCGCAATGCCCCACATCGCCGCCAGGCGCTGAAAGTCAGCATCCGGCTGCCAGCCCGCATACATGGCGAATTTGCCCATTGGCACATTTACCGGCGCGGCGGCTGGTTCTTCATAGAATTGTGCATCGAGCGAAATGTCGCTCATCGGGCGCGCAAGCTGTGCTTCGAGCGCCAGAAGTTGTTCAAGGCGCTGCGGCGTAATAGCGTAAAACGCGGGGCTATTATTGGCAAAAACGGCGATGGCGCCGCCTTCCGTGCGTGCCAGCACGCAGGCAGGATCGCGCACAAATTCATCAATACCAATGACATTCGGCGTCAGGATTCTGGAAGACATAACGCGTTCTCAAACAGGATTACTACGGATACGGCGCACTGTGTTTTTTTCACACAGGCATAATCACACATAGTAACACAGTGAGCACAAAGGGCAGAACAGCGTGAAAAAGCCGGGTTTCCCCGGCTTGTGATTTTCCAATAACGTTGGCTTTTTTGCGTTACGCAATGATATTCAGCGTAACGTCGATGTTGCCACGCGTGGCGTTGGAATAGGGGCAAACAATGTGTGCTGCATCGACCAGTTTTTTGGCTTCAGCGGCATCCATCCCCGGCAGGTGGATATTCAGTTTTGCTTCAATACCAAAGCCGGTCGGCAAAGGGCCGATACCCACTTCGCCTTCGATAAACGCATCTTTCGGCATGGCGATTTTGTCGCGACCGGCGACAAATTTCATCGCTCCGAGGAAGCAGGCAGAGTAACCCGCAGCAAACAGCTGTTCTGGGTTAGTAACTTCACCGCCAGCGCCGCCCATTTCTTTCGGCACGCCCAGTTTGACATCCAGTACGCCGTCGGAAGAGGTTGCGCGACCATCACGGCCTCCGGTTGCTTTGGCTTTGGCGGTGTAAACAACTTTTTCTAAAGACATGGCAGGTTCCTTATTATTTGAGGTGTTTGCTATAAAATAGCGTGCTATTTTTTACTGAGAATAAACTCCCTATAAAGGGAGATTATGCCCGTTGAAATTGTTGGCGAAGCCGTTCCAGTTGCTGCTTGATATCGGCAAGCGTTGCGCTATCACAAGCCATTGCACAGCCGATTGCTTCCGGAATCGACGTCGCTTGTTGCTGTAAGTCACGCCCGCTTTCGCTTAGGGTGATCACCACCTGGCGTTCATCCTGGCGCGAACGTTGACGACGAATCAGCCCGGCGCTTTCCAGACGCTTCAACAGCGGCGTCAGCGTGGCGGAGTCGAGAAACAGGCGCTCGCCAATTTCCGACACCGTGATGTCATCTTTCTCCCACAGCACCAGCATCACCAGATATTGCGGGTAAGTGAGATTCATCGGCGCCAGGAGCTGCCGGTAGAGCTTATGCAGCGCCAGATTTGTTGAGTACAGTGCAAAACAAAACTGGTTATCTAACGCGAGCTGCGCATTCGCGGTTGGAGTCGATGTCTTCTTCATGAGACTGAATATAGATAGCACGCGATTTTATTGCAAGTTATTTTTTCGAAAAAGTATGCGCACAAAAATTTGCCTGCTGTTTCAGCATCATAATGGCGCTTCGCGACCAGAGCCGGGATTTTTGCAAAAGTAATGCGAAGGGGCCTGGATCGTTGCTCACTGCGTGTTTGGTAAATCGCTGCCTTGAAAAATTACATTTCCATCAAAAAGTTATTCCGCACGTTACGCAATCGCAATAAGTTTCCCTGCCCCAAAATTTGCCGCCGCGCAATTCCACCCGTCAGGGCGGCGGTAATTCCGCGGCGACAGAGAACCGACCTTATACGCGGGGGCGTTTGCGATAAATCCACAGCCCAGGAATCGACAGGCCAATAGAGAGTGCACCGACAATCGATGATGCTTTCAGGAAGTTCGTTAACAGCAAAATCATCAGTTCTTCGCTGTAGCCAAAATGGCCGATCTTGACCGCCGAAATCATTGCAGTATAGGCGGAAATGCCCGGAAACATAGGGATCACTGCCGCCACGGTAAAGACTTTCGGGTGCGCCAGATACCAGCGTGACCAGTGGATGCCAATCGAGCCGACCAGCATTGAGGCGGCAAAAGTCGACCATTCGATATTGAATCCCCAGTGCACCATAGCGAAGCGCGAACCATGGCCAATCGCGCCAAGCAGCGCGCACCACGGTAGAGCGCGGTGCGGCACGTTAAATACCATGGCAAAGCCAACGGCAGGGATGGCCGCCAGTAACATATCCTGCGCCAGCGCCAGGATGAATAAAATCACATCCATCCGCGTAATCCCCACAATGTCATTGCCATTACCACACCAATACAGGTGGCAAGCGTTAATAAGCTGGCGATAGCCCAGCGTGCAAGGCCCGTATTGATATGTCCTTTAAACATATCGGCAACCGAATTAATCAGCGGAAACCCCGGTACTAGAAGTAAAACGCTGGCGGCCATCGCAACGGTGGATGATCGCAGAAAAACGGGCAGCGTCAGCATCAAGCCGGAAACCGTAGTGGCAACAAAAGCGGTGATACAAAAGTTGATTTGCGGGTGTAAGTGGCGGCCTGCCAGCACAAGGCGGACATACATCGCGACACTACTGGCGCAGAAAGTGATAAAAGCACCATCCCAGCCGCCGTTATTGAGCTTGCAAAAGCAGGCACAAGAGAGACCCACCATCAGAGTGACCAGCCAGCGCGGGTAGCGTAAGGGTTTGACCTGAGCGAAGCGCTTCTCGACGTCTTTGCAATCCAATAACTTATGTTCAGTGAGAATGACAATATGCTGAACTTCCGTCACCACGTGCATATTAATGCCGCGATCGCTATTTTTACGGGTTGATGTCAGGCACATTCCGTCTTTAATCGTGGTAAGAACAATGGCATTGGAAGATATCGAGCTTTCAACACTGTCCATACCCAGCGCCAGTCCCAGACGCGTTGAAAGCTCCTCAACCAGCGCGCTCTCTGCGCCGTGCTGTAACAAAAAAAGGCCACACTGAATGCACAGCCGCGTAATGGCCCGCTGTGATGACTGGTCTGTTTGCATGATTACCCTGGTATTGTTGCACTGGCGCTCACGAAGGGTGGAGCGGAAAGCCTATTTTTAGCACAGGACACTGGCTGGATGGCGCTAAGAAAGATCAAGAATTGTGCATTAAATCACGCTTGTTCATGTTCAAAAGGAGAGCTTATCGCATGTTAAGAATGAAGTAATAACAGAAAAGAAACAGCTGATTTTTTTCTGTTTAGCTGAGAATAATGATGAAGTTAGCGTTAATAAGATCTTATATATTATTTAAGATGATTGCTTTTATCTTATCTCAATATGTGCCGACTGTTTTAAATTTCTTATTTTATTATTAATAATGTATCGGATGTTTTAATGCGCATTGTGTAATGTTGACACGCTACTTGTGGATATTATAATTCAGTACATTATATTTATTTCCATTCATAAACTGTGCCAATTTTATGGCGGCTCCATCAAAACGGTGCTGCTACTTTACGCAATATGAGTATTAACTGAGTAAATACTTATAAATAAGGTTGATAGAACGCGCAAATGGAAGCGGAGGCTTTATGCTATCGAGAGACGGCAATCAGGGGATTATCATCAGCAAAACGCCGATACTTAGGGTCGGGATTGGCGGCATTCTTGAGCGACATTTCCCGGAATATGCACTCAATTATTATTCATCAGTGGAAGAGGTTGCACTGCTTAAATTAAAATGCGCCAGATTGATAATCACTGACTTATCAGGGGAGCAACGTTATGCAAGAAAAAGCTGTCAGCAATATTATTCACTGTTTCCTCAATGCGATAACGCACGCTGGCTATTCTTCGTTTCGCGCAGCCTCTACCCTGTGGCTGCTGAGCTTCTTATGCAGCCCCAAACGACCTTGCTGGCCGATGTCGAACCGATAGAGGGTGTAATTGACGCCATTCGTAATGGGCATAAGAATGTTGAGAATATAAGCCAAACCTTATTGACTTCAGGATGGCATAAACACACCGACAATTCTTTTTCGAACGCAATGTTAACGTTGTCTGAGCGCAAAGTGTTACGCCTCCTTGGAAAAGGATGGGGGATTAATCAAATTGCCACGCTGCTTAAAAAAAGTAATAAAACAGTTAGTGCGCAGAAAAATAGCGCAATGCGGCGGTTATCACTACGTAGTAATGCAGATTTGTATACATGGATTAATAGCAGTCAGGGAATGAAACAGCTGGATTTTGGTACGGCGGACGGAGAGCATAATGAATGGAAAATACCAGGAAGAAGGGAAATGTTGCCATCATAGAAAAATGCATAATGAGCGGGGAGGGCCTACGACATTTATTTGATGAATCTGCTATTAATCACTATCAATTTTATTTTTTTAAAGATCATTCGGCGTTTCGGCAGGCGCTGAAACAGACTTCGTTTTTTTCCGTCATCTATTCCCTTTTTGGTCAACGGAAAGAACGGCTGGAATGCCTGATGTGTCTGCATTTACTCTCCCTTTCCCATCCAGGAATGCAACGCATTGTATTAGCGGGAGATAACCGTGAAGCGCGGCTGGTTGGGCATCTCTCCCCCTCACGGTTGCACGGGATATTAAGTAAATCATCCCCCCTTGCTGTGCTACTGGAGGAGTTAGTCACGTTGTTTGGGGAGACGCGGCGCATTAACGAAAACATGATTAACCATTGGTATGTGAGCCAGTGTCGTATGCTCAGCCCGACAGAAAGGGAAATTCTGAACTACATGACGCGGGGGTTTTCTGTTGCCGAAATTGCATCGCAGCTGGATCGTAATGTGAAAACTATTCGGGCGCATAAATTCAACGCAATGGCAAAGCTGGGGGTCACATCAGATGTCGGTTTGCTTGATGCGGCGGATATTCTGACATGGAAGCCGCCCTGCGCGCGGGCCGCATCGGAGTTAATGTAAACGTTTTTTTGGGAACTGCGCCAGGCTATCCCTGGCGCTTTGTTAGGCAACTACAGACACACATCAATCCATTTCGCGTGTGTTAATTCCGCCATTCTGTCGGGAGAAATACGAATTGCGCTGTGAATTGCTCCCGCGGCCGGTAACACTTCCTGATAGCGTTTTAACGACACGTCACAATATACCTGCAACGGGTTTTCCAGACCAAACGGGCAGACACCACCGACTGGATGTCCGGTAATGGTGACGACCTCATCACTGCTTAGCATTCGGGCTTTCGCGCCAAAGGTATTTTTTAGTTTTTTATTATCAAGGCGTGCATCACCTTTCGCGACGACCAATATCACTTCGTTCTTCACTTTTAACGACAGTGTCTTTGCGATTTGCCCTGGTTCGACATTATGCGCTGCGGCGGCGAGTGCCACGGTTGCTGTACTTTGGTTAAGTTCAATAATATCGATGTCGGGGGCGTTATCGGCAAAGAACTGCCGTACGGACTGCAAACTCATGATGTTCTCCAGCAAATGACCGCCATTAATCTGTCACAAGCCTGTTATGCGTGTAAATAACCGGGCATAACAAACATCTTACTGCCAGATTCTCGATCCTCTTCACAATCGCGGAAACCGGTTACAGTAACCGGTTGCAGTGTTAACAAGCCGGGTTAATACTCATTTTGTCATTTCCCTCTGTTCATAAAATTAAAAAAGAGCCGTCTATGAAACCTACTCAACTTTGCTGTAATGCTGGTTCGAAAACCTGCATGGTTTCACGTCAAAAACATGGATCGCTGCACGGCAGAACGGTTGCTGATGCGCTTACTTTGTTAGCCTGATAGGAGATCTACTATGTCTGCCAACCATGCTGCGTTTAATCTTATTTTCCGGTTTATAGAAAATTATGTCAGTCCGGTAGCCGGACGCATCTCTTCCCAGCGTCATGTTATGGCGATTCGCGACGGTTTTATCTCCGCGATGCCGTTTATGATAGTGGGCTCATTCTTGCTGGTATTTGCATACCCTCCATTTTCGCCAGATACGACCTGGGGTTTTGCCCGGACATGGCTGGACCTGGCGAAGCAGTATGAAGGGCGGATCCTTACGCCTTTTGATATGACGATGGGCATTATGTCTATCTATATCTGTGCGGCGATTGCTTACAATCTCGGTAAACATTATGTGAAGTCGCATCAGCTGGATCCGTTTATGTGCGCGATGCTGTCGCTGATGGCTTTTTTACTGGTTGCAGCACCGAAAACCAACGGCACATTGCCAGTTGATAGTCTGGGTGGTACCGGTATTTTTACCGCGATCCTGGTGGCTGTTTATTGCGTTGAAATGATGCGTTTTCTGAAAGCGCACAATATAGGCATCCGTTTGCCAGACCAGGTGCCGCCAATGATCAAAAACTCTTTTGATTTGCTGATCCCAGTTTTGGTCGTGGTGCTTACCCTTTATCCGCTGAGCCTGCTTATCCAGACGCAGTTCAACATGTTAATTCCGCAAGCCATTATGGCCCTATTCAAACCACTGGTGGCGGCGGCGGACTCGCTACCTGCGATTTTGCTGGCGGTGATCATCGGCCATTTATTGTGGTTTGCGGGTATTCATGGTGCGGCGATTGTTTCCGGGATGCTGCAGATGTTCTGGTTAACGAACCTCGGGCTTAACCAGAGTGCGCTGGCGCAAGGTGCACCGTTACCGCATATCTTTATGGAAGCGTTCTGGACATTCTTTATTGTGATTGGCGGATCCGGGGCGACCATGGGACTGGTGTTCTGCTACTTGCGTAGCCGCTCGGTGCATTTGCGTTCGATCGGGCGTTTGAGCGTGGTACCGAGTTTGTTCAACATCAACGAGCCGGTTATTTTCGGTACCCCCATCGTCATGAACCCTGTGTTCTTTATCCCATTCCTGCTGGCTCCGACTCTTAATGCGATTATTGCCTGGGCGGCAATGAAACTGGATCTGATTGGCCGCGTCATCTCGGTCGTACCCTGGACAGCGCCAGCGCCGATTGGCGGTGCATGGGCGTTAGGTTGGGATTTCCGCGCGGCGATCCTTGTCGTTCTGCTGGCCTGTGTGTCTGCGATAATTTACTACCCGTTCTTCAAAGTGTATGAGAAACAGTTGCTGGAACAGGAAGCTGAAGAGGCACAACGCGCCGAGGAAGATAAGCAGGTTGCGTGATGGTGTCGAATAAAAACGAAGAGGGCGATTTATCGCCCTCTGCTTATTTCAGCGTACAGTCACCGCACTGCTGAACATCGGGCAGGCGATAGCGCTGGCAGCAAGTGCGACGCACCAGAGCGCCGTCGCGCAGAACAACTGTGCGCCACAAAGGGTTATCACTGCCGTCAGCGAGTTGCTTTTCGAAAAAGCAAAGCTGGCGAAGTGCGGCAACACGCGTTTCACCTAGTTTTGGGATGAGTTCCCCCAGGCACCAGTTAATCAGATAGCCGGTATTGCTCCAGATAAGTTTACCGTTGATATCGCCGGTGGCTTCCAGCGCCTGAACTACCGGGAGGATCGCCTGCGTCGTTAATGCGCATATACGCTGCGCGTCGTCGCATGACGACAACTTATTATCCCGTTGCACATCAATCCAGAAACACGCGGCGCGGCCGGTTTCATGGAACTCGGCATGAAAATGTTCCGGGGAGAGACTAATGGCGCTTTTTTGCGTCAGCAACGTTAATAATAGTGGCGGTACCAGCAGCCCGAGATACCACTGTGCCCATAACGACAGCAACGGTTTGTTTTCACGCTGCTGCGTCAATTGGTTGCGGTAAATATGATCGGAGTAGGTGGCGATAAGTGACTGTAATGCGGCAGGGTGCGCCCACTCAGCCAGTGTCATTGCTTGGTACGGTGCGGGTTCATTCAGACGAATAAAATCGAGCAAATACTCACGGGTGCTGGCGATGGTTTCCCGCATGGCATTTGCCAGCGAATCACGCTCATCAGTGAGTCGGCTTCGCCAGATAATGTTTTCGGTGATCGATGCGGTGCGATAGGTCATAGCGCCAGCCGATAGCAAATCTAAATGATAATGATTGCTAATCCTAGCCAGAGGTAAAATCGATAGCAACATTTTTATCGAAAAGTTAGCGCTGAGCGCGCCTCAGGCGACTCGCAGCTCGCCACTCACCAGAATGTTATTACGGCCTAAATGTTTGGCTTCATATAACGCTTTATCGGCGAGCGAAAGCGCCGCATCAATATCGTGATCGACAAGTGGCGCAATCCCGATACTGATCGTGACGTTTGTGGCGACGCTTTCGTTAAACATATGCGGGATTTTTAAATCGTACACTTTCTGGCGGATGCGCTCTCCGGTAAGGCGAGCCTGCTCAACATCAACGTTATTCAGCAGGATCATAAACTCTTCGCCGCCAAAGCGCGCGACGATATCACGGGAACGCACGGCGTCGCGTAAAGCAGCGGAAACACGGATAAGCGCCTGATCGCCCATCATGTGTCCGTAGTGGTCGTTGTAGGCTTTGAAGTGGTCAATATCGAGCAGCAGGACGAAACGCGAACTCTCATCAACGGCCAGCAAGTTATCAAGTTTGTGTTGCAAACCACGACGGTTGTACAGGCCGGTTAGTGGGTCAAGCATGCTCAGATCGTTTAGCGTTTTACGCTCCTGCATCAGGCGGTTCATCAGCGCAAGGGCAAAACTATCGTTACGTTTTTGGATCGCATGCTGGATAGAGATCCCCAACACTGGCAGCGCAAAGGTGTAAATAAGCCTGATTGCGCTTTCCCCTTCGCTAAACCACAGACATGTCACGAAGACCGGCAAGGAGTGCAGCAAAAAGGCGACAATGTTATTTGAAAAAGCGATTGAGCCGATAAAAAGCACGCTCAGCAAGGCTATAAGCAGGTAGGTAGAGGCGTCGTCATTAAGTAACCTGACTTTGGTTATCACATGCCATGCCCACAGGCAGCCAAATATAAGTGAGATGAATGTGATATTGATTTTTGTTTTTGGATAACACTTTTGCCAGACGGGCAGCACAATGCTCGCCGCAAAGATAGCGCACACGGGAAACGTGAACGCGCGCTGATTGTAGAACGGCAGAGCAATAGAGAACAAAGCTGAGATTGCGTTGAGCAGTAAAAAGAGTCGTAGGGACAATCGATATCTCTTATTACATAGAGATTGCCAGGTTTGTAATGTCATACCTAAAAATCGTTATTTATCCGCAATATACTACTGCGCTATGAGTCAAAGGAAAAAAGAAGTAACGCAATGAAACTGTCATTGCGAAAAATTAGTGATTTGGATTTAGATTTAAGCAGCGCTTAATTTATCACCTTCCTGAATGACTGTCATTAGATGATGAGTAATCTTCATACGACCGTATGACCGCCGGCTGACAATTGAGAAAAGATATCATATGATATTGGTTATCATTATCGATTTGAGAGATGAAACCATGTTGCAGCGAGCGCTGGGAAGTGGCTGGGGAATTGTGGTGCCTGGAGTGATTGTTGCTGTGCTGATGCTGGCGGATTTATCAGCCAATGCGTGGCGAATGGTGATTGTTCTGGGCTTATTACTGACACCCGCCATGCTTTACCATAAGCGTTTACGCCATTTTATTTTATTGCCTTCAGGCGTTGCTCTGGTTGGCGCAATGATGCTGATGCTATTGAATCTAAAGATGATGATGTAACAGGGGAGCAATACAGGGAGAGAATAAGATATCTGGTGCGAGGGGGGGGACTTGAACCCCCACGTCCGTAAGGACACTAACACCTGAAGCTAGCGCGTCTACCAATTCCGCCACCTTCGCACAGTCATCTTACTTTTTGATATCGCCTCGTTGGTGCGAGGGGGGGGACTTGAACCCCCACGTCCGTAAGAACACTAACACCTGAAGCTAGCGCGTCTACCAATTCCGCCACCTTCGCACAGTGCGAGCGATATCAACGTGGTTTATGGTGCGAGGGGGGGGACTTGAACCCCCACGTCCGTAAGGACACTAACACCTGAAGCTAGCGCGTCTACCAATTCCGCCACCTTCGCATACCATCGATACTCTTGAAGTATCGTTACCACGGAGGCGCATTCTAGATGTTTTCAACTTTTCGTCAATAGTTAATTGCACAGACTGAGGCTGATCGCTGTAAAAATGGGCGCGTCGTGACGAGGTGGTGAAATTTGCCCGATGAAGGATTCCACCGGGCCTGCGGGTTATTTTAACGCCTGGCGCGTCATTACCGTACGGTACACTTTGAATCTGCCTGTCTGCGCAATGACTTCATGGAAACCGAACGTTTGATCCAGCACATCCGGGTAAGGCAGGAAGGCGTTCGCAACAATTCGCAGCTCGCCACCGCTGTTCAGATGGCGTACCGCACCGCGAATCAGCGTTTGTGCGGCTTCCTGGCTGGTTTGCAAACCATCATGGAATGGCGGATTGGAGATGATCATGTCAAAGCGACCCGTGACTTCGGAGAAGACATTGCTGGCGAAAACGTCACCTTCAAAACCGTTCGCCGCAAGCGTTGCGCGGCTGGCTTCTACCGCCGGGGCGGAAACATCGCACAGCGTCAGGCGCACTTTCGGCGAATGGCTGGCCAGGACCGTTGCGAGCACACCCGCGCCACAGCCCACATCCAACACTTTCCCCTTGGTATGCGGCGTAAGCGTCGACAGCAGAAGCTGGCTACCGACATCCAGACCGTCGCGACTGAATACGCCCGGCAGGGTTTTAATCGTCAGGTTATCCAGTATGTATTCGCCCCAGAAACTGTTCGCATCGAACTGCGGCTGCTTCTCAAGACGACCGTGGTACAGCCCACAGCGACGGGCGCTATCGACTTTATTCAGCGGACAAAACTCAGCCAGCATCTGTTCGGCACTGCGCACACCGCTACGGTTTTCGCCCACCACAAAAATGTCGCTGCCCACTGGCAGTAGCGACAGCAGGTTCATCAACTGAAACAGGGCTTCCGGTTTATTTTTCGGCCAGTAGTAAATAAGCGTGTCGCTGTTACCGACGGTCTCGCTATCGGCCACCAGGCTATAACGGGCGTGTTCACCCATCTGCGGGCTTAAGGTCTGCCACTGATGGAATTGTTGCGTCCAGGCACGGCTTTCAGCGGTGTCCAGGCGAGCGGGCAGGTCATCCTGCAAATCGCCGGCAAATAAAATACGGCTTGGTTCGAAATCATCACTGTGGCGCAGCAAGACTTCACTTGCCGGGGTATAAGCAGACATGAATGGTTCCTCTTTAAATTCAGGCGGCGATTATACACGTTATCCTTCAAACTGCCTCTTTGTTGGCTGCGTCTTCATCCCCCGGTTAATCTCCACGGGAGCCTCATTCTTGCCGCCTCGGCGTAGTATGAATGATTTTGTGTATGCCCGTTATCTTACGCGTTGCGTCTTTACTGGCTGCGTGTTGATGGCGCAATTTCGTCGAGTTTGTTATATTTGCGCGCCTGATACAGGAGTGTTTCACCATGACTTCCCGACGCGACTGGCAATTACAGCAACTGGGCATTACCCAGTGGACCTTGCGACGCCCGGCGGCGCTGCAGGGGGAAATTGCTATTTCGCTGCCCGCGCATATCCGGTTGGTGATGGTTTCACCAACTTTGCCGACGCTGAGCGATCCGTTGGTCAGCGATGTGCTGCGCGCGCTAACCGTGACAGAAGATCAAGTCCTCCAGTTGACGCCCGATCGTGTCGCCATGCTACCGCCCGAAAGCCAGTGCAACAGCTGGTGGTTGGGTGTTGAAGCGCAGCAGGCGCTGGCGGGTGCTCAGGTTGCGACGCCGTCGGTTGATGAGCTACGCACAAATCCTGCGGCTCGCGCCGCGTTATGGCAACAAATCTGCGAACATGAACACGATTTCTTCCCTCAGCACGGCTGATTTAGCCCGCGCATACCAAATAGAAACACGGGCGCATGCCTTCCCCTGGAGCGAAAAAACGCTGGCCAGTAATCAGGGCGAACGCTATCTCAACTACCGGTTGATGGTCGGGAATGAAATGGCCGCATTTGCCATTACCCAGGTGGTGCTTGATGAAGCCACGCTGTTTAACATCGCCGTTGATCCGGCCTGGCAGCGTAAAGGGTTGGGGCGTCAGTTGCTGGAACATCTGATTCATGAACTGGAAGCACGCGACGTGCTGACGCTGTGGCTGGAAGTCCGCGCCTCTAACGTTGGCGCTATCGCACTGTACGAAAGTTTAGGTTTTAACGAAGCGACCATTCGCCGTAACTATTACCCCACTGCCAATGGGCGTGAAGACGCGATAGTGATGGCTTTAGCAATTTAAAAAGGTGATGTAATGAAATGGGACTGGATACTCTTTGATGCTGACGAAACGCTGTTTACCTTTGATGCGTTTGGCGGCTTACAACGGATGTTTCTTGACTATAGCGTGACATTCACCGATCAGGATTTTGCAGAATATCAAGCTGTTAACAAACCGCTATGGGTGGATTACCAGAACGGTGCTATCAGCGCATTGCAGTTGCAGACCCAGCGCTTTCAGAGCTGGTCTGAACGCCTGAACGTCCCTGCTGGTTCGCTTAACGACGCATTTCTGAATGCGATGGCCGAAATCTGCGCACCACTGCCAGGCGCAGTATCATTACTGAACAGCCTGAAAGGCAAAGCGAAACTCGGCATCATCACTAACGGTTTCACCGCCTTGCAGCAAATTCGCCTGGAACGTACCGGTCTTCGCGACTATTTTGATTTATTAGTGATTTCCGAAGAAGTCGGTGTGGCGAAGCCCGATGCGAAGATTTTTGATTACGCGCTGCAAAAAGCAGGTAACCCGGATCGCGCCCGCGTGTTGATGGTTGGCGATACGGCGGAATCCGACATCCTCGGCGGCATTAACGCCGGGCTTTCGACCTGCTGGTTGAATGCGCACGATCGCGCGCTTCCTGAAGGTATCAACCCGACCTGGACCGTCACGTCCCTGAACGAACTGGAGCAACTCCTGTGTAAACATTGATTGTCTGCACTCCGCCGTTGAGTACAATAGCCGCATTTTTCGTATTTCATCGCGAGGCCTCAGGCCGCGCAATTACACAGAAGATTTCATTATGACGTTGTCTCCTTATTTACAAGAGGTAGCAAAGCGCCGCACGTTCGCTATCATCTCGCACCCTGATGCCGGTAAAACCACCATCACTGAAAAGGTGCTGCTGTTCGGACAGGCGATTCAAACCGCCGGTACGGTAAAAGGCCGCGGCTCCAGCCAGCACGCAAAATCCGACTGGATGGAGATGGAAAAGCAGCGTGGTATCTCTATTACCACCTCCGTGATGCAGTTCCCGTATAAAACCAGCCTGGTCAATTTGCTGGATACCCCGGGGCATGAAGACTTCTCCGAAGATACCTACCGCACTCTGACGGCGGTGGACTGCTGCCTGATGGTTATCGATGCGGCAAAAGGGGTTGAAGATCGGACCCGTAAGCTGATGGAAGTCACTCGTCTGCGCGATACGCCGATCCTGACCTTTATGAACAAACTCGACCGTGACATCCGCGATCCGATGGAGCTGCTGGATGAAGTGGAAAACGAGCTGAAGATCGCCTGTGCGCCGATTACCTGGCCGATTGGCTGCGGTAAGTTGTTCAAGGGTGTTTATCACCTTTATAAAGATGAAACCTACCTGTATCAGACAGGGCAGGGGCACACCATTCAGGAAGTGCGCATCGTTAAAGGCCTGAACAACCCGGATCTGGATAAAGCCGTGGGCGAAGATCTGGCACAGCAGCTGCGCGATGAGCTGGAGCTGGTGCAGGGCGCATCGAACGAGTTCGATAAAGAGCTGTTCCTGAGCGGCGAAATCACGCCGGTCTTCTTTGGTACCGCACTGGGTAACTTCGGCGTCGATCATATGCTGGATGGTCTGGTGGAATGGGCGCCTGCGCCAATGCCACGTAAAACCGACACCCGCGAAGTGAAAGCAGATGATGACAAATTCACCGGCTTCGTCTTTAAAATTCAGGCCAACATGGACCCGAAACACCGCGACCGCGTGGCGTTTATGCGAGTGGTTTCTGGCCGTTATGAAAAGGGCATGAAGCTGCGCCAGGTGCGCACCGGCAAAGATGTGATTATCTCGGATGCCCTGACCTTTATGGCTGGCGATCGCTCGCATGTAGAAGAAGCCTACCCGGGTGACATTATTGGTCTGCATAACCACGGGACGATCCAGATTGGTGACACCTTCACCCAGGGCGAAATGATGAAGTTCACCGGTATTCCGAACTTCGCACCGGAGTTGTTCCGCCGTATTCGCCTGCGTGACCCGCTGAAGCAGAAACAGTTACTCAAAGGTCTGGTTCAGCTTTCAGAAGAGGGCGCGGTGCAGGTGTTCCGTCCTATCGCCAACAACGATCTGATTGTCGGCGCAGTGGGTGTGCTGCAGTTTGACGTGGTGGTTTCCCGTCTGAAGAGCGAATACAACGTGGAAGCGGTGTACGAGTCTGTGAACGTGGCGACAGCGCGCTGGGTTGAAAGCACTGACGTGAAGAAATTCGAGGAATTCAAACGCAAGAACGAAATCCAGCTTGCGCTCGATGGCGGTGATAACCTGACCTACATCGCCCCAACGATGGTAAACCTGAATCTGACACAGGAACGCTATCCGGAAGTGACTTTCCACAAAACTCGCGAGCATTAATCCTTCTGCAGAGCACGGTAGACGCCGTGCTCTGTCACTTCTCCTGTCTAATTAGCCCCTTGCGGATTGTTCTTAAAACCCGTCATTTCGCCTCCATTTGTTCGTTTTTTACCCACCCGGCCATGATTTTTGTCGATTGTGATCTATATTTAACAAAGTGATGACAAATCGGGTGGATAAAAGTCCTGTTCAATGCGTGAAGTAGAGTCTTTTATCCACTCATTTCTTCACAAAGGAATATTAACAACTGCTTTAGCACGATGTGCGACAGGATTGTAAACGCGCCATCAGTTGCTGAATTGGGTGGTTTTCACCACAGCAGTAGAGCGGCACACGTTGCTGCTTGTGGCCCAAATAGTGGGCAAACCAACAGGAAGAACATCGATGACTATGAAAAAACTGACTATTTCCAAAACTCTGCTGGCCGTAATGCTGGGCTCTGTTCTGGCAAGTGGTTCCGCATTCGCTGCGGAGACTACCACCGACAAAGCGCAAAATGCTGCTTCCAGTGCAGGGGAATCAATCGATAGCTCAATGAATAAAGTCGGTGGTTTCATGGATGACAGCACCATCACCGCGAAAGTCAAAGCGGCGCTGGTGGATCATGAAGACATTAAAAGTACGGACATCTCCGTTAAAACGGACAAAAAAGTGGTCACGCTGAGCGGCTTCGTTGAAAGCCAGGCGCAGGCAGAAAAAGCCGTCTCCGTCGCAAAAGGCGTCGAGGGCGTGGCTTCTGTGAGCGATAAGCTGCATGTGCGTGACGGCAAAAACAAGACCATGAAAGGTTATGCGGGTGATACCGCTACCACCAGTGAAATCAAAGCAAAACTGCTGGCCGACGATGTTGTCCCTTCCCGTAAGGTGAAGGTCGAAACCACCGATGGCGTGGTGCAGTTGTCCGGTACCGTAGATTCACAGGCACAAAGTGAACGCGCTGAAAGTATCGCCAAAGCAATCGACGGCGTTAAAAGCGTGAAGAACGATCTCAAAGTGAAGTAACTAATCCTGAAAACGTCACTACCCGGTGCAAGCCGGGTATGACAAGCACGTACCAGGAAAAACATCGCCGGTGGGCATCCTGAGCGCTCATCTTAAGCGGTTGAAATTAACTATGGTAAAGGAGAGTTTTATGTTTCGTTGGGGCATTATATTTCTGGTTATCGCGTTAATTGCCGCCGCACTGGGCTTTGGTGGTCTTGCGGGTACGGCAGCAGGGGCCGCGAAAATTGTCTTTATCGTCGGTATTATCCTGTTCCTCGTCAGCCTGTTTATGGGGCGTCGGCGTCCATAGCGTATTACACGCTTAAATTTCGGTTACATTAAAGCCAGTCCTTGTGACTGGCTTTGCTGTTTCGGCTGCGGGAAAAGTGCGCTACTTTGAGATATTCAGCGCATCAATAAGGAAAGCAGAGTGGGCCAGCATATTCCCGTTACGCTCGGCAACATCGCGCCGCTGGCGTTAAAACCCTTTCGTCCGGGTCGGCTCGCGCTCGTATGCGAGGGCGGTGGACAGCGAGGTATTTTTACCGCTGGCGTTCTGGACGAGTTTATGCGTGCGGAATTTAATCCTTTCGATCTCTATTTCGGCAGCTCTGCCGGTGCGCAAAACCTTTCCGCTTATGTCTGCAATCAACCTGGCTACGCACGCAAAGTGATCATGCGCTACACCACGTCGCGGGAATTTTTCAATCCGGTGCGCTTTGTGCGCGGCGGCAACCTTATCGATCTCGACTGGCTGGTTGAATCGACCTCAAGCCAGATGCCGCTGGCCATGGACTACGCCGCGCGGATTTTCGATGCGGGCAAAGAGTTTTACATGTGCGCCTGTCGGCAGGATGATTACTCCGCAGCCTATTTCTCTCCTACTCATCAGACATGGCTTGATTTGATTCGTGCTTCCAGCGCGATCCCCGGCTTTTATCGTCCGGGCGTGATGCTTGATGGCATTAATTATCTCGACGGCGGTGTCAGCGATGCCATTCCGGTGCAGGAGGCGGCAAAACGCGGCGCGAACACGATTGTGGTGATCCGTACCGTACCGTCACAGATGTACTATACGCCCCAGTGGTTTAAACGGATGGAACGCTGGCTGGGAGAGAGCAGCCTGCAATCCTTAATCAATCTGGTGCAGCACCATGAGAAAAGTTACCTGGCGATCCAACGCTTTATCGAAGCGCCGCCGGGTAAACTGCGTATTTTTGAAATTTATCCACCTAAGTTGTTGAAGAGCATGGCGCTGGGTAGCCGTTTACCGGCGCTGCGCGAGGATTATAAAATCGGGCGTTTATGCGGGCGCTATTTCCTGGCGACGGTGGGCAAATTGCTGGCGGAAACCCCGCCGCTGGTGCGCCACTCGCCGATTATCGCGCCTGCGACGCGTGTTGTTCCACCGGCTGCGGTGGCTAACGACGCGCTGGATACGCCGCTGGTCAGCAGCGTCGTGCAGGCCAACGATTTACCCATCAATAAAGAGGATACGGCGTGAGTTTCCGCTTTACCGATACCCACTGTCATTTCGATTTCCCGCCGTTTGCCGGCGATGAAACAGCGAGTATCGCCCGTGCGGGCGACGCTGGCGTGGAGCGCATTATTGTTCCGGCGATCGCCGCCCGTTATTTTGATCGCGTTTGCCACTTAGCACGCCAGCATACCGCACTCTATGCCGCGCTGGGGCTACACCCGATTGTGATTGAAGAGCACAGCGAGGAAAGCCTGCAACGGCTTGAACAGATGCTCGCGGCAAAGCCAGAGAAAGTGGTGGCGATAGGGGAAATTGGCCTCGATCTTTACCGCGACGATCCGCAGTTTGAGCGCCAGCAGCAGGTGTTAGACGCGCAACTAAAATTGGCAAAACGCTTTGATCTGCCGGTGATCCTCCATTCACGCCGCACGCATGACAAACTGGCGATGCATTTAAAAAAACATGATTTACCTCGCCGTGGCGTGGTGCATGGTTTCGCCGGTAGCCTGCAACAGGCGCAGCGCTTTGTTGAACTGGGCTATTACATCGGCGTGGGCGGCACCATTACCTACCCGCGCGCCAGTAAAACCCGTGACGTAATGGCGCAGTTGCCGCTTTCTGCATTACTGCTGGAAACGGATGCGCCGGACATGCCGCTCAATGGTTTTCAGGGCCAGCCCAATCGGCCAGAGCGTGCCGCGCAGGTGTTCGATACGTTGTGCGAGCTACGCCGCGAAGCGCCGGATGTCATCGCACACGCACTGCTGGAAAACACGCAGAGGCTCTTTGCGCTACAGATATAGCGCCGGGCGCAGCACGCTTTTCACACCGCGCTCCAGTAGCGCCTGCGCCAGCGGCTCCACATCCTCCGGCGTAGCGCTGCGCCATGTCTGCGCCTCACCGTACACGCCATGCGCATGAAAGGCATTAAGCCGCACTGGCACCTCGCCGAGTTGATGAATAAAGGCGGCCAGCGCATCGATATGTACCAGATAATCGCTCTGTTCCGGGATCACCAGCAGGCGCAACTCCGCTAATTTCTTCTCTGCTGCCAGTAGCCGCAGGCTGGCTTTCACCTGCACGTTATCCCGTCCGGTGAGAAAACGGTGCCGCGCATTGCCCCAGGCTTTGAGATCGATCATCGCGCCGTCGCAGACCGGCAATAGCTTGCGCCAGCCGGTTTCGCTGAGCAACCCGTTACTGTCCACCAGACAATTCAGATGGCGCAGTTGTGCGTCATCGCATAATACGGAGAACAGCGCGTGCAAAAAGGGCAGTTGCAGCGTTGCTTCGCCGCCGCTGACGGTGATGCCTTCAATAAACAGCGCCACTTTGCGAATCTGCGCCACAACCTGTTCAACCGTCATGCTCTGCGCCATCGGCGTGGCGTGCTGCGGGCACATGCGCAGGCAAGTGTCGCACTGCTCGCAACGCGCAGCGTTCCATTCCACTTGCCCTCTATTAATGGAGAGCGCGTGCTGTGGGCAACCCGCTACACAATCGCCGCAGTGGTTGCAGTGGCCAATGGTCCACGGGTTATGGCAGTTTTTACAGCGCATATTGCAGCCCTGTAAAAACAGTGCCAGCCGGCTGCCTGGCCCGTCCACGCAGGAGAAAGGGAGGATTTTACTGACGAAAGCGCATCTGCTGTTCATGGCTGACCACGCGGGGTTGTCGTTCCAGAATATGCGTGTTACGCGCTGCCTCTTCACCCAGCCAGGTGGTATTGGTGCGTGAGCCTTCGGCCCGGAATTTCCTGAGATCTGACAGGCGCACCATATAACCAGTGACGCGGACCAGATCGTTACCGGCTACGTTAGCGGTGAACTCGCGCATGCCGGCTTTAAACGCACCAAGGCAGAGCTGGACAACGGCTTGCGGGTTGCGTTTCACCGTTTCATCGAGGGTCAAAATATCGCTGATCCCGGCCTGATACCACGCATGATGCGGTGCGACGGCGAGCAGATGGGTAATCGGATCCGGCTCGTCGCCATAAGGCAGCCGCGCGCCTGGCGTGGTGTCGGTGTCAGAGCTAATACCCGATTGCGCATGGAGCATGGCGCGCTGCCGCCAGCCGTGTTTTACCGGCGTGTTTGCCACAAAGCTCGCCAGTTGTTCACTGATGCGATAACCAAGTGCGTTGGCTTGTTCATCTTTGCCGTAGCGCGCGGCGAGACCGGCTTTTTCACAAAGCGTATTGACCGCTTCGGCCAGCCCATACATACCAAACATGGGCACAAAACGGTCGGCAGAAATCAGCCCTTCCTGCACAAGGAAGCTATGCTCAAAGAAGCCGGATTGCTGATACAGAAAATCGCAGCGGGCATCGATAATTGCCATTTGCTGCTGGCAATAGTGTGGCAATTGATGGGTGAAAAAATCCTCCAGCGACGCGCTGCGTTCCGCGATCGCTTTCAGATTGAGGCGTACCAGCGTACTGCCGCCGCCGCCCAGCGGCAGGGAATTATAGCAACTCACAATGCCATAACCGCCTTTTGTGAAAATATTATCATGCACCGGGCCGTTGGCGATGTGCGGTTTGCTGCACTCGCAGATATTACGCGCCACCTCCAGTAGCAGATCATCCGGCGTAATATCCGGGTCATAGATAAAGGTTAAGTTTGGCGCAACCTGCTTCAGCTCTGCATCGGCGCGTAAAATAGCACGCGTAACCGGAGTGTCGAATGGGCCAATATTGGCATGCATAAAGGCGTCTGGCAGCGTTCTGTCGAGGTAGCGCCAGAAACGTTTTATGCGGATATCGATCTCCTGTTGTGTTAGAATTCTCACATATGGTTGTAGCAGGGCATCAAGCTGGCCGAGATAAACAGGCATTGATGTCACTGATGGAACATGGTGGTAGAGGATCGTCAGCAACGAGAGGGCGTCATCAAGATCTTTTGCCCCTTCCAGCTCCAGCCAGGCGGAACCGTTAGCAAGAAATTTAGCGTAATCCGGCAGCACATAACGCGGTTTGTAAGGGGCGTGCCCTTCAAACATATCGCAGATGGCGCCCTCATCAAGTGCTGCGCGTGCCGCTTGCGGCAACGCCGGATAGGGCAGGGCGTTTTCCGCTTCCAGCGCCAGGAAGTGGCGTTTTTGTTCCGGTGTGAGTGTTGGGCTGGTAACAATCTGCTGGCAGCGTGACAGCAATAAAGGATCAACAGACGGGGACATCATCGTTCCTCTTATTTCCTTGAGTGATGGCGATGAGTGTACGGAGCCAGCTGTTGGTCGCTTTTGATCCCGTCCCCTGTCAGCGCAATCATTACTGATGTGAATTTAAAAGTTTGATCAATGTCCCATTATGGTTTTGCAAACGTGAATTTAACTTTCATTAACTGTGATGGGTGTCGAAGTGTGAATGTGGGTTGATGTTAAAATACTAACAAACCCGAACAGAAAACCGGCATTACGCCGTCGGAGAGAATTATGAGTGATTTAACGACAAGTAGCCTGCGTGCGCTGAAACTGATGGACCTGACCACCCTGAACGACGATGACACCAACGAGAAAGTCATCGCCCTGTGTCATCAGGCAAAAACCCCGGTGGGCAACACTGCCGCCATCTGTATCTACCCGCGTTTTATCCCGATTGCGCGCAAAACCCTGAACGCGCAAGGTACGCCGGATGTGCGTATCGCAACCGTGACCAACTTCCCGCATGGTAACGACGATATCGACATCGCGCTGGCTGAAACGCGCGCCGCCATTGCTTACGGTGCTGATGAAGTTGATGTGGTGTTCCCGTACCGTGCGCTGATCGCCGGTAACGAGCAGGTAGGTTTCGAGCTGGTGAAAGCCTGTAAAGAGGCTTGCGCGGCGGCGAACGTGCTGCTGAAAGTGATTATTGAAACCGGTGAGCTGAAAACGGAAGCATTGATCCGTAAAGCGTCTGAAATCGCCATTAAAGCCGGTGCAGATTTCATTAAAACGTCGACCGGTAAAGTGCCGGTAAACGCGACCCCGGAAAGCGCACGTATCATGATGGAAGTGATTCGCGATATGGGCGTTGAGAAAACCGTTGGTTTTAAACCGGCTGGTGGCGTACGTAGCGCGGAAGATGCGCAGCAGTATCTCGCCATTGCTGACGACCTGTTTGGCGCCGATTGGGCCGATGCCCGTCATTACCGTTTTGGCGCCTCCAGCCTGCTGGCAAGCCTGCTGAAAGCGTTGGGCCACGGCGACGGTAAGAGCGCAAGCAGCTATTAATTAGTCATTGCCGGGTAGCGCATTGTTACCCGGCCTCAATGGATTTTCCGGCTTTATTCCTCAGGGGGTTACCTTGTTTCTCGCTCAAGAAATTATTCGAAAAAAACGCGATGGTCTCGCGCTGAGTGATGAAGAAATCCGTTTCTTTATCAACGGAATACGCGATAACACCGTTTCTGAAGGGCAGATTGCTGCTCTGGCAATGACCATTTTCTTCCACGACATGACGATGCCGGAGCGTGTTTCGCTGACCATGGCGATGCGAGATTCAGGCACCGTTCTGGACTGGAAACCGCTCGATCTTAACGGCCCGGTGGTGGACAAACACTCGACCGGCGGCGTGGGCGATGTCACCTCGTTGATGCTTGGCCCGATGGTGGCGGCCTGCGGCGGCTATATTCCGATGATTTCCGGGCGTGGCCTTGGCCATACTGGCGGCACGCTCGACAAACTGGAAGCGATCCCGGGGTTTGATATCTTCCCGGAAGATAACCGTTTTCGCGAGATTATTAAGGATGTTGGTGTGGCGATTATCGGCCAGACCAATTCGCTGGCTCCGGCGGATAAACGTTTCTACGCCACCCGCGATATCACCGCGACGGTGGACTCTATTCCGTTAATCACCGCTTCTATCCTCGCCAAAAAACTGGCCGAGGGGCTTGATGCGCTGGTGATGGACGTCAAAGTGGGTAGCGGGGCATTTATGCCGACTTACGCCCTCTCTGAACAACTGGCGGAAGCGATTGTTGGCGTTGCCAACGGCGCGGGCGTGCGGACTACCGCACTGCTGACCGATATGAACCAGGTGCTGGCTTCCAGCGCGGGCAACGCAGTGGAAGTGCGCGAAGCGGTGCAGTTCCTCACTGGTGAATACCGCAATCCGCGCTTGTTTGACGTCACCATGGCGCTGTGCGTGGAGATGCTGATCTCCGGCAAACTGGCGAAAGATGACGCCGACGCACGAGCGAAGCTGCAAGCGGTGCTGGATAACGGTAAAGCGGCTGAGATTTTTGGTCGTATGGTTGCGGCGCAAAAAGGGCCGCACGATTTTGTGGAAAACTACGCCAAATACCTGCC
Source organism: Kosakonia sp. AG348 (assembly GCF_003337365.1). Lineage (NCBI taxonomy): Bacteria > Pseudomonadati > Pseudomonadota > Gammaproteobacteria > Enterobacterales > Enterobacteriaceae > Kosakonia > Kosakonia sp. AG348. The sequence goes on from NZ_QPJR01000003.1 coordinate 435,269, forward strand.
TACCGCGACGCTGAGTAAAGCGGTATACGCCGATGATGAAGGCTTTATCACGGCGATGGATACGCGCGCGCTGGGCATGGCGGTGGTGTCGATGGGCGGTGGTCGTCGCCAGGCGTCGGACACTATTGATTACAGCGTGGGCTTTACCGAGATGGTGCGTCTGGGCGAACGCGTTGATGGTCAGCGCCCGCTGGCGGTTATCCACGCTAAAGACGAAGCCAGCTGGCAAGAGGCTGCGCAGGCGGTGAAAGCGGCCATTGCGATGGGCGACAGCGCACCAAAAGAGACACCGACGGTCTATCGCCGCATTACTGAATAGCGGTATACTGATCTGATCGCTTTTTTACAAAGCACAAGGTACGGAGAACATATGAAACGTGCATTTATTATGGTGCTGGACTCTTTCGGCATCGGCGCGACCGAAGACGCGGAGCGCTTTGGCGACGTGGGTTCCGATACCCTCGGTCACATCGCTGAAGTTTGCGCGAAAGGTGAAGCCGACACCGGGCGCAAAGGCCCGCTGAATTTACCCAATCTGACCCGTCTGGGTCTGGCGAAGGCGCACGAAGGCGCAACAGGTTTTATTCCTGCCGGGATGGACGCTAACGCGGAAATCACCGGTGCTTACGCATGGGCGCATGAGCTCTCTTCCGGGAAAGATACGCCGTCAGGACACTGGGAAATCGCCGGTGTGCCGGTGCTGTTCGACTGGGGCTACTTTAGCGACACCGAGAACAGCTTCCCGCAGGAACTGCTGGATAAGCTGGTGAAACGCGCTAATCTGCCGGGTTATCTTGGCAACTGCCACTCGTCCGGTACGGTGATCCTTGATCAGCTCGGCGAAGAGCACATGAAAACCGGCAAACCGATTTTCTACACCTCTGCCGATTCGGTGTTCCAGATTGCCTGCCACGAAGAGACCTTTGGTCTGGATAAGCTGTATGAGCTGTGCGAAATCGCACGTGAAGAGCTGACCGAAGGCGGCTACAACATTGGCCGCGTGATTGCGCGTCCATTTGTTGGCGATAAAGCAGGTAATTTCCAGCGTACCGGTAACCGCCATGACCTGGCCGTTGAACCACCGTCAGCCACCGTGCTGCAAAAGCTGGTCGAAGAGAAAGATGGCCACGTGGTTTCGGTCGGTAAAATTGCCGATATCTATGCCAACTGCGGCATCACCAAAAAAGTGAAAGCCACCGGCCTGGATGCGCTGTTTGACGCCACCATCAAAGAGATGAAAGAAGCCGGTGATAAGACCATCGTCTTTACTAACTTCGTCGATTTTGACTCATCATGGGGCCATCGTCGCGATGTGGCGGGTTATGCGGCCGGGCTTGAGTTGTTTGACCGTCGCCTGCCGGAACTGATGGAATTGGTTGGCGAAGACGACATCCTGATCCTTACCGCCGATCACGGCTGCGATCCGACCTGGAAAGGCACTGACCACACCCGCGAGCATATTCCGGTGCTGGTCTACGGCCCGAAAGTGAAACCGGGCTCGCTGGGTCACCGTGACACCTTTGCGGATATTGGTCAGACGATTGCGAAGTACTTCGGCGTCTCTGATATGGAATATGGCAAGGCCATGTTCTGATGATTTTGGGCGGGAGCTTCCCGCCCTTTCTGTTTCAACGACAACGACATAAAGGAATTGACGATGGCTACCCCACATATTAATGCCGAAATGGGCGATTTCGCTGACGTAGTGTTGATGCCGGGCGACCCGCTGCGTGCAAAACATATTGCGGAAACTTTCCTCGAAGACTACCGCGAAGTGAACAACGTGCGCGGCATGCTGGGTTACACCGGCACCTACAAAGGCCGCAAAATTTCTGTTATGGGCCACGGTATGGGGATCCCGTCCTGCTCCATCTACACCAAAGAGCTGATCACCGATTTCGGCGTGAAAAAAATCATTCGTGTCGGCTCCTGCGGCGCGGTGCGTATGGACGTGCAACTGCGTGACATCGTGATTGGGATGGGTGCCTGCACCGACTCCAAAGTGAACCGTATGCGTTTCAAAGATCACGATTTCGCAGCGATTGCGGATTTCGATATGGTGCGTAACGCGGTTGATGCGGCAAAAGCACTGGGCGTAGACGCGCGTGTGGGTAACCTGTTCTCCGCCGATCTGTTCTACTCCCCGGACGGTGAAATGTTCGACGTGATGGAAAAATACGGCATCCTGGGCGTGGAAATGGAAGCGGCAGGCATTTACGGCGTAGCGGCGGAATTCGGTGCGAAAGCGCTGACCATCTGCACCGTTTCCGACCATATTCGTACGCACGAGCAGACCACTTCCGCTGAGCGTCAGACCACGTTCAACGACATGATCAAAATTGCGCTGGAATCTGTCCTGCTGGGCGATAAAGCGTAAGTATCTTTTCTAAGGGCAGGTTCTCTGCCCTTTTTATCAATTCATTTTAATGTCCATAGTTTTTATTATTCCCTTTTAATTCAGAGGAATAGAGCTATAAATTTATTCAAGTATCTATTCATAAATCTATTCACTGATGAGTTCGCTTACCGATCTTCTGTAACAAGGGCCCCAGCCCGCGATGGTGTTGCGTAAGGCATTAAAGATTAGTAGGCCACGTTTTCACGGCTGGTTGCCACCGAGCCACAGGTGCTGCAATTTGGTAAAGCACGTGCAACGCGCTATGCCTTGTTACGCCCTGTACGCAGTGTTGAACGGTTTGCACTACGCCGAATTAATGAACAACGTCATGTTTACAAGTGGGGCGAATTACACACATGTTGGCCCCAGGGCCGCTGTCTGGTCACATTAGAAGAAGGGGGCTGGCAGTGGTTTGACGGTCTGCCATGGTATCTCACCGAGCTGCGACCTCAGGATTTTTAGGACGGTCATGGGGTCGAAACATCGCGCGCCAGTTTGGCCTGCCTACGATATGTTGCCAATGGCATTTGCCCCCGTCAGTTCGGGAGCAATGCTATTGAACTGGCGCTGGATACCTCGGTCAGCAAGGCAGCGTGGAATTTCGCTATCCCACCGGCGCAAACATTCAGGCAGACAGTGGCGGCAGATTATCGCATCAGTGAGGCGTTTCGCCATATCGCCCGGCAAATGGGTGATAAAGCCGCCCAACTGGAACAGATAGCGCAACGGATGGCGTAGTCGGCCACTCAGAGAGGCTAACGTACTGCGCTTGCAATCCATGCGGAAAGCTCGCGAAGTTCTTGTTCCTGCTCCGGAAAATCGACTAACAGTGCATCACACTCCTGCGCCAGCATATCCGCGCGGTAGAGACAGCCCTGCAAACGTGCCGCCAGCGCTTCTAACGGCGCGGGGTTCAGGCTGTCGGTAAACACCTGTGTGCGGGTGATGTGACCTTTTTCCACATCAAAATGGAGCTCCACGCCGCCCCAGGTAAAACGTTCATCCAACAGATGGCTGAATGCCGGGGCCAGGCCGAAATTCCACTCCCAGCTGCTCTGGCGGGCAAAGGTTTCGGCAAAATTGGGCAAGTCCGGGGTTTTATCCGGCGAGATAACCTCCGCCGTAACCCGTTCGCCATAGTGGGCGAAGAAGGCTTCGGTGATCGCTTCACAGATTTGCTGATGGGTAATGCCCGGCAGCAACTCCACCAGATTCGCCACGCGCCCACGCACCGACGTAATGCCTTTGGCTTGCAGCTTTTTCTTGTCCGGATTGAGGTAATTGGCCAGGCGGCTGAGATCGGCATTCAGCAGCAACGTGCCATGGTGGAAGCCACGATCTTTGGTTTCCCGGTAGGCAGAACCGGACACCTTACGATCGCCTTCCGCCGTTTTCACCACCAGGTCGTTGCGCCCGGAAGCTTCTGCGGTAACGCCTAGTGAATTCAGAGCATTAAGCACAATCGACGTGGAGATGGTTTTGTCGTATTCCGGCTTTCCCGCCATGAAAGTGAAACAGGTATTGCCGAGGTCGTGGAACACCGCGCCGCCGCCGCTACTGCGCCTTGCCAGCCGCACGTTATCTTCTTCCATGCGGCGGGTATTACACTCTTTCCACGGGTTTTGCGCCCGGCCAATCACCACCGTGTCCGCGTTGCGCCATAAGAACAGTACGCGTTGCGTGGCGGGCATCTGGCGGAAAATGCACTCTTCCACCGCCAGGTTGAACCAGGGATCGTACGAGTCAGAGATAAGCAGACGAAGCGTCGACATAGCAGATTTCCTTTCTGTAACCTGTAATTTTTACCGGTAGCGGTCAGAGCGACTCTTTCTTTTGCTGCTCTTCTTCTTCCGGTACGGATTTGTTGGCCGTCAGCAAAAACGGCGACTGCTGCCAGCGCGTGCGTTTGCCCTGCAACAGGGTGCGCGTCAGCACTACGCCAATGGCCAGCGACAGCAGCAACATCAGGCGCAGAATATTGGTGGTGTTATCCACCTGTTTGGCTTCTGTCGCCAGCGTGTGCGTATCCAGCGTAAGGCGCAGGTAGCCCAGCGGGCCGCTCTTTCCCTGAATCGGCTCAACAATTTGTTGGTTGAAATAGCCGCCTGCTTTTTTGCCGTCCAGCGCCAGCCTGTCGCGCACATCAATACTTTCGCCGGAGCGCGCGATCAGATCGCCTTGCGCATCGTACACCCCTGCATCCAGAATGCGGCTCTCTTCGGTGAGCTGGCGCAGCACGACGTTGATCCGTTTTTCGTCCGGGGTTTCTGTGCGCATTAGCGGCGTGAGATTCAGCGTCACCTGGCGCGCCAGCGTTCTCGCCAGCTCTTCAAACTGCGGATTGCGCTGACGCTGATGGCTTTGGCTGAACCAGGATGCGCCCTGCATCAGCGCGACCAGCAGTGCCAGACAGATGAGGACGATTACGGCGCGATGCAGCCGAAATTTAAGTTTTGCGCGAGCCATATTCCACCTGTTGAAAATTTGAGGCTTAATGTTGCCAGAAGCGCTGGTTACAAGGTAGCCTCATGCGTTATTTTCCCCTCCATGCTTTCTGGCGCGAACGTTTTTACAGGAGCTTTAATGCCTAATAGTTTGACCTGGTGCGATCTGCCCGATGATGTTTCTCAGTGGCCGGGATTGCCGCTCTCTTTAAGTGGTGATGAGGTAATGCCTCTGGACTATCACGCTGGTCGCAGCGGCTGGCTACTGTACGCACGTAATCTGGATAAGCAACGTCTGACGACCTATCAGCGCAAATTGGGTGCAGCAATGGTGATTGTTGCCGCGTGGAGCGTTGACGATTATCAGGTTCTTCGTCTGGCGGGTTCGTTGACGCCGCGCGCGACGCGCCTGGCCCACGACGAAGGTATGGACGTCGCCCCGCTGGGGAAAATCCCGCATCTGCGCTCGCCAGGGCTGCTGGTGATGGACATGGACTCCACCGCCATTCAAATCGAGTGCATTGATGAAATCGCTAAACTTGCCGGCACCGGCGAAATGGTGGCGGAAGTGACCGAACGGGCGATGCGCGGCGAACTCGATTTTGCTGCCAGCCTGCGCAGCCGTGTGGCGACGCTGAAAGGCGCGGACGCCAATATTCTGCTGCAAGTACGCGAAAAACTGCCGTTAATGCCGGGCCTTGTGCAACTGGTGTTGAAGCTGGAAACATTGGGCTGGAAAGTAGCCATCGCCTCGGGCGGCTTTACTTTCTTTGCCGATTACCTGCGCGACAAGCTGCATTTAACGGCGGCAGTTGCCAACGAACTTGAGATCATGGACGGTAAATTCACCGGCCAGGTATTGGGCGATATCGTGGATGCGCAGTTCAAAGCCAACACGCTGAAGCAACTGGCTGAAAAGTATGAAATCGCGCCGGAGCAAACGGTGGCGATTGGCGATGGCGCGAACGATTTGCCGATGATCAAAGCCGCCGGGCTTGGCATCGCGTTTCATGCCAAACCCAAAGTGAATGAGAAGGCGGAAGTCACTATTCGCCACGCCGATCTGATGGGCGTATTTTGTATTCTTTCCGGCAGCATTAATAAGAAGTAGAGGTTATTGTGGCGAAAGCTCCCAAACGCGCGTTTGTCTGTAATGAATGCGGTGCGGATTATCCGCGCTGGCAGGGGCAGTGCAGCGCCTGTCACGCATGGAACACCATTACGGAAGTGCGTGTTGCCGCTTCGCCCACCGTGGCGCGTAATGAGCGTCTTTCCGGTTATGCGGGGAGCGCTGGCGTATCAAAAGTGCAGAAGCTGGCGGATATCAGCCTCGAAGAGCTACCGCGTTTTTCCACCGGTTTTAAAGAGTTTGACCGCGTGCTCGGCGGCGGTGTTGTGCCCGGTAGCGCGATTCTGATTGGCGGCAACCCCGGCGCGGGGAAATCCACGTTGCTGTTGCAGACGTTGTGTAAGCTCGCCGAGCAGATGAAAACGTTGTATGTCACCGGCGAAGAGTCATTACAGCAGGTGGCGATGCGCGCGCACCGTCTGGGGCTGCCGACCGGCAATCTCAATATGCTGTCGGAAACCAGCATCGAACAAATCTGCATGATCGCCGAAGAGGAACAACCGAAGCTGATGGTGATCGACTCGATTCAGGTCATGCACATGGCCGACATTCAGTCGTCGCCCGGCAGTGTGGCGCAGGTGCGTGAAACGGCGGCCTATCTGACGCGCTTTGCGAAAACGCGCGGTGTGGCGATTGTGATGGTCGGCCACGTCACCAAAGATGGCTCGCTGGCGGGACCAAAGGTGCTCGAACACTGTATTGACTGCTCGGTGCTGCTCGACGGCGATGCGGATTCGCGTTTTCGCACCTTGCGCAGCCATAAAAACCGTTTCGGCGCGGTTAACGAACTCGGCGTATTCGCCATGACCGAGCAGGGGCTGCGTGAAGTCAGCAACCCGTCGGCGATTTTCTTAAGTCGCGGCGATGAAGTCACCTCCGGCAGTTCGGTGATGGTGGTGTGGGAAGGCACACGCCCGCTGTTAGTTGAAATTCAGGCGCTGGTGGATCATTCGATGATGTCAAACCCGCGCCGTGTGGCGGTGGGACTGGAGCAAAACCGTCTGGCGATTCTGTTGGCGGTGCTGCATCGCCACGGCGGCTTGCAGATGGCGGATCAGGATGTGTTCGTCAACGTGGTCGGCGGGGTCAAAGTGACCGAAACCAGCGCCGATTTAGCGCTGTTGCTGGCGATGGTTTCCAGCCTGCGTGACCGGCCGTTACCGCAGGATTTAGTGGTGTTTGGCGAAGTCGGGCTGGCGGGCGAAATTCGCCCGGTACCCAGCGGCCAGGAGCGCATTTCGGAGGCCGCGAAGCATGGCTTCCGTCGCGCGATTGTTCCGGCAGCGAATGTGCCGAAAAAAGTGCCTGAAGGAATGCAAATTTTCGGCGTGAAGAAGCTCGCGGATGCGCTAAGTGTCTTTGACGACTTATAATTGGCTAATGTTTTTTTGCAGGAGGCAACAATGTCGTCATTCGACTACTTAAAAACCGCGATTCGCCAGAAAGGCTGCACGTTACAGCAGGTAGCCGATGCCAGCGGTATGACCAAAGGCTATTTAAGCCAGCTGCTGAATGCCAAAATTAAGAGCCCCAGTGCGCAAAAACTTGAGGCTCTGCACCGCTTTCTCGATCTTGAGTTTCCCCGTCGGCAGAAAAGCATTGGCGTGGTTTTCGGCAAGTTTTACCCGCTGCACACTGGTCATATCTACTTGATCCAGCGCGCCTGTAGCCAGGTGGATGAACTGCATATCATCCTTGGTTATGACGAAACCCGCGATCGCGAGTTGTTTGAAGACAGCGCGATGTCCCAACAGCCGACGGTAAGTGATCGCTTGCGTTGGCTGCTACAGACCTTTAAATACCAGAAAAATATCCGTATTCATGCCTTTAACGAAGAGGGGATGGAGCCGTATCCGCACGGCTGGGATGTCTGGAGTAAAGGCATCAAAGCGTTTATGACCGAAAAAGGCATCACGCCAAACTGGATTTACACCTCCGAAGAGGCTGATGCGCCGCAGTATCGGCAACATCTGGGAATTGAAGCGGTGCTGGTCGATCCAAAGCGCACCTTTATGAATATCAGCGGTTCGCAAATCCGCGAGAACCCTTTCCGTTACTGGGATTATATTCCGACTGAGGTAAAGCCCTTTTTTGTGCGCACGGTGGCGATTCTGGGCGGAGAATCCAGCGGTAAATCAACATTGGTAAATAAGCTCGCCAATATCTTCAATACCACCAGCGCATGGGAATATGGCCGCGATTACGTCTTTTCTCATCTGGGTGGTGACGAAATTGCGCTGCAATATTCCGATTATGACAAAATTGCCCTCGGACATGCGCAGTACATCGATTTTGCCGTGAAGTACGCCAATAAAGTGGCGTTTATCGATACGGATTTTGTCACCACGCAGGCGTTCTGCAAAAAATATGAAGGCCGCGAGCACCCTTTTGTTCAGGCTTTAATTGATGAATATCGTTTTGATCTGGTGATCCTGCTGGAAAATAATACGCCGTGGGTGAATGATGGCCTGAGAAGCCTCGGCAGTTCAGTCGATCGCAAGGAGTTTCAGGATTTATTGGTGTCGATGCTGCGGGAAAATAATATCGAGTATGTACGTGTTGAAGCCGCAGATTATGACTCGCGTTTTTTACAGTGCGTCGAACTGGTTAAACAGTTAATGGGGCCGTAGTCTGAAATGGCAGGCCGGTCTGGTATATTCCGCGGCCTGTATATCGGTTAGTTTGCAGGTTGGTTGCGAAAATTTTTCCAGCGGTTATGTACCTGCGTCAGCGTAGCGATTGATGGCTGATTCACCTTTCTCAACATATTATATTTATGCGTACTGACCGTTTTTATATCCAGCCCGCTGTGGATTAGCATACTTTTCTTTTTACCTGCGCTAATGATATGGCTAAGCAGCAGTCTCTCTTTTCGCGTTAGCGTTATTCTGCACTCGTGGTCTTGTTTCTTCCGCCAGGATTTATAATTTAATATGCGGAATATTTCGGTTAATTTTGTGTTTTTCTTAATTTTTAAAAATGAATGTAATAAGTAACATTCAAATGGATTGTCGCTTTTTATTATTCTGTTTAGTGTCGATAATGTCGTGATAATAAGAAAGTTGTTATCAAAGTCTAAAATAACATCATTATTATCCAGTGTTATTTCTTTTTGCTTAATAAATGTTTGTAATCCGTTTTTAAGAAAAACATCTTCCGTGATGATATGCATTAATTATAACCATGCGTTCATTTATTAACTAAGGTAGTGCGTATCATGTTAGCGTTTGGTCTTAGCGTTAAGCAATCCAGGGACAAAATGGCGAATGCTAAAAGCATTAATCTATGGCGATGAGATTGCTGGAGATTTATTCTTTGATGTGACTTTTATTCAGGATTTTAGTTTTAGATTATTTCTGCAATGAATGCATCTGCCTCTGAATCGCGGCAAAGATAGTATAAAAACAAAAAAACTTTTTTATGCGTTTATTGTAGAGGAATTCACTGAGCATTTGGGAGTGAAGCGAATGGGTTTCCCCATTCGCTTTTGTGTCGGCTTATTTGGCGATACGTTTGTACTTAATACGCTTCGGCTCCAGCGCATCTGCGCCCAGCGTGCGTTTCTTATACTCTTCGTATTCGGTGAAGTTGCCTTCGAAAAACTCCACTTTGCCCTCATCCTGGTAATCCAGAATGTGGGTGGCGATACGGTCGAGGAACCAGCGGTCGTGCGAGATAACCATCGCGCAGCCCGGGAATTCAAGCAGGGCGTTTTCCAGCGCGCGCAGGGTCTCGATATCCAGGTCGTTGGTCGGTTCATCAAGCAGCAGCATGTTGCCGCCAACCTGTAACAGTTTTGCCAGATGCAGACGACCGCGCTCACCGCCGGACAACTCGCCCACGCGTTTACCCTGGTCGGTGCCTTTAAAGTTGAAGCGGCCAACGTACGCGCGGCTCGGCATTTCGGTGTTACCGATGCGCATAATGTCCAGCCCGCCGGAAACTTCTTCCCACACGGTTTTGCTGTTATCCATCGCGTCGCGGAACTGATCAACCGAGGCCAGTTTGACGGTTTCACCCAGTGTAATGGTGCCGCCATCAGGCTGCTCCTGACCAGACATCATGCGGAACAGCGTCGATTTACCGGCGCCGTTCGGCCCGATAATGCCGACAATCGCGCCTTTCGGCACGGAGAAGGACAGGCCATCAATCAGCTGGCGATCGCCGTAAGACTTGCTGAGGTTGCTGACTTCAACCACTTTATCGCCCAGGCGAGGTCCCGGTGGAATAAACAGTTCGTTGGTTTCGTTACGTTTCTGGTATTCAGTGCTGTTGAGCTCTTCAAAGCGCGCCAGACGGGCTTTGCCCTTAGATTGACGGCCTTTCGCGCCCTGACGCACCCACTCCAGCTCTTTCTCAATGGATTTACGACGCGCCGCTTCCTGAGAGGCTTCCTGCGCCAGACGCTGATCTTTCTGTTCCAGCCAGGAAGAGTAGTTGCCTTCCCACGGAATACCTTCACCGCGGTCAAGTTCGAGGATCCAACCGGCGACGTTATCGAGGAAGTAACGGTCGTGGGTAATCGCCACCACGGTGCCTTCGAAGTCGTGCAGGAAGCGCTCCAGCCAGGCAACGGATTCGGCGTCCAGGTGGTTGGTCGGTTCGTCGAGCAGCAGCATATCTGGCTTTTCCAGCAGCAGACGGCACAGCGCGACGCGGCGGCGTTCACCACCAGAAAGATTGGCAATCTTTGCGTCCCAGTCCGGCAGGCGCAGCGCGTCGGCGGCGCGTTCCAGTTGCACATTCAGGTTATGACCGTCATGCGCCTGGATAATCTCTTCCAGCTTGCCTTGTTCTGCCGCCAGCTTGTCGAAATCCGCTTCTGGATCGGCATACAGCGCATACACTTCATCCAGACGTTTCAGGGCCCCGACCACTTCGGATACGGCTTCTTCGACCGATTCACGTACGGTCTGCTCCGGGTTCAACTGCGGTTCCTGCGGCAGGTAACCGATCTTAATGCCTGGCTGCGGGCGGGCTTCACCTTCGATGTCTTTATCGATGCCGGCCATGATGCGCAGCAGGGTAGACTTACCGGCACCGTTAAGACCCAGCACGCCGATTTTTGCGCCCGGGAAGAAGCTTAGCGAGATATTTTTCAGAATATGACGTTTCGGCGGGACAACTTTGCCGACACGATGCATGGTATATACGAATTGAGCCACGTTGGACTTCGCCTCTTTGTAATGAGAGTGGTATTCAACAGCGGAGTGTAGCCGTTTTCGTTGCTTAATCCCAGCCAGCCGCGCCAGGTGTGTTAAATCACGCCAGAAAGGTAAAAAAGTGTGCGCAACGTGGCGCGTTACGAGTTGCGCGGTTAGCATTAACGCATTACGCGGCATGACGCTGTAAAAACGTGACAGATAAGAGGAAAGAGCTGTGCAGAGAGCTAAACATGTCGCCTTGCGATTCGCGGCGGCCTGCGTTTGTTTGCTGTCCCTCAGCAATGTAGCGCGAGCAGATTCACTGGATGAACAACGTAACCGTTACGCGCAGATAAAAACCGCATGGGACAACAAACAGATGGACGTGGTGCAGCAATTACTGCCCACGCTACAAACGTATCCGCTTTACCCATACCTGCAATATCGTCAGATTACCGACGATCTGATGAATCAACCCGCAATTACGGTGACCAACTTTGTGCAGGCCAACCCGACGCTTCCGGCGGCGCGCACGCTGAAATCTCGCTTTGTTAATGAACTGGCCCGGCGGCAAGACTGGCGCGGGCTGCTGGCGTTCAGCCCGGAGAAACCTGCGACTACCGAAGCACAATGTAACTACTACTTTGCCAAGTGGAATACCGGTCAGGCAGACGAAGCCTGGGCAGGTGCGAAAGAGCTGTGGTTAAGCGGTAAAAGCCAGCCCAACGCGTGCGATCAGCTGTTTGGCGCATGGCGCGCTTCCGGGAAACAGGATCCGCTGGCGTTTCTGGAGCGTATTCGCCTGGCGATGAAAGCGGGTAATACCAAACTGGTGACACTGCTGGCCGGGCAGATGCCGCCTGATTATCAAACCATTTCGGCGGCTATCATTAACCTTGCCAATAATCCATTGAGCGTAATGTCCTTTGCCACCACCACCGGCGCAACGGATTTTACCCGTCAGATGGCCGCGGAAGCCTTTGAAAGCGTTGCGCGTCAGGATGTGGAAAATGCTCGCTTAATGATCCCGTCGCTGGTGCAAGCACAACAGTTGAATGAGGAACAAACCCAGACGCTGCGCGATATTGTCGCATGGCGATTGATGGGCAATGACGTCACCAGCGATCAGGCGCGCTGGCGTGATGATGCAATCATGCGCTCGCAATCGGTCTCTTTGCTGGAGCGCCGGGTGCGTATGGCGATTGGCAACGGCGATCGTCGTGGGCTGAATACCTGGCTTTCGCGTTTGCCGATGGACGCAAAAGAGAAAGACGAGTGGCGCTACTGGCAGGCGGATTTGTTGCTGGAGCGCGGACGTGAGGATGAAGCTAAAGAGATCCTCCACGCCCTGATGAAGCAGCGCGGTTTTTACCCGATGGCCGCCGCCCAGCGGTTGGGGGAAGATTACTCGATGCAGATAGACAAAGCGCAGGGAAATGTCTCCCCAACGCTGACGCAGGGCGCAGAAATGGCACGCGTTCGTGAGCTGATGTACTGGGGGCTTGATAACACCGCGCGCAGTGAGTGGGCGAATCTGGTGACCAGCCGCACCCAGCAAGAGCAGGCGCAGCTGGCGCGTTATGCATTTAATCAGCACTGGTGGGATCTGAGCGTGCAGGCCACGATTGCCGGCAAACTGTGGGATCAACTTGAAGAGCGTTTCCCGCTGGCGTATAGCGATCTTTATGCCCGCTACACCAGTGGAAAAGGGATTTCGCAAAGCTATGCGATGGCGATATCGCGCCAGGAGAGTGCCTGGAACCCAACGGCGCGCTCCCCGGTTGGCGCGGCAGGTTTAATGCAGATTATGCCGGGTACCGCCACGCACACGGTGAAGATGTTTAATATTCCCGGCTACAGCAACTCGGGCCAATTGTTTGATCCGGAAACGAATATCAACATCGGCACCAGCTATCTGCAATATGTTTATCAGCAGTTTGGCAATAATCGTATTTTCTCGTCGGCAGCCTATAACGCCGGGCCGGGAAGGGTGCGCAGCTGGCTGAACAACAGCGGCGGCAAACTGGATGCGGTGGCGTTTATTGAGAGCATCCCGTTCTCGGAAACGCGCAGCTATGTGAAAAACGTGCTGGCTTATGATGCCTATTACCGCTATTTCCTGAGCGGAGATAAGCCGGTTGTCTTTAATGATGCTGAATGGCAGCGCCGTTATTGATTTCCGTGGTTTATGCTATGATGTGTACTCGCTAAAGAGTACGCATCAGTAAACCTTTAACATGGCGGCAAATTATGACTCAGCAATCACCCTATTCCGCAGCGATGGCCGAACAGCGCGATCAGGAGTGGCAACGCTTCGTTGATCTGGTTCGGCAATCTTATGAAAAGGATCTGCACATTCCGTTGCTTAATCTGATGCTTACGCCAGATGAGCGCGAGTCGTTGGGCACAAGAGTGCGGATCATTGAAGAACTGTTGCGCGGCGAGATGAGCCAGCGCGAGCTGAAAAGCGAGCTGGGGGCAGGTATCGCGACCATTACTCGTGGTTCAAACAGCCTGAAAGCTGCGCCTGCTGATTTACGTTTATGGCTGGAGCAGACGCTGCTGAATACTCAGCGATAAATCGCGTTGTGAAAGGGGCTGAGCGCCAGAATCACCGCCTGGTGGTAAACGCTTTCGCGCGTGAGTTTACCGGCAGTGAAAACGCCGATGGCACCCTCTTTGCGGCCAATCTCATCAATTCCGCTATACCGCGACATTACTGGCCCGAGCGCTTCACCGGCGCGCACTTTCTGCAAAATGATCTCCGGTAGCGGCAGCGTTGCCGAGCGGGCTTCACCTTTCTGATGATTGCTTTCAATAACCACCCAACTAAACGTACTGCCCTCGTCGATCCCGGCTTCGATAGCTACCCAGAAATCCGCTTCGGGGCGCGCATGGCGGGCATTGGCCACGCGATTTCGTGCGCCAGTACGCGTTTCTTCACTGCCAAACGGCTGTTCCGGTACGCCGCTATCGACGGAAACGGCGTCTATATGGCAGGATCCTTCGCCAAAGATCTCGTTAAAAGCGTGCAGAATCGCCCGAATTTTCGCGGGATTGGTGGTAGCTGAGACAACATGGTGCATAATCAATAACGGTATGTTCGGAATGAGACGCGTTCTTTACCCCGGACAGAGACCTTCCTCAGATAATAAATTCATCGCAGTATAATGGATAAAAAAGCATGTTACAGGTATACCTTGTTCGCCACGGTGAAACGCAGTGGAACGCCGAGCGTCGTATTCAAGGCCAGTCAGACAGTCCGTTAACCGAAAAAGGGGAGAAGCAGGCGTGGCAGGTGGCTGAGCGCGCAAAAGCGCTGGGCATTACCCACGTTATTGCCAGCGACCTGGGCCGAACCCGCCGGACGGCTGAGATCATCGCTGAAGTCTGCGGTTGCGATATCACCTTTGAGCCGCGTTTACGCGAGCTGGACATGGGCGTGCTGGAACGCCGTCATATCGATTCCCTGACTGAAGAAGAAGAGAGCTGGCGTCGCCAACTGGTGAATGGCACGGCCGATGGCCGCATTCCCGATGGTGAATCGATGCAGGAGTTAAGCGACCGTATGCACGCGGCGCTGGCAACCTGCCTGGAGCTTCCCGAAGGAAGCCGCCCGTTGCTGGTTAGCCACGGTATGGCGCTGGGCTGCCTGGTGAGCACGATCCTTGGGCTGCCGGCTTATGCTGAACGCCGCCTGCGCCTGCGCAACTGCTCCATTTCCCGTATTGATTATCAACAAAGTCCGTGGCTGGCTTCCGGCTGGGTGGTGGAAACCGCAGGAGACGTCTCGCATCTGGACGCCCCTGCGCTGGATGAGTTGCAGCGTTAACGGCGAATGGGCACCAGATACTCGCAGCGGATGTGCGCTGGCGGCTCGCCGTCTTCGCGCGGCTCTTCATGCTGCGGGTAAAAATGCTCAATATCCTGGCCTTTACGGCGCGTGAGATTAAGCATCGGCATGCACGTTCCGTAAACGGTCAGGATGAAATCCTGAAAACCGTGCGGTGAACCTTCATAGGCGAAGGAGATGTAGTCGCCGCCTTCCAGCAACACCGGCTGCGCGTTGTTCAGATAGCCGTTCGCCATCTCCGGCGTTAGCGCTGTGGTGTAAAACACTTCCTGTTCGTCATCTTTTTCCAGACTCGGGCGCGGCTCGTGCAGGCCATACATTTCCGGTGGAATTTTCGGTGAATTGCTCAAAAATTCCCGCCAGAACTGAATGCGCATTTGATTACGAAAATCGGAGATCTCCTCCAGCGCGCAGGTGTAGCTCTGGGTGGTGCCAATAAGATGCATTGGTGGCAGGGTGACAAAATCATGTTTTGGCATGGTAAATTCGCCAAGACGCATCGGCGGGCGAATGCCAAACGCGCTCCAGTCTGGTGAACGGCGATAGAGCGCAGGGGTGACAGCAAACTGTTTCTTGAAAGCGCGGGTGAAGGTCTGTTGCGAATCAAAGCGGTATTGCAGTGCAATATCCAGAATGGGACGGGCAGTCAGGCGCAGAGCAACGGCGGATTTTGACAGACGACGCGCGCGAATGTAAGCGCCGATGGCATGACCGGTCACGTCTTTAAACATCCTTTGCAGGTGCCACTTGGAATAGCCTGCTTTTGCCGCCACATTATCCAAAGCGAGCGGCTGATCCAGATGGCTTTCCAGCCAGGAAAGTAAGTCGCGAATGATCCCAGCCTGATCCATACAATATCCTCTTCCTTAAAACAGCATTAACGCCTGATACCAGGCAACGGATAATAACGGGTTTTGAGGTGTTTAGCATTCGGTGTTTTTTTTGTGCACAAATACGCATTGTGACTGATTTTCATCATAAATTTTGTAAATTAGTGATCTGCAAACAGTTTCTCATTTAAAAGCTGAATAGTTGCTCAACGTAATATTCAAAAATGGTAACAATATGAAATATACAAAGTTAATCCTTCCTGCATTAGTGTTGGCCACGCTGGGCTCTGCACATGCAGAACAAATTGGTTCCGTGGATACCGTGTTTAAAATGTTTGGGCCGGATCACAAAATTGTGGTCGAAGCGTTTGATGATCCTGATGTGAAAAATGTCACCTGTTACATCAGCCGGGCGAAAACCGGTGGTATCAAGGGTGGGCTGGGGCTGGCGGAAGATACGTCCGACGCGGCTATCTCTTGCCAGCAGGTTGGTCCGGTTGAGTTGAGCGATAAAATCAAAAACGGTAAGGCGCAGGGCGATGTGGTTTTCCAGAAACGAACATCATTAGTCTTCAAGAAATTGCAGGTGGTGCGTTTCTATGACGCGAAACGTAACACTCTGGCATATTTAGCTTATTCCGATAAAGTGGTCGAAGGATCGCCGAAAAACGCCTTAAGCGCGGTACCCATTATTCCCTGGAGTAAATAAGCCCAATGTCTACGCCGCAACCGCAGATCTGGCTGGTAGAGGATGAAGCCAGCATCGCTGAAACGTTGATTTACATGTTGCAGCAGGACGGTTTTGCCGTCACCGCGTTTGAGCGAGGTTTGCCGGTGCTGGATGCGGCGCAGCATCGTCTGCCTGAGCTGGCGATTCTGGACGTCGGCCTGCCGGATATCAGCGGTTTTGAACTTTGTCGTCGGCTACTGGCGCGCGCGCCCGCGTTGCCGGTGCTGTTTCTTACCGCGCGCAGCGATGAAGTCGACAAGCTGCTGGGGCTGGAGATGGGCGCGGATGATTACATTGCCAAGCCCTTCTCACCGCGTGAAGTATGCGCCAGGGTGCGCACGGTGTTGCGCAGGTTGCAAAAGGCATCTCTTCACAACGAAATGCGGCGAATCGGCCAGTTTGAGTTGGACGAGGATGCCGCGATTATTCGCTGGTGCGGCGAAACGCTGCTGCTGACCCGTTACGAATTTCTGTTGTTGAAAACCTTACTGTTGGCACCAGGACGTGTTTTTTCTCGCCAGCAATTGATGGATCAAGTCTGGAGCGATGCTCAGGAGAGTTTCGATCGCACCGTCGATACTCATATCAAGACCTTGCGCGCCAAGCTACGCGCCATCAATGCTGAACTTACTCCTATCAATACGCATCGCGGTATGGGCTACAGCCTGGGGATCCGCTGATGCGCATTGGCATGCGCCTGTTGCTGGGGTATTTCCTGATCGTGGCGGTTGCCGCATGGTTCGTGCTGTCGATCTTTGTTCAGGAGATCAAACCCGGTGTACGACGCGCCACCGAAGGGACACTTATTGATACCGCGACGCTGCTGGCGGAGCTGGCTCGCGAAGATTTACGCTCTGGTCACGCGCAGGATGGGCGCCTGGCGCAGGCTTTCTCGACGTTAAATCACCAGCCAATCAATGCGCATATCAGCGGGATCCATAAAGTGCGCAATGAGTATCATGTCTACATGACCGACAGCACCGGGCGCGTGGTGTTTGATTCGTCAGGAAAGGCGCTGGGTCAGGATTACTCACGCTGGAATGATGTCTGGCTGACGCTGCGCGGGAATTACGGTGCACGTAGCTCGCTGGCGGATGCCAGTAACCCGCAGAGTACGGTGATGTATGTTGCCGCCCCGGTGACCGATCAAGGCCGCATTATCGGTGTAATCAGCGTGGGTAAGCCAAACAGCGCGATGGATCCGGTGATTAAACGCAGCGAGCGACGCATCTTATGGGCCGGCGGCGCGCTGCTGGGCATTGCGTTGCTCATTGGTGCAGTCATGGTCTGGTGGATCAATCGCTCCATTGGCAAGCTGGCGCGCTACGCTGATTCCGTTACCGAAAACCGTCCGGTTCCTTTACCCGATTTAGGAAGCAGTGAGCTGCGTAAACTGGCGCAGGCGCTGGAAAGTATGCGTGTGAAACTGGAAGGCAAAAATTATATCGAACAGTATGTTTACGCCCTGACGCATGAACTGAAAAGCCCGCTGGCAGCCATTCGCGGCGCGGCGGAGATCCTGCGTGAAGGGCCGCCGCCAGAGGCCGTGGCGCGTTTTACCGACAACATTCTTACGCAAAATAGCCGCATGCAGAATCTGGTTGAGAAGTTGTTACACCAGGCGAAACTGGAAAACCGGCTGGAAATTGCGTTTGCGGCAGTGGATGTCGGTATGCTTTTTCGCCAGCTACAGGAGCAACGCAGTGTGGTGTTGTCGGCGAAAGGCTTAACTCTGCAGATTGACGCTGCTGATGCTGTGGCAGCAGGGGATAGTGAACTGCTGACCCAGGCGTTGGGTAATTTACTCGATAACGCCATTGATTTTACGCCGCCTGGCGGTGTGGTGGCGTTATGCGCCAGCCAGGAAGCTGACGCGCTGGTGTTAACGGTCAGCGACAGCGGTTCAGGTATCCCGGATTACGCATTGCAGCGCGTTTTTGAACGCTTCTACTCGCTGCCGCGAGCCGACGGGCAAAAAAGCAGTGGGCTGGGGCTGGCGTTTGTCCAGGAAGTCGCGCGGCTGCATCATGGTGATATTCGCGTTCTGAACCGCCCGCAAGGGGGTTGCGAAGCCCGGCTGTCACTTCACCCACACTTCACATAACTTCAAATCCTTCACACATAGCCTCACTACTCTGCGCACATCACTAAGGAGAAGGCTATGTTGAAATCCCCCCTGTTCTGGAAAATGGTAACGCTGTCAGGTTGTCTTTGTGTTCTGCTTATCCCGCTGACGCTGCTGAGCGGCTTAATTGGCGAACGCGCGAATTATCGTAACGATGTGACGGATACGCTGCGCCAGAGCAGCGCTGGCAGTCAAAAATTGGTCGGGCCGTTGATCGCCATCCCGGTGACTGAAACGGTGGTTTCCCTGGAAAAAGCCAACGACAACGAGGCCCCCAAAGAGGTGCGGCATAAACAAAGTTTTCTTCGTTTTTGGTTGCCAGAATCGCTGATGGTTAACGGCAAACAACAGGTCGAAACCCGCAAGATCGGCATTTATGATGGACAAATCTGGCACAACGACATTGAGATCAACGCGGAATTCGACCCAAAGCGGCTGGATATCAAAGCCGATGAAAATATCTCCCTCGGCGAGCCATTTCTAGTTTTAGCGTTGAGTGATTCGCGCGGTATTGGCCAGTTGCGTACCACCAGGTTGAATGGCGAGACACTCAGCGTTGAACCAGGAACCGGGCTGGCAAGCGATCTGCAGGGTGTGCATATGCCGTTGTCGACGGCGAATTTGCAGCAATCGCTAAAGCTGACTATGGCGTTTAGTTTGAGCGGAACGGGTGATTTTTCCGTGGTGCCGCTGGGGCGAAATAGCGAGATGACACTGAATGGCGACTGGCCGCATCCGGGTTTTATGGGCGATTTTCTGCCGGAAAAACGCACGGTGAGTGCCAATGGTTTTCAGGCGCACTGGCAAAGTAGCTGGTTTGCCAACAATCTGGACAGCAAATGCGTACTGCCGGGGGGCTGTCTGCCAGCAAAAGTTGGGAATTGCCTGCTTTCAGCGTCGACATCGCCACACCTGCCGATCAGTACCAGTTGACCGACAGAGCGGTTAAATACGCAATTTTGCTGATCGTATTGACTTATCTGGCGTTTTTCGTTTTTGAGAGTTTATCTGCGCGGCAGATGCATCCGATGCAATATTTGCTGGTGGGATTATCGCTGGTGATGTTCTACCTGGTGCTGCTGGCGCTTTCTGAACATACCGGCTTCAACATTGCCTGGGGGGTTGCCAGCCTGCTCGGTGCACTGCTGAACGGTGTCTATTTACAGGGCGTATTGAAAAGCTGGCGTGCGGGTTTGTCGTTTAGTATCGCGCTGTTAGTGCTTGATGCGGTGATGTGGAGCCTGTTGAACTCCGAAGATAATGCGCTGTTGCTCGGCACCGGTGTTCTGTTTATCGCCTTGAGCGCTGTGATGATGCTGACGCGCAAGATCGACTGGTATGCGCTTTCTGGTTCGGTGAAGAAAATACCGCAATCAGTGCGTGACGAAGAATTACGCATCTGGAAATAAAAAAGCGGCGCTTTGCGCCGCTTTTTTATCATTATTCTGGCTTATTCCTGCAAATCACCGCAGAAGCGGTAACCTTCACCGTGAATGGTGGCGATGATTTCCGGGGTATCCGGTGTCGATTCGAAATGTTTACGAATACGGCGGATAGTCACATCGACCGTACGATCGTGTGGCTTCAGTTCACGGCCGGTCATTTTTTTCAGCAACTCCGCACGAGACTGGATTTTGCCTGGATTTTCGCAGAAGTGCAGCATCGCGCGGAATTCGCTGCGCGGCAGCTTATACTGCTCGCCGTTCGGGCTAATCAGTGAACGGCTATTGATATCCAGTTCCCAGCCGTTGAATTTGTAGCTGTCAACGCTGCGGCGTTCTTCGCTGACCGTGCCCAGATTCATGGTACGGGACAACAGGTTGCGCGCGCGAATAGTCAGTTCGCGTGGGTTAAACGGTTTGGTGATGTAGTCGTCGGCACCAATTTCAAGGCCCAGAATCTTATCGACTTCGTTATCACGGCCCGTCAGGAACATCAGCGCGACATTCGCCTGCTCACGTAATTCACGCGCCAGCAAAAGACCGTTTTTACCCGGCAGATTGATATCCATGATCACCAGGTTGATATCATTTTCAGAAAGGATTTGATGCATTTCAGCGCCATCTGTCGCTTCAAAGACATCGTAGCCTTCTGCTTCGAAAATGCTTTTTAACGTGTTGCGTGTTACCAACTCGTCTTCAACAATAAGAATGTGCGGGGTCTGCATGTTTGCTACCTAAATTGCCAACTAAATCGAAACAGGAAGTACAAAAGTCCCTGACCAGCCTGGTGCATGTCGAAAATTAACATGACGGCGTAACATGACTAAAGTACGTAATTGCGTTCTTGATGCACTTTCCATCAACGTCAACAACATCATTAGCTTGGTCGTGGGCACTTTCCCTCTGAACCCGACAGTGTCAAAAACGGCTGTCATCCTAACCATTTTAACAGCAACATAACAGGCTAAGACGTAAATGACACCCAATAAAACTACGCTTCGTTGACATATATCAAGTTCAATTGTAGCACGTTAACAGTTTGGAGAAATCTTGATAGCCAAATGCTAGCGTTTCTTACAATTTTTCAATAAACCAACTAGTTGCGCATATTAATTGATAAACAGGGCGAATCCAATACAAGTGGGAAATTCTGTATTAAAATGCCATGAATAAACATAGGGATAAGTCCCTTCTGTTAACATCTTAGCAGGTAATATCGCTGATAAATAGTTTAGCTTTTTTTAACCGTAGACAAGGGCTAAATCAGTGATTTGTGTTACATAATTGTAAATTCGCACCGCGTAGTATGATGACAAAGGTCACATTTCCCCGTGGTCTCAGGAAGAAGAGAAAGTAAAATGCAATTGGCTGTTGTTCTTGTGTCCCCCGCGCGAGCGGAAAATGTCGGTGCCGCTGCCCGCGCTATGAAGACCATGGGGTTTAGTGATTTGCGTATCGTTGATAGCGAGGCGCACTTGCAAGAAGGCGCGCGCCGCGTGGCGCACGGCTCGGGCGATATCCTTGATAATATTAAAACTTATGCAACCCTTGCCGATGCGCTGGTGGATATCCCCTTTACCATCGCCACCACGGCGCGCAGCCGGGCGAAATTCCATTACTACGCGACACCAGCGGAACTGGTTCCCTTGTTACAAGAGAAAAGCACATGGTTGAGTAGTGCTGCGCTGGTGTTTGGCCGTGAGGATTCCGGGCTTACCAATGAAGAGCTGGCGTTGGCAGATATTTTAACGGGTGTTCCGATGGTAGCGGATTATCCTTCACTTAATCTCGGCCAGGCGGTGATGGTTTTCTGCTATCAATTAGCATCTTTAATACAACATACTCCGAAAGAGGCAGCCCCGGTTGACGGTAATCAGTTGCAGGCGCTGCGTTTGCGAACTCGCGGATTACTGGAAAAATTAGGCGTGGCGGATGACATTAAAATGGCCGACTGGCTCGATCAGCGTCTTGGTCTGCTGGAACAACGTGACACTGCAATGTTGCATCGTTTGCTGCACGATATCGAAAAAAAACTCGCCGAGTAAATCGCTGACATAACGTTTTTTTATAGTTAAAGTCACTGCGATATATGACGAGAATGATCCTAATAGGTTGAAAGTGACGTCTGTTCCAGCGCAGCCGGGAATAACGGCAAAAGGGCGAAAAATAAAAATAAATTGACTTGAGCAGGCAGATACTTTAACCAATATAGGCATACAGCACAGACAGATAATGATTACAGAGCACACAACATCCATGAAACGCATCAGCACCATTACCACAATTACAACCATCACCATTACCACAGGTAACGGTGCGGGCTGACGCGTACAGGAAACACAGAAAAAAGCCCGCACCTGAACAGTGCGGGCTTTTTTTTCGACCGGAGATTAAGGGGTAAACCATGCGAGTGTTGAAGTTCGGCGGTACATCAGTGGCAAATGCGGAGCGTTTTCTGCGTGTTGCCGATATCCTGGAAAGTAATGCCAGGCAGGGGCAGGTGGCCACCGTGCTTTCTGCCCCGGCGAAAATTACTAACCATCTGGTGGCAATGATCGAAAAAACGATCGGCGGCCAGGATGCGATTCCGAACATTAGCGACGCCGAGCGTATCTTCGCCGACCTGCTGCAAGGGCTGGCAGATGCGCAACCGGGCTTTCCCCTCGCACAATTAAAAGCTTTTGTTGAACAAGAGTTCGCGCAGATCAAACACGTTCTGCATGGTATCAGCCTGCTCGGCCAGTGCCCGGACAGCATTAACGCGGCGTTAATTTGCCGTGGTGAGAAACTCTCCATCGCCATCATGGCGGGGTTACTGGAAGCGCGCGGTCATAAAGTCAGCGTTATCGATCCGGTTGAGAAATTGCTCGCGGTCGGCCATTACCTTGAATCAACGGTCGATATCGCTGAATCTACTCGCCGTATCGCCGCCAGCCGTATTCCTGCGGATCATATGGTGCTGATGGCTGGTTTCACCGCCGGGAATGAAAAGGGTGAACTGGTGGTGCTTGGGCGTAACGGTTCCGACTATTCTGCTGCCGTACTCGCGGCCTGTCTGCGCGCAGATTGTTGTGAGATCTGGACCGATGTCGACGGCGTTTATACTTGCGACCCGCGCCAGGTGCCAGACGCCAGGTTGCTCAAGTCGATGTCGTACCAGGAAGCCATGGAGCTTTCCTACTTCGGCGCCAAAGTTCTTCACCCCCGTACCATCACCCCCATCGCACAGTTTCAAATTCCTTGCCTGATCAAAAACACCGGAAACCCGCAAGCACCGGGTACGCTGATTGGCGCGACCTCTGATGAAGATGGTCTGCCGGTAAAAGGCATTTCGAATCTGAATAACATGGCGATGTTCAGCGTCTCCGGTCCGGGGATGAAGGGCATGGTCGGCATGGCGGCACGTGTGTTTGCCGCGATGTCGCGCAACGGCATTTCCGTTGTGTTGATCACCCAGTCGTCCTCGGAATACAGCATCAGCTTCTGTGTGCCGCAATCCGATTGCGCCCGTGCCCAGCGTGCCATGAGTGAAGAGTTCTATCTCGAATTGAAAGAAGGCCTGCTGGAACCGCTGGCGGTAATGGAACGTCTGGCGATCATCTCTGTTGTCGGCGACGGTATGCGCACATTGCGCGGGATTTCGGCGAAGTTTTTTGCGGCGCTGGCGCGCGCAAATATTAATATTGTGGCGATTGCTCAGGGCTCCTCCGAACGCTCAATCTCCGTAGTCGTTAGCAACGACGATGCCACCACTGGCGTGCGCGTCACGCACCAGATGCTGTTTAACACCGACCAGGTGATCGAGGTGTTTGTGATTGGCGTCGGCGGTGTCGGCGGTGCGCTGCTGGAACAGCTTAAGCGCCAGCAAACATGGCTGAAAAACAAACATATTGATCTGCGTGTTTGTGGTGTGGCGAACTCGAAAGCGCTGCTGACTAATGTTCACGGCCTGAATCTGGATAACTGGCAAGCGGAAATGGCACAAGCCAAAGAGCCGTTTAACCTGGGCCGCCTGATTCGCCTGGTGAAAGAGTATCACCTGTTGAACCCGGTGATTGTTGACTGTACTTCCAGCCAGGCGGTGGCCGATCAGTATGCGGATTTCCTGCGAGAAGGTTTCCACGTTGTGACGCCGAACAAAAAAGCCAACACCTCATCGCTGGATTATTACCACCAGTTGCGTCGCGCGGCGGAAAAATCGCGGCGTAAATTCCTGTACGACACTAACGTTGGTGCGGGCTTGCCGGTGATTGAAAACCTGCAAAACCTGCTGAACGCCGGGGACGAGCTGCAGCATTTCTCCGGTATTCTTTCCGGTTCCTTGTCGTTTATTTTCGGCAAGCTGGATGAAGGAGTGAGCCTGTCGGCGGCTACGAATCTTGCCCGTGAAATGGGCTATACCGAGCCGGATCCGCGGGATGATCTCTCCGGTATGGATGTGGCGCGTAAGCTGCTGATTCTGGCGCGCGAAACCGGTCGTGAACTGGAGTTGTCGGATATCGTCATCGAGCCGGTGTTGCCGGCGAGTTTTGACGATTCAGGCGATGTTGAGAGTTTTATGGCGCGTCTGCCGGAGCTGGATGATGATTTTGCCGCACGAGTCGCAAAAGCGCGCGATGAAGGTAAGGTGCTGCGTTATGTCGGCAACATTGAAGAAGATGGCACTTGCCGGGTGAAAATCGCGGCTGTTGATGGCAACGATCCGCTGTTCAAAGTGAAAAACGGCGAGAACGCGCTGGCGTTCTACAGCCACTATTACCAGCCGTTACCGCTGGTGCTGCGCGGATATGGCGCGGGTAATGATGTGACGGCAGCGGGCGTGTTCGCCGACCTGCTGCGCACCCTGTCCTGGAAGTTAGGAGTCTGAGATGGTGAAGGTGTATGCTCCGGCCTCCAGTGCCAATATGAGCGTGGGTTTTGATGTGCTTGGCGCGGCGGTTACGCCTGTGGATGGCACATTGTTGGGCGATAATGTCAGTGTGGAAGCAGCCGATCATTTCAGCCTGAAGAATGTGGGCCGCTTCGCCAGTAAATTACCGACTGAGCCGAAAGAAAATATCGTTTATCAGTGCTGGGAACTGTTTTGTCAGGAGATCGGCAAGCAGGTTCCCGTCGCGATGACGCTGGAAAAAAACATGCCGATAGGCTCGGGGCTTGGCTCCAGCGCTTGTTCGGTGGTCGCGGCGCTGGTCGCCATGAATGAGTTCTGCGGTAAGCCGCTGAACGAAACACGCATGCTGGCGCTGATGGGCGAGCTGGAAGGGCGTATTTCCGGTAGCGTGCATTACGATAACGTCGCGCCTTGCTACCTCGGCGGCATGCAATTGATGATCGAGGAAAGCGGCATTATCAGCCAGCAGGTGCCAGGCTTTGATGAGTGGCTGTGGGTTTTGGCGTATCCAGGCATTAAAGTCTCGACAGCCGAAGCGCGCGCGATCCTGCCAGCGCAATATCGCCGCCAGGATTGCATTGCTCATGGTCGCCACCTGGCGGGCTTTATCCATGCTTGCTACAGCCGTCAGCCTGCGCTGGCAGCAAAATTAATGAAAGATGTGATTGCCGAACCGTACCGCATGAAATTGCTGCCGGGGTTTGGGGAAGCACGTAAAGCAGTGGCGGATATTGGCGCGCTGGCCTGCGGGATCTCGGGTTCCGGACCAACGCTGTTTGCCTTGTGCGACAAGCCGGATACCGCTCAGCGCGTTGCCGACTGGCTCGGCAAGCACTATCTGCAAAATCAGGAAGGCTTCGTTCATATTTGCCGGCTGGACACGGCGGGCGCTCGCGTAGTGGGATAACCAATGAAACTTTACAACTTAAAAGATCATAACGAACAGGTCAGCTTTGCGCAGGCCGTCACCCAGGGGCTTGGCAAAAATCAGGGGCTGTTCTTCCCGCACGATCTGCCGGAATTTAACCTGACCGAGGTCGATGAGATGCTGGCGCAGGATTTCGTCACCCGCAGTGCGAAAATCCTTGCGGCGTTTATTGGCGATGAAATTCCTGAGGATGCGCTGGAAGCCCGCGTGCGTGCCGCGTTTGCTTTCCCTGCGCCGGTAAAACCGGTGGAGAGCGACGTTGGCTGCCTGGAGCTTTTCCACGGACCTACGCTGGCATTTAAAGATTTCGGCGGGCGTTTTATGGCGCAGATGCTGAGTGCTATTAGCGGCGACAAACCGGTGACCATTCTGACGGCGACGTCTGGCGATACGGGCGCTGCGGTGGCACATGCCTTCTACGGAATGAAGAACGTGCGTGTGGTGATCCTTTATCCGCAGGGCAAAATCAGCCCGCTGCAGGAAAAACTGTTCTGTACATTGGGCGGCAATATCGAAACTGTCGCTATCGATGCGGATTTCGATGCCTGCCAGGCACTGGTTAAACAGGCATTCGATGATGAAGAGCTGAAAACGGCACTGGGCTTGAACTCGGCAAACTCGATCAACATCAGCCGTCTGCTGGCACAGATTTGTTATTACTTTGAAGCGGTTGCACAACTGCCGCAGGAAGCACGCAATCAACTGGTGGTTTCCGTGCCGAGCGGTAACTTCGGTGATCTGACCGCCGGTTTGCTGGCGAAATCTCTGGGGCTGCCGATCAAGCGTTTTATCGCCGCCACCAACGCCAATGACACGGTTCCGCGCTTCCTGAAAGAGGGGCAATGGCAACCTAAAGCGACGCAGGCGACATTGTCGAACGCGATGGACGTGAGCCAGCCGAATAACTGGCCGCGTGTTGAAGAGTTGTTCCGTCGTAAGATCTGGCGCTTAAACGAGCTGGGTTATGCAGCGGTGGATGACGAAACCACGAAAGCCACGATCCGCGAGCTGAAAGGCAAGGGCTACATTTCTGAACCGCATGCTGCCATCGCTTACCGTGCGCTGCGCGATCAACTGCAACCGGGCGAGTACGGCCTGTTCCTCGGTACCGCGCATCCGGCGAAGTTCAAAGAGAGTGTTGAGGAGATTCTGGGAGAAACCCTGCCGCTGCCAAAAGAGCTGGCCGATCGCGCCGACTTACCACTGCTTTCGCATCAGTTGCCTGCGGATTTCTCCGCCCTGCGTCAGTTGATGATGAGCAAAGCGTAATGTCTCTGTTTCCCCTGCCTGCTGGCAGGGGAAACATAACGCTTACTGCTCGTGACGCTTAAACACCATTTCGTCCTGCGCGGACGCTTCTTCATCAAAGAAATACCCTTCGCTATCAAACCCCGCTAACTGCTCCGGTTTCGTCAAACGCTGCTCAATGATGTAGCGGCTCATCAACCCACGCGCTTTTTTGGCGTAGAAGCTGATGACCTTAAACTTGCCATTCTTCTCATCAAGGAACACAGGTTTGATTACCCTGGCTTTCAGTTTCTGGGTTTTGACCGAGCGGAAATATTCGTCAGAGGCCAGGTTGATAACAATATCGTCGCCCTGGGCGGCAATGGCGTCGTTGAGTTTGTGGGTAATGATATCGCCCCAGAATTGATACAGATCCTTACCTTTGGCGTTCTCCAGCCGGATGCCCATCTCCAGCCGGTAAGGTTGCATCAGATCCAGCGGGCGCAGCACGCCGTATAACCCGGAAAGCATGCGCAGATGCTGCTGCGCAAAGTCGAAATCCGCCTCGCTGAAGGTTTTCGCCTGCAGACCGGTGTAGACGTCGCCTTTGAAGGCCAGAATCGCCTGGCGCGCATTTTCCGGGGTGAAATCAGGCTGCCAGTCGTGAAAGCGGGTCGCGTTAAGATCGGCGAGCTTATCGCTGATGCCCATCAGCGCTTTGATTTGCGGCGCAGAAAGTTTTCGCGCGGTCTTAATCAATTGCTGGGCGTGATCCAGCAGTTCCGGCTGGGTGAAGCGCGTGGTCGCCAGCGGGCTTTGGTAATCGAGTGTTTTAGCAGGTGAAATCAAAATCAGCATACTCAGTCCTTGCTGTGCGAGAAATTTCCGCTGACTTTAGCAAAAAAACCAACAGACTTGATCGATAGTTGCGATTAGCGCTACGAACGGGGAATGTCATCCCAGCTCCCCGGCGCCAGCTGGCGTTTGATCTCCGGGTAGCGCTTCGGATCAAAGACCGGCATGACGCCAAGTTTACGCTGGCGCTGGTAATCACGCGCCAGCAGTCTCACTACTGGCGAAAGCAACAGGATCGCGGTCAGGTTGGTAATAGCCATCAACGCCATCATCACGTCGGCGACGTGCCAGATTAGCGGCAGGCTGAAAAACGAGCCCATTAGCACCATCAGCAAAACAGCTGTGCGCAGTAACCAGATATTCCTTGCGCTATTACGGCGCAAAAAGATCAGGTTGTTTTCCGCGTAGGTGTAGTTCGCCACAATCGACGTAAATGCAAACAGCGCCACGATGGCGGCAACGAACCCCGCGCCCCAGCTTCCTGTCAGTGACACCATCGCCTGCTGCATCAATTGTGTTCCGCCGATCGCGCCTGTAGCTGGCGCATTTCCCGCGAGCAGCAGAATAAACGCGCTGGCGGTACAGACCAGAAAGGTATCGGTTACGACGCCAATCATCTGCACAAAACCTTGTGCGACAGGATGTGGAGGCCATGATGCCGCAGTAGCGGCGGCGTTGGGGGACGATCCCATACCCGCTTCATTAGCGAGCATGCTACGTTGAAAACCGCTGGTGATGGCCTGGCTAAGGGTGTAAGCCATGGTTCCGGTTGCCGCTTCCTGCCAGCCAAAAGCGCTTTTGACAATGTTCACAAGAACCGCAGGCAGCAGATTGGCATGCCACAGGCTGACGCCAAAACTCACGACAATCCAGGCCAGCGCCATTACCGGCACCATCCACTGCATCAAGCGCGCAACGTTGTTAAGCCCTTTGAGCATGAACAGAAAAGCACACGCAGCAAGCACGATCCCACTGATAAACCCGGGCACGTTCCACGCATAACGCGCGGCTTGTGCCATCGCCGTGGATTGAATGGTGTTAAACACCAGACCGTAGGTGAGCAGCAAAAAGATGGAGAACAGCACGCCCATCCAGCGCATGCCCAGCCCGCGTTCCATATACCATGCCGGGCCGCCGCGCAGCTGCTGATTGTCATCACGCTCTTTGTACAATTGCGCCAGCGAACATTCGGCAAAGCTAATGACCATGCCAATGATGGCGGAAACCCACATCCAGAAAATCGCTCCTGGGCCGCCGGTGGTCAGTGCAAACGCCACGCCCGCCAGGTTACCGCTGCCGAGCCTTGTCGCAAGGCTCAGGCATAATGCCTGATACGACGAGAGCGCACCAGGCTGTGCAACTCGGCTGCTTTTCAGACTTTGGCCAAAATCGCGAATGAAACGGAAGGGGACAAACCGGCTGCGGAACGCAAACCAGATACCTGCCGCCGCCAGCAGGTAAACCATCAATGAACCCCAAAGGATTTCACTGATGAATGAGAAAAATTCAGGCATTAACATTCCTCTTGTTGATGCCGGGGGGGGGGGGCCTGGGGCGTGGCTACAGGAGTGTATGCATCACTTCGCAGGCAATTAATTAAGTGAGTTTACCATACAATTTTCAGAGCATTGTCTGCGGTTGCGCTGGCAAGGCGTCGTGTTATCATCATGGGCAGACCGGTTACATCCCCCTAACAAGTATACTCGTCATACTTCTCGTTGAGGTGCGCTGGCTGCGTTAATGCGCCAGGCGCAGCAACGCGTCGTCGGTCTTAGCGTGGAGTATTAGGGTATCGTTTAAAGAGAAATATTATCATGACGGATAAATTGACCTCCCTGCGTCAGTACACCACAGTCGTGGCTGATACCGGAGATATCGCGGCAATGAAGCTGTACCAGCCGCAGGATGCAACAACTAACCCTTCTCTGATTCTTGGGGCTGCCCAAATCCCTGAATACCGCAAACTGATTGACGACGCCGTGACCTGGGCGCGTAGCCAGAGCAGCGATCGTGCGCAGCAGGTTGTTGATGCAACAGACCGACTGGCAGTGAATATCGGTCTGGAAATCCTCAAACTGATCCCTGGCCGTATCTCCACCGAAGTGGATGCGCGTCTCTCTTACGACACCGACGCGTCCATCGCGAAAGCAAAACGCCTGATCAAAATGTACAACGATGCGGGTATCAGCAACGATCGTATCCTGATCAAACTGGCGTCCACCTGGCAGGGCATCCGCGCTGCAGAACAGCTGGAAAAAGAGGGTATCAACTGTAACCTGACGCTGCTGTTCTCCTTTGCACAGGCGCGCGCATGTGCTGAAGCGGGCGTGTTCCTGATCTCTCCGTTCGTTGGCCGTATTCTCGACTGGTACAAAGCCAATACCGACAAGAAAGAGTACGCACCGGCAGAAGATCCGGGTGTGGTTTCCGTTACGGAGATCTACCAGTACTACAAACAGCACGGCTATGAAACCGTGGTGATGGGCGCAAGCTTCCGTAACACCGGCGAAATTATTGAACTGGCGGGCTGCGACCGTCTGACCATCGCGCCGGCACTGCTGAAAGAGCTGTCTGAAAGCGCGGGCACCATTGAACGCAAACTCGCTTACACCGGCGAAGTGAAAGCGCGTCCTGAGCGCATCACCGAAGCGGAATTCCTGTGGCAGCACAACCAGGATCCGATGGCGGTTGATAAACTGGCGGACGGTA
Source organism: Kosakonia sp. AG348 (assembly GCF_003337365.1). NCBI lineage: Bacteria > Pseudomonadati > Pseudomonadota > Gammaproteobacteria > Enterobacterales > Enterobacteriaceae > Kosakonia > Kosakonia sp. AG348. Next base: position 465,974 of record NZ_QPJR01000003.1, read on the forward strand.
TCCGTAAGTTTGCCGTTGACCAGGAAAAACTGGAAAAAATGATCGGCGATCTGCTGTAATCATCAGGCGTGGCCGGGTTCCCGGTCACGCTTCTTCTCTCTGCTCTGTTTGCCTTTCCCCTCAGCGTGTATCATTTCGTTAAATTGTTTTTTTGCACGGAATGAATATGGACACACTACGCATTGGTTTAGTTTCGGTTTCCGATCGCGCCTCCAGCGGCGTTTATCAGGACAAAGGTTTGCCCGCACTGGAAGCGTGGCTGGCGAGCGCCCTGACAACCCCTTTTCAGATTGAAACTCGTCTGATCCCGGATGAGCAAAGCATTATCGAACAAACCCTGTGCGAGCTGGTGGATGAAATGAGTTGCCATCTGGTGCTGACCACTGGCGGAACCGGGCCTGCGCGCCGCGATGTAACGCCGGATGCGACGCTGGCGGTAGCCGATCGCGAAATGCCCGGGTTTGGCGAACAGATGCGGCAAATCAGCCTCAATTTTGTGCCGACCGCGATCCTTTCCCGCCAGGTCGGTGTGATCCGCAAGCAGGCGCTGATCCTCAATTTGCCCGGTCAGCCGAAATCCATAAAAGAGACGCTGGAAGGGCTTAAAGATGAAGATGGTACAGTGAAAGTGCCAGGTATTTTTGCCAGTGTACCGTATTGTGTACAGTTGCTGGACGGGCCATACGTCGAGACAGATCCGCAAGTTGTAGCATCTTTTAGGCCTAAGAGCGCAACGCGTGAAATATTATCCTAAAAATGATTCTTTTCTGAGATAAGCAGTGCCGTCTATGGAGTGTTAATTTATTTACGGTATAGTAATTTTTAATTTACAGGATCCGTAATAATTAAATTAACACTTCCTCTTTACAAACGGTTCGCTATGTCAACTTATACACGCCCTCTGAACAGACAAGACTATAAAACGCTGACGCTGGCCGCGCTGGGTGGCGCGCTGGAGTTTTATGATTTCATCATTTTCGTCTTCTTTGCCGCCGTTGTCGGTGAGCTCTTTTTCCCTGCTGATATCCCGGAATGGCTGCGCCAGGTGCAGACCTTTGGCATTTTTGCCGCAGGTTACTTGGCTCGTCCGCTCGGCGGCATTGTGATGGCGCACTTTGGCGATTTGGTCGGGCGCAAGAAGATGTTTACGCTCAGTATCCTGCTAATGGCGCTGCCGACGCTGGCGATTGGTTTGCTGCCGACCTATGCCTCGATGGGCATTGTTGCGCCGTTGCTGCTGCTGTTAATGCGTGTGCTGCAAGGCGCGGCGATTGGTGGTGAAGTGCCTGGCGCCTGGGTTTTTGTGGCCGAACATGTTCCGGCTCGCCGCATTGGTATTGCCTGTGGGACGTTAACCGCGGGGCTGACGGTAGGCATTTTGCTCGGCTCTGTAGTCGCCACGCTGGTAAACACCAGCATGACGCAGCAAGCTATTCACGATGGCGGCTGGCGTATTCCGTTCCTGTTGGGCGGGGCGTTTGGTCTGGTGGCTATGTACTTGCGTCGCTGGTTACAGGAAACGCCGATTTTCCTTGAGCTCCAGCAGCGAAAAGCGTTGGCGCAGGAATTGCCGGTCAAATCTGTGGTAATGAAACATAAAAAAGCGGTGGTGGTTTCGATGCTGCTGACCTGGCTGTTGTCCGCTGGGATTGTGGTGGTGATCCTGATGTCGCCGGTTTGGCTACAAAAACAGTATGGTTTCGCGCCAGCGCTGACGTTGCAGGCGAACAGTATCGCCACTGTGATGCTCTGCTTGGGTTGTCTTGCTGCCGGACTGCTGGTGGACAAATTTGGTGCCAGTCGTACTTTTATTGTTGGCAGCATTCTGCTGGCCTGTTCCAGCTGGTTTTTCTATCACCTGGTCGGCAGCCATCCTGAGCAGCTGTTTCTTTTGTATGGCGTGGTGGGGCTGTGCGTTGGCGTGGTGGGCGCGGTGCCCTACGTAATGGTGCGTGCCTTCCCGGCAGAGGTGCGTTTCACCGGTATTTCATTCTCTTATAACGTGTCGTATGCCATTTTCGGTGGACTGACGCCGATTGCCGTTACGATGCTGATGGGCGTTTCGCCGATGGCTCCCGCATGGTATGTGCTGGCGCTGTCGCTGCTTGGCCTGGGGTTGGGGATTTTGCTGCGTCAGGATCTTCATCACCAGGATAACGTGACTGAAGGCGCGATACAGCAATCATAAAAAACGGAGCCAAATGGCTCCGTTTTGTTTTATCCATAGAAATTAGTGCTTCTCGCCAATTGGCAGCACAGTGCGTTCGAACTGTTCGTTCAGCACTTCGCCCATCGCCAGATAGATTGCGCTGGCACCACATACCAGACCGATCCAGCCTGCAACGTGAACAATGCCTTCGTTATCAGCCAGGTGGCCAATTGCCAGCAGCGCGAACAGCACCGTCAGACTCAGGAAGACGAATTGCAGTGCGCGTGCGCCTTTCAGCGTGCCGAAGAACATAAACAGTGTGAATACGCCCCAGATGCCTAAATAAACGCCCAGGAAATGGCCGTTGGTTGCTTCTGCCAGCCCCATTTTCGGGAACAGCAGAATCGCTACCAGCGTCAACCAGAAAGAGCCGTAGGAGGTGAACGCAGTTAAACCGAAGGTGTTGCCTTTTTTATACTCAAGCAGACCGGCAAAAATTTGTGCGATACCACCATAGAAAATGCCCATCGCCAGGATAATGACATCCATCGGGAACAAACCAATATTGTGCAGGTTAAGCAGAATAGTGGTCATGCCGAAGCCCATTAAGCCCAGCGGAGCCGGATTAGCCAACTTAGTGTTGCCCATAATTCCTCAAAATAAATCAATATGAAAAGGGAAAATGAAAGCCCCGCGTCGGTATTGAGGAGGCGGGGCGCGGCATCATAAATAGCGCCATTGAACCTGTCTATGATCTGAACAGGTGTAAATTAAAAAATTTTTTACCGCTCCCCCTTGATGCGCGAGCTTGCGACCCCATCTTGTAGTCAACCGCAGTGTGTGAGCCTGAAAAAAAACAATACAGGGTAGTTGAAACCGCACGTTTCGCCCTTATTACAGGTTCACAACCACATGATGACGAATTTTTAGTGGAGACGTTTAGATGGGTAAAATTATTGGTATCGACCTTGGGACAACCAACTCTTGTGTAGCCATTATGGATGGCGCTCAGGCTCGTGTGCTGGAGAACGCCGAAGGCGATCGCACCACGCCTTCTATTATCGCTTATACACAGGATGGCGAAACTCTGGTAGGTCAGCCGGCTAAACGTCAGGCAGTGACGAACCCGCAAAACACTTTGTTTGCGATCAAACGCCTGATTGGCCGTCGCTTCCAGGACGAGGAAGTCCAGCGTGACGAATCTATCATGCCGTACAAAATCATCGCAGCCGACAACGGCGATGCGTGGATTGATGTAAAAGGCACCAAAATGGCACCGCCGCAGATTTCTGCGGAAGTGCTGAAAAAAATGAAGAAAACCGCTGAAGATTACCTGGGTGAACCGGTAACTGAAGCTGTTATCACCGTTCCGGCTTACTTTAACGATGCGCAGCGTCAGGCAACCAAAGACGCAGGCCGTATCGCAGGTCTGGAAGTTAAACGTATTATCAACGAACCGACAGCGGCAGCGCTGGCGTACGGTCTGGATAAAGAAACCGGCAACCGTACTATCGCGGTATATGACCTGGGTGGCGGTACTTTCGATATCTCTATCATCGAAATCGATGAAGTTGATGGCGAAAAAACCTTCGAAGTTCTGGCAACCAACGGTGATACCCACCTGGGTGGTGAAGACTTCGACAGCCGTCTGATCAACTACCTGGTAGAAGAGTTCAAGAAAGATCAGGGTATCGATCTGCGTAACGATCCGCTGGCGATGCAGCGTCTGAAAGAAGCGGCAGAAAAAGCGAAAATTGAGCTCTCTTCCGCGCAGCAGACTGACGTGAACCTGCCGTATATCACTGCAGATGCGACTGGTCCGAAACACATGAACATCAAAGTGACTCGCGCGAAACTGGAAAGCCTGGTTGAAGACCTGGTTAACCGTTCCATCGAGCCGCTGAAAGTTGCGCTGCAGGATGCGGGTCTGTCCGTATCTGACATCAACGACGTGATCCTGGTCGGTGGCCAGACGCGTATGCCGATGGTGCAGAAAAAAGTGGCCGAGTTCTTCGGTAAAGAGCCGCGTAAAGACGTTAACCCGGACGAAGCCGTTGCTATCGGTGCTGCGGTGCAGGGCGGTGTTCTGACTGGTGAAGTGAAAGACGTTCTGCTGCTGGACGTTACCCCGCTGTCGCTGGGTATCGAAACCATGGGCGGCGTGATGACTGCGCTGATCAACAAAAACACCACTATCCCGACCAAGCACAGCCAGGTGTTCTCTACTGCGGAAGACAACCAGTCTGCGGTAACCATCCATGTGCTGCAGGGTGAGCGTAAACGTGCGTCTGATAACAAATCGCTGGGTCAGTTCAACCTCGATGGTATCAACCCGGCACCGCGCGGTATGCCGCAGATTGAAGTTACCTTCGACATCGACGCCGATGGTATTTTGCACGTGTCTGCAAAAGACAAAAATACCAACCGCGAGCAGAAGATCACCATCAAGGCTTCTTCTGGTCTGAACGAAGATGAAATCCAGAAAATGGTACGCGATGCTGAAGCAAACGCTGAAGCTGACCGTAAATTTGAAGAACTGGTGCAGACCCGTAACCAGGCAGACCATCTGCTGCACAGCACCCGTAAGCAGGTTGAAGAAGCAGGCGATAAACTGCCGGCGGAAGACAAAACTGCTATCGACGCTGCGCTGAGCGAGCTGGAAACGGCGCTGAAAGGCGAAGACAAGGCTGACATCGAAGCGAAAATGCAGACGCTGGCGCAGGCTTCCCAGAAACTGCTGGAAATCGCACAGCAACAGCACGCGCAACAGCAGGCGGGCGCTGATGCTTCTGCGAACAACGCGAAAGACGACGATGTTGTTGACGCCGAGTTTGAAGAAGTAAAAGACAAAAAATAATCGCCCTGATGCAGGGTAGATAACCAGCACGGGCGTCGGGGTTTTCTCCACGCCCGTGCTCGTATGTTAAGGGGCAGATAAACCGATGGCGAAGCAAGACTATTACGAGATTTTAGGCGTTCCGAAAACAGCGGAAGAGCGTGAAATCAAAAAGGCGTACAAACGCCTGGCCATGAAATATCACCCGGACCGCAACCAGGGCGATAAAGAGGCCGAAGCCAAATTCAAAGAAATTAAAGAAGCCTACGAAGTCCTGACCGATGCCCAAAAACGTGCGGCTTACGATCAGTACGGCCATGCGGCGTTTGAACAAGGCGGCATGGGCGGTGGTGGGTTCGGCGGCGGCGGTTTTGGCGGCGGCGCGGACTTCAGCGATATTTTCGGCGACGTGTTTGGCGATATTTTCGGCGGTGGCCGTGGTCGTCAGCGCGCGGCGCGCGGCGCGGATTTGCGCTACAACATGGATTTGACGCTGGAAGAAGCCGTTCGCGGCGTCACGAAAGAGATCCGTATTCCTACACTTGAAGAGTGTGACGTGTGCCACGGCAGCGGCGCGAAAGCGGGTACGCAGCCGCAGACCTGTCCGACCTGTCACGGTTCTGGCCAGGTACAGATGCGCCAGGGCTTTTTTGCCGTGCAGCAGACCTGTCCGCACTGTCAGGGGCGGGGTACGCTGATTAAAGATCCATGCAACAAATGTCACGGTCATGGCCGCGTCGAAAAATCCAAAACCCTGTCCGTTAAAATCCCGGCAGGCGTGGATACCGGTGATCGCATTCGTCTGAGTGGTGAAGGCGAAGCGGGTGAACACGGTGCACCAGCAGGTGATCTGTACGTTCAGGTGCAAGTAAAACAGCACCCAATCTTTGAACGTGAAGGCAACAACTTGTACTGCGAAGTGCCGATCAACTTTGCCATGGCGGCGCTGGGCGGTGAAATCGAAGTGCCGACGCTGGATGGTCGCGTGAAGCTGAAAGTACCGACCGAAACCCAGACGGGCAAACTGTTCCGTATGCGCGGCAAAGGGGTGAAATCCGTTCGCGGCGGCGCACAGGGCGATTTGCTGTGTCGTGTGGTTGTAGAAACGCCGGTCGGCCTTAACGACAAGCAGAAACAGCTGCTGAAAGATCTGCAGGATAGTTTTGGCGGCCCGACAGGCGAAAATAATAGCCCGCGTTCCAAGAGCTTCTTCGACGGCGTGAAGAAATTCTTTGACGATTTAACCCGTTAAGCCTTCTTCATGATGCGTTATCAGGCCCGGCTTCTGCCGGGCTTTTTTTATCCGCTTTTCAATTGCTCGGAAAAAGAGAGTCTATCAGCAACAATAATCTGATTTTGTCGAGGATTAGAGCGGAGTAAGATAGCCGCCACGACGTTACAGGGATCGGAGAACAAGATGAAATTATTGCAACGCTTCTTTAGCAGCGATGCCTCGGGTGGCATTGTGCTGATCATTGCGGCGGCGCTGGCGATGCTCTGCGCCAACCTCGGTGCTACGCAGGATTTATACAGCTCTTTTCTGCAAACACCTGTTGAGCTGAAAGTCGGCTCGCTGGAGATCAAAAAAGATATGCTGCTGTGGATCAACGATGCGTTGATGGCAATCTTTTTCCTGATGGTCGGTCTGGAGGTGAAATATGAACTGGTTCAGGGCACGCTCGCCAGCCGCCAGCAGGCTGTATTCCCGGTAATTGCTGCACTCGGCGGCATGGTGGCTCCGGCGCTGATCTTTTTGCTGTTTAACCACGATAACCCCCTGGCGAGCCATGGTTGGGCCATTCCAACCGCAACCGATATCGCCTTTGCTCTCGGGGTGCTGGCGTTATTAGGCAACCGGGTTCCGCCCGTGCTGAAAGTGTTTTTGATGGCGCTGGCGATCATTGATGATCTGGGCGCGATTATTATTATCGCGTTGTTCTATACCAGCGACCTCTCAACACTGGCGCTGGGCGTTGCCGCTGGCGCGATTGTTGTCCTTGCTATCATGAATGCGTTGAATATCCGACGTATTGGCCTTTACATGCTGGTCGGCGTTGTCTTGTGGACAGCGGTGCTGAAATCCGGTGTGCATGCGACTCTCGCGGGTGTGGTTGTCGGTTTCTTTGTCCCACTGCGTGAAGAAAAAGGTGTCTCTCCGCTCCATCAACTTGTGGACGCGATTAACCCGTGGGTTGGCTGGCTGATCCTGCCGTTGTTCGCGTTTGCGAACGCGGGTGTTTCATTACATGGAATGTCGCTGTCCGGGCTGGGAGATGTGTTGCCGTTGGGCATTATTGCCGGTCTTGTTATTGGCAAACCGCTTGGGATCTCGCTGTTTTGCTGGCTGGCGCTGCGTTTGAAGCTGGCGAGGTTACCGCAAGGCGCAGTGTTCAAACAGATTATGGCGGTCGGCGTGCTGTGCGGTATCGGCTTTACCATGTCGATATTTATCTCCTCGCTGGCCTTTGGCGACGCGCATGCGGAGATGGTTGCCTGGAGCAAGCTTGGGATCCTGACGGGTTCGATTCTCTCTGCGGTAACCGGTTATTGTCTGCTGCGTACACGCATTATTCGTACCTGACGGCGAGCAGGACAAAGGGCGATGTCGTACATAAATTACAATCATCTCTATTACTTCTGGCATGTCTATCGGGAAGGCTCCGTCGTTGGTGCGGCGGAGGCGCTCTTCCTGACGCCACAAACTATCACCGGGCAGATCAAAGCGCTCGAAGATCGCTTACAGGGCAAGCTTTTCAAGCGTAAAGGAAGAGGACTGGAACCCACCGAATTGGGCGCGCTGGTTTTCCGTTACGCCGACAAAATGTTTACCCTGAGCCAGGAGATGCTCGACATCATTAACTACCGCAAAGAGTCGAACCTGCTGTTTGATGTCGGCGTTGCCGATGCGCTCTCGAAAAGGCTGGTAAGCGGTATTCTCGATGCGGTTGTACAGGAGGGGGAACAGATCCACTTACGCTGTTTTGAATCCACCCATGAACTGCTGCTGGAACAGTTGAGCCAGCATCAGCTTGATATGATTATCTCCGACTGTCCTATCGATTCCACGCAGCAGGAAGGGCTGTTTTCAGTAAAAATTGGCGAGTGTAGCGTCAGTTTCTGGTGCAGTGATTCGACGCTCAAAAAACCGTTTCCGGCTTGCCTGGAAGAAAGACGCCTGTTAATACCTGGTCGACGTTCAATGCTTGGTCGTAAGCTGCTGAACTGGTTTAACGCGCAGGGATTGCAGGTAGAAATATTGGGTGAGTTTGATGATGCGGCGCTGATGAAAGCCTTTGGTGCGGCGCATAACGCCATTTTTGTTGCACCGACGTTATATGCGGATGACTTCTATGCTGACGATCGCATGGTAGAAATCGGTCGGGTGGAAAACGTGATGGAGGAGTACCACGCCATTTTTGCAGAACGGATGATTCAGCATCCGGCGGTACAACGCATCTGCAATCGGGATTACGCCGCGCTTTTTACGCCAGGGCAGAAATAAAAAAACCCGCCGAAGCGGGTTTTTTCACAAAGCCAACAACGTAGCGATTAAGCCAGTTTGTTGATCTGCGCGGTCAGGTTAGCCTTATGACGCGCTGCTTTGTTTTTGTGGATCAGACCTTTAGCGGCCTGACGATCCACGATCGGTTGCATTTCGTTAAATGCATTCTGCGCAGCGGCTTTGTCGCCAGCTTCAATTGCTGCGTATACTTTCTTGATGAAAGTACGCATCATTGAACGGCGGCTAGCGTTGTGCTTGCGAGCCTTTTCAGACTGAACGGCGCGCTTCTTAGCTGATTTGATATTAGCCAAGGTCCAACTCCCAAATATGATCTATATGGACAATTCAAAGGCCGGGGAATATGCCCTTTTCGCCTTCTTTTGTCAATGGATTTGTGCAAATAAGCGCCGTTAAAGTACAACGCTCGTTACGTATTGATGGCGCAGGATTCTAACAGCTTGCGTGCCGCGAATACAGCTTTTCCGCCAGAAAAATCGTTATCTAAGGCAGATTTTCATGGCACAGGTAGACAGCCTGATGAAATCCTTCCCCTTTCTGCGTTGTTAAGGCAATCGTCGGTTAACGTCGCCCGCTGTACAAGGTATAATCCGACGATTTTCACTGTTTTGAGCCAGACATGAAGCTGATACGCGGCATACATAATCTCAGCCAGGCACCGCATGGGTGTGTGCTGACTATTGGTAATTTCGATGGTGTGCATCGTGGCCATCAGGCGCTATTACAAGGGCTTGGCGCTGAAGGGCGTGCCCGTGGCCTGCCGGTGGTCGTGATGATTTTTGAGCCGCAGCCGCTGGAATTGTTCGCCGGGGAAAAAGCCCCTGCGCGGCTGACCCGCCTGCGCGAAAAGCTGCGCTTGCTGGCCGATTGCGGTGTGGACTACGTACTCTGCGTGCGCTTCGATCGCCGTTTTGCGGCGCTCACCGCACAAACGTTTGTCAGCGATTTGCTGGTTGAACGCCTTGGAGTGAAATTCCTCGCAGTCGGCGATGATTTCCGTTTTGGCGCTGGTCGCCAGGGGGATTTCTTGTTATTACAGAAGGCCGGTGAAAAGTACGGTTTCAGCGTCACCAGCACGCAAACTTTCTGCCAGGGCGGCGTGCGTGTTAGCAGCACGGCAGTGCGTCAGGCGCTGGCGGAAGATAACCTGGAACTGGCTGCCAATTTACTGGGTCACCCTTTTACCATTTCCGGGCGCGTTGTGCACGGTGATGAACTGGGGCGCACCATTGGTTTCCCGACGGCGAATTTACCGCTGCGCCGTCAGGTCTCCCCGGTCAAAGGGGTGTATGCGGTCGAAGTGGCTGGACTGGGCGATGCTGTCCTTCCCGGCGTTGCCAATATTGGCACTCGCCCAACGGTCGCGGGTGTGCGCCAGCAGCTGGAAGTGCATTTGCTTGACGTTGTAATGGACCTCTACGGGCGCCATATAGATGTAGTACTGCGTAAAAAATTACGCAACGAACAGCGATTTGCCTCGCTTGACGAACTGAAAGCGCAAATCGCCCGAGATGAGGTAGCGGCCCGCGACTTTTTTGGGCTATCTAAACCGGCTTCTTAAGGCCTGGTGGTATTAATCAAACCGAAATACGGAACCGAGAATCTGATGAGTGACTATAAATCTACCCTGAATTTGCCGGAAACAGGGTTCCCGATGCGCGGCGATCTCGCCAAGCGCGAACCGGGAATGCTGGCGCGTTGGACTGATGATGACCTGTACGGCATCATCCGTGCGGCGAAAAAAGGCAAAAAAACCTTCATTCTGCATGATGGCCCTCCATATGCGAATGGCAGCATTCATATTGGTCACTCGGTTAACAAAATTCTCAAAGACATTATTGTGAAGTCCAAAGGACTCGCAGGATTTGACTCGCCTTATGTTCCGGGGTGGGATTGCCACGGTCTGCCGATCGAGCTGAAAGTAGAGCAGGAATATGGCAAACCGGGTGAGAAGTTTACCGCAGCCGAATTCCGCGCTAAATGCCGCGAGTACGCCGCCACGCAGGTTGATGGCCAGCGTAAAGACTTTATCCGCCTTGGCGTATTGGGCGACTGGTCGCACCCTTACCTGACCATGGATTTCAAAACCGAAGCCAATATCATTCGCGCGCTCGGTAAAATCATCGGCAACGGTCATCTGCTGAAAGGTGCCAAACCGGTGCACTGGTGCGTCGACTGCCGTTCCGCACTGGCGGAAGCGGAAGTGGAGTACTACGACAAAACCTCCCCGTCTATTGATGTCGCGTTCCACGCGGTCGACCAGGACGCAGTGAAAGCTAAATTTGGTGCCGCTACCGTTAATGGTCCAATCTCGCTGGTTATCTGGACCACCACGCCATGGACGCTGCCTGCGAACCGCGCAATTTCTCTTTCTCCGGAGTTTGACTATGCGCTGGTGCAGATTGACTGTCAGGCGCTGATCCTGGCGAAAGATCTGGTCGATAGTGTGATGAAACGCATCGGCGTTGCTGATTATTCGGTGCTGGGTACGGTAAAAGGTTCCGAACTGGAACTGATGCGCTTTAAGCACCCGTTCCTCGACTTCGACGTTCCGGCGATCCTTGGCGATCACGTCACGCTGGAAGCCGGTACCGGCGCGGTGCATACCGCAGGTGGTCACGGCCCGGATGACTATACCATTAGCCTGAAATACGGTCTGGAAATCGCCAACCCGGTTGGCCCGGATGGTACATATCTGCCGGGGACTTATCCGACGCTGGATGGCGTTAACGTCTTTAAAGCGAACGATCTCATCGTGGCGCTGCTGACTGAAAAAGGCGCGCTGCTGCACGTTGAAAAAATGCAGCACAGCTACCCGTGCTGCTGGCGTCACAAGTCGCCGATCATCTTCCGCGCGACGCCGCAGTGGTTCGTTAGCATGGATCAGAAAGGGCTGCGCGCGCAGTCGCTGAGTGAAATCAAAAGCGTGCAGTGGATCCCGGACTGGGGCCAGGCGCGTATCGAATCGATGGTTGCTAACCGCCCGGACTGGTGTATTTCTCGCCAGCGCACCTGGGGTGTGCCGATGTCGCTGTTCGTGCATAAAGATACCGAAGAGCTGCACCCGCGCACGCTGGAATTGATTGAAGCAGTCGCCAAACGCGTTGAAGTTGACGGTATTCAGGCATGGTGGGATCTCGACCCGCGCGACATCATGGGTGACGATGCCGACAACTATGTGAAAGTGCCGGATACGCTGGACGTCTGGTTTGACTCCGGCTCAACCCACGCCTCTGTTGTCGATGTGCGCCCGGAATTCGCCGGCCATGCAGCAGATATGTATCTGGAAGGTTCGGATCAGCATCGCGGCTGGTTTATGTCCTCGCTGATGATCTCCACAGCGATGAAAGGCAAAGCGCCGTACAGGCAGGTGTTAACGCACGGCTTCACCGTTGATGGTCAGGGACGCAAAATGTCCAAATCCATCGGCAACACCGTTTCACCACAGGAAGTGATGAACAAACTCGGCGCGGATATTCTGCGTCTGTGGGTGGCCTCTACTGACTATACCGGTGAGATGGCGGTTTCCGATGAGATCCTGAAACGTGCTGCCGACAGCTATCGCCGTATCCGTAACACCGCGCGCTTCCTGCTGGCGAACCTGAACGGTTTCGATCCGGCAAAAGACATGGTGAAACCGGAAGAGATGGTGGTGCTGGATCGCTGGGCCGTTGGCTGCGCGAAAGCGGCACAAGAAGACATCGTTAAAGCCTACGAATCCTATGACTTCCATGAAGTGGTACAGCGCCTGATGCGCTTCTGCTCTATCGAAATGGGTTCGTTCTATCTCGACATCATCAAAGACCGCCAGTACACCGCGAAAGCGGACAGCGTGGCGCGCCGTAGCTGCCAGACCGCGCTGTATCACATCTGTGAAGCACTGGTGCGCTGGATGGCGCCGATCATGTCTTTCACCGCTGATGAGATCTGGGGTTATCTGCCAGGTTCCCGCGAGAAATATGTGTTCACCGGTGAATGGTATGAAGGTTTGTTTGGCCTGGCTGACAGCGAAGCGATGAATGATGCCTTCTGGGATGAGCTGCTGAAAGTGCGTGGCGAAGTGAACAAGGTTATCGAGCAGGCGCGCGCCGACAAGAAAGTTGGTGGGTCGCTGGAAGCGGCGGTGACGCTGTTTGCCGAGCCGGAACTGGCAGCGAAGCTGACGGCGTTGGGCACGGAATTGCGATTTGTCCTGTTGACCTCCGGCGCAAAAGTTGCGGATTATGCCAGCGCTTCTGCGGATGCACAGCAGAGCGAGCTGCTCAAAGGGCTGAAAGTCGCATTGAGCAAAGCCGAAGGTGAGAAATGCCCGCGCTGCTGGCATTACACCACCGATGTCGGTCAGGTGGCGGAACACGCAGATATTTGCGGACGCTGTGTAAGCAACGTCGCCGGTGACGGCGAAAAACGTAAGTTTGCCTGATGAGTAAATCGATCTCTTCAACAGGGCTGCGCTGGCTGTGGCTGGTGGTGGTCGTGCTGATTATCGATCTGGGCAGCAAATACCTGATCCTCCAGAATTTTGCTCTGGGGGATACGGTGTCGCTGTTCCCGTCGCTTAATTTGCACTACGCGCGTAATTATGGCGCGGCATTCAGTTTTCTGGCGGACAGCGGCGGCTGGCAGCGCTGGTTCTTCGCGGGTATCGCTATCGGTATCTGCGTGGTGCTGGCGGTGCTGATGTATCGCGCTAAGGCCTCGCAAAAACTGAACAATATCGCCTATGCGCTGATTATTGGCGGCGCGCTGGGTAATCTGTTTGATCGTCTGTGGCATGGCTTTGTCGTCGATATGATCGATTTTTATATGGGCGACTGGCATTTTGCTACCTTTAACCTTGCCGATACCGCAATTTGTATTGGCGCGGCGCTGATTGTGCTGGAAGGTTTCCTGCCCTCAACGGTCGCGAAGAAACAAGCATAAGCCAACCGCTTTGTAGGCCCGGTAAGCTAAGGCTGCCGGGCAATACAATACGAAAACATAAAGAGCAACCTGCATGTCTAAATCCGTACAGAGCGATAGCGCGGTGCTGGTGCACTTCACGCTTAAGCTCGAAGATGGCTCTCTTGCCGAGTCAACCCGCAACAATGGCAAACCGGCGCTGTTTCGCCTTGGCGACGGTTCACTCTCCGAAGGACTGGAACAACATCTGCTTGGCCTGAAAGCCGGGGAGAAAAAAGTCTTTTCTCTGGAGCCAGACGCCGCATTCGGCACGCCGAGCCCGGATCTGATTCAGTACTTCTCGCGCCGTGAATTTATGGATGCCGGTGAGCCGGAAGTCGGTGCGATTATGCTCTTTACCGCAATGGACGGCAGCGAAATGCCGGGCGTGATCCGTGAAGTCAACGGTGATTCGATTACCGTCGATTTCAACCATCCGCTGGCGGGCAGAACGGTTCATTTTGATATCGACGTGCTGGAAGTTGATCCGGCACTGGAGGAAACAAATGCAGATCCTGTTGGCTAACCCGCGCGGTTTTTGCGCCGGCGTTGACCGCGCTATCAGCATTGTTGAAAACGCGCTGGCTCTCTACGGCGCACCGATTTATGTGCGCCATGAAGTGGTGCATAACCGCTATGTTGTCGATAGCCTGCGTGAACGTGGCGCAATCTTTATTGAGCAAATCAGCGAAGTGCCGGATGGCGCGATCCTGATTTTCTCCGCCCACGGCGTCTCTCAGGCGGTGCGTAACGAAGCGAAAAGCCGCGATTTGACTGTCTTTGACGCTACCTGCCCGCTGGTCACCAAAGTGCATATGGAAGTGGCACGCGCCAGCCGTCGTGGCGAAGAAGCGATTCTGATTGGTCACGCCGGTCACCCGGAAGTAGAAGGCACCATGGGCCAGTACAGCAACCCGAAAGGGGGAATGTACCTGGTTGAATCGCCGGAAGATGTCGACACGCTGGATATCAAAGACGCGGGTAAACTGTCGTTTATGACGCAAACCACGCTCTCCGTGGACGATACGTCAGATGTGATTGACGCGCTGCGCGCGCGCTTCCCGCAGATTGTCGGCCCGCGCAAAGACGATATTTGCTACGCCACTACCAACCGGCAGGAAGCTGTGCGTGCGCTGGCGGAGCAGGCGGAAGTGGTGCTGGTGGTCGGTTCGAAAAACTCCTCTAACTCTAACCGTCTGGCCGAACTGGCACAGCGGATGGGGAAAGCGGCGTATCTCATCGACGACGCCTCTGATATTCAGGAGGCATGGGTAAAAGGCATTAACTGCGTGGGCGTCACCGCCGGGGCTTCCGCGCCGGATATCCTGGTGCAAAATGTTATTGTCCGCTTGCAGGAACTGGGCGGCGGCGAAGCGATCCCGCTGGAAGGGCGCGAAGAGAATATTGTCTTCGAAGTGCCGAAAGAGCTGCGGGTGGATGTTCGCGAAGTCGAATAACGTTTTACGCGAAGGTTTATGCGAAGATGCCAGACTGAGTCTGGCATTTTTTATGGATAATTCTGGAGGCGTGATGCGTTTTCCCATGATTCTCGACACCGATCCCGGTATCGATGATGCCGTTGCCCTTGCCGCCGCGCTGTTCGTGCCGCAGTGCGATCTCAAACTTATCACCACCGTTGCCGGTAATGTTTCGCTGGAAAAAACCACCCGTAACGCGCTGCAACTACTGAATTTCTGGCATGCGGATATCCCGCTGGCGCAGGGCGCGGCAACACCTCTGCTGCGGCCGTTGTACAGCGCCGCCGACGTACACGGCGAATCCGGCATGGATGGCTACGATTTTATTGAGCATCAGCGCCAGCCATTGGCTGTCCCTGCCTTTCAGGCAATCCGCGACGTACTGCTGGCTTCGCCGGAACCGGTAACGCTGGTCACTATCGGCCCGTTAACCAACATTGCGCTGCTGCTAACGCATTACCCGGAGTGTCAGTTCAATATTCGCCGTCTGGTGATGATGGGAGGCTCTGCCGGGCGCGGCAATTTTACGCCCAATGCCGAATTTAATATCGCTATCGATCCCGAGGCCGCTGCGCGCGTGTTCAATAGCGGGCTGGAGATCGTGATGTGCGGGCTGGATGTGACCAACCGCGCAACGTTGACACCGGAATATCTGGCGACGCTGCCGGCGCTGAACAATACCGGCAAAATGTTACATGCGCTGTTTAGCCACTATCGCAGCGGCAGCATGGCGACCGGGCTGCGGATGCACGATCTCTGCGCTATCGCCTGGCTGGCTCGTCCGGAACTGTTTACGCTGAAACCCTGTTTTGTTGCCGTGGAGACTCAGGGGCAATACACCGCAGGAACAACGGTGGTGGATATTGAAGGCAAACTGGGGCGACAACCCAATGCACAGGTGGCGCTGGAAATCGACGTAGAGGGTTTTCGTCATTGGGTAGCCGAGGTGCTGGCGCTGGCACCTTAACGTCATGCCTTTTACTGATATTTCCGGCTGTATATCATTAATTTCTTATTATCGGCGTTTTCGGCTGGTGGCTCCGACACGGGCTGGTTAATCTGGAAACGATTCTTACGCATTTTTTTAACAAAAGAGCACAACTATGCATGATGCACCAATCCGCGTAGCCATCGCGGGCGCTGGCGGGCGTATGGGCCGCCAGCTGATTCAGGCGGCACTGGCAATGGATGGCGTCGAACTTGGCGCGGCGCTGGAGCGCGAAGGTTCTTCTCTGCTGGGAAGCGACGCAGGTGAACTGGCGGGCGCGGCGAAAACCGGTGTGACCGTGCAGAGCAGTCTTGAGGCGGTGAAGGAGGATTTCGATGTCTTCATCGATTTCACCCGCCCGGAAGGCACGCTGACGCACCTGGCTTTCTGTCGGCAACACCGTAAAGGAATGGTAATTGGCACTACCGGTTTTGATGACGCAGGCAAGCAGGCCATTACCGAGGCGGCACAAGATATCGCCATTGTTTTTGCTGCCAACTTTAGCGTTGGCGTCAATGTCATGCTGAAGCTGCTGGAGAAAGCGGCGAAAGTTATGGGTGAGTATACCGATATCGAAATTATCGAAGCGCACCATCGCTACAAAGTCGATGCTCCGTCGGGAACGGCGCTGGCGATGGGCGAGGCGATTGCCGGTGCACTGAATAAAGATTTAAAAACGTGTGCCGTTTATGCGCGTGAAGGGCATACCGGCGAGCGTGTTCCCGGCACGATTGGCTTTGCCACGGTGCGAGCAGGCGACATCGTCGGCGAACATACAGCGATGTTCGCCGATATTGGCGAACGTGTTGAAATCACACATAAAGCCTCCAGTCGCATGACTTTTGCCAATGGCGCGGTTCGTTCTGCTTTGTGGCTGAAAGGAAAGAGTAATGGCCTTTTTGATATGCGAGACGTGCTTGATCTCAACAATTTATAAGATTTATTACCCATCGTGATGTGGTTGTTGCAGTCATAATCAATTGATTGCAAAGGGCAATATTTTATTGCCCTTTTATTTTTCCTTTTTCATCCTTCATTTTATCCAAACCTGCCATAATCTCTCTTTATCTCTCTTTTTTATGTTTCTCAATTGTAAATTTTGACCATCTGGTCTACTTTTTTGATATCCATCGCCATAAAATGCAATTTTCTCTACACGCAAGCGTTTTCCCTGTGAGTTTGTCTGATCTTTTTATCGATTAAATCCAGTAATAAGAGGCAATGGCGTAAAACAATAAGAAAAATACCGGAGAAAAGTTGACTTTTAACCGACATCTCTCCAGAATGCCGCCGTTTGCCAAAAATCCACGGCAAGCAAATTTGCATTGATTCAGGTTCTCAATATGAATTAATATGCAAATAAAGTGAGTGAATATTCTCTGGAGGGTGTTTTGATTAAGTCAGCGCTATTGGTTCTGGAAGACGGAACCCAGTTTCACGGTCGGGCCATAGGGGCAACGGGCACGGCGGTTGGGGAAGTCGTTTTCAATACTTCAATGACCGGTTATCAAGAAATCCTCACTGATCCTTCCTATTCCCGCCAAATCGTTACTCTT
This sequence comes from Kosakonia sp. AG348, assembly GCF_003337365.1. Lineage (NCBI taxonomy): Bacteria > Pseudomonadati > Pseudomonadota > Gammaproteobacteria > Enterobacterales > Enterobacteriaceae > Kosakonia > Kosakonia sp. AG348. Next base: position 483,442 of record NZ_QPJR01000003.1, read on the forward strand.
ACTTATCCTCATATCGGCAATGTCGGCACCAACTCCGCTGACGAAGAGTCCTCTCAGGTACATGCGCAAGGCCTGGTCATTCGCGACCTGCCGCTGATCGCCAGCAACTTCCGCAGTACCGAAGACCTCTCTTCTTATCTGAAGCGCCATAATATTGTGGCGATTGCTGATATTGATACCCGTAAGTTGACTCGTCTGTTGCGTGAAAAGGGCGCGCAGAACGGCTGCATCATTGCTGGTGATAATGTTGATGCCGCGCTGGCGCTGGAAAAAGCGAAAGCCTTCCCGGGCCTGAACGGTATGGACCTGGCGAAAGAAGTCACAACGGCGGAAACCTACAGTTGGACGCAAGGCAGCTGGACACTGGCGGGTGACCTGCCGCCGGCGAAGAGCGAGAGTGAGTTGCCGTACCACGTTGTGGCATACGATTACGGCGCAAAACGCAACATTCTGCGCATGCTGGTAGACAGAGGTTGCAGACTGACGGTGGTTCCGGCGAAAACCCCGGCGGCGGATGTTCTGAAACTCAATCCGGACGGCATTTTCCTGTCTAACGGCCCTGGCGACCCGGCACCGTGCGATTATGCTATCGAGGCGATTAAAACTTTCCTTGAAACGGATATTCCGGTGTTCGGTATCTGCCTGGGCCATCAGCTGCTGGCGCTGGCGAGCGGTGCGAAGACGGTGAAAATGAAGTTTGGCCATCACGGCGGTAACCATCCGGTAAAAGATATTGATAACAATACCGTGATGATCACTGCGCAGAACCACGGTTTCGCGGTTGATGAAGCGTCAATGCCTGCAAATCTGCGCGTAACGCACAAATCCCTGTTCGATGGCACGCTGCAAGGCATTCATCGCACCGATAAACCGGCGTTTAGTTTCCAGGGACACCCGGAAGCAAGTCCTGGCCCGCACGACGCCGCGCCGCTGTTTGACCACTTTATTGAGTTAATCGAGCAGTATCGTAATACCGCCAAATAATCAGGAGAAAAGAGCAATGCCAAAACGTACAGACCTAAAAAGCATCCTGATCCTTGGCGCTGGCCCGATTGTTATCGGCCAGGCATGTGAATTTGACTACTCTGGCGCACAAGCATGTAAAGCGCTGCGTGAAGAGGGTTACCGCGTCATTCTGGTGAACTCCAACCCGGCGACCATTATGACCGACCCGGAGATGGCCGATGCGACCTATATCGAGCCGATCCACTGGGAAGTGGTACGCAAAATTATCGAAAAAGAGCGTCCGGATGCCGTTCTGCCGACCATGGGCGGCCAGACCGCGCTGAACTGCGCGCTGGAACTGGAACGCCAGGGCGTGCTGGAAGAGTTCGGCGTCACCATGATTGGCGCGACTGCCGATGCGATTGATAAAGCGGAAGACCGCCGTCGCTTCGACATTGCGATGAAAAAAATCGGCCTCGACACGGCGCGTTCCGGTATCGCGCATAACATGGATGAAGCGCTGGCGGTGGCGGCTGATGTTGGTTATCCGTGCATTATTCGCCCCTCCTTTACCATGGGCGGCACCGGTGGCGGTATCGCGTATAACCGCGAAGAGTTCGAAGAGATTTGCGCCCGCGGGCTGGATCTCTCGCCGACCAATGAGCTGCTGATTGATGAGTCGCTGATTGGCTGGAAAGAGTACGAGATGGAAGTGGTGCGCGATAAAAACGACAACTGCATCATTGTCTGCTCGATTGAAAACTTCGACGCGATGGGCATTCATACCGGTGACTCCATCACCGTAGCTCCTGCGCAAACGCTGACCGACAAAGAGTACCAAATCATGCGTAACGCCTCGATGGCGGTGCTGCGTGAAATCGGCGTTGAAACCGGCGGTTCGAACGTACAGTTCGCGGTAAACCCGAAAAATGGTCGTCTGATTGTTATCGAAATGAACCCGCGTGTATCGCGTTCTTCGGCGCTGGCGTCGAAAGCGACCGGTTTCCCGATTGCGAAAGTCGCGGCGAAACTGGCGGTGGGCTACACGCTGGATGAACTGATGAACGATATCACCGGCGGGCGTACCCCGGCCTCGTTCGAACCATCTATCGACTATGTTGTGACCAAAATTCCGCGCTTCAACTTCGAGAAATTTGTGGGCGCGAATGACCGTCTGACCACGCAGATGAAATCTGTTGGTGAAGTGATGGCGATTGGTCGTACCCAGCAGGAATCGATGCAGAAAGCGCTGCGCGGCCTGGAAGTGGGCGCGACCGGTTTCGACCCAAAAGTGAGCCTTGAGGACCCGGAAGCCCTGACGAAAATCCGTCGCGAGCTGAAAGACGCGGGCGCTGAGCGTATCTGGTATATCGCCGATGCGTTCCGTGCGGGCTTATCTGTTGATGGCGTGTTCAACCTGACCAACATCGACCGCTGGTTCCTGGTGCAAATCGAAGAGCTGGTGCGCCTGGAAGAGCAGGTGGCAAGCGTGGGGATCAACGGTCTCGACGCTGACTTCCTGCGTACCCTGAAGCGTAAAGGTTTTGCCGATGCGCGCCTGGCAAAACTGGTCGGCGTGCGCGAAGCGGAAATCCGTAAGCTGCGCGATCAGTATAATCTGCACCCGGTCTATAAACGTGTGGATACCTGTGCGGCGGAATTTGCGACCGATACCGCTTACATGTACTCCACGTACGAAGAAGAGTGCGAAGCCAATCCGAACCATGATCGCGAAAAAATCATGGTGCTCGGCGGTGGGCCAAACCGTATCGGCCAGGGCATTGAATTCGACTACTGCTGCGTACATGCGTCGCTGGCGCTGCGCGAAGATGGTTACGAGACCATCATGGTCAACTGTAACCCGGAAACCGTGTCGACCGATTACGACACGTCTGACCGTCTCTACTTCGAACCGGTTACTTTCGAAGACGTGCTGGAAATTGTGCGTATCGAAAAACCGAAAGGCGTTATCGTGCAGTACGGCGGCCAGACACCGCTGAAACTGGCGCGCGCGCTGGAAGCCGCCGGTGTGCCGGTGATTGGCACCAGCCCGGACGCTATCGACCGTGCGGAAGACCGCGAGCGCTTCCAGCACGCCGTTGAACGCCTGAAACTGAAACAGCCAGCTAACGCCACGGTTACCGCGCTGGAGCAGGCGGTTGAAAAAGCGAAAGAGATCACTTACCCGCTGGTGGTGCGTCCTTCTTACGTCCTCGGCGGTCGCGCCATGGAAATCGTCTATGACGAAATCGACCTGCGCCGCTACTTTATGACCGCGGTCAGCGTTTCCAACGACGCGCCGGTGCTGCTGGACAAGTTCCTCGACGACGCGGTAGAAGTGGATGTCGATGCGATTTGCGACGGCGAAAGCGTGCTGATTGGCGGCATCATGGAGCATATCGAACAGGCGGGCGTGCACTCCGGTGACTCCGCATGTTCACTGCCTGCTTACACCCTGAGCCAGGAAATCCAGGATGTGATGCGCCAGCAAGTGCAGAAACTGGCGTTTGAATTGCAGGTTCGCGGTCTGATGAACGTGCAGTTTGCGGTGAAAGATAACGAAGTTTATCTGATTGAGGTCAACCCGCGTGCCGCGCGTACCGTGCCGTTCGTCTCCAAAGCCACCGGCTTGCCGCTGGCAAAAGTGGCGGCGCGCGTGATGACCGGCAAAACGCTGGCTCAGCAAGGCCACACCAAAGAGATTATCCCGCCGTACTACTCGGTAAAAGAAGTGGTGCTGCCGTTTAACAAGTTCCCGGGCGTTGACCCACTGTTAGGGCCGGAAATGCGCTCTACCGGTGAGGTGATGGGTGTGGGACGTACCTTTGCCGAAGCCTTCGCCAAAGCGCAACTGGGCAGTAACTCGACCATGAAAAAACAGGGTCGCGCGCTGCTGTCAGTACGCGAAGGGGATAAAGAGCGCGTGGTGGATCTCGCCGCGAAGCTGCTGAAACAGGGCTTTGAACTGGATGCGACCCACGGCACGGCGATTGTGCTGGGTGAAGCGGGCATTAACCCACGTCTGGTGAATAAGGTGCATGAAGGTCGCCCGCACATTCAGGATCGTATCAAGAATGGCGAATACACCTACATCATCAACACCACGGCGGGGCGTCAGGCGATTGAGGATTCCAAGCTGATTCGCCGTAGCGCACTACAGTATAAAGTGCACTACGACACCACGCTGAACGGCGGCTTTGCTACCGCGATGGCGCTGAATGCCGATGCCACAGAAAAAGTGATTTCCGTGCAGGAAATGCACGCGCAGATTAGCAAATAATCCGCTCCCCCTCTCTCCCTTGTGGAGAGAGGGTTCTCTACTCCCCCTTCAGAGTGTTCTGCATTTTCCCCACCGTTCAGTGAGTTAGCCTAAAATGGCTAAACAGACGAATGAAATTCACTGGAAAGCAGGGAGATAACCATGCGAACTAAACTTCTGATGACCTCGATTTTTACTGCAGCAGCACTGTTTACCGTTGCCGGGTGTTCCTCCAACCAGGCGGTACGCACCACTGATGGCCGCACCATTGTGACCGACGGCAAACCGCAGGTGGATAAAGACACCGGGCTGGTTTCTTATAAAAATGCAGAAACCGGAAAAACCGAGCAGATTAACCGCGATCAGGTGAAAAACATGAGCGAACTGGATAACTAATCCCTTCCTCATTTGCGGTGGCTCCGGCTACCGCATGCCTTTCCCTCATTCCCGCACAGATTGCCGCTTTTAGCCAGACGATTAACTGACTACACTTTCAAGAAAAAGCGTGTAGTGAAAACAGGTTAATCAATGATCCTCATAATTTATGCCCATCCTTATCCGCAGCATTCGCATGCGAATAAGCGCATGATTGAGCAGGCAGGGACGCTGGAAAACGTTGAAATACGTTCTCTGTACGAACTCTATCCTGACTTCAATATTGACGTCGCCGCCGAGCAGGAGGCGATTTCCCGTGCCGATTTAGTTATCTGGCAACATCCGATGCAGTGGTACAGCGTGCCGCCATTATTCAAACTCTGGCTGGATAAAGTGCTGGCGCACGGCTGGGCGTATGGCCACGGTGGCACGGCGCTTCACGGCAAAAGCGTGTTGTGGGCGGTGACGACGGGGGGGGGCGACAACCATTTTGATATCGGCTCGCATCCCGGTTTTGATGTACTTTCCCAGCCGCTGCAGGCGACAGCGCTTTATTGCGGGATGAACTGGCTGCCGCCTTTTGCTGTGCACTGTACGTTTATTTGCGACGATGAAACGCTGCAGGCGCAGGCGCGCCATTACAAACAACGTTTACTGGAATGGCAGGAGGTGCAGTATGGATAGCCATTCGTTAATTCAGGCGCTGATCTATCTCGGGTCGGCGGCGCTGATCGTGCCGATCGCCATGCGCCTGGGGCTGGGATCGGTGCTTGGCTATCTGATTGCCGGGGGCATTATTGGTCCGTGGGGATTGCGGCTGGTAACCGACGCGGAATCTATCCTCCATTTTGCAGAAATCGGCGTCGTACTGATGCTGTTTGTGATTGGCCTTGAACTCGATCCGCAGCGTTTATGGAAACTGCGTGCGTCGGTGTTTGGCGGTGGTGCGCTGCAAATGGCCAGTTGTGGATTGTTACTCGGCGGGTTTTGCGCGCTGCTCGGGCTCCCGTGGCCGGTCGCGGTGTTAATTGGTCTGACGCTGGCGTTGTCATCAACGGCAATTGCCATGCAGGCGATGAATGAACGCAACCTGACGGTATCACAAATGGGGCGCAGCGCCTTTTCCGTGCTGCTGTTCCAGGATATCGCAGCCATCCCGTTGGTGGCGATGATCCCTTTGCTGGCTGCCAGCGGTGGGGCGATGACGCTCAGCGCCTTCGCGCTTTCGGCGCTGAAAGTTGTTGCCGCGCTGACACTGGTGGTGCTGATCGGGCGCTATGTTGCTCGCCCGGCGCTGCGCTTCGTGGCGCGATCCGGTTTGCGGGAAGTGTTCTGCGCCGTGGCGCTGTTCCTGGTCTTCGGTTTCGGCTTATTGCTGGAAGAGGCGGGATTGTCGATGGCGATGGGCGCGTTTCTTGCCGGTGTGTTGCTTGCCAGCTCCGAGTATCGTCATGCGCTGGAAAGCGATATTGAGCCCTTTAAAGGCCTGCTGCTCGGGCTGTTTTTTATCGGTGTGGGAATGTCGATCGACTTCGGCACGCTGGTGACGCATCCGCTGCGCATCTTACTGCTGCTGGTCGGTTTTTTGGTGATCAAAAGCGCGGTGCTGTGGCTGATTGCTCGTCCGTTACGCGTGCCTGGCAAGCAGCGGTTGTGGTTTGCCGCCCTGCTGGGGCAAGGGAGTGAGTTCGCCTTTGTGGTGTTTGGCACCGCGCAAACGGCACAGGTGCTGGATAGCGAATGGGCGAAAGCGCTAACCCTGACGGTCGCGCTGTCGATGGCCGCAACGCCGCTGTTACTGGTGCTGTTGGCCCGTCTTGAAGCATCCGGTAGTCAGCAGGAGCGCGAAGCGGATGAAATCGACGAGGAAGATGCGCGGGTCATTATTGCCGGGTTCGGACGTTTCGGGCAGATCGCCGGGCGTTTGTTGCTCTCCAGCGGCGTGAAGATGGTGGTTCTGGATCACGATCCCGATCATATTGAAACGCTGCGTAAATTCGGCATGAAGGTGTTTTATGGCGATGCGACACGCGTTGATTTGCTGGAATCTGCCGGTGCCGGACGGGCAGAAGTATTAATTAATGCCATCGACGATCCGCAGGCCAGCCTACAATTAACGGAGCTGGCAAAAGAGCATTTCCCGGATCTGCGCATTATTGCCCGCGCCCGCGACGTCGATCACTACATTCGCTTGCGCCAGGCCGGTGTCGAGAAACCGGAGCGTGAAACCTTCGAAGCGGCGCTGAAAACGGGAAGGCTGGCGCTGGAAGGGTTGGGGTTGGGTTCATATGAAGCGCGTGAACGCGCCGATCATTTCCGCCGCTTCAACACCTCAATGGTGGAAGAGATGGCGCAGGTGGAAAACGATACGCAGGCGCGTGCGGCGGTGTTTAAACGCACCAGTGCGATGCTGACGGAAATCATTTCGGAAGACAGAGCGCATCTGTCATTAACCCAGCGCCATGGCTGGCAGGGTACGGAAGAGGGGCGTCATACTGGCGATCCCGCAGACGAACCAGCGGTTAAACCGCAAGCGTAAATTACCGCTTACGGATAACTTGCTGATTCAACACGGCTGGCAAGCTGGCGGTGCAGATTCGGGGTGCGGTGCCGCCAGCAGAATAGAAAATTTTCTTATTCTTTACCTCGCGCCCCGTCGACGAAAGATTGCGCTTTCCGTATAGTGGCGACAATTTTTTGGCTTCCAGGAATGAATAAATGATCAGTCTGATTGCGGCGTTGGCAGTGGATCGCGTCATCGGCATGGAGAATGCGATGCCGTGGAACTTACCTGCCGATCTCGCCTGGTTTAAACGCAATACGTTAAACAAACCGGTAGTGATGGGTCGCCTGACGTGGGAATCCATCGGTCGTCCGCTGCCGGGTCGTAAGAATATCGTGATCAGTAGCCAGCCGGGCACTGACGATCGCGTGCAGTGGGTGAAATCCGTTGATGAAGCGATTGCACAATGCGATGGTGCTGAAGAGATCATGGTGATTGGCGGTGGTCGTGTTTACGAGCAGTTTCTGCCGAAAGCGCAGCGTTTGTACCTGACACACATTGATGCGGAAGTGGAAGGTGATACCCATTTCCCGGATTACGATCCGGACGACTGGGATTCCGTGTTCAGTGAGTTCCACGACGCGGACGCGCAGAATTCTCACAGTTACTGTTTCGAGATCCTCGAGCGCCGTTAATTCACTGCGCTACGGCCGCGGTTGCACGGCAACGTTAGGTTTCTTCTCTTTCCCCGGCCCAGGCCGGGGAAATTATTTTCAGGAGGCAATCGCCTCGCCATCGCCCAAATCCATCTGACGATTCGACGCCTGGGTGAAGTACTGTTTATCTTCCCAGCGCAGGCAGGTCAGCACACCGCCCCAGCAGCAGCCCGTATCCAGCGCGTAGATGCCTTCAGGCGTCCCTGCGCCTTCCAGTGATGCCCAGTGACCAAAGGCAATGCTGTATTCTTGCGCCACCGGTCCCGGAATCGAAAACCACGGTTTTAGCGGCGCGGGGGCGTGCTCGGGAATGTCTTTGCAGTACATATCGAGTTGCCCGTTCGGGAAGCAATAGCGCATGCGCGTAAACGCATTGGTGATAAAGCGCAGGCGGGCAAGACCGCTGAGCTCAGGCGTCCAGTGGTTCGGCAGATCGCCGTACATAGCGTCGAGAAAGAGCGGATAAGAGTCGCTCGCCAGCACCGCTTCAATATCGCGCGCACAGTGGCGGGTGGTTTCCATATCCCACTGCGGGGTGATCCCGGCGTGCGCCATCACCAGTTTTTTCTCTTCGTCGATTTGCAGCAGCGGCTGACGGCGCAGCCAGTTAATCAGCTCATCAGCGTCGTGTGCTTCCAGAAGCGGATTAAGCCGGTCTTTGGGCTTATTGCGGCTGATGCCCGCGTAAACGGCGAGCAGGTGCAAATCGTGGTTACCCAGTACCAGACGAACGTTGTCACCGAGTGATTTGACGAAGCGCAATACCTCAAGCGAGCCAGGGCCGCGCGCGACCAGATCGCCCGTCAGCCATAAAGTGTCCTGCCCAGGTGAAAACTCAACCTGTTTTAACAGCGCGACGAGTTCATCATAGCAACCATGAACGTCACCAATAAGGTATGTAGACATTGTATTAATGGATCAATGTTGGGACGGCGAGTCGGAAGACCGGGATAGCGATGCGGAAGGTTTCTCCCTGCGCATCGATCATTTCGTAATGGCCTTGCATAGTGCCCAGCGGCGTTTCAATTACCGCACCGCTGGTATATTGATATTCGCCGCCAGGCTCAATGTGCGGCTGTACGCCAACCACACCTTCGCCCTGAACTTCCGTTGCGCGGCCATTTCCATTGGTGATAAGCCAGTAGCGCTTGAGCAACTGGACAGGGGTTCGCCCCAGGTTCCGGATGGTAATGGTGTAAGCGAAAACATAGCGTTCATCGTCGGGAGCGGACTGAGACTCGATGTAGATGCTTTGTACCTGAACACAAACTCGGGGCGAATTGATCATACGTTAACTCTCCTTCGGCGGCGCATTCTCTGTCAGGTAGTTCGCTAACTGGCAATATTGCGCTACAGAAATATTTTCCGCGCGCATCGCCGGATCGATACCTAACGACGCCAGCACTTCAACGGTAAAGACGTTGCCGAGGCTGTTGCGAATGGTTTTACGACGCTGGTTAAACGCTTCGGTGGTAATGCGGCTCAGCGTGCGGATCTCTTTCACCGGATGCGGTAATTGAGCGTGCGGCACCAGACGAACCACAGCAGAATCCACTTTTGGCGGCGGCGCAAACGCGGTGGGCGGTACTTCCAGCACCGGAATAACCTGGCAGTAGTACTGCGCCATCACGCTTAATCGACCATACGCCTTACTGTTTGGCCCCGCAACCAGGCGATTCACCACCTCTTTTTGCAGCATAAAGTGCATATCGGCAATGGCATCAGTATAGCTAAACAGATGGAACATCAACGGCGTGGAGATGTTATACGGCAGGTTACCGAAAACACGCAGCGGCTGACCGATCGTTTTTGAGAGCTCGCCAAAATCCATGGTCATTGCATCTTGCTGATAGATAGTCAGTTTAGGTGCAAGGAACGGATGTGTTTGCAGGCGGGCAGCCAGATCGCGGTCAAGCTCGATGACCGTTAATTTATCCAGACGTTCGCCCACCGGTTCGGTGAGCGCGCCAAGGCCTGGGCCGATTTCGACCATAGCCTGACCCTTTTGCGGGTTGATGGCCGAGACAATGCTGTCGATCACGAACTGGTCGTGGAGAAAGTTTTGCCCGAAGCGTTTGCGGGCTAAGTGGCCCTGATGGACGCGAGTATTCATTGAGTATTAACAATCATTTTGATGGCGAGATTAAGCGCCGTAATAAAACTGCCGACATCCGCTGTGCCTTTGCCCGCGAGTTCAAGCGCGGTACCGTGGTCGACGGATGTGCGAATAAAGGGTAAACCGAGGGTAATGTTCACGCCGCGGCCAAAGCCCTGGTATTTTAGCACGGGCAGACCCTGATCGTGGTACATCGCCAGTACGGCGTCGGCATTATCAAGGTATTTGGGCTGAAAAAGCGTGTCGGCCGGCAGCGGACCGCTTAAATTCATACCCTGCGCGCGCATTTCATTGAGCACCGGAATGATGGTATCAATCTCTTCCGTTCCCATATGACCGCCTTCACCGGCATGCGGGTTCAGGCCGCAGACCAGAATATGCGGTTGGGTGATACCGAACTTCTGTTGCAGATCCGTGTGCAGAATGCCGATCACTTCCCGCAGCAAATCAGGCGTAATGGCGTCGGCCACGGCTTTGATAGGCAAGTGTGTGGTCGCCAGCGCCACGCGTAGCTCTTCGGTTGCCAGCATCATCACCACTTTGGCGACGTGAGAGCGTTCCTCGAAAAACTCCGTGTGTCCGGTAAACGGCGTCCCTGAATCGTTAATCACGCCTTTATGCACCGGGCCGGTAATCAGCGCGGCAAATTCGCCACTCAGGCAGCCGTCGCAGGCGCGGGTAAGCGTTTCTACAACGTAAGAGCCGTTAAGCGTATTAAGTACGCCTGCGGTGACGGGCGTATGCAGAGGAACAGGCAACAGCGTTAATGTGCCTGCTTGTTGCGGTACTGCGACGGCCGTTGGATCGTAACCGCGCAGCTGAAGCGGTAGACCGAGCAGCGAGGCCCGGTCGGTCAGCAGCGTTGCGTCTGCACAGATAACCAGTTCAACCGGCCAGTCGCGCTGGGCGAGTTGCACTACCAGATCCGGGCCAATCCCGGCGGGTTCGCCGGGAGTGATAACGACACGCTGTGTTTTCATTAGTTGCTCAGAATCTTGACATAGGCGCTGGCGCGCTGTTCCTGCATCCAGGTTGCCGCTTCTTCAGAGAACTTACGGTTCATCAGCATGCGATAGGCTCTGTCTTTTTGCGCCGCGTCGGTTTTGTCGACGTTACGGCTGTCCAGCATTTCGATCAGGTGCCAGCCAAAGGAGGAGTGAACTGGGCCGCTCATCTGGCCGCGTTTCAGCTTCATCAGCGCATCGCGGAAGGCCGGATCATAAATATCTGCTGACGCCCAGCCGAGATCGCCGCCCTGGTTTGCAGAACCCGGATCCTGAGAGAACTCTTTCGCCGCGTTAGCAAAAGTAGTTTTGCCACTCTTAATATCGGCTGCGATCTGTTCCAGTTTCACACGTGCTTGATCGTCGCTCATGATCGGCGACGGTTTCAGCAGGATATGGCGGGCATGAACTTCTGTGACAGAGATGCTCTGCGTCTGGCCGCGCAGATCGTTCACTTTCAGGATATGGAAACCAACACCCGAACGGATTGGGCCAATCACATCGCCTTTTTTCGCCGTGCTCAGCGCCTGAGCAAAGATGCTCGGCAGCTCCTGAATTCGGCCCCAGCCCATCTGACCGCCTTTCAGTGCTTGCTGATCGGCAGAGTAAGTGATGGCCAATTTGCCAAAATCACCGCCGTTACGAGCTTGTTCCACAATTGAACGCGCCTGACTTTCCGCTTCGTTCACTTGATCGGAGGTCGGATTTTCCGGCAATGGGATCAGAATGTGGCTCAGATTCAGTTCAGTGCTGGCATCATTCTGGTTGCCCACCTGCTGCGCCAGGGCTTCGACTTCCTGTGGCAGCACCGTAACGCGACGGCGCACTTCGCTGTTACGCACTTCGGAGATGATCATCTCTTTGCGGATCTGGTTACGGTAGGTGCTGAAATTCACCCCGTCATAGGCCAGGCGGCTACGCATCTGATCCATCGTCATATTGTTTTGCTTGGCAATATCGGCGATGGCGGCGTCGAGCTGTTCGTCAGTGACTTTGACGCCCATTTTCGTGCCCATCTGCAAAATGATTTGATCCATGATCAGACGTTCAAGGATCTGGTGGCGCAGCGTGGCGTCGTCCGGTAATTGCTGACCCGCCTGGCCTGCGTTGGCCTTCACGGATTGCATCAAACCATCAACATCACTTTCCAGCACCACGCCGTTATTGACCACGGCGGCGACTTTATCAACAACCTGAGGCGCGGCAAAACTGGTATTCGCAACCATAGCGATACCGAGAAGCAGCGTTTTCCAGTTCTTCATACCTTTTCCATTTCAATTAACCGCAATGCGGATTACGTTGCAAATCAAACAGATCACAGTGAGCTACGGTACGGCAGAATGTTCGAACGCAGCATTTGTTGCGTTCCCAGGCCGTAGTTGGAGCTCAAGCCACGCAGCTCAATGTTGAAACCGATGGTCTTGTCATATTTGCTTTGATTATTTTCCCAGCCGTTGATTTTGCGCTCATAGCCAAAGCGAATCGCATAACAGCAGGAGCTATATTGCAAACCCACCATCTGATCGGCAGGTTTACTGGTATTGGTATCGTAATAGTACGCCCCGACGATGGACCAGCGGTCCGCAATCGGCCAGCTTCCGGCGGCACCTACCTGCGAAATACCATCTTTATACTGCGCTGAAGTTGCATAGTTTGGCAGCGTTGCTTGTACGTATTCCGGGCTGGCGTAACGGTAGCTCAATTGCAGCATACGGTCTTCATCGCGGCGATACTCCAGCGACGAGCTGCTGTTAGCGATATTATTCAGACGGGTGTCATACTGCACCCCGCCGCGCAGACCCCAACGATCGGAGATACGCCAGTACGTATCGCCTGCCCACACCAGCGAACCAGTTTTGTTGTCTTTCTCCCAGTTAATGTTGTCATCCCCGGTACGGGACTCGGTGAAATAGTAGATTTGACCAACAGAAACGTTAAAACGTTCAACCGCCGCTTCATCATAAATGCGGGTTGTGACGCCGGTAGTAACCTGGTTCGCGGAGGCGATACGATCCAGACCGCCATAAGTACGGTCGCGGAACAGCCCGCTGTAGTCGGATTGCAGCAGCGAGGAGTCGTAGTTGTTGATGTGGCTCTGATCGCGATACGGCACATACAAGTATTGAGCGCGCGGTTCCAGCGTCTGGGTGTAGCCCTCCGCCCAGTTCATATCGCGTTCAAACACCAGCTTGCCGTCAGTTTTAAATTGCGGCATAACGCGGCTAACGTTGTCTTTCAACTTATTCGCCGCTTCCAGTGCGGTCATGTTGGAACTACTCTGGCTGCTGTTGTACTGCTGCTGCGCGTAGTTGCGATAAGTATCAATATTGTCTTGCTGATAATGGGTACCCAGCAGCTTAACTTCGGTGTTCAAACTGCTCCAGGCGTTTGATACAGGCAGACTGAGCGTGGGTTCTAAATGCAGACGCGTTGCTTCAGGTAGGCTGGAATTGGTATTGGTAAATTTCACTGCCTGGCCGTATACGCGGAAATCAAACGGACCCAGATCGTTGTGATACCAGTTAATATCCACCTGCGGTAACGCAGCGTACGAGTTACTGTTCTGGCGGTTAAATACCTGGAACTGTTTGGTTGTTACTGTTGCATTGAAGTTCTCTACTCCATAACCCGCACTGAAAATCTGCGTGGCATAGCCGTCAGTACTGGAGCCATATTTTGAATTGAAATCATTAAAATAGTGCGGGTCGCTGACTTTGGTGTAGTCAACGTTAAAACGCCACACCTGATCCATTACCCCGGCATGTTGCCAGTAAAACAGCCAGCGGTGACGCTCCCCTTCGCTAGGGTACTCATCCTGAAACACTTTGTCTGACGGCAGGTAATCGAACTCAATAAGGCCAGCACCGGCCTGCGTCAGATAACGGAATTCATTTTCCCACTGTATATTGCCCCGTTTATGGATGTAGTGCGGCGTGATCGTCGCATCCATATTTGGCGCAATGTTCCAGTAGTATGGCAGATAGAACTCGAAATAGTTTGTCGTGCTGTACTTGGCATTAGGGATCAGGAAACCTGAACGGCGTTTGTCGCCGATAGGTAACTGCAGATACGGGCTATAGAACACCGGCACCGGGCCGAGCTTAAAACGCGCATTCCAGATTTCCGCAACCTGCTCCTGGCGATCCTGAATAACTTCGCTGCCGACAACGCTCCAGGTATTCGACCCGGGCAGGCAGGAGGTAAACATCCCATTGTCCAGAATGGTGTAGCGGTTTTGTCCACGCTGTTTCATCAGATCGGCGGTACCGCGACCCTGACGACCCACCATCTGGTAATCACCTTGCCAGACGTTGGTATCTTTGGTGTTCAGGTTTGACCAACCTTTAGGACCTTTCAGGATGACCTGGTTATCGTCATAGTGCACATTACCGAGTGCATCCACTGTGCGAACCGGGTCCGTCTGACCTTCCGGCTGCTGCTGATGAAGCTGCACCTCATCGGCCTGTAAACGGCTATTTCCCTGATTAATATCGACATTGCCGGTAAAAACGGCATCGTCAGGGTAGTTGCCTTTTGCGTGATCGGCATTGATCGTCACCGGCAAATTATTGGTGTCGCCCTGTACCAGGGGGCGGTTGTAGCTGGGAACGCCAAGCATACACTGCGAGGCAAGATCGGCTGCCATCCCCTGCTGGCTGTAAAGGGCAGAGCCAATCATGGTGGCCAGGAGGGTGGGGATACGTTTTTTCATACGTTGTATTTGTTGTTCCGTCATCTGTGGCTTTACGCTGGCAAACGGTCTGAGACTAACTTACTCGCCTTTGCAACGCTAGTTTTAATCCTGCCCGCGTTCGAGCCAGGGGGAGAAGACTGCGCCTGTGCATGGCATAGAATGACGGGTATGATAAAGCAAATTTTAGCCGACGGCATGACGATTTGGGGAGTATATGCAGTATTGGGGGAAAGTGGTTGGGGTTGTCATCGCTCTTTTCATGGGCGGCGGCTTTTGGGGCGCGGTTCTTGGGTTGTTAATCGGGCACTTTTTTGACAAGGCGCGCAGCCGGAAAATGGCGTGGTTTGCCAACCAGCGCGAACGTCAGACGCTCTTTTTTGCCACCACCTTCGAGGTGATGGGGCATCTAACCAAATCGAAAGGCCGGGTAACCGAAGCGGATATCCAGGTCGCCAGCCTGTTTATGGATCGCATGAACCTGCACGGCGAGTCGCGCAGCGCAGCGCAGCAGGCATTTCGCGTCGGCAAAACGGATAATTACCCGTTACGCGACAAGATGCGTCAGTTTCGCAGCGTCTGCTTCGGGCGTTTCGACTTGATTAGGATGTTTCTGGAAATTCAAATCCAGGCAGCCTTCGCCGATGGCTCTTTGCACCCCAGCGAACGCGAAGTGCTGTACGTGATCGCTGAGGAGCTTGGGATTTCGCGTCTGCAATTCGATCAGTTTCTGCGCATGATGCAGGGCGGGGCGCAGTTTGGCGGTGGTTATCAGCACCAGCAGCAAGCGGGCGGTGGCGGCTGGCAGCAGGCGCAACGCGGCCCGACGCTGGAAGATGCCTGTAATGTTCTGGGGGTGAAACCGTCAGACGATGCGACCACCATCAAGCGCGCCTACCGTAAGCTGATGGGCGAACATCATCCGGACAAACTGGTGGCGAAAGGTCTGCCGCCGGAGATGATGGAGATGGCGAAACAAAAAGCGCAGGAAATTCAGAAGGCTTACGAGCTGATTCGCGAGCAGAAGGGTTTTCGCTAACGCCATAAAACTCTCCCGGTCGTCAGACCGGGAGAGTGATTTAAAAATCTACCGGCGCTTTAAACGTCATGCTGTTGCCAAACGCCGGATGGGTGATGGTTAGCGTCTCAGCATGCAGTTGCAAGCGCGGAGCCATTGCCAGCGCTTCTGGCGTGGCGTAAAAACGGTCACCGAGAATCGGATGGCCTAACGCTAACATATGTACACGCAGTTGATGCGAGCGCCCGGTAATCGGCTTCAGACGTACGCGAGCGGTACCATCTTCCTCAAACGCCAGCACTTCATACTCGGTTTGCGCCGCTTTGCCGGTTTCAAAACACACTTTCTGCTTTGGTCGGTTCGGCCAGTCGCAAATCAGCGGTAAATCCACCAGCCCTTCGGCTTTTTCCGGGTGACCCCAAACGCGTGCCAGATACTGCTTTTTCGGCTCACGTTCGCGGAACTGGCGTTTTAACTCACGCTCGGCATCTTTGGTAAGCGCCACCACAATCACACCGCTGGTTGCCATATCCAGGCGATGTACGGATTCCGCCTGCGGGAAATCGCGCTGAATCCGCGTCATCACGCTGTCTTTGTGCTCATCCAGACGCCCTGGCACCGACAACAAGCCGCTGGGCTTGTTGACGACCATAATGTGTTGATCCTGATAAAGAATAACCAGCCAGGGATCCTGCGGTGGATTGTAGGGTTCCATCACCATTGGGGCTCCGTTATTGGTGCGTCACAACAATCAAACGCAGCGCATCAAGCCGCCAGCTCGCCTGCGCCAGGCTTTCCAGCACTTGCTGGCGGTTACTCTCAATGGCGGTCAGTTCGTCGTCGCGGATGTTCGGGTTAACCGCTTTTAACGCTTCCAGGCGCGCCAGTTCCGCCGACAGCTTTTCATCCGCTTCGCTGCGCGCGGCGTCAATCAGCTCGCGTGCGGCGGCTTCCACCTGTGTTTCACCTTTTTGCAGAATGGCGTGAACCTCCTGCTGCACCGCGTTCACCAGCTTGCTGCCGGTATGGCGATTCACCGCGCTGAGCTGGCGGTTGAAGCTCTCGAACTCCACCTGAGCCGCGAGGTTGGTGCCGTTTTTATCCACCAGCAGGCGGATCGGCGTCGATGGCAGGAAGCGATTAAGTTGTAGCTGTTTCGGCGCCTGTGCTTCCACCACGTAGATCAGCTCCAGCAGAAGCGTACCGACCGGCAGCGCTTTGTTTTTCAGCAGCGAAATCGTACTGCTGCCGGTATCGCCAGAAAGGATCAGATCCAGACCGTTACGGATGATCGGATGTTCCCAGGTGACAAACTGCGCGTCTTCGCGCGAAAGTGCGACGTCGCGATCGAAAGTGATGGTGCAGCCATCTTCCGGCAGGCCCGGGAAGTCCGGCACCAGCATGTGATCCGATGGCGTCAGCACGATCATATTTTCACCGCGATCGTCCTGGTTAATACCAATGATATCGAACAGGTTCATGGCGAAGGCAATAAGCGCCGTGTCATCGTCCTGCTCGGCAATGCTTTCCGCCAGCGCCTGCGCCTTTTCACCACCGTTAGAGTGGATCTCCAGCAAGCGGTCGCGGCCTTGTTCCAGCTGTGCTTTCAGCGCGTCGTGCTGCTCACGGCAGGTTTTGATCAACTGATCAAAACCATCAGTATCTTCCGGTGCTGCCAGGTAGTTAATCAGCTCATTGTGAACGCTATCGTAAATAGTGCGCCCGGTCGGGCAGGTGTGCTCGAAGGCGTCCAGCCCTTCGTGATACCAGCGCACCAGCACGGACTGCGCGGTTTTCTCCAGATAAGGCACATGGATCTGAATATCGTGTGCCTGACCAATACGATCCAGACGACCGATGCGCTGCTCCAGCAGATCCGGGTTAAACGGCAGATCGAACATCACTAAATGGCTGGCGAACTGGAAGTTACGCCCTTCAGAGCCAATTTCCGAGCACAACAGAACCTGCGCGCCGCTGTCCTCTTCGCCGAACCACGCCGCTGCGCGATCGCGTTCAATGATCGACATACCTTCATGGAACACCGCCGCACGGATACCTTCGCGTTCGCGCAGTACCTGCTCCAGTTGCAGCGCGGTGGCGGCTTTGGCGCAAATCACCAGCACTTTTTGCGAACGATGGCTGGTGAGGTAGCCCATCAGCCACTCAACGCGCGGGTCGAAGTTCCACCATGTTCCGGTATCGCCTTCAAATTCTTGATAAATCTGCTCCGGGTAGAGCATATCGCGGGCACGCTCTTCCTGGCTTTTACGCGCGCCCATAATGCCGGAGACTTTAATCGCCGTCTGATACTGCGTCGGCAGCGGCAGCTTAACGGTGTGCAGCTCGCGTTTCGGGAAACCCTTTACACCGTTACGGGTGTTGCGGAACAGCACACGGCTGGTGCCGTGTCGATCCATCAGCATGGAAATCAGTTCCTGACGCGCGGCAGCCGCGCCTTCGCGATCGCTGTTGGCGGTTTGCAGCAGCGGTTCGATATCTTGCTCGCCCACCAGATCGCTCAACATATTGAGGTCATCGTTGCTGAGGCGTTCACCCGCCAGCAGCAGGGCCACGGCGTCGGCGACCGGACGGTAGTTTTGCTGCTCTTCAACGAACTGGGCGAAATCATGGAAACGGTTCGGATCCAGCAAGCGCAGGCGGGCAAAGTGGCTCTCCATCCCCAGTTGTTCCGGGGTGGCGGTCAGCAGCAGAATGCCCGGTACGCGCTCGGCCAGTTGCTCAATTGCCTGATATTCACGGCTGGCTTCGTTTTCGCTCCACACCAGGTGATGCGCTTCGTCGACCACCAGCAGATCCCATTCGGCGTCGCACAGGTGCTCCAGGCGTTGCTTGTTGCGGCGCACGAAATCGAGCGAGCAAATCACCAGTTGCTCGGTATCGAACGGGTTGTCGGCATCGTGCTGCGCTTCGGCGTAACGCTCATCGTCAAACAGGGCAAAACGCAGGTTGAAGCGGCGCAGCATTTCAACCAGCCACTGATGTTGCAGGGTTTCCGGCACCACGATCAGCACGCGTTCAGCCGCGCCAGCAAGCAGTTGTTGATGCAGGATCATCCCGGCTTCAATGGTTTTCCCAAGACCCACTTCATCTGCCAGCAACACGCGCGGCGCGTGGCGACGGCCCACATCGTGAGCGATGTGCAGCTGGTGCGGGATCAGGTTGGTGCGCTGGCCACGCAAGCCACTCCACGGCATACGGTACTGCTCACTTTGGTATTTACGTGCGCGAAAACGCAGCGCGAAGCGATCCATACGGTCGATCTGCCCGGCGAATAAGCGGTCTTGCGGTTTGCTGAACACCAGTTTGCTGTCGAGTAACACTTCGCGCAGGGTGACATTGCTTTCCTGCGTATCCAGGCGTGTGCCGGTGTAAGCGAGCAGCCCGTTTTCCTCTTTTACGTCTTCAATTGTGAGCTGCCAGCCATCATGGCTGGTCACCGTATCACCGGGGTTGAACATCACGCGGGTAACCGGAGAGTCGCTGCGAGCGTACAGACGGTTTTCACCCGTGGCCGGAAAAAGGAGGGTGACCGTGCGCGCATCCATTGCGACGACTGTGCCAAGTCCGAGTTCGCTTTCCGTGTCGCTAATCCAGCGTTGACCAAGTGTAAAGGGCATAAATGAACTCTATATCTCAAATTGCAGGCAATAGTTCGTCACCGCCTGAAGGCAGGCGGGCGTATAAAATTTGGGGCCAGAAAAAGGAAGGGCGCTATGGTAAAGGAAGCAATCCCTTTCGTCACTACCTATACCTGCCGTCTTTCGCGCCGCATGGCGGCACAAACCTGAAATAGCCAGGGTATAGCGGTAGTGTTGCAAGCCGGGAAACGCGATAAGTAAATCTCAAAAGAGTCCCAGCTGCCCTGTAAGTAGTGTAGCAAAGTCGTCGTCAATGAAAGGCAGAATTCCCTCGGCAACCGGCTGTAACTGTTTACTCAGGTAGTGATCGTAATCGAGCGGCGAGTGTTGGTAATCCACCGGCTCTGGCCCGCTGGTGGTCCAGACATACTTGATGGTGCCGCGATTCTGGTACTGCGCCGGGCGACCCCGTTTGCGGTTCTCTTCATCCGCCAGCCGTGCAGCGCGCACGTGCGGCGGCACATTACGTTCATATTCGGAAAGCGCTCTGCGCAGGCGCTTGCGATAAATAAGCTGATCGTCGAGTTCGCCCGCCATCAGGCTGGCAATGGTTTCGCGCACATAGTCCTGATAAGGCTCATTGCGAAACACGCGCAGGTAGAGCGTTTGCTGGAACTGCTGCGCCAGCGGTGTCCAGTCGGTACGCACGGTTTCCAGCCCCTTAAACACCATGCGCTGGTTCTCGCCTTCCTGAATCATTCCGGCGTAACGCTTTTTGCTGCCCTGTTCAGTGCCGCGAATGGTGGGCATCAGAAACCGGCAGAAATGGGTTTCAAACTCCAGTTCCAGCGCGCTTTCCAGTTGCTGGCTTTTAAGATGCGCCGACCACCAGCCGTTGACGTGTTCAACCAGCGCGCGGCCAATACGCGCGGCATCCTCTTCGCTGTGGGCTTTCTTTAGCCAGACGAAGGTGGAGTCCGTGTCGCCATAGATAACGTCGTAACCCTGCGCTTCAATCAGCGCTTTGGTCTGGCGCATGATCTCGTGGCCACGCATAGTGATCGACGATGCCAGCCGCGGATCGAAAAAGCGGCAGGCGCTGGTGCCGAGTACGCCGTAAAACGCATTCATAATGATCTTCAGCGCTTGCGAAAGCGGCTTGTTGCCGTGACGTTTGGCCTCATCGCGCCCGTGCCAGATCTGCCCGACAATCCCCGGCAGGCAGTGCTTTTCACGCGAAAACCATGCGCCAAGAAACCCCTCGGTACTGTGCGCGTTATCCGGCTGCGCCATGCCTTCAACCAGGCCGACGGGATCGATCAGGAAAGTGCGGATAATAGAGGGGTAGAGGCTTTTGTAATCCAGTACCAGCACCGAGTCATACAGGCCGGGGCGCGAATCCATTACATAACCGCCAGGGCTGGCCTGCGGCGGCACGCCACCGAGATTTGGCGCGACATAGCCTGCGCGGTGCATACGTGGAAAATAGAGGTGGCTGAAGGCCGCCACCGAGCCGCCGTGGCGATCAACGGGCAAACCGTTTACCGTAGCGCGCTCCAGCAAAAACGGCATGATCTCCGTCTTGTGAAAGATACGCGTCACCAGTTCGCAATCTTTCAGGTTATAGGTGGCGAGCGCGGGTTTATCTTCGGCGAAGCGCCGGTCGATCTCATCCATGCGATCCCACGGGTTATCAATCGCTTTGCCTTCGCCAAGCAGCTCTCTGGAGACGGCTTCCAGCGAGAACGAGGAGAAGTTCCAGAACGCCGATTTCAGCGCTTCAATCCCGTCAATAATCAGCCTGCCGGTGGCCTGTGCGAAGAAGACGCCATTCTTAAAACCGTGTTCGCGCCACTCCAGCTCGCCGCCGTTACGCCCGAGCGTCAGCGGTACGCGGTAGCGCTCGGCGCTTTTTTGCAGCACGCGCAAATCGAATTGCACGACGTTCCAGCCAATGATCACATCCGGATCGTGCGCGGCAAACCAGGCGTTGAGTTTTTCCAGCAGTTGTGGGCGGCTGGCAACATACTCCAGCTCAAAATCCAGCCCCTGCGCGCTGCCGTTTTCCGGGCCGAGCATATAGACCGTGCGCTGCCCGCAGCCCTCAAGGCCGATACAGTAAAGCTCGCCATGGCGGCTGGTTTCGATATCCAGCGACACCCATTTCAGCGGCGGGCGATAGTGCGGGCTGGGTTTTAGCCGCGCGTCAACCAGCGCGGCACCTTGTGGCGTGCCGTCAACCCACACCGGCGCGGTAATAAAGCGCTCCATCAGAAAGCGTTCCGGCGGGCGGATATCGGCTTCGTAAACGGTGATACCGTCATCGCGCAGCATTTTTTCAATGCGCATCAGTTGGCGATGTGCGCGGCAATAAAGGCCATATACCGGCTGGCGGTGAAAGTCGCTCAGGTTCAGCGGCGTTAAGCGCCACTGCTTTTCGGTTCGCAGCAGCAACTTAACCTTTTCCACCTGCGCGGCGGGAATAAAGGCGACCGATTCTTGCGGTGGCAGCACGACGCGCAGCGGGCCATTATCCGTCGCCAGCCAGAACTCGACCTCGGTTCCGCCGGGGGTATCCCGCCAGTGTCGGGTTAAAATAAAACCTTCTTGCGCCTGCGCCACAGCCGTCTCTCATAAAACAAAACCAGGCGAGATTATAGCCTGGTTTGTTGTTGGGTGCTGTGGTTTTATACAGTCATTGGCCGTAGTAAGCCTTCGCGCCGTGCTTACGTAAATAGTGTTTATCCAGCAGCGTTTGTTGCATGGCGGGTAACTCAGGCGCGAGCTGACGGCAGAAAATACCCATATAGGCCACTTCTTCGAGCACGATGGCGTTATGTACCGCGTCATCTGCGCTTTTGCCCCACGCGAACGGGCCATGAGAATGCACCAGCACGCCGGGCATTTGCGCCGGATCGATGCCTTTTTTCTCAAAAGTCTCGACGATCACATTGCCGGTTTCCCACTCGTATTCGCCGTTGATCTCCTCGTCGGTCATCTTACGGGTACAGGGGATCTCGCCATAAAAATAGTCGGCATGGGTAGTGCCCGTTGCCGGGATCGGCTGACCAGCCTGCGACCAGATGGTGGCATGGCGAGAGTGGGTATGCACAATGCCGCCGATGGTCGGAAACGCCTGGTACAGCAGTCGGTGAGTCGGCGTATCGGAAGAGGGTTTTTTCGTGCCTTCAACTACTTCGCCGGTGGTGATGTTGACGACCACCATATCGTTAGCGGTCATGACGCTGTAATCGACGCCAGAAGGTTTAATCACCATCAGGCCGCTTGTACGATCAACGGCACTGACGTTGCCCCATGTCAGCGTGACCAGGTGATGTTTCGGCAGCGCCAGGTTGGCTTCCAGCACCTGCTGTTTCAATGCTTCTAACATGCGTTCCTCCAGGAAAGATGGCCTGCCGCAGCAGGCCGGGTGTTCCCTGTTAACGTTTTGAACCGTAATACACTTCGTTCCAGCGCAGCGCGTCTTTAAACGCAGGCAGGCGGGTGTCGTTGTCGATAACCGTCAGCTCAAGATCGTGCAGCTCGCTGAACTGGCGCATATCGTCGAGCGTCAGCGCCTGGCTGAAGACGGTGTGGTGCGCGCCACCGGCGAGGATCCACGCTTCAGAGGCGGTTGGCAGATCCGGCTGCGCTTTCCACAGGGCGTTGGCGACCGGCAGTTTCGGCAGATCGTGCGGGGTTTTCACCGCCTCAACGCAGTTCACCAACAGACGGAAACGATCGCCTAAGTCGATCAGGCTGGCGTTAATCGCCGGGCCGGTTTTGGTGGAGAAAATCAGACGTGCCGGATCGGCTTTGCCGCCAATACCGAGGTACTGCACATCCAGCGTCGGTTTTTCGTCGATGGCGATAGAAGGACAGACTTCCAGCATGTGCGAGCCGAGCACCAGATCGTTGCCGTGCTCAAAGTGATAGGTGTAATCCTCCATAAAGGAGGTGCCGCCGTTCAGCCCGCCGGACATCACTTTCATGATGCGCAGCAGCGCGGCGGTCTTCCAGTCGCCTTCGCCGGCGAAGCCGTAGCCTTGCTGCATCAAACGCTGTACTGCCAGGCCCGGTAACTGTTTCAGGCCGTGCAGATCTTCAAAGGTGGTGGTGAAGGCATGGAAACCGCCCTCTTCGAGGAAGCGTTTCAGGCCCAGTTCGATGCGCGCGGCGTCAAGCACGTTCTGGCGTTTATCGCCATGAACCTGCGCGGCAGCCGTCAGGCGATAGCTGCTTTCATACTCATCCACCAGCGCGTTGACATCGCCATCGCTCACGGCGTTCACTACTTGCACCAGATCGCCCACGCCCCAGGTATTGACCGAGAAACCGAACTTGATTTGTGCTGCGACTTTATCGCCGTCCGTCACCGCCACTTCGCGCATGTTGTCGCCGAAACGTACCACTTTCAGCTGGCGGGTATCCTGTTTAGACACTGCCTGGCGCATCCACGCGCCGATGCGTTGATGGGCGTGTTGATCCTGCCAGTGGCCTGTCACCACGCTATGTTGCTGGCGCATACGCGCGCCAATAAAGCCGAACTCGCGGCCGCCGTGCGCGGTCTGGTTGAGGTTCATAAAGTCCATATCAATGCTGTCCCACGGCAGGGACGCATTGAACTGGGTGTGGAACTGCAGCAGCGGCTTATTGAGGATAGCGAGGCCGTTAATCCACATTTTCGCCGGTGAGAAGGTGTGCAGCCACACCACCATCCCGGCGCATTTGTCATCGTAGTTGGCATCGCGGCAGATGTGGGTAATCTCATCCGGCGTGGTGCCCAGTGGTTTCAGCACCAGTTTGCAAGGCAGTTTCGCTTCCGCATTGAGGGCGTTGACCACCTGCTCGGCGTGCTTCGTCACTTGTTTCAGGGCTTCCGGCCCGTACAGGTGCTGGCTGCCAATGACGAACCACACTTCATAATTGTCGAAAATAGTCATGATCTTGTCCTTAATGAGTTAACGCGGCCTGCGAGACTGTCGCGGCTGAAGGGAGATAGTGTTGCTCGGCGCTCTTCGCCCACTGCTGATAGCGGCGATAGAGGCGTTCAAACTGTTGCGCCTGCGCGGTCGGTTGCAGGGTTTTTTCGATGGCGCTGGCCATTTTCAGCTGCGCCGCCGGGATATCGGCATGCACTTGCGCGGCGACGGCGGCGAAAATCGCCGCACCCAGTGCACAGCACTGTTCAGATTCGACCACCTGTAATGGGCGGTTCAGCACATCGCAGCAGGCCTGCATCACGCCGAGGTTTTTACGTGCGATACCGCCGAGCGCCATTACGTTGTCGACGGCAATACCCTGTTCGGTGAAGCACTCCATAATGGCGCGCGCGCCGAACGCGGTTGCGGCAATCAACCCGCCAAACAGCGCCGGGGCGTCGGTGCCGAGATTCAAATCGGTGATCACCCCTTTCAGACGCTGGTTGGCATTTGGCGTACGGCGACCGTTAAACCAGTCCAGCACCACCGGCAGGTGATCGAGCGATGGATTTTTTACCCACGCATCGGTCAGCGCAGGTAAGAGTTGTTTCTGGCTGGCTTTGATCTGCGCTTTCAGCTCTGGATGTTGCTGCGCGAGCTGTTCCAGCGGCCAGCCAAGCACGCGGCCAAACCAGGCATAGATATCGCCAAAGGCGGACTGCCCGGCTTCGAGGCCGATAAAGTCCGGCACTACGCTGCCATCAACCTGGCCACAAATGCCTTTTACCGCCCGGTCGCCAACGCTCTGTTTGTCGGCAATCAGAATGTCGCAGGTAGATGTACCGATGACTTTCACCAGCGTATTCGGTTGTGCGCCTGCGCCAACTGCGCCCATATGGCAGTCGAAGGCACCGCCGGAAATCACTACGGATTCAGGCAAACCAAGGCGCTGCGCCCACTCGGACGTCAACGTGCCGACGGGAATATCGGCGGTATACGTGTCGGTAAACAGCGGCCAGTTCAGGTGTTTATTAATGATGGGATCGAGTTCATCAAAGAACGCGGCAGGCGGCAGGCCACCCCAGCTTTCATGCCACAGGGATTTATGCCCGGCGCTGCAACGCCCGCGACGAATCGCTTCCGGACGCGTGGTGCCGGAGAGCAGGGCGGGGATCCAGTCACACAGTTCGATCCAGGAGGCGGCAGCCTGCGCGACGGCGCTATCCGCGCGGGTAACGTGCAGGATTTTTGCCCAGAACCATTCGCTGGAGTAAATGCCGCCGATGTAGCGCGAGTAGTCAGTTTTGCCGGGGGTGTGGCACAAGCGGGTAATGGCTTCCGCCTCTTCGACGGCGGTGTGATCTTTCCACAACACAAACATCGCGTTCGGGTTGTCGGCAAACTCCGGGCGCAGCGCCAGCACGCGGCCTTCGGCATCAATCGGCGCCGGTGTTGAACCGGTGCTGTCGACGCCAATGCCTTTGATCCCGGCGCGTTGCTCGTCGGTCAGCTCCGCCAGCACACTTTTCAGTGCCGCTTCCATCGACTCGATGTAATCGCGCGGGTGGTGGCGAAATTGGTTATGCGGCGCATCGCAATAACGCCCCTCCTGCCAGCGTGGATACCACTCGACACTGGTGGCGATCTCCGCCCCGGATGTGCAGTCTACCGCCAGCGCACGTACTGAATCGCTGCCGAAATCGAGGCCAATTGTGATTGCCATGTATCTTGCTCCATGAAGAATAACCGTTAGAAAAACGATAGTGAGCGGCGGCAAAAACCGTCAGGCAGGATCCGCTAATCTTATGGATTAAAATGCTATGGGATCGCAAAGTGTGACGCCGTGCAAAAATTCGATGTGGACATTTCTGCCGCCTTTATAGACACTTCCGTTATCCCTTTTTGCCCTGTTCAGCGGCGTTAAAAAGGCGTAATCGCTTTTGTCTGGCGGGATTAGACAATTGGCGTGTTTACGCCCTTTGCCTGCGGGCGGCTGAGGAATGACGGGATTCTCAATATGGACAATTGGTTTCTTTACCAGGCACGGGAGTATTGCGTTTATGGCTGAATCACAGAACGATCCACTGCTGCCAGGGTACTCGTTTAATGCGCATCTGGTGGCGGGGCTGACCCCCATTGAAGCCGACGGTTATCTCGATTTTTTTATCGACAGACCGCTGGGCATGAAGGGCTATATCCTGAATCTCACCGTGCGCGGCGAGGGTGTGGTGATGAACCACGGCAAGCAGTTTGTTTGCCGCCCTGGCGATATCCTGCTTTTCCCGCCGGGAGAAATTCACCACTATGGCCGCCACCCCGACGCCAGCGAGTGGTATCACCAGTGGGTTTACTTCCGTCCACGCGCCTACTGGCACGAGTGGCTGAACTGGCCGACACTGTTCGCGCAAACCGGTTTTTACCGTCCTGATGATGCGCATATGGCGCGTTTTCGTGAACTTTTCGCGCAAATTATCGACGCCGGGCAAAGTGTCGGGCGCTATGCGGAACATCTGGCGATAAATCTGCTGGAGCAACTGCTACTGCGGCGTATGGAAGCGATTAACGAATCGCTGCACCCGCCGCTGGATAACCGCGTGCGCGACGCCTGCCAGTACATTAGCGATCACCTGGCGGATAACCATTTTGATATCGCAAGCGTTGCTCAGCATGTTTGCTTGTCGCCTTCACGCCTGTCACACCTTTTTCGTCAGCAACTGGGCGTGAGTGTGCTGAGCTGGCGCGAGGATCAGCGTATCAGCCAGGCAAAATTACTGCTTAGCACCACGCGAATGCCGATTGCCAGCGTCGGGCGCAATGTTGGCTTTGACGATCAGCTCTATTTCTCGCGGGTTTTTAAAAAATGCACCGGTGCCAGCCCCAGTGAATTCCGCGCGGGATGTGAATAAAAAGTAAAGAATGGCAATGAAAGGTTCTGCAATGTGACATAACCGGTAAAATTTTCAGATAATTGAAAGCTTGACGCTCGCGGATGACCTCCGGAGAATCCAGCGTTCATTCTGAACAGGACACCTTATGGAAGCGCTGCTGGAACACTTTGTTACCCAATCCGCCATGTATTCGCTGGCGGCGATTATGCTGGTGGCGTTTTTTGAGTCGCTGGCGTTAGTCGGGCTGATTTTACCCGGCACGGTAATGATGGCGGCGCTCGGCGCGCTGATCGGCAGCGGCGAAGTGAACTTCTGGCATGCGTGGCTGGCGGGGATTGTTGGCTGCCTGCTCGGCGACTGGATCTCCTTTTGGTTGGGCTGGCGTTTTAAGGGGCCGCTGCACCGCTGGTCGTTTATGAAAAAGAACAAAGCGCTGCTCGATAAAACCGAACACGCGCTGCATCAGCACAGCGTATTTACCATTCTGGTTGGCCGTTTTGTCGGGCCGACGCGCCCGCTGATCCCGATGGTTGCCGGCATGCTGGATCTGCCCATCCGCAAGTTTTTGCCGCCGAATATTGTTGGCTGCCTGCTATGGCCGCCGTTCTACTTCCTGCCCGGTATTCTGGCCGGTGCGGCAATTGATATTCCCGCCGATATGCAAAGCGGCAACTTCAAATGGCTGTTGTTGCTGACCGCGCTGCTGCTGTGGCTGGCCTGCTGGTTGTGCTGGCGGTTATGGCGCGCGGGGAAATCCGGTGTTGACCGTTTGACAAACTACCTGCCACGTCGCCGCCTGTTATGGCTGGCGCCGGGCACGCTGGTGGTTGCTGTCGCTGCGGCGATCGCGCTGGCGCAGCACCCGCTGATGCCGATTTACCTCAACATTTTAGGCAACGTTGTTCGCGGTCACTGACCGCGAATTCCCAGCAAACCAGACGCGGATGATTTGCCGCTGAGCAACTCGTCCGTGTTGCCATCCCACGCAATGCGCCCGTCAGCAATCACCAGCGAACGTTCGGCAATCCGCGCTGCATCCTCCACACTGTGCGACACCATCAGCAGCGTTAACCGCTGTCGCTGACATACTGACTGTACCAGCGCGAGCATCTCCTGGCGCAGCGCCGGGTCGAGTGCGGAAAAGGGTTCATCAAGCAATAACACCGGCTGCTCACGCACCAGGCAGCGCGCCAGCGCCACGCGCTGACGCTGACCACCGGAAAGCTGCTCCGGCAGGCGTGCCAGCAGTGATTCCAGCCCCATGGTTTCGGCGATCTGCTCAAGTTTATGCTGCTGGTCGCTATTTAGCTTCAGACCTGGGTTTAACCCCAGTCCGATGTTTTGCCGCACAGTAAGATGAGTAAAGAGGTTATTTTCCTGAAACAGCATCGATACCGGGCGCTGCGAGGGCGTGGTATGCGTATGATCTTCGCCTGCGATGGTTATCGTGCCGCTGGCGGGAGTAAGAAACCCGGCTACCAGGTTCAGCAGCGTGCTTTTTCCCGCGCCGCTTGGGCCGAGAACGGCAATCTGCTCGCCCCGGGTAACAGAGAGGGAAAAGCGCATTGGCAGATGGTGATAAAGCCAGGTGACATCAGTCAGTCTTAACATGGCGGCCCGGAAGTTTTTCAATCACGGTGAATAAGAAAAAGCACAGCAGCAACAGGATGAGTGCGGTCACTGCGCCGTCCTGGCTACGGTACGATCCAATCTGCTGATAGAGATAAAACGGCAGCGTGCGAAAGTCGTCATTACCAAATAACGCCACCACGCCGAAATCGCCAATCGACAGCACGCAGGCAAATGCCAGCGCCTGGGCCAGCGGGCGTTTCAGCGCGCGTAATTCGACCACGCGCAGACGCTGAAAACCCTGCATTCCCAGCGACTGGCACAACATGCTGTAGCGGGAAGTCACATCGCGCATCGGGTTTTCCAGCACTTTCAGCGCATAAGGAATGGCCATCAGCGCATTGGTAAAAATGACGATGCCGTCGGCGGAAGCGGGCAGGCCAACGCTGTTATTGAGCAGCAGAAAGAAGCCCGTCGCCAGCACGATCCCAGGCATCGCGAGGATCAACATACCGCTGATTTCCAGCGCTTGGCCGGCCATAATTTGCTGGCGCGCGCGTAACTCCCGGCTGCTCCACAACAACATCATGGTCAACACGACGCACAACAGCCCCGCGCCCAGCGCGATGCGCAGCGACGTCCACACCGCTTGCCACAGGACTGGCTCCGCCAGTACTTTCATCAGGCTCAGATTGAGGCCATCGACAATCACTGCCAGCAGCGGCGGCAGCAGTAATAACAGAGCCAGCACAATCAATGTGATATCCGCGACCTTGCTGAACAGCCGATCCTCCGGGTTGCGCCAGCCAGTAATCTGGTGGCTGCCCACGGCGATCGCTTTGCTCATCCGCTGGCTGAGCAGCACCAGCCCGAGGCAGCAGATCATCTGGATCAGCGCCAGCATGGCTGCGCGGGCGGGATCAAAATCGAAGCTGAGCGCCTGGTAGATGGCCAGTTCAATGGTGGTGGCCTGCGGCCCGCCGCCCAGCGACAGCACGGTGGCGAAACTGGCGAAGCAGAGCATAAAAATCAGCGCGGCGACCGGCGGGATCTGGCGGCGTAACCACGGCCACTCGACAAAACGGAAGAATGCCCAGCCGCGCATACCCAGTTGTGCGGCAAGCTGGCGCTGCTCGCCGGGGATCTGCTCCAGCGTTTGCAGCAGCAGGCGCGAGGCCATCGGCAAATTAAAAAAGACGTGTGCCAGCAAAATGCCCTGTAAGCCATATGGCGAGAATGTCCACTCCAGACCAAGCGCGTGCCAGAGCGTTGCCAGCCAGCCCTGGCGGCCATACACACTGAGAATGCCGAACACGGCGACCAGCACCGGCAGGATCAGCGTCATGGCGCACAGGCGCAGTAAGGCGAGACGGCCAGGAAAACGCCGCCGGTAGAGCGCGCGGGCAAGAAATATCGCCGGTATGACCGAGAGCAGCGCGGAGAGAAACGCTTGCCAGAAGGAGAAGCGCACCACATGCCACAGGTAGCTGTCATGGAAAAAATCAGCCAGCCCGCTGGACGGGGCGTTTTGCCACAGGGCAAGAAAGGCTGCCAGCGCCACCGCCACCATCAATGTGGCGGCGG
Source organism: Kosakonia sp. AG348 (assembly GCF_003337365.1). Lineage (NCBI taxonomy): Bacteria > Pseudomonadati > Pseudomonadota > Gammaproteobacteria > Enterobacterales > Enterobacteriaceae > Kosakonia > Kosakonia sp. AG348. The sequence goes on from NZ_QPJR01000003.1 coordinate 513,631, forward strand.
TGAGGCCGGGCAGCAGCCAGCCAGCAATCAGCGGCTGACGGCGCGTTGCCATGCATTAATCCAGGTTGCACGCTGGGACGCGACCTCCTGCAAAGAGTATTCCAGCGAGATTTGCGGTTTCACCAGTTGGTCGAAGCCCGCAGGCAGCGTCACATTGGTGACCGGGTACATCCAGTTACCGCCCGGGATAGTGTTCTGGAACGCGGGCGAAACCATAAACTTGAGGAATTTTTCCGCCAGTTCCGGCTGTTTACTGGCAGCGGTGCGGGCGGCAACTTCTACCTGCAAATAGTGGCCTTCGCTGAAATTCGCCGCCGCGTAGTTATCTTTCTTCTCGGCAATAATGTGGTAAGCCGGAGAAGTGGTATAGCTCAGCACCAGGTCGCTTTCCCCTTTCAGGAACAGGCCGTAGGCTTCGCTCCAGCCTTTGGTGACGGTGACCGTTTTGGCCGCCAGTTTCTGCCACGCTTGCGGGGCGTTGTCGCCATAGACTTTCTGCATCCACAGTAGCAGGCCGAGGCCTGGCGTGCTGGTGCGCGGATCTTCGTAGATAACGCGCCATTTCTGATCGCTTTCGACCAGCTCTTTCAGGCTTTTGGGCGGGTTTTTGAGTTTGTTTTTATCGTAGACAAACGCGAACCAGCCGTAGTCGAACGGTACAAACGTGTCGTTCTTCCAGCCGCCAGGCACGTTAACCGCATCGGTGGCGACGCCGCTTTTGGCGAACAGTTTGGTTTGTGTCGCGGCTTCCAGCAGGTTGTTATCCAGCCCCAGCACCACGTCGGCTTTGCTGTTTTTGCCTTCCATGCGCAGGCGGTTAAGCAGCGAAACGCCATCTTCGAGTGCCACGAATTTCAGCTCGCAGTTGCAGTCGCTTTCAAAGGCTTTTTTTACCGCAGGCCCTGGCCCCCAGTCGGCAGAAAAGGAGTCGTAGGTGTAAACGGTCAGAACAGGTTTTGCAAAAGCAGGCGCTGCAATCAGCAGCAGGAACGGCAGTGATTTTTTTAACACTTTGCACCTCAAAATGGGTGGCAAAGGATTTTGAGAGGCAGCCTCAAATCCCTTCGCCGGCGTTATCCGGATCAGGTTCGACGGGTATTTTCTCAGCACACGCGCATGGCGTAGCACCCCGTTGAGAACGCCGCTATTGTAATGATTTGGTAAAAAATGCGAAAGCCTTATGGATCCGGTGGCGCAAACCAGGCGGATTTAAAGTCGAACCAGCCCAGCGTGTTCATGCGCAGCCCGCGCATGGTGCGCTGTCCCTGAATCCTCAGCCAGTGGTGGATTAGCGGTACGATGGCTTTACTGGCGAGCAACTGTTGCGACCAGACGGCAAGATTCATCTCCCCGTTGCGCCATTTTGCCGCATCTGCCTGCCAGTCGAGCGGAATACAGTGCTGTAGCAGCGGTACTTCGTAGAGGTTGGCGAACACCGAGAAATCCAGCGGCAGCGTGAAATTGGCGCTGTTAAGCCAGATATCGCTCCCGGCTTCGCCCCGGTACCACTCCTCGTAATCCACTTCCTGCACAATCAGCTTCACGCCGTGTTCGGCCAGCAGCGTGCTCATGGTACGTGACAGCGCTTCGTGCTCGTTATGTTCGCGATAGAACGTGAGCGTCAGGGTTTCCAGACCCGCTGGTTTTTCACCACTACCGGGGCGGGCATGGTGCCAGCGCGGCAGCAGACCGTAAGCCGGGAACCAGTAGCGTTGGTACTGCTCATTGGCGTGCCACAGCAGATTAGTGGGGGAGAGCACATGGCTGACCCACTCCCTGACCGCCGGGTTCGCGCCACGACTGGATCGCGCATCAAACAACAGGTAATAACAGCCCTCTTCGAGGCGGCTTTCCACCGCTTTTTCGCCGTCGGTTGGCCCCTCAAGCGTCAGGCCGCTGGTCGGCTCATCGCTCAGATCCGGCAACACCCAGACGTTGACTTCATCGATCAGGGCGCGAAAGCCGAAGTAGTCATCAAAGGCGTGGATTTTTAACTGATTAGTGGTATTGCGCGTCACGGCGTAAGGGCCAGTACCAATCGGCTGGCTGGCGAAGTTGCTTATCGTGTTCCATTCACGCGGCAAAATCATTGCCGGCACATGCCCCATCAACCACGGCAGCCAGTTATCCGGCTGGCTGAGATGGATATCCAGTGTCCAGGGCGTCGGCGAGATCACTTCGCGGATATGTGAGTAGAGCGGCAGAGCCGTGGCGCGCTCCAGCGATGCAATCACATCACTCATTTCCAGTTCGCGGCCGTGATGAAAATGAATGCCTGGGCGTAAATAAAATCGCCAGTGCAACGGGGAAATCAGCTTCCAGTGGTGGGCGATATCCGCTTCCAGTTCCCCGTTTTCCTCATTTATGCGCGTCAGCGTACTGAAGATTTGCCGTGCTATATGGGTTTCGGAACGACGTAATGCACTACCTGGCAGCAGGTTACGCAGTGGCCGGTAGTAAAGGACCCGCAGGATATGTCGCCCCTGGCGAAAGCTCCGGCCGAGATGCGAAACCAGCATCTGGCGCACGGCCTTTTTATCGCCGACCAGTTGCACCAGTTGATCGATGCGATCCTGCTCCAGCAGGTCTTCGGCGCGCTGTTGCTGGAGCGCAAGGCCGGTATATAGAAAGGTGAGCCGCGAACGTTTGCCACGGCCGGCTTCAGCATCCCAGGTCAGCCAGCCGCGCTCCTGCATGGTATTGAGCAGGGTGCGCATATGGCGGCGCGAACAGCTAAGCAGCTCCGCCAGCTCGTTAAGCGTCGTTTCTTGTGACTTCCCATCGCAGCATTGCCACAGACGGATAAACTGTTGTTGCAGGCGGCCGGACGACATAAAAGGGGAACTCCTGATAAAAACTCAGCAATTTATTAATCCCTATATTAAGCCAATACTTCTCTGCGATGAAAGCGAGGAGGTCATATGCTGAGATCATCCATACGACGGTTTTATCTGGACTATTTTCACGCCACGCAGGATGCGGGCTGGCTCGCCCGCCTGAGCGCACGGCAGCGCCTGAAAATGCTGGAAGAGCTGATGCAGTGGGAAGTGACAACGCCGGTCTCGAAAGACTGAATCGCTGAAATCATGTGTGACTGAGTATTAAGTGCGAATGCACCCGCCAGCAAAATGTTTTTTGCTGGCTTTTTTCGTTTATGCTGACAGCCGCTTTTTACACTTTCACTTTTTCCCGTTTTAACAAGGAAATATTCATGCTCTGGTTAATGACGATGGGACGCCGCCTTAATGGCGTTTACGTCGCTTTTATGATCGTCGCCTTTATGATGGGAGTTGCCGGAGCGCTACAGGCACCGACGCTCAGCTTGTTTCTGAGCCGGGAAGTGGGCGCTGAACCGTTCTGGGTTGGACTGTTTTATACCGTCAACGCCATTGCCGGGATTGTGGTCAGCCTTGGGCTGGCAAAACGATCCGACAACCAGGGCGACAGGCGCAAACTGATCCTCTTTTGTTGCCTGATGGCGGTGGGCAATGCGCTGTTATTCGCCTTTAACCGCCACTATCTGACGCTTATCACCTGCGGTGTGCTGCTGGCCTCGCTGGCAAATACCGCCATGCCGCAGCTCTTCGCGCTGGCGCGCGAGTATGCGGACAGTTCTGCACGTGAAGTGGTGATGTTCAGTTCTGTCATGCGCGCACAACTCTCGCTGGCGTGGGTGATTGGCCCGCCGCTGGCGTTTATGCTGGCGCTTAATTACGGCTTTACCGCCATGTTTTCCATCGCCGCCGGGATTTTCGTTATCAGCCTGGTGCTGGTGGCGTTCTGGCTGCCTTCGGTGGCGCGTGTTGAACAGCCCGCCGACGTGGCGGTGACGCAGGTCAGCGGCTGGAGCGATAAAAATGTACGCATGCTGTTTATTGCCTCCACGCTGATGTGGACCTGCAACACCATGTACATCATTGATATGCCGCTGTGGATTAGCCTGGAATTAGGGCTACCCGACAAACTGGCCGGGATTTTAATGGGCGCGGCGGCAGGGCTGGAGATCCCGGCGATGATCCTGGCGGGCTTTTTTGTCAAACGCATCGGTAAACGGCGCATGATGCTCACCGCGGTTGCGGCGGGTGTGCTGTTCTACATTGGCCTGATTTTTTTCCACAGCCAGACGGCGCTACTTTCCCTGCAACTGTTTAATGCGGTGTTTATCGGGATTATCGCCGGGATTGGCATGTTGTGGTTTCAGGATCTGATGCCTGGGCGGGCAGGTTCGGCGACCACGCTGTTTACCAACAGTATTTCGACCGGCGTGATCCTGGCCGGTGTGATCCAGGGCGCGCTGGCGCAAAGCTTTGGCCACGGCGCGGTTTATATCGGCATTGCGGTGATTTCAGTGCTGACGCTGTGGCTGACCAGCCGCGTTAAAGACGTATAAACGAAAAAAGGCCCGGAAACCGGGCCTGTTGTTGGTTAGCGCATAAAAGCGGGCTGTTTGTTTTCGTAAGCGGCGATGGCATCGTCGTGCTGTAACGTCAGACCGATGCTGTCCAGACCGTTCAGCATGCAGTGGCGGCGGAAGGCGTCAATCGAGAAGCTGTACGACTTCCCGCCCGCATTCACCACTTGCGCTTGCAGATCCACCTCAAAGCTAATGCCCGGGTTGTTCTGCACCAGCGTAAAGAGCTCATCCACTTCTTGATCGCTCAACGTTACCGGCAGCAGCTGGTTGTTAAAGCTGTTGCCGTAAAAGATGTCGGCGAAACTTGGCGCAATCACCACTTTGAAACCGTAATCGGTCAACGCCCACGGCGCGTGTTCACGTGACGAACCGCAGCCAAAGTTTTCACGCGCCAGCAAAATCGATGCGCCTTTGTATTGCGGGAAATTCAGCACGAACTCCGGGTTCGGTTGTTGGCCTTTGTCATCCAGAAAACGCCAGTCGTTAAACAGATGGGCACCAAAACCGGTGCGCGTAACCTTCTGCAAAAACTGCTTTGGGATAATGGCGTCGGTATCCACATTCGCGGCATCCAGCGGAACGACCAGGCCGGTATGTTGGGTAAATTTCTCTGCCATGGTTGTTCTCCTTACAAGCTGCGAATATCAGCGAAATGGCCGGTCACGGCGGCGGCGGCGGCCATCGCCGGGCTAACCAGATGCGTGCGCCCGCCGCGGCCCTGGCGGCCTTCAAAGTTACGGTTACTGGTCGATGCGCAACGTTCACCCGGATTCAGGCGATCGTTATTCATGGCCAGGCACATGGAGCAGCCCGGCAAGCGCCATTCAAAACCGGCTTCAATAAAGATTTTGTCCAGACCTTCGGCTTCCGCCTGTGCTTTCACCGGACCGGAGCCAGGCACAACCAGCGCCTGTACGCCCGGCGCGACTTTGCGCCCTTTGGCGATTTCCGCCGCTGCGCGCAGATCTTCAATGCGTGAGTTGGTGCAGGAGCCGATAAAGACTTTATCGATAGCCACTTCCGTTAACGGTACACCAGGTTTCAGCCCCATGTAGGCCAGCGCTTTTTCTGCGGAAGCGCGCTCAACCGGATCGGCGAACGAGGCCGGATCGGGAATGATATCGGTCACTGAAATAACCTGACCCGGGTTGGTGCCCCAGGTTACCTGCGGGGCGATCTCTTCGGCCTGAAACGTAACTACGGTGTCGAAAACCGCACCTTCGTCGGTATGCAGGGTTTTCCAGTAGGCCACCGCATCATCGAAGTCTTTGCCCTTCGGCGCATGCAAACGACCTTTCACGTAGTTAAAGGTGGTTTCATCCGGGGCGACCAGGCCGGCTTTTGCGCCCATCTCAATCGCCATATTGCACAGCGTCATACGGCCTTCCATGCTCAGCGCACGGATAGCGTCACCGCAGAACTCAACCACGTGCCCGGTGCCGCCGGCGCTGCCGGTTTTACCAATGATCGCCAGCACGATATCTTTCGCGGTGATCCCCGGTGCGGCCGTGCCTTTGACTTCAATTTTCATGGTTTTGGCGCGACCCTGTTTCAGGGTTTGCGTCGCCAGAACGTGTTCCACTTCCGATGTACCGATACCGAAAGCCAGCGCGCCAAATGCGCCGTGGGTGGCGGTGTGGGAATCGCCACAAACGATGGTCATGCCCGGCAGGGTGATGCCCTGTTCCGGCCCCATTACGTGGACGATGCCCTGATACGGGTGGTTCAGGTCATACAGTTCAACGCCGAATTCGTTGCAGTTTTTGATCAACTCCTGCATCTGAATGCGCGCCATCTCGCCGGAAGCGTTGATGTCTTTAGTTTGTGTCGAGACGTTGTGATCCATCGTCGCGAAGGTTTTACCCGGCTGGCGCACCGGACGGTGGTGCGCGCGCAGCCCATCGAACGCCTGCGGTGATGTCACTTCATGCACCAGATGGCGGTCGATATACAACAGTGGGGTTTCGTTTGGCGCTTCATAGACCACATGGGCGTCAAATAACTTTTCGTACAAACTTTTAGCCATGATTACACCCCTTCAGCGACATAACGAGCGATGATGTCGCCCATCTCATCGGTACTGACAGCGGCGGCGCCACGGGCTAAGTCGCCGGTGCGTACGCCTTCTTCTAATGCACGATTGATAGCGCCTTCGATGGCGTCAGCCGCGTCGCCTGCATTCAGGCTGTAACGCAGCAGCAGCGCCAGCGACAGGATCTGCGCAATCGGGTTGGCGATATTTTTCCCGGCTATATCCGGCGCGGAGCCGCCTGCCGGTTCATACAGACCAAAACCTTGTTCGTTCAGGCTGGCGGAAGGCAGCATGCCCATCGAACCGGTGATCATGGCGCATTCGTCGGAAAGAATGTCGCCGAACAGGTTGGAACACAGCAGCACGTCAAACTGGGACGGATCTTTAATCAACTGCATGGTGGCGTTGTCGATATACATATGCGCCAGTTCAACGTCGGGGTATTCGCCCGCGATTTCGTTGACGATTTCGCGCCACAGCAGCGAGGTTTGCAGCACGTTGGCTTTATCGATCGAGTGGACTTTTTTGCGGCGTTTGCGCGCTGATTCAAACGCGATACGCGCAATGCGCTCGATTTCAAAACGGTGATAGATCTCGGTATCAAATGCTTTTTCATGCTGACCGCTACCTTCGCGGCCTTTCGGTTGACCGAAGTAGATGCCGCCGGTCAGTTCGCGCACGCACAGAATGTCGAAGCCGTTGGCGGCGATGTCTTCGCGCAGCGGACAGAATGCTTCCAGACCCTGATACAGTTTTGCCGGGCGCAAATTACTGAACAGTTTGAAGTGCTTACGCAGCGGCAGCAACGCGCCGCGTTCCGGCTGCTGCGCCGGCGGCAGATTTTCCCATTTCGGACCGCCGACAGAGCCGAACAGAATCGCATCGGCTTGTTCGCAGCCTTCAACCGTGGCCTGCGGCAGCGGGTTACCGTGACGATCGATGGCAATGCCGCCGACATCATAATGGCTGGTGGAAATACGCATACCAAAACGGTTACGTACGGCTTCCAGAACTTTCAGCGCTTGTGCCATTACTTCCGGACCGATACCGTCACCCGGCAACACAGCAATATGGTAATTCTTCGACATCACACGGTTTCCTTGTTGTTTTCTTTGTTCTGAGCCTGGCGTTGCAACTCTTTTTCGACTTCGGCGGCGCGCCAGATGTTGTTCAGTACGTGCACCATGGCTTTGGCGGAGGATTCCACAATATCGGTCGCCAGACCGACGCCGTGGAAGCGGCGACCGTTGTAGTTCACCACGATATCAACCTGACCCAACGCGTCTTTGCCCTGGCCTTTGGCGCTCAAATCGTATTTCACCAGTTCGATGTCATAGGCCGTCACACGGTTAATGGCCTGGTAGACCGCATCGACCGGGCCGTTGCCGTTGGCGGCTTCGGCTTTGATCTCTTCGCCACACGCCAGCTTCACAGACGCGGTGGCGATATCGTTGGAGCCGGACTGCACGCTGAAGTAATCCAGGCGGAAATGTTCTGGCTCTTCCTGCTGTTTATTAATGAATGCCAGCGCTTCCAGATCGTAATCAAAGACCTGGCCTTTTTTATCCGCCAGCTTCAGGAAAGCCTCGTACAGATTATCCAGGTTGTAGTCGGCTTCTTTGTAGCCCATCTCTTCCATGCGGTGTTTCACCGCAGCGCGCCCGGAACGGGAGGTCAGGTTCAACTGAACCTGATTCAGACCGATGGATTCCGGGGTCATGATTTCGTAGTTTTCGCGGTTTTTCAGCACGCCGTCCTGGTGAATACCGGAGGAGTGGGCAAATGCGCCGGTGCCAACAATGGCTTTATTCGCCGGAATCGGCATATTGCAAATCTGGCTGACGGTCTGGCTGGTGCGCCAGATTTCATGGTGATTGATTTGGGTGTGCACGTTCATGATGTCTTTGCGCACTTTTATTGCCATGATCACCTCTTCCAGCGAGCAGTTACCGGCGCGTTCGCCGATACCGTTCATTGCGCCTTCTACCTGGCGTGCGCCGGCGTGTACTGCGGCGATGGCGTTGCCCACGGCCAAGCCTAAGTCGTCATGGGTGTGAACAGAGATAATGGCTTTATCGATATTTGGTACGCGTTCGTACAGACCGGAGATGATATTGGCGAACTCGAACGGCATGGTGTAACCCACGGTGTCCGGGATGTTGATGGTTTTCGCACCGGCATTGATGGCGGCTTCAACGACGCGCGCCAGATCGTCAATCGGGGTGCGGCCTGCATCTTCACACGAGAATTCCACGTCGTCGGTATAGTTGCGAGCGCGTTTAACCATGTAAATGGCGCGTTCAATCACTTCATCCAGCGTGCTGCGCAGCTTGGTTGCGATATGCATTGGCGAGGTGGCAATGAATGTGTGGATACGGAACGCTTCGGCAACTTTTAACGACTCTGCTGCAACATCAATATCTTTTTCGACGCAGCGGGCGAGGGCGCAAACGCGGCTGTTTTTTACCTGGCGCGCAATGGTTTGTACGGATTCAAAATCGCCCGGGGAAGAGACCGGAAAACCCACTTCCATCACATCAACGCCCATACGCTCCAGCGCCAGGGCGATTTGCAGCTTCTCTTTCACGCTCAGGCTCGCCTGTAACGCCTGTTCACCATCACGTAATGTGGTATCGAAAATAACGACTTGCTGGCTCATGGTTTAGGTCCTTGTCTCTTAGGTCGCCTCGCTACGAGCATAAAAAAACCCGCGCCAAGGCGCGGGTTCTTAGTCTTAACTGGAAGGACGATTCAACTCAGAATGTCGCCCACCGGTCTACCGCGCACGAGAGATGCGTTTAGTAGTAGTAGACCAGCGAAACCGACGTTGCGAATCATGAATCATGCTCCAGGTGAATGCGATATGCTTTTAGTGGTACTGGATACGTAAGTTAATGTCAACCCCTCGTCTGAAAAGCGTGGCTGAAGAGCGCCGATTATTTTGTTGCGCTTTAGTTAATAATTCTGCCTATACGATGGAAATACGTTTTTCATGCTTACGCATTACCGGTTGTATCTGGCGTTACGTAGTATTTAAAGTCTTCCGTAAAAGCGAAGTGAATAATCGAGTGATGTGTAAAGGAAAACAGCGATAGAGATATATTTTTATTGTGATTACAGAATGTTTGGTAAGGTAAAAATATATGAAGAACTCCCTTAATTTAAGATGAAAAAGTTAATTTTCATTCGCCTGGAAAATAAAACAGGAGCTTTATATATTCCTAATTTGTCACACCGTACTTCTAATAATGTTATATGCGTGATAAATCATCTTCCTGAATATTATTATTACGCAGGTCGAGGGAGCTCATGATGACGACGGATTGCAAAATACCTGGTGAAGATGTTTATAATCAGCATGTTAATGAAGAGGGGAAACCGCAGTTACGTTCTGTCGATCTCAATTTACTGACTGTTTTTGATGCAGTAATGCAGGAACAAAATATCACCCGCGCGGCACATGTTCTGGGAATGTCGCAACCCGCAGTAAGTAATGCTGTTGCGCGGCTTAAAGTCATGTTTAATGACGAACTTTTTGTTCGCTATGGGCGTGGGATCCAGCCAACGGCGCGCTCGTATCAACTTTTTGGTTCTATCCGCCAGGCGCTGCAATTGGTGCAAAATGAACTGCCCGGTTCCGGATTCGATCCGCTTAGTAGTGAACGTGTATTTAATCTGTGTGTTTGTAGCCCGCTGGATAATCTTTTAACGTCAGCGATTTACAATCGCGTAGAGAAAATTGCCCCCGGTATTAATTTAGTATTTAAATCCGATCTTAATCACAGCACCGAGCACCAGCTGCGTTATCAGGAAATTGAGTTTGTGATTGGCTACGAAGAGTTTCGCCGGCCTGAATTTTCATGTATCCCACTATTTAATGATGAAATGGTACTGGTCGTCAGCCATCAGCATCCCCGCCTCAATGCGCTCACCACAGAAAACGCCATCTTCAGAGAACAGCATGCGGTGGTTTCGCTGGACCGGTACGCGTCATTTAGCCAGCCATGGTATGACAGCGTAGATAAATGCAGTTGTATTGCTTATCAGGGGATGGCGCTGACCAGCGTATTAAGCGTGGTTTCGCAAACTCATCTGGTGGCGATTGCACCGCGCTGGTTAGTGAAGACATTTGCTGAAGGGCTGGATTTAGCGATGCTGCCGCTCCCGTTAGATCTGAAGAGCCGCACGTGTTACCTCTCCTGGCATGAAGCCGCAGGCAGAGATAAGGGCCATCAATGGATGGAAGAGCTTCTGGTGTCGGTGTGTAGCCATTAGCCAGTGGGCAGAATCATCCAGCGGTGAAAGCGTTTGGTTATTCTGCTCTGTTTTTTTCTGGCAGTATTTTGTCCTGATTTACGTCTGTCGCAATGACAGACGATGTTGCAAAAATGGATCAATTACTGGACAACTTCGTATTCGGATGATGAATGGTCATCGTCTTTGCTTATCACAGATGTTTCCACCAATTCTGCGTTTCTGACGTCGTTTTTTCACTTTTGTACAGGCTTCACCGCAAGGGCTTGCTAATTGCCTGCCAGATTTTGAGCGGTTATGGTAACTGCCATTCATAATCAGAGTGCAGGGATTTCCTGTTCTGAACAGAGCGACAGCGCGGAAATGATTTTCGCCGTCAGTCGACAAACGTAAGCCTGGAGGCAAAGCATGGAGATGTTGTCTGGAGCCGAGATGGTCGTCCGATCGCTTATCGATCAAGGCGTAAAGAAAGTATTCGGCTATCCCGGAGGCGCGGTTCTTGATATCTACGATGCCCTGCATACCGTCGGCGGTATTGAACACGTGCTGGTTCGCCACGAACAGGCGGCGGTACATATGGCTGATGGTCTGGCGCGGGCGACAGGTGAAGTGGGCGTGGTCCTGGTAACTTCCGGCCCCGGCGCGACCAACGCCATTACCGGCATCGCTACGGCATATATGGATTCTATTCCGCTAGTGGTGCTCTCCGGTCAGGTTGCAACGTCGCTGATTGGCTATGATGCTTTCCAGGAGTGCGACATGGTGGGGATCTCCCGCCCGGTGGTAAAACACAGTTTTTTAGTCAAACAAACGGAAGATATTCCCGGTGTATTAAAGAAAGCTTTCTGGCTTGCCGCCAGTGGTCGCCCTGGACCGGTAGTGGTGGATTTGCCGAAAGACATTATGAACCCGGCCAATAAGCTGCCTTACGTCTGGCCGGAATCCGTCAGCATGCGTTCCTATAACCCGACAACGCAGGGACATAAAGGTCAGATTAAGCGCGCCTTACAAACGCTGGCGGCGGCGAAAAAGCCGGTGGTCTATGTTGGCGGTGGCGCGATCAATTCAGCCTGTGAAGTACAACTACGCCAGCTTGCTGAAAAACTGAATTTACCGGTTGTCTCTTCATTGATGGGGCTGGGGGCATTTCCTGCTTCCCACCGACAGGCGCTCGGCATGCTGGGCATGCACGGGACTTACGAAGCCAATATGACGATGCACCATTCGGATGTCATCTTTGCCGTTGGCGTGCGTTTTGACGATCGCACCACCAACAATCTGGCGAAATATTGCCCGGATGCGACGGTGCTGCATATCGATATCGATCCGACGTCTATTTCCAAAACCGTGCAGGCAGATATTCCGATTGTTGGTGATGCGCGGCTGGTGCTGGAACAGATGCTGGAATTGCTGGATCAGGAAGCGTATCCGCAGCCGTTAGATGAGATTCGCGACTGGTGGCTGCGCATCGATCAATGGCGCGCCCGCCAGTGCCTGAAATACGATACCCAAAGTGAGAGCATTAAACCGCAGGCGGTGATCGAAGCGGCCTGGCGCCTGACGAAAGGTGAGGCTTACGTGACATCAGATGTCGGCCAACACCAGATGTTCGCCGCGCTTTACTACCGCTTTGATAAGCCGCGCCGCTGGATCAACTCCGGCGGGCTGGGCACGATGGGATTCGGTTTGCCTGCGGCGCTCGGCGTGAAGATGGCGTTGCCGGATGAGACGGTGATTTGCGTGACCGGCGATGGCAGTATCCAGATGAACATTCAGGAGCTTTCTACCGCTTTACAGTATGAACTGCCGGTGCTGGTGCTCAATCTTAACAACCGTTACCTGGGCATGGTGAAGCAGTGGCAGGACATGATTTATTCTGGTCGCCATTCGCAATCGTATATGGAGTCACTACCTGATTTCGCCCGCCTGGCGGAAGCCTATGGCCATGTTGGGATCCGCATTACGCGCCCGGATGAGCTGGAAGCGAAACTCGCTGAAGCACTGGAACAGGTGAAGAATAATCGCCTGGTGTTTGTTGATGTTACCGTTGACGGTAGTGAACACGTTTATCCGATGCAGATCCGCGGTGGCGGTATGGATGAGATGTGGTTAAGCAAAACGGAGAGAACCTGATTATGCGCCGGATATTGTCTGTATTACTGGAAAATGAATCGGGCGCGTTATCGCGCGTGATTGGTTTGTTCTCCCAGCGGGGTTACAACATTGAAAGCCTGACGGTTGCGCCAACCGATGATCCGACGTTATCAAGAATGACGATCCAGACCGTTGGCGATCAGAAAGTGCTCGAACAGATCGAAAAGCAACTGCACAAACTGGTTGATGTTCTGCGCGTCAACGAATTGGGGCAGGGGGCGTACGTTGAGCGCGAGATCATGCTGGTGAAAATTCAGGCCAGCGGCTACGGGCGCGAAGAGGTGAAACGCAACGCGGAAATTTTCCGTGGGCAGATCATTGACGTTACCCCTTCTATTTATACGGTCCAGCTTGCCGGAACCAGCGACAAACTGGATGCGTTTCTGGCGACGATCCGCGATGTCGCAAAAATCGTTGAAGTCGCGCGGTCTGGCGTGGTGGGGTTGTCGCGCGGCGACAAAATCATGCGTTGATCGTGATCGTTCTCTCCATTTATCTGCCCGGCCTCTTACGCCGGGCTTTTTTTTGCGAAATCATACGGAACCCGATACGAAAGCGGTTGCCGCAGTGAGTATTCTGCGCTTAGATGTTATGGAAATTAGCCTATATCCCTAAAAAGGTTATGGAGTGCACTATTTTAAGGGGCAATTGTGAAACTGGATGAAATCGCCCGGCTAGCCGGCGTCTCACGAACCACGGCCAGCTACGTCATTAATGGTAAGGCGAAGCAGTATCGTGTCAGCGACAAAACCGTCGAGAAAGTGATGGCGGTTGTTCGTGAGCATAACTACCACCCGAACGCGGTGGCGGCTGGGCTGCGAGCAGGACGAACTCGCTCGATTGGGTTGGTTATCCCCGATCTTGAAAACACGAGCTACACGCGTATTGCCAACTATCTGGAGCGGCAGGCGCGTCAGCGCGGCTATCAGCTTTTGATTGCCTGCTCTGAAGATCAGCCTGACAACGAAATGCGTTGTATTGAACATTTGCTGCAACGGCAAGTGGACGCGATCATCGTATCCACTTCTCTGCCGCCGGAGCATCCGTTCTATCAACGGTGGGCGAATGACTCCTTCCCGATCGTCGCACTCGATCGTGCGCTGGATCGTGAACACTTCACCAGTGTCGTCGGTGCCGATCAGGATGATTCGGAAATGTTGGCGGAAGAGCTGCGTAAATTCCCGGCGGAGCGTGTGCTTTACCTTGGCGCTTTGCCGGAGTTATCGGTGAGCTTCCTCCGTGAGCAGGGCTTTCGCAGCGCGTGGAAAGACGATCCGCGCGAGGTTCAGTATCTCTACGCCAACAGTTATGAGCGGGAAGCCGCTGCGCAACTGTTTGAGAAATGGCTGGAAACCAACCCGATGCCGCAAGCAATGTTTATCACCTCGTTTGCCTTATTGCAGGGGGTGCTGGATGTGACGTTGCGTCGCGACGGCAAGCTGCCATCTGATTTGGCGATTGCCACCTTCGGCGATCATGAATTGCTGGATTTCCTGCAATGCCCGGTGCTCGCGGTGGCGCAGCGTCATCGCGATGTGGCCGAACGCGTGCTGGAGATCGTGCTGGCAAGCCTTGATGAGCCACGTAAACCGAAAGCGGGGCTTAGCCGTATTCGCCGTAATCTTTACCGTCGCGGCATACTTAGCCGGGTATAGTTTCGGGTGAAAGGCAGCGACAGCTGCCTTTTTACTATTCATCTCTTACCTTTAATCAAATTATTGTTAAGACTCTCCTAAGATAAATCCTTAATTTCCCAATGGCTGCTGTTAATTTATTTTGCCCATTTCTTAAAAAACATTTTTAAAGGGTAATTGAGAAGTAACTTATCCCGGTTTTTGTATTGAATTGTTACATCTAAAAAAGGCCACGTGCATTGAATTAACGTCCATTTATCGCGTTAAGGTTTTATCATTGTGGAAATGCCGCCGCGCTGTGCGCGCGTTGATGTAACTGGTGCTGTTAACTCTCTTCAATATGTCTTAAAATGCCGCCCGCGTCGCAAACTGACACTTTATATTTCGCGCGCAGAAATTGAATGGTTTTAAACGCGCGTGCGCATATTCTGTTTTTTTTCTTGCAAATATTCATGACGTTAATTTGCCTCGTAAGCTGAGCACTATTTCACCGACGCAGATATTCGCTGCGAATAAGGGATCTTTTGTTCTGGTTAGCCATTGCGCTGGCTTGACAAGCTTTTCCTCCGCTCCGTAAACTCCCTCAGTGGGGATTTGTGGGATAAAGTGGTGTAAAAGGGTCACCTGGGGGTGAATCGGAAATGTTCCGTGGAGCGACGTTAGTCAATCTCGACAGCAAAGGGCGGTTGTCCGTTCCCACCCGATATCGGGATTTGCTGCAGGAGAATGCCTCCGGTCAAATGGTTTGCACCATTGACATCCGTCACTCATGCCTGCTGCTTTACCCTTTGCCCGAATGGGAAATTATCGAGCAAAAACTGTCGCGTCTGTCGAGCATGAACCCGCTCGAACGGCGCGTACAACGTTTGTTGCTGGGGCATGCCAGCGAGTGCCAGATGGATAGCGCCGGGCGCATTTTGATTGCGCCTGTTTTACGGCAACACGCCGGATTAACGAAAGAAGTGATGCTGGTCGGGCAGTTCAATAAATTTGAGCTGTGGGACGAAACGACCTGGTATCAACAGGTCAAGGAAGATATCGACGCTGAGCAATCGGGTTCCGAAGCGCTTTCGGATCGGTTGCAGGATTTGTCTCTGTAATGATGATGGAAAATTTTAAACACACGACGGTGCTGCTGGATGAGGCCGTTAACGGCCTGAATATTCGTCCGGATGGCATTTACATCGATGGCACTTTTGGTCGCGGTGGTCACTCGCGCTTGATCCTCTCCCAACTGGGAGCGGAAGGATGCTTGCTGGCGATCGATCGCGATCCGCAGGCGATTGCTGTAGCACAAACCATTGATGATCCCCGCTTCTCCATCATTCATGGTCCCTTTTCTGCGCTTGCTGATTATGTCAGCGAGCGTGACCTTATTGGCAAGATCGACGGCATTCTCCTCGATCTTGGCGTCTCTTCACCGCAGCTTGACGATCCGGAACGCGGCTTTTCCTTTATGCGTGATGGCCCGTTAGACATGCGTATGGATCCCACTCGCGGTCAGTCTGCCGCCGAATGGTTACAAACCGCTGATGAAGCCGACATCGCCTGGGTTTTAAAAACCTTTGGTGAGGAACGTTTTGCCAAACGTATTGCCCGCGCCATCGTCGAGCGCAACCGTCTCGATCCCATGACCCGCACCAAAGAGCTGGCGGAAGTGGTGGCGGCGGCAACGCCGGTGAAAGACAAATTCAAACATCCCGCGACCCGTACCTTCCAGGCGGTGCGCATTTGGGTGAACAGTGAACTGGAGGAGATAGAGCTGGCGCTAAAAAACTCGCTCGGCGTGCTTGCCCCGGGAGGGCGGCTTTCGATTATCAGCTTCCATTCACTGGAAGACCGCATTGTGAAACGCTTTATGCGTGAGCAAAGCCGTGGCCCGCAGGTTCCTGCCGGGTTGCCGATGACCGAAGAGCAACTCAGGAAACTGGGTGGCCGTCAGCTGCGAGCCTTAGGAAAGTTGATGCCGGGCGAAGAAGAAGTGGCTGAAAACCCACGTGCCCGTAGTTCAGTTCTGCGTATTGCAGAGAGGACGAACGCATGATCGGCAGAGTGACAGAGACCCTGAGCAAAGTGAAGGGATCGTTAGGAAGCAACGAGCGCCATGCTTTGCCTGGCGTGATCGGCGACGATCTTTTGCGATTTGGGAAACTGCCACTCTGCTTGTTCATTTGCATCATTATGACGGCAGTGACGGTGGTCACTACCGCCCATCACACGCGTTTATTAACCGCACAGCGTGAACAACTGGTTATTGAGCGCGACGCGCTGGATATCGAATGGCGCAACCTGATCCTTGAAGAGAACGCGCTCGGCGATCACAGCCGGGTTGAACGGATCGCCACAGAAAAGCTGCAAATGCAGCATGTCGATCCCTCACAGGAAAATATTGTGGTGCAGAAATAGAGATGAATAAGGAATCACGCAACGCATGAAAGCAGCGGCGAAAACGCTTAAACCGAAACGCCAGGAAGAACAGGCCAACTTTGTCAGTTGGCGTTTTGCGTTGCTTTGCGGTTGTATTCTGCTGGCACTGATGTTTCTGCTCGGACGCGTTGCCTACCTGCAAGTCGTCAATCCGGACATGCTGGTGCGTGAAGGGGATATGCGTTCCCTGCGTGTACAAGAAGTTGCGACGTCGCGCGGGATGATAACCGACCGTTCTGGCCGCCCGCTGGCGGTGAGTGTCCCGGTGAAAGCCATCTGGGCGGATCCGAAAGAGCTCCACGATGCGGGTGGTGTGACGCTCGATAATCGCTGGAAAGCGCTCTCTGACGCGCTGAATATGCCGCTCGACCAGCTTGCTTCACGCATCAATGCCAACCCGAAGATGCGCTTTATTTATCTTGCGCGTCAGGTTAACCCGGATCTCGGTGATTACATTAAAAAGCTGAAATTACCCGGGATTCATCTGCGTGAAGAGTCTCGCCGTTACTATCCATCCGGAGAAGTGACCGCTCACCTCATCGGTTTTACCAACGTCGACAGCCAGGGCATTGAAGGCGTTGAGAAGAGCTTTGATAAATGGCTCACCGGTCAGCCGGGCGAACGCATTGTGCGTAAAGACCGCTACGGGCGCGTGATAGAAGATATTTCGTCTACCGATAGCCAGGCGGCGCACAATCTCGCATTAAGTATTGATGAACGTTTGCAGGCGCTGGTCTATCGCGAGCTGAATAACGCCGTAGCGTTTAACAAAGCAGAGTCGGGCAGCGCCGTGCTGGTGGATGTGAACACCGGCGAAGTGCTGGCAATGGCCAACAGTCCTTCCTATAACCCAAACAACTTCACCGGCACATCGAAAGACGCGATGCGTAACCGCGCTATTACCGACGTATTTGAGCCGGGTTCCACCGTGAAACCGATGGTGGTTATGACCGCGTTACAGCGCGGCGTAGTGACGCCAAATACGGTGCTGAACACGGTGCCTTATCGTATTAACGGCCATGAAATCAAAGACGTGGCGCGATACAGCGAATTAACCCTCACCGGGGTCTTACAGAAGTCGAGTAACGTCGGTGTTTCTAAGCTGGCGTTAGCGATGCCCTCCTCAGCGTTAGTAGATACTTACTCACGTTTTGGCCTGGGAAAAACGACCAATTTGGGGATGGTCGGGGAACGCAGTGGCTTATTTCCTCAAAAACAACGGTGGTCTGACATAGAGAGGGCCACCTTCTCTTTCGGCTACGGGCTAATGGTAACGCCGTTACAGTTAGCGCGAGTCTACGCAACCATTGGCAGCTACGGCATCTACCGTCCGCTGTCGATCACCAAAGTTGATCCGCCAGTTCCGGGCGAACGCATCTTCAACGAATCCATTGTTCGTACCGTGGTGCACATGATGGAGAGCGTGGCGCTGCCAGGCGGTGGTGGTGTGAAAGCCGCCATCAAGGGTTATCGCATCGCGATTAAAACCGGTACGGCGAAAAAAGTCGGCCCCGATGGCCGCTATATCAATAAATACATTGCTTACACCGCTGGCGTCGCGCCTGCCAGCCGCCCGCGCTTTGCGCTGGTGGTGGTCATCAACGATCCGCAAGCGGGTAAATACTACGGTGGCGCCGTGTCCGCGCCGGTCTTTGGTGCCATCATGGGTGGCGTTCTGCGCACCATGAACATTGAACCGGATGCACTGACCACGGGCGAAAAAAGTGAATTTGTAATTAATCAAGGCGAGGGATCAGGTGGCAGATCGTAATTTGCGCGACCTTCTCGCTCCGTGGGTGCCAATGCTACCTGCGCGAGCGCTACGAGAGATGACACTCGACAGCCGTGTGGCTGCCTCGGGCGATCTTTTTGTGGCAGTGGTCGGTCATCAGGCGGACGGGCGTCGATATATCCCGCAGGCGATTGCGCAAGGTGTTGCTGCCATTATTGCTGAAGCGAAAGATGAAGCGAATGACGGTGAAGTTCGTGAAATGCACGGCGTTCCGGTCATTTACCTCAGCCAGTTGAATGAGCGTCTTTCCGCGCTGGCAGGTCGTTTTTATGGTGAGCCTTCCGGGCAATTACGTCTTATCGGCGTAACCGGTACTAACGGTAAGACCACCACCACACAGTTACTGGCGCAGTGGAGCCAACTGCTTGGCGAAACCAGCGCGGTGATGGGCACGGTGGGCAACGGTCTGTTGGGTAACGTCGTACCGACGGAAAATACCACCGGATCTGCTGTCGACGTTCAGCATGTCATTGCCGGCCTGGCGGCGCAAAACGCGACCTTTGCGGCGATGGAAGTCTCTTCCCATGGCCTGGTACAGCATCGCGTGGCGGCACTGAAATTTGCCGCCAGCGTGTTCACCAATTTAAGCCGCGATCACCTGGATTATCACGGTGATATGGCGAACTACGAAGCCGCGAAATGGCTGTTGTTCTCTTCTCATCATTATGGTCAGGCGATCATTAATGCCGACGACGAAGTTGGCCGTCGCTGGCTGGCCAAATTACCGGACGCCGTTGCGGTATCGATGGAAGACAATATCAATCCGGACTGTCATGGTCGCTGGTTGAAAGCCGTGAGCGTTGATTATCACGACAGCGGTGCGACGATCCATTTCGACTCCTCATGGGGCGAAGGTGAAATTGAAAGCCGCCTGATGGGTGCGTTTAACGTCAGTAATCTGCTGCTGGCGCTGGCGACGTTGCTGGCGCTGGGTTACCCGCTGAGTGAACTGCTGAAAACCGCATCACGTCTGCAACCAGTTTGCGGTCGTATGGAAGTGTTCAGCGCGCCGGGTAAACCCACCGTGGTGGTGGATTATGCCCATACGCCGGATGCGCTGGAAAAAGCGCTGCAGGCGGCGCGTCTGCACTGCACTGGCAAACTGTGGTGCGTGTTTGGCTGCGGCGGCGATCGCGATAAAGGCAAACGTCCATTAATGGGCGCGATTGCTGAGCAGTTCTCTGATGTACCGGTGGTGACGGACGACAATCCGCGTACCGAGGAGCCGCGCGCCATTATTAATGACATCCTCGCGGGCATGCTGGATGCGGGTCAGGCTCGCGTGGTGGAAGGCCGGGCAGAAGCGGTGACCAATGCCATCATGCAAGCCAAAGAGAACGATGTCGTGCTGCTGGCCGGTAAAGGCCACGAAGATTATCAGATTGTGGGTACACGCCGTCTGGATTACTCCGACCGCGTCACCGCGGCGCGTTTGCTGGGGGTAGTAGCATGATTAGCGTAACGCTGAGTCAACTTACCCGCACGCTGCACGCAGAACTGCACGGCCAGGATGTGGTGATTGAGGCGGTAACCAGCGACACACGTAAACTGACGCCGGGCTGCCTGTTTGTTGCGCTGAAAGGCGAGCGTTTTGATGCTCACGACTTCGCTGACAAAGCGAAAGAAGGGGGCGCGGGCGCGCTGCTGGTGAGCCGAAAACTGGATATCGACCTGCCGCAGTTAGTGGTGCAGGACACCCGCCAGGCCTTTGGCGAACTGGCTGCCTGGGTTCGCCAGCAAGTACCAACGCGCGTGGTGGCGCTGACCGGTTCTTCCGGCAAGACGTCAGTGAAAGAGATGACCGCTGCTATTCTCAGCGAATGCGGCAATACGCTCTACACCGCCGGCAATCTTAACAATGATATTGGCGTGCCAATGACCTTGTTGCGCCTGACCAAAGAGCACCAGTTTGCGGTGATTGAACTGGGGGCGAACCACCAGGGCGAAATCGCCTGGACTGTTAGCTTGACGCGCCCGGAAGCGGCGCTGGTCAATAACCTGGCGGCAGCGCATCTGGAAGGCTTTGGCTCGCTTGCCGGTGTGGCGAAAGCGAAAGGCGAAATCTACACCGGTCTGCCCGCTAACGGTATCGCCATTATGAATGCCGACAATAATGACTGGCTGAACTGGCAGAGCATCATTGGCGATCGCAAAGTCTGGCGCTTCTCCCCCAACGCAGCGAACAGCGATTTTACCGCGACGAATGTACATGTGACTTCACATGGCACTGAGTTCACGCTGCAAACCCCAACCGGCAATGTGGATGTCACTCTGCCACTGCCGGGTCGCCACAACATCGCCAATTCGCTGGCAGCAACGGCGCTGGCAATGGCGGTTGGCGCAAGCCTGGACGCGGTAAAACGCGGGCTGGCAAACCTGAAAGCCGTACCGGGGCGCTTATTCCCGGTGCAGTTGGGTGAAAACCAACTGCTGCTGGATGACACCTATAACGCCAACGTTGGTTCTATGACCGCGGCTGCCCATGTGTTGTCCGAAATGCCGGGTTACCGGGTGATGGTGGTTGGCGATATGGCCGAACTGGGTGATGAGAGCGAAGCGTGTCATATCCAGGTCGGTGAAGCGGCGAAAGCCGTCGGCATTGATAAAGTTCTGAGCGTCGGCACGTTGAGCAAAGCGTTGAGCAAAGCCAGCGGCGTAGGCGAGCATTTTAACGATAAAGCGGCAGTGACAGCGCGCTTAAAGGCGCTCATCGCTGAGCAGAAAATTATTACTATTTTGGTGAAAGGTTCACGTAGCTCCGCCATGGAAGAGGTGGTACGCGAATTACAGGAGAACGGGACATGTTAGTGTGGCTGGCCGAACATTTGGTCAAATATTATTCCGGCTTTAACGTCTTTTCCTATTTGACGTTTCGCGCCATTGTCAGCCTGCTGACCGCGCTCTTCATCTCCTTGTGGATGGGGCCGCGCATGATTGCCCGCTTGCAAAAACTCTCTTTTGGTCAGGTTGTACGTAACGACGGCCCGGAATCGCACTTCAGCAAACGCGGTACGCCGACGATGGGCGGGATCATGATCCTGACCGCGATTGTGGTTTCTGTTGTGCTATGGGCGTACCCATCCAATCCGTACGTCTGGTGTGTTCTTGTCGTGTTGGTGGGTTATGGCGCGATTGGCTTTGTCGATGACTACCGCAAAGTGGTGCGCAAAGACACCAAAGGCCTGATTGCACGCTGGAAGTATTTCTGGATGTCGGTTATCGCGCTGGGCGTAGCGTTTGCGCTCTATCTGGCGGGCAAAGATACCCCCGCGACCGAGCTGGTGGTGCCGTTCTTTAAAGATGTCATGCCGCAACTGGGTATGTTTTACATTCTGCTGGCTTATTTCGTGATTGTTGGCACCGGTAACGCGGTCAACCTGACGGATGGTCTGGATGGCCTGGCGATTATGCCGACGGTCTTCGTTGCTGGCGGTTTTGCGCTGGTGGCGTGGGCGACCGGCAACATGAACTTTGCTAACTATCTGCACATTCCTTATCTGCGTCATGCAGGGGAACTGGTGATTGTCTGTACGGCGATTGTCGGTGCTGGGTTAGGGTTCTTGTGGTTTAACACCTATCCGGCACAGGTTTTTATGGGCGATGTCGGTTCACTGGCGCTGGGCGGCGCGCTGGGCATTATCGCCGTGCTGCTGCGGCAGGAGTTCCTGCTGGTGATCATGGGCGGGGTGTTTGTGGTGGAAACACTGTCGGTCATTTTGCAGGTTGGTTCATTCAAACTGCGCGGCCAACGTATTTTCCGTATGGCGCCGATTCATCACCACTATGAACTGAAAGGCTGGCCGGAACCGCGCGTGATCGTGCGCTTCTGGATTATTTCGCTGATGCTGGTGCTGATTGGCCTGGCAACGCTGAAGGTACGTTAATCATGGCTGATTACCAGGGTAAAAAAGTCGTCATCATCGGTTTGGGTCTCACAGGCCTTTCCTGCGTGGACTTTTTCCTCGCACGCGGTGTCACACCGCGTGTGATGGATACGCGCGTTTCTCCGCCGGGGCTGGACAAGCTGCCGGAGGCGGTGGATCGCCATCTTGGTAGTCTTAACGATGACTGGTTGCTGGCCGCCGATCTGGTTGTTGCGAGCCCGGGCATCGCGCTGGCGCATCCTTCTTTGAGCGCGGCGGCAGATGCTGGCGTTGAGATTGTTGGCGATATCGAGCTGTTTTGCCGTGAAGCGCAGGCACCGGTTATCGCGATTACCGGTTCCAACGGCAAAAGTACCGTGACCAAGCTGGTCGGGGAGATGGCCGAAGCTGCCGGGATGAACGTCGGGGTCGGCGGTAATATCGGTCTGCCAGCGTTGATGCTCCTCGACGATGCGCGCGAACTTTATGTGCTGGAGCTTTCCAGCTTCCAGCTGGAAACCACCTCCAGCCTGCACGCGGCGGCGGCCACCATCCTGAACGTCACGGAAGATCATATGGATCGCTATCCGTTTGGGTTGCAGCAATATCGTGCTGCCAAGCTGCGCGTCTATGAAAACGCGAAAGTGTGTGTCGTGAATGCTGATGACGCATTGACGATGCCGGTACGCGGCGCGGATGAACGTTGTGTCAGTTTTGGCGTTGATGTCGGCGATTACCACTTAAACCGCCAACAGGGTGAAACCTGGCTGCGCGTGAAAGGTGAGAAAGTGCTGAATGTGGCTGAGATGAAACTGAGCGGCCAGCACAACTACACCAACGCGCTGGCAGCGCTGGCGTTGGCGGATGCCGTCGGTTTACCGCGCGCCAGCAGTCTGAAAGCGCTGACGACATTTACCGGGCTGGCGCACCGCTTCCAGCTGGCGCTGGAGCATAACGGCGTGCGCTGGATCAACGACTCGAAAGCAACGAACGTCGGTAGCACCGAAGCGGCGCTGAATGGCCTGCATGTCGAGGGTACGCTGCATTTGCTGCTCGGCGGTGACGGGAAATCGGCAGATTTCTCCCCGTTGAAGCGTTACCTGAGCGGCGATCGTATTCGTCTTTACTGCTTCGGCCGTGACGGCGCGGAGCTGGCGGCGCTGCGCCCGGAAATCGCGGAACAAACCGAGACAATGGATCAGGCCATGCGGCTCATCGCGACTCGTGTACAGCCGGGCGATATGGTGCTGTTGTCACCCGCTTGCGCCAGCCTCGATCAGTTTAAAAATTTCGAACAACGGGGTGATGTCTTTACCCGTCTGGCGCAGGAGTTAGGCTGATGCGTTTAACGCTCCCCCGCCCAAGAATGCCGCGCCTGCCAGGATTGAGTATCCTGGCCTGGTTGTTTACGGCGTTAAAAGGCTGGGTCATGGGCTCGCGACAGAAGGACACTGATAGCCTGGTCATGTATGACCGCACGCTGCTGTGGCTGACGCTGGGCCTTGCGGCAATTGGCTTTATCATGGTGACGTCGGCGTCGATGCCAGTTGGACAGCGTCTGACGGACGATCCCTTCTTCTTTGCCAAGCGTCACGCGCTGTATCTGTTCCTGGCGTTTTGTATGTCGATGGTGACATTGCGGCTGCCAATGGATTTCTGGCAAAAATACAGCTCAGCAATGCTGATCGCCGCGATCATCATGCTGCTGGTGGTGCTGGTTGTGGGGAGTTCGATCAACGGGGCATCGCGCTGGATTGACCTCGGGCTGATGCGTTTCCAGCCAGCGGAGTTCACCAAGCTGTCGCTGTTCTGCTATCTGGCGAACTACCTGGTGCGCAAAGTAGACGAAGTGCGAAACAACCTGCGCGGCTTCTTAAAACCGATGGGCGTGATCCTGGTGCTGGCGGTGTTGTTACTGGCGCAGCCGGACCTTGGTACGGTGGTTGTACTGTTTATCACCACGCTGGCGATGCTGTTCCTGGCGGGGGCGAAGTTGTGGCAGTTCATCGCCATTATCGGGATGGGTATTTCCGCAGTGGTACTGCTGATCCTTGCCGAACCTTATCGTATTCGCCGCGTAACGTCGTTCTGGAACCCGTGGGAAGATCCCTTTGGTAGCGGTTATCAGCTTACCCAGTCATTAATGGCGTTTGGCCGCGGTGAATTGTGGGGCCAGGGCTTAGGTAATTCGATTCAGAAACTTGAGTATCTGCCGGAAGCGCACACCGACTTTATCTTCTCCATTATCGGCGAAGAACTCGGTTATATCGGTGTGGTAGTGGCACTTTTAATGGTATTCTTCGTCGCTTTCCGCGCCATGTCTATCGGGCGTAAAGCGCTGGAAATCGATCATCGTTTTTCTGGTTTTCTGGCCTGCTCAATAGGTATCTGGTTTAGCTTCCAGGCGCTGGTTAACGTTGGTGCGGCGGCGGGTATGTTGCCGACCAAAGGGTTAACGCTGCCGCTTATCAGTTACGGTGGTTCCAGTTTATTAATTATGTCAGTGGCGATTACGCTGCTGCTACGCATAGATTATGAAACGCGTCTGGAGAAAGCCCAGGCGTTTACTCGAGGTGTGTGATGAGTGGTCAACCAAAGCGGTTAATGGTGATGGCGGGCGGTACCGGCGGGCATGTGTTCCCCGGTCTTGCGGTCGCGCACCATTTAATGGATCAGGGCTGGCAAGTGCGCTGGCTTGGAACCGCCGATCGCATGGAGGCTGATCTGGTGCCGAAGCACGGCATTGAGATCGATTTCATCCGCATCTCTGGTCTGCGCGGCAAAGGTATTAAGGCGCAGTTGCTGGCGCCGGTGCGTATCTTCAATGCCTGGCGTCAGGCGCGCGCCATTATGCAACGCTTTAAGCCTGATGTGGTGCTGGGGATGGGCGGCTATGTTTCCGGTCCTGGCGGGCTCGCGGCCTGGTCGCTTGGTATTCCGGTGGTGCTGCATGAGCAAAACGGCATTGCCGGTTTGACCAACAAATGGCTGGCGAAAATCGCCACCAAAGTGATGCAGGCGTTTCCGGGCGCTTTCCCGACAGCGGAAGTGGTGGGGAACCCGGTGCGTGTCGATGTGTTGGCGCTGCCGCTGCCGCAGCAACGCTTGCCCGGTCGCGAAGGCCCGGTGCGGGTGCTGGTTGTTGGTGGTTCGCAAGGCGCGCGCGTACTTAACCAGACGATGCCGCAGGTTGCGGCAAAGTTAGGAGCCGCGGTCACTATCTGGCATCAGAGCGGGAAAGGTGCCCAGCAGGAGGTTGAGCGAGCTTATGCAAGCGCTGGCGAACCTCAGCATAAAGTTACTGAATTTATTGACGATATGGCACAAGCCTATGCGTGGGCGGATGTGGTGGTGTGCCGCTCTGGGGCGTTGACGGTTAGCGAGATCGCCGCAGCAGGTTTACCGGCGCTGTTTGTACCGTTCCAGCACAAAGACCGGCAGCAGTACTGGAATGCCTTGCCGCTGGAAAAAGCGGGCGCAGCGAAGATTCTGGAGCAACCGCAATTTACCGTAGATGCGGTGGCTGCAACGCTCGCGGGCTGGAACCGCGAAGTATTACTGGAGATGGCCGAACGCGCGCGCGCGGCAGCGATCCCGGATGCTACCGAACGGGTGGCAAACGAAGTGAGCCTGGCAGCTCAGGCATAAATACTGGCGACGCCTTTTGCGTCGCGCAAATTTAAGTAGTCGATGGCGTTTAGAGAATGAATACACAAGAACTGGCGAAACTGCGTTCAATCGTGCCCGAGATGCGTCGCGTCCGGCACATTCACTTTATCGGCATTGGCGGTGCTGGCATGGGCGGTATTGCCGAAGTGCTGGCCAACGAAGGCTACCAGATTAGCGGCTCCGATTTGGCGCCCAATCCGGTTACGCAGCAATTGACGTCGCTTGGCGCCACGATTTATTTCAACCACCGCCCGGAAAACGTAAGCGATGCGAGCGTAGTGGTAGTTTCCAGCGCGATCTCTGCCGATAACCCGGAAATCGTCGCGGCACATGAAGCGCGCATTCCGGTGATTCGCCGTGCAGAGATGCTGGCGGAATTAATGCGTTTTCGCCACGGCATCGCCATTGCTGGTACACACGGCAAAACGACCACCACCGCGATGGTGGCAAGTATTTATGCAGAAGCCGGGCTGGACCCGACTTTTGTTAATGGCGGCCTGGTTAAAGCCGCTGGCGTGCATGCGCGCCTGGGGCACAGCCGTTACCTGATTGCTGAAGCGGACGAGAGCGATGCCTCGTTCCTGCATCTGCAACCGATGGTGGCGATCGTCACCAATATCGAAGCTGACCACATGGATACCTACCAGGGCGACTTCGAGAATTTAAAAACGACCTTTATCAACTTCCTGCACAACCTGCCGTTCTATGGCCGTGCGGTGATGTGCGTCGACGATCCGGTGATTCGGGAGCTGTTGCCGCGTGTAGGTCGCCAGATTACGACCTACGGCTTTAGCGATGATGCGGATGTTCGCGTGGAAAACTACCGCCAGGTTGGTCCGCAAGGGCACTTTACGCTGGTGCGCCAGGATAAACCGGAACTGCGCGTGACGCTGAATGCGCCTGGTCGCCATAACGCGTTAAACGCGGCGGCGGCTGTTGCGGTAGCGACGGAAGAGGGGATCGAAGATGACGCGATCCTGCGCGCGCTGGAAAGCTTCCAGGGCACAGGCCGCCGTTTCGACTTCCTCGGCGAATACCCGCTGCAAGATGTAAACGGTAAAGCCGGTACCGCGATGCTGGTTGACGATTATGGTCACCATCCGACAGAAGTGGACGCCACTATCAAAGCGGCGCGTGCAGGCTGGCCGGATAAAAACCTGGTGATGCTGTTTCAGCCGCACCGTTACACGCGTACTCGCGATCTGTATGACGATTTTGCCAATGTGCTGACCCAGGTGGATTCGCTGTTGATGCTGGAAGTTTATCCGGCGGGCGAAGCAGCGATCCCTGGCGCAGATAGCCGTTCTCTGTGCCGCACTATTCGCGGGCGCGGCAAGATCGATCCGATCCTGGTGTCCGATCCGGCGCAGGTTGCCGCGATGCTGGCACCGGTGCTGACCGGTAACGATCTGATCCTGATCCAGGGTGCCGGTAACGTCGGGAAGATTGCGCGCAGCCTGGCCGAGAGCAAACTGAAACCGCAGACTGTGGAGGAAGAGCGCCGTGGCTGAGAAAGTAGCGGTTCTGCTGGGCGGAACCTCCGCCGAGCGTGACGTTTCGCTTAATTCCGGTGCAGCGGTGCTGGCAGGTTTGCGTGAAGGCGGTGTTGATGCGCATGGTGTGGATCCGCGCGATGTGGATGTCACCCGCCTGAAAGAGATGGGGTTCAGTAAAGCGTTTATCGCCCTGCATGGCCGCGGCGGCGAAGATGGTACTCTGCAGGGGCTGCTGGAATTAACCGATATTCCCTACACCGGAAGCGGTGTGATGGCCTCGGCGATTTCGATGGATAAATGGCGCAGCAAGCTGTTGTGGCAAGGGGCAGGGTTGCCCGTCGCGCCGTGGGTAGCACTGACGCGCAGCGAATTTGAATCAGGCCTGAAAACTATTGATATTCAACGGATTGAGGTGCTGGGGTTACCTGTTATTGTCAAGCCCAGCCGCGAAGGCTCAAGCGTCGGGATGTCAAAGGTCGATAAAAAAGAAGAACTGCATGCAGCGTTAGCGCTTGCATTTCAACATGATGATGAAGTTCTGATCGAAAAATGGCTCTGTGGGCCGGAATTTACCGTCGCATTGCTTGGAAATGAAATTTTACCGTCGATTCGTATTCAACCGGCGGGAATCTTCTATGATTATGAGGCGAAATATCTCTCTGATGAGACGAAGTATTTTTGCCCATCAGGTCTGGAAGCGGACAATGAAGCAGCATTACAAGCCCTGGCGCGTGAAGCCTGGCAAATTTTAGGCTGTCGTGGCTGGGGCCGTATTGATGTCATGCTGGACAGCGATGGACAGTTTTATTTGCTGGAAGCGAACACGTCGCCAGGAATGACCAGCCATAGTCTGGTGCCGATGGCGGCACGTCAGGCGGGGCTGAGTTTCTCCCAGTTAGTTGTTCGCATTCTGGAATTGGCGGAGTGATATGTCACAGGCTGCGCTGAACACGCGAAACCGCGAAGCGGAGGCTGTTAAAATCTCCCGCCGCAACAATGGAACGCGTCTTGCAGGTATCGTATTCCTGCTGACGGTGCTGTGCACTGTGTTGGTGAGTGGCTGGGTGGTACTGGGCTGGATGGACGACGCGCAGCGTTTGCCGTTATCAAAGCTGGTGTTGACAGGCGATCGCCATTACACCCGCAACGATGATATTCGCCAGTCTATTTTGGCGTTGGGCGCGCCCGGCACGTTTATGACGCAGGACGTTAATATCATTCAAAGCCAGATAGAACGTCTGCCCTGGATCAAGCAGGCGAGCGTCAGAAAACAGTGGCCAGACGAATTGAAGATTCATCTGGTTGAATATGTGCCCATTGCACGGTGGAATGATCAACATATGGTCGATGTGGACGGCAACGCATTTAGCGTGCCGGCCGAACGTACTAGTAAACAGGTTTTACCGATGTTGTACGGCCCTGAAGGAAGCGAAAGCGAAGTATTACAGGGCTACCGTGACATGGGGCAAGTGCTGGCAAAGGATAAATTCACGTTAAAAGAGGCGGCGATGACCGCGCGGCGTTCATGGCAAGTAACGCTCAGCAATGACATCAAGCTTAATCTGGGCCGTGGCGATACGATGAAACGTCTGGCGCGCTTTGTGGAACTCTACCCGGTGCTCCAGCAACAGGCGCAAACGGATGGCAAAGAGATTAGCTACGTGGATTTACGCTATGACTCAGGTGCGGCCGTAGGCTGGAAAGCGGCCCCTGTTCAGGAACCGAATCAGCAGCAAAATCAGGCACAACAGAATCAGGCACAGGCAGAGCAACAATGATCAAGGCGACGGACAGAAAACTGGTAGTAGGACTGGAGATTGGCACCGCGAAGGTCGCCGCTTTAGTAGGGGAAGTTCTGCCCGACGGTATTGTGAATATCATTGGCGTAGGCAGTTGTCCGTCTCGTGGGATGGATAAAGGCGGAGTGAACGATCTGGAATCGGTGGTGAAATGCGTTCAGCGCGCTATCGATCAGGCTGAATTGATGGCCGATTGCCAGATTTCATCGGTCTACCTTGCGCTCTCGGGGAAACATATTAGCTGCCAGAACGAAATTGGTATGGTGCCGATTTCGGAAGAAGAAGTTACGCAGGAAGATGTGGAAAACGTGGTGCATACGGCTAAATCGGTACGCGTGCGCGATGAACACCGTGTTTTACATGTGATTCCGCAGGAGTACGCTATCGATTACCAGGAAGGGATCAAAAACCCGGTAGGTCTGTCCGGCGTACGCATGCAGGCGAAAGTGCATTTGATTACTTGCCATAACGACATGGCGAAAAACATCGTTAAAGCCGTTGAACGATGTGGTTTGAAAGTTGACCAACTTATTTTTGCCGGACTGGCTTCCAGCTACTCCGTGCTGACTGAAGATGAACGTGAGCTGGGTGTCTGCGTTGTCGACATCGGCGGTGGTACAATGGACATGGCGGTTTATACCGGCGGTGCGCTGCGTCATACCAAAGTTATCCCTTATGCCGGGAACGTGGTAACCAGCGACATTGCCTATGCCTTTGGTACACCGCCGAGCGATGCAGAGGCGATTAAAGTTCGCCATGGTTGTGCGCTGGGGTCGCTGGTTGGCAAAGACGAGAGCGTTGAGGTGCCGAGTGTCGGCGGCCGTCCGCCGCGTAGCCTGCAGCGTCAGACGCTGGCAGACGTTATCGAGCCGCGCTACACCGAGCTGCTCAACCTGGTGAACGACGAAATTTTGCAGTTACAAGAACAGCTTCGCCAACAAGGTGTGAAGCATCATCTGGCGGCGGGGATTGTGTTGACTGGCGGTGCTGCGCAAATGGAAGGCCTGGCGGCCTGCGCGCAGCGCGTGTTCCATACACAGGTGCGTATTGGTGCGCCGCTCAATATTACTGGCTTAACGGATTACGCCCAGGAGCCGTATTATTCAACGGCGGTGGGGCTGCTGCACTACGGGAAAGAGACCCATTTAAGTGGTGAAGCAGAAGTTGAAAAACGCGTGTCAGTGGGTTCGTGGTTCAAAAGAATCAACAGCTGGCTGCGAAAAGAGTTTTAATTTTTTTCAGAGACCGTAGAGAATTAGCGGTTTCAGGCGACAGGCACAACGGAGAGAGATTATGTTTGAACCGATGGAATTAACCAACGACGCGGTGATTAAAGTCATCGGCGTCGGTGGCGGCGGCGGTAACGCCGTAGAGCATATGGTGCGCGAGCGCATCGAAGGGGTTGAGTTCTTCGCGGTGAATACCGACGCGCAGGCGTTGCGTAAAACAGCGGTGGGGCAAACCATTCAGATCGGTGGTGGTATCACCAAAGGTCTGGGCGCTGGGGCAAACCCTGAAGTTGGCCGTAACGCGGCGGAAGAGGATCGTGAAGCGCTACGCGCTGCGCTGGAAGGTGCTGACATGGTCTTTATCGCAGCGGGAATGGGCGGCGGTACCGGTACCGGTGCGGCACCTGTAGTGGCTGAAGTTGCAAAAGATCTGGGTATCCTGACCGTTGCTGTCGTGACCAAGCCTTTCAATTTTGAAGGCAAGAAGCGTATGGCATTTGCGGAGCAGGGGATTACTGAGCTGTCCAAGCATGTGGACTCGCTGATTACCATCCCTAACGACAAACTGCTGAAAGTGCTGGGTCGTGGTATTTCTTTGCTGGACGCATTTGGCGCGGCGAACGATGTTCTGAAAGGCGCAGTACAGGGTATTGCCGAGCTGATTACGCGCCCGGGTCTGATGAACGTCGACTTTGCTGACGTGCGCACTGTGATGTCCGAAATGGGCTACGCGATGATGGGTTCCGGCGTTGCTAGCGGCGAAGATCGCGCGGAAGAAGCGGCCGAAATGGCGATTTCCAGCCCGCTGCTGGAAGATATCGATCTGTCTGGTGCGCGAGGCGTGCTGGTTAACATTACGGCGGGCTTTGACCTGCGTCTGGATGAGTTCGAGACTGTGGGTAACACTATCCGTGCGTTTGCATCGGATAACGCAACCGTGGTTATCGGTACTTCCCTTGACCCGGATATGAATGACGAACTGCGTGTCACTGTTGTTGCGACCGGTATCGGTATGGACAAGCGTCCGGAAATTACCCTGGTCACCAATAAACAAGCGCAGCAGCCGGTAATGGATCGCTATCAGCAGCACGGCATGCAGCCGATGCAGCAGGAGCAGAAACCAGCGAAAGTGGTTAACGACAATACGCCGCAGACCACCAAAGAGCCTGATTATCTGGATATTCCAGCGTTTTTGCGTAAACAAGCCGATTAAGAATTTGCTGGAAGTTGGGCTTCGTCGCTCTTTGTGCTAAACTGGCCGTCCGATTGTGTTATACAATTTGGATGGATTGGTAATTAGGCGAGATTATACGATGATCAAACAAAGGACACTTAAACGTATCGTTCAGGCGACTGGTGTCGGTTTACATACCGGCAAAAAAGTCACACTGACGTTGCGCCCTGCGCCGGCAAATACCGGGGTCATCTATCGTCGCACTGACTTAAATCCACCGGTAGACTTCCCGGCTGATGCTAAATCTGTGCGTGATACAATGCTCTGTACTTGTCTGGTCAACGAGCATGACGTGCGGATTTCAACCGTTGAGCACTTGAATGCTGCTCTGGCGGGTTTAGGCATCGACAACATTATTGTCGAAGTTGACGCGCCGGAAATTCCGATTATGGATGGCAGTGCAGCACCATTCGTTTACCTGCTGCTGGATGCAGGGCTCGAAGAGCTGAACAGCGCCAAAAAATTTGTTCGCATCAAAGAAACGGTGCGCGTTGAAGACGGTGACAAGTGGGCTGAGTTCAAACCGCAT
Source organism: Kosakonia sp. AG348 (assembly GCF_003337365.1). Classification (NCBI taxonomy): domain Bacteria; kingdom Pseudomonadati; phylum Pseudomonadota; class Gammaproteobacteria; order Enterobacterales; family Enterobacteriaceae; genus Kosakonia; species Kosakonia sp. AG348. Next base: position 546,157 of record NZ_QPJR01000003.1, read on the forward strand.
AACGGTTTCACACTCGACTTCACCATCGACTTTAACCATCCGGCAATTGATGCCAGTACGCAACGTTACGCAATGAACTTCTCTGCCGACGCGTTTATGCGCCAGATTAGTCGCGCGCGTACTTTCGGTTTCATGCGTGATATCGAATACCTCCAGTCTCGTGGACTGTGCCTGGGCGGTAGCTTCGATTGTGCCATCGTAGTTGATGATTATCGCGTACTGAACGAAGACGGCCTGCGTTTCGAAGATGAATTTGTTCGCCACAAAATGCTGGATGCAATTGGCGATCTGTTCATGTGTGGTCACAATATTATTGGTGCATTTACCGCTTATAAATCTGGTCATGCGCTGAATAATAAACTGTTGCAGGCTGTTCTGGCGAAACAGGAAGCCTGGGAATATGTGACTTTCGAAGACGAAGCAGAACTGCCGCTGGCATTCAAAGCCCCGTCAATGGTTCTGGCGTAACGCCATAACCTCAAAATCGACTGGTTAACCTGGCACTCTCTCCGGTCAGGGAAACCAGTCGTTTTTATTTGTGCATTTCATCAAAAACGCCGGTGCGCGAATTAAATTCAAAACCTTTCTCCCGCTTTTTTTAGCGCGACTGCTGCTTTCCTGTCCAGTTTTCTGCCTTGCTATGCCCGAATACTGCTGTGGCGTGATGGCTTTAGTGGTAAAATTTGGGGCGCAAAACGACATACACTGACGCATTTTGAGACAGGTGTGATTTTCGGGTGGAGCAAGTGAGCGGAATACTGACGCGCTGGCGACAATTTGGCAGACGCTATTTCTGGCCGCATCTCTTATTAGGGATGGTCGCGGCGAGTTTTGGTTTGCCTGCACTTGCCTGCAATACAGAAACCGCTCAGCCAGCACGCGAAACGACCCGCAATCACGATAACGCCAGCGCGGTCAATTTCAGCAGCTTTGCCTTGCTGGAAGCCAAACGTCGTCCGAATTTTACCGTCGACTACTGGCACCAACATGCCATTCGCACCGTTATTCGCCACCTTTCGTTCGCCATGGCACCGCAAGCGCTGCCGGTGGCAACGAAAGAGCCGTTGCCGATTCAGGCACACCATCTTGCTTTGCTGGACACGCTCAGCGCGCTGCTGACGCTGGAAAGTAAGCCGCCAGCAATTGTTCGTCTTGCAGCCCAAACCACCTTCGTACCGCATACCGCGTTTCGCGTTTCCACCTGGATAAGCCAGGTACAAGGTATCCGCGCCGGGCCTCAGCGTCTCAGCTAAAAAACGAGTCTTTTTATCCATTTTTTAGCTCCGTAAAACGGGGCGCTTGAGATTTTTATTATGCTTACCAATTTGTTAACTAAAGTATTCGGTAGTCGTAACGATCGTACGCTGCGTCGCATGCGTAAAACTGTTGCCCAGATTAACGCCATGGAACCGGCCATGGAGCAGCTCAGCGATGACGAGCTGAAAGGTAAAACTGCTGAGTTTCGCGCGCGTCTGGAAAAAGGCGAGAGCGTAGATAGCCTGCTGCCAGAAGCGTTCGCCGTCGTGCGAGAAGCGAGTAAACGCGTGTTCGGCATGCGCCATTTCGACGTGCAGCTGCTGGGCGGTATGGTGCTTAACGATCGCTGTATTGCAGAGATGCGTACCGGTGAAGGTAAAACATTAACCGCAACATTGCCGGCCTACCTGAACGCCCTGAGCGGTAAAGGCGTGCACGTCGTAACGGTGAACGACTATCTGGCGCAACGTGACGCCGAAAATAACCGTCCACTGTTTGAATTCCTCGGCCTGAGCGTTGGCATCAACCTGCCGGGCATGCCGTCTGTCGCTAAGCGCGAAGCCTACGCCGCTGACATTACTTACGGTACAAACAACGAATATGGCTTCGATTACCTGCGCGATAACATGGCGTTCAGCCCTGAAGAACGCGTGCAACGTAAACTGCACTACGCACTGGTGGATGAGGTCGACTCCATCCTGATCGATGAAGCGCGTACTCCGCTGATCATCTCTGGTCCGGCGGAAGACAGCTCCGATCTGTATAAAAAAGTGAACAAAATCATCCCGCATCTGATTCGTCAGGAGAAAGAAGATTCTGACACTTTCCAGGGTGAAGGCCACTTCTCCGTAGACGAGAAAGCGCGTCAGGTTACCCTGACCGAGCGTGGTCTGGTGCTGATTGAAGAGCTGCTGGTGAAAGAAGGCATCATGGAAGAGGGCGAGTCGCTCTACTCTCCTGCGAATATCATGCTGATGCACCACGTCACTGCTGCTCTGCGTGCCCACGCGCTGTTTACCCGCGATGTTGACTACATCGTTAAAGATGGTGAAGTCATTATCGTTGACGAACACACCGGGCGTACCATGCAGGGACGTCGCTGGTCCGATGGTCTGCACCAGGCCGTTGAAGCCAAAGAAGGCGTGGAAATCCAGAATGAAAACCAGACTCTGGCTTCGATCACCTTCCAGAACTATTTCCGCCTGTATGAAAAACTCGCCGGGATGACCGGTACTGCGGATACCGAAGCGTTCGAATTCAGTTCAATCTATAAACTGGATACCGTTGTCGTTCCGACTAACCGCCCAATGATCCGTAAAGATATGCCGGATCTGGTCTATATGACTGAAGCGGAAAAAATTCAGGCGATTATCGAAGACATTAAAGAGCGTACGGCTAAAGGACAGCCAGTGCTGGTGGGGACTATCTCCATCGAAAAATCAGAAGTTGTGTCCAATGAGCTGACAAAAGCGGGCATCAAGCACAACGTTCTGAACGCCAAATTCCACGCCAAAGAAGCAGATATCGTGGCGCAAGCGGGATACACCGGTGCGGTGACCATTGCGACGAACATGGCCGGTCGTGGTACGGATATCGTGCTGGGCGGGAGCTGGCAGGCTGAGCTGGCTGAGATCGAAGATCCAACGCCTGAGCAAATCGCCAAAGTGAAAGCCGACTGGCAGGTGCGTCACGACGCGGTGCTGGCGGCGGGCGGCCTGCACATTATCGGTACTGAGCGTCACGAATCACGCCGTATCGATAACCAGTTGCGTGGTCGTTCCGGTCGTCAGGGTGATGCGGGTTCCTCCCGTTTCTACCTCTCCATGGAAGATGCGCTGATGCGTATTTTTGCCTCCGACCGTGTTTCCGGCATGATGCGTAAGCTGGGGATGAAGCCGGGCGAAGCGATTGAACACCCGTGGGTCACCAAAGCCATTGCCAACGCCCAGCGTAAAGTGGAAAGCCGCAACTTTGACATTCGTAAGCAGCTGCTGGAATACGATGATGTGGCCAACGATCAGCGTCGCGCGATTTACACCCAGCGTAACGAATTGCTGGACATATCTGATGTTAGCGAAACGATTACCAGCATTCGTGAAGATGTCTTTAAAGCGACTATTGATGGTCATATTCCGCCGCAGTCTCTGGAAGAGATGTGGGATGTTCCTGGTCTGCAGGAACGTCTGAAAAACGACTTCGACCTCGACCTGCCGATCGCAGAATGGCTGGATAAAGAGCCGGATCTGCATGAAGAAACGCTGCGTGAACGTATTCTGCAAAGCGCGGTTGAAACCTATCAGCGCAAAGAGGAAGTTGTTGGCGCAGAGATGATGCGTCACTTCGAAAAAGGCGTAATGCTGCAAACGCTTGATTCCTTGTGGAAAGAGCACCTGGCGGCGATGGATTATCTGCGTCAGGGTATCCACCTGCGTGGCTATGCGCAAAAAGATCCGAAGCAGGAATATAAGCGTGAATCTTTCGCCATGTTTGCTGCGATGCTGGAGTCGCTGAAATACGAAGTCATCAGCACGCTGAGTAAGGTACAGGTGCGTATGCCGGAAGAAGTGGAAGAGATGGAGCAGCAGCGCCGTCAGGAAGCTGAACGTCTGGCGCAGATGCAGCAACTGAGCCACCAGGATGACGAATCCGCCGCTGCGGCTGAACTTGCCGCACAAACTGGCGAACGCAAAGTAGGGCGCAACGATCCGTGCCCGTGTGGTTCCGGTAAAAAATACAAACAGTGCCACGGGCGTCTGGCATAACGCGTTAATAATAATTACGAAGGCGCAGATATCTGCGCCTTTTTTATGGGATCTGCAGAATGAAAATACTCAACATCGCCGTAGGGATCATCCGTAATCCGCAAGGAGAAATCTTTATTACCCGGCGAGCCGCCGATGCGCATATGGCAAATAAACTGGAATTCCCCGGCGGCAAGATTGAAGCCGGTGAAACCCCTGAGCAGGCCATGATCCGCGAACTACAGGAAGAAGTGGGTATAACACCTGTTGAAGCGGTACTGTTTGATAAGCTGGAATATCAGTTCCCGGATCGCCATATCACGTTGTGGTTCTGGCTGGTAGAGCGCTGGGAAGGGCAGCCCTGGGGTAAAGAGGGACAACCAGGCGAGTGGATAGCGCAGGATAAGCTGAATGCGGAAGATTTCCCGCCGGCGAATGAACCCGTTATTACCAGGCTGGCGCAGCGCTAAGCAACACGCCAGCCGGTTCGTTGGCGATTACGGCTGCTCTTCACTCCAGTCATCGCTGTCGGAGAGATCGCCTGAACTTGGAATACGCTTCTCTTCTGCAGCCCATTCGCCTAAGTCAATAAGCTGGCAGCGTTTGGAGCAGAAGGGGCGAAACGGGCTTTCTTCACCCCAGACCACAGATTTGCCGCAGGTTGGGCAGTTAACCATCGTAGCTTCAGTCATTACAGAACTCCTTAACAGCAGGCCAGTTCAAAATCCAGCCGCTCCGGTACCAGGCCGTTTTCGCTGTCGAGGGGCATAAAACGTATAGCAAAGCGGCTCTTATGGCCGGAAATTTGTGGATATAAACGCTCTTTCAAAGGCAATTGCAGGCGCAGCAGGTCGGCATCTTCGCCATTATCCTGGTAAAAACCATTCAGGCTGGTCTGGCGACGAAATGGTGCAGCGTTGCGAATAAGATCAAGGATCAGCGATAGCGTTGCGCGCAGCGGTTCAAGGCTTGCAAGCCATATTTCGATTTGCGCATCGCGCTGTTCTTGCGGTAAGTGCAGCCACATATGCAACGTGGGCAAATCGAAACTACAACATCCGCCGGGGATACTCAGGCGCTGGCGCACCAGCCCAATCAGGCGATCTTCACGTAATAACTGACCGATGCGTGGTGCGGTCATCAACACAGCGCCGCTCTCTTTCAACTGCTGGCGGATAGCCTCAATACGATTGAGATCAACGCCGGGCACTTCGCTCCAGGCGCGCAGTTTACGTTGCTGACGTTCCAGCTCTTTCAGTAATTCAGTGCGGGTATCGCCCCGCTCAAACACATCCAGCAATTCACCTACGTTGCGGAAAAAGTGCAGCGCGTCTGCGTGATCGCTCACCGGTAAATGAACCGAAAGTTGTTGCAGTAAAAACTCAACGCGCAGCCAGGTACGCATCTTTTCATTAAGCGGATGTTCAAAAAGGATGTGGGTGTGCATTACGGTTTTTCCTGTGATACGGCCTGCGAAGCATAACGTAGATAGGCTGCATGCAGGCGGGCAACATCCGATGCTATCGCATCTGGTGCGCCATTATTGTCAATAACATCATCCGCGATGGCAAGTCGCGCTTCACGCGTGGCCTGAGCCGTGAGAATTTTTTCTGCATGTTCTCGGCTCACGCCATCGCGCTGCATGGTGCGTAAAATTTGTGTCTCAACCGGGACGTCGACGACTAAAACGCGATCGGCTTTATCATAAAGCTGGTTTTCCACCAGCAACGGAACAACCCACAGTACATAAGGTGACGTCGCTTGCGCAATCTGGTGCCGGGTCAGTTTTTGAATAAGCGGGTGGAGCAAACCGTTTAGCCATGCTTTATCGGCTGGGGATGCAAAAATATGTTCGCGCAACAAACGACGATTCAGTGATCCGTCCTTAAGCAGCATTTCAGCGCCGAAATGTCCGACAATGGCGCGTAATGCTTCGGTTCCGGGTTCCACAACCTGACGTGCGATAATATCCGCGTCGATAACATTAACACCCAATGCAGCAAAGGCATTTGCCACGGTGCTTTTACCGCTGCCGATGCCGCCAGTTAACGCGACCGTATACCCCATAACGCTTAGTCCTAAAATAGCCTGCCATTCACCACTCTGCGTCTTTTTTCCTGCTTTCGTAACGGTATTTTGCCGTCTCTGATAAGAGAAAAACGCAAAAGTGCTAATATAATTATTAAATTATTCAGTTGGTTGTGATTAAAGCAAGCGACAATGAAATCAATTAACCCAAACTTGCCTGTTCACCAGGTAAATTTATAGGATTGTAGCGTAAAAAAAGAGAATTTCGCAGTCTTGCACGGTCCTTATTAGCGCGTATGATAGCGTCACTGGAGTTGTGAGTTTGTCATGTCGCCATTAACCCCAGGAATCTGCACACATGCGTATTGAAGAAGATCTGAAATTAGGTTTCAAAGACGTTCTTATCCGCCCTAAACGTTCTACCCTCAAAAGCCGTTCCGATGTTGAACTGGAGCGCAAATTCACATTTAAACATTCCGGGATGAACTGGTCCGGCGTACCCGTTATCGCTGCCAATATGGATACCGTTGGCACGTTTGCGATGGCGAAAGCGTTGGCGTCCTTCGATATTCTTACCGCTGTACACAAACACTACTCTGTTGAAGACTGGAAAGCCTTTATTCAGCGTGAGTCTGCTGATGTGCTGCGTCATGTGATGGTTTCTACTGGCACATCCGATGCCGATTTCGAAAAAACCAAACAGATCCTCGCGTTACATGCAGATCTGAATTTTGTCTGCATCGATGTGGCGAACGGTTACTCAGAACATTTCGTGCAGTTCGTTGCTAAAGCACGTGAAGCCTGGCCGAATAAAACTATCTGTGCCGGTAACGTCGTCACGGGTGAAATGTGTGAGGAGCTGATTCTTTCCGGCGCCGACATCGTGAAAGTGGGTATCGGCCCGGGTTCTGTGTGCACCACTCGCGTAAAAACCGGCGTCGGTTACCCTCAGTTGTCTGCGGTGATCGAGTGTGCCGATGCGGCTCACGGCCTCGGGGGGCAGATTGTCAGTGACGGTGGCTGTACCGTACCTGGCGATGTGGCGAAAGCTTTCGGCGGCGGCGCGGATTTCGTTATGCTCGGCGGTATGCTGGCGGGTCATGAAGAGAGCGGTGGAACCATCGTTGAAGAAAACGGTGAGAAATACATGCTTTTCTATGGCATGAGCTCCGAATCCGCCATGAATCGCCACGTTGGTGGTGTTGCAGGTTACCGCGCGGCGGAAGGCAAAACCGTGAAGCTGACGCTGCGTGGCCCGGTGGAAAATACCGCACGCGATATCCTCGGTGGTTTGCGTTCAGCCTGTACTTATGTTGGCGCTTCCCGCCTGAAAGAGCTGACCAAACGCACCACCTTTATCCGCGTTCAGGAGCAGGAAAACCGCGTTTTCAATAGCCTCTGACGAGTTTGCAGGCGCACAGCGTTGCGCCTGCATTATCCGCCACCACTCATCGCATCTCCCAGATGAAAGATGGGCAAATACATTGCCACAACTAATACCCCGATAATAAGCCCAGTAACCACCAGTAAGAGCGGTTCCAGCACTGCGGCCAGACCATCAGCCTGACGCTGGGTTTGTTCGCTATGATGCCGGGCCAGATTCTCCAGCATGCTGTCCAGCGCGCCAGAAACTTCCCCTGTGCGAACCAACTGAATGCACAATGGTGGGAATTCATCACTCTGTTGTAACGCTGCCGAAATAGCCGCACCCTGAGTAATTTCCTGATGCGCGCGTTGCAGCACCGCCTGCCAGTAAGGGCAGGAGAGAGTTTCCCGTACGCTCTCCAGCCCTTGCAAAAACGCGATCCCCGCACGCTGCGTCAGTGCCAGGACGGTAAATATCTGGCTCAGGCGCTGGCCACGAACCAGCGGGCCAATGATCGGGCTTGCCAGTAGTAACCGCTGCCGATGGCGTTGCCAGCCTGTATGGTTGCGCAGCATCCGTAAAACACCACCTGTTAATAATGCGCACACCATTAAGGGCAGTGCCGCTTGCTGCATGATCGCAGCACCCGCAATGACACCTCGCGTCAGCATCGGCAGCGGGGTATTGAATGTCCGGTAAATGGCGGTGAATTCCGGTAGTACCAGATAGATCATGGCCAGCACCACGACGGCAGTCAGTGCGAGGATGATTAACGGATAGCGCAGCGCTTTTTTCACTTTCAGTGTTAACTCTCGCTGCGCTTTTTGCTGGCTGGCGAGTTTAAAGCAGCACTCATCCAGCTTGCCGGTTAATTCACCGGTGCGAATCATCGCCAGCCAGAGCGGTGGAAACACCTCTGGCCATTGGCGCAGCGCAGCGGAGAAGGTTTCACCCTGCTCCAGCGCTTGTGCCAGATGATGTAACAATGCGCGCCATTGCTTTGCAGGGTGCTGTTCAGCCAGAAGTTGTAACCCTTCCGGCAACGTGAGTCCTGCCCGCAGTAAAGTTGCCAGTTGATGAAGTAACTGGCTGCTGTGTTCCGGCTTCCAGAGTGCGCGCCGTATGACGCAGCGCTTTATCGCAAGCGGATGAATTTGCTGTTGGTTCAACAGCAACAGTGTGCTGGTGCGGTTTTCGCTCCAGAACAACCCACTTTGCAGTTCACCGCTTTTTTCGAGCCCGGACCATTGCCAGAGTTGTTTACTTGCCATCAGGGAAACCCAATATGCGCACCAGCTCCTCGAACGTGGTCAGCCCTTGTTCAACGGCGAGGCAGCCATGCTGAAAAAGGGTAGTCATCCCCCCTGCGCGTGCCCGCTGTTCGATCTCATCCGCGCTGAGATCGCTGGCGATGGCCTGGCGAACGTCCGGGGTGATGGCGAGTACTTCGAATAACGCGACGCGTCCATAGAAACCGTGATAGCACTGCTCACAACCTTCGGCGCGCCAGCGAGGCAGCGGGCGCGGCCACAGATTGTCGGGCAAATGGTTGTTTTCCACTCCCAGCTTGCGGCAATGCGGGCACAGTTTTCTCACCAGCCGCTGCGCGACAACCAACGAAAGCGCGGAAGAGATCATCCAGCGCGCAACCCCCATTTGCTGAATGCGCACCAGCGTTTCGCTGGTCGAGTTGGTGTGTAATGTCGACAGCACCAGGTGGCCGGTTTGTGCGGCTTTGATGGCGATTTCCGCCGTTTCGCCATCGCGGATTTCACCGACCATGATGATATCGGGATCCTGGCGCAGTAAGGCGCGCAGCACACTTTGAAAGGTCAACCCGGCACGCGGGTTAATCTGCGTCTGATTCAAACCGTTCAGCGGGATCTCGACCGGATCTTCAACGCTACAGATGTTGACCTCCTGTTTGTTACGCGCCTGAAGTGCGCTGTATAGCGTCACTGTTTTACCACTGCCGGTAGGCCCGGTGACCAGCAACAGCCCCTGTGGTTGCGCCAGCGCGTTATTAAAGAGCGCCATTTGCGTTTCCGTCATACCAAGGGCGGCGATCTCCAGCGCCTGGTTAACCTGGTGCAAAAGCCGTAAGACGACTTTTTCGCCGTGGCGGCAGGGCAGGGTTGCGATACGAAACGAAACAGACTGCCCTGACAACTCGACATTGAACTGTCCATCCTGCGGGAGACGTCGTTCGGCGATATCAAGATTACCGAGCACTTTTAGCCTTGCTGTCAGGGTGCTGGCAAGTGTGCCGGGGAGCGGCGTTAAAGCATGCAGTACCCCGTCAACACGCAGGCGAATGACATACTGGGTTTCGCCGGGCTCAAAATGGATGTCGGAAGCGCGTAGCATCAGTGCCTGTTGCAGCGTGTGGTTTAAAATTTCTACCGCAGAGCCGCTCTCTTCTTTGGGCTCTTGTATTACCGGTACTGGGGGCTGAGCGGTTACCTGCTGGTGCTTATCCATCTGTTCCGGTGTCCAGCAGCGGATATCGATGCGTTTTTGCACCGCGAATTGCAGCGATTCCATCAGCTCTGTGCTGGGGCTATCCACAACGGCAATAGTGAGCACATCGATTTCGTTATTGAGCACAACCGCATTGTGGCGCTGGCAGAGCGCGATAAGTTTGTCCTCTTTCATTGCTGCTCCTTAGCGTCCGGTACGGAAAACATCTTCGCAAGCCTGTTGCAGTGCGCTATCCGCTTGCGTATTGCATGTGCGCGTCCAACCCTGCATACCCTCGGCACTGTTCCACTGTGGCGTCATGACCACACTCAGCCCGTTCAGGCTCTCTTGCCCGGTCAGCGTGACGATGCCTTTTGCAACGCTCATGGCAGAAACATATCGCGTGGTTGTCGGCGCGGGGATGCCATTACTGCTGGCATCGCAGGTATCTAGGCCACCGCGCTCCAGCGCGCATAACTCGATTGCGGTGCGATAGGGAACATAGGCTTGCAGCATGTCGGTTAGCGCGGCTTTACGCAGGTAGTTTTGGTAGGCAGGAATACCGATAGCGCTCAAAATGGCAATGATGCCAATAACCACCATCAGCTCAATTAAGGTGAATCCTTGCTGTCTGTTCATAAACGGCTCCTTGTTTTGAGCCGCTACTCTGTCAGCCCCTGGACTGGCTGGCGAGACGCAAAAAGAAGAGTGGGAAAGAGGCTTCCAGCGTTGTTGATGAAATTGCAGTTCACAACAAAAAAGGTGCGAGTTAGCACGCAAAAAAAACGGGCCTGTGGCCCGTTCAAAAGTGAGGACTAACGAAAGCGCATTGACAGGTCGAGCGCGCGAACATGTTTGGTGAGTGCCCCGACCGAGATGTAATCAACACCGGTTTCGGCGTATTCGCGCAGGGTTTCCTGCGTCACGTTGCCGGAAACTTCCAGCCGTGCCTGACCATGGGTACGCTTCACGGCTTCGCGCATTTGTTCAGTGGCGAAGTTATCCAGCATGATGATGTCCGCGCCGGCTTTCAGGGCGTCATCCAGCTCTTCCAGCGATTCCACCTCGACTTCAACCGGCACATCCGGATGCATCCAGAAGGCTTGCTCAACAGCCTTACGTACAGAACCCGCAGCGATAATGTGGTTCTCTTTGATGAGGAATGCATCGGATAGACCCAGCCGGTGGTTCGCGCCGCCACCGCATAGAACCGCGTATTTCAGGGCGGTGCGCAGCCCCGGCAGCGTTTTGCGGGTATCCAGCAGCTGTGTTTTAGTACCGCTGAGTAGATCCACATAGCGGCGTACTTCACTGGCGACACCGGAAAGTGTCTGGACAAAATTGAGCGCGGTACGCTCGCCGGTCAACAACACGCGCGAAGGGCCTTCAAGCTCAAATAGCGGCTGGTTAGCGTGAATCACGTCGCCATCCGCGACATGCCAGGTGATGGCGACATCATCGCCCGCCAGTTGAATAAAGACCTCTTCAACCCAGCGTTTGCCGCAGAATACGCCGTCTTCACGGGTGATGATCACCGCATGAGAGCGGTTCTCTGGCGGTAACAATTGCGCGGTAATGTCGTTATTTGCATCGACTTCTCCACCCAGGTCTTCACGCAGGGCCTGAGCCACGGCGGCGGGGATATCCAGCTCGATGCGTTCGAGCAGCGCGTCACGTCGGTGATCGGGGTTATAGCGGCGAGGCGGCATGATAAACTCCAAAAAAGGTAACGAATCACAAAGTTAGGTGATGTCCTGCTGGCAACGCCATTACGGGACACAGTGCAAACATGCTACTCTGAAGCGTGTTTCAGCACCATCCTCTATAAGGAGTTCCTTATGCAGTTACGCAAGGGCTGGCTGGTTGAGGCGCGGCATGTGCCGTCTCCCCATTTTGATTGCCGCCCGGACGATGAACAGCCTTCATTACTGGTGGTACATAATATTAGCTTGCCCCCCGGTAAATTTGGCGGCCCGTGGATAGACGCGCTGTTCACCGGCACGCTGGATGCCAGCGCCGATCCGTTCTTCGAAGAGATTGTTCATCTGCGCGTTTCCGCACACTGCCTGATTCGCCGTGATGGCGAGATTGTGCAGTATGTGCCTTTTGATAAACGCGCCTGGCATGCGGGCGTCTCTTCGTATCATGGGCGGGAACGCTGTAACGACTTTTCCATTGGTATCGAGCTTGAGGGCACCGATCATCTGCCTTATACCGATGCGCAATACCGCCAGCTGGCGGCGGTGACACGAACGGTGATTGAGCTTTACCCGTCGATTGCCGACAATATGACCGGGCATAGCGATATCGCCCCCGAACGCAAGACCGATCCCGGGCCGGCTTTTGATTGGGCGAGATTTCGTGCGCTGGTTGCCGGTATGTCAGAAAAGGAGATGCCATGACGTTATTCACCCTGTTGCTGGTATTAGCAGCAGAACGGCTGTTTAAACTGGGCGAGCACTGGCAACTGGATCATCGGATGGAAGTGCTGTTCCGGCGGGTAAAACACTACTCGATGTTCAGAACGTTGCTGATGACCGCGCTGGCGATGCTGGTCACCTTCCTGATTTTGCGCGCATTGTATGGGCTGTTTTTCAATGTTCCGCTGCTGGTGGTGTGGATTTTGCTCGGCGTGTTGTGTATCGGCGCGGGTAAAGTGCGGCTGCACTATCACGCCTATCTGAAAGCGGCAGCGCGCAATGACGCACATGCCCACACGGCAATGGCGAATGAGCTGACGCTGATCCACGGCGTGCCGCCAGGCTGCGACGAGCGCGAGTTTCTGCGCGAGCTGCAAAACGCGCTGGTATGGATCAACTTCCGTTTTTATCTCGCGCCAATGTTCTGGTTTATCGTCGGTGCGTCGTGGGGACCCGTGTTGCTGGTCGGTTACGCCTCATTGCGTGCGTGGCAATACTGGCTGGCGCGTTACAAAACGCCAAACGAGCGTCAGCAGTCTGGCATTGACGCGATTTTGCATCTGCTGGATTGGATACCGGTGCGCCTCGCGGGTGTGGTCTACGCGCTGGTTGGGCACGGTGAAAAAGCGCTCCCGGCCTGGTTTGCGTCGTTGGGCGATCGCCATACTTCGCAATACCAGGTGCTGACGCGTCTTGCGCAGTTCTCGCTGGCGCGCGAGCCGCACACCGATAAAGTCGAAACGCCGAAAGCCGCTGTCTCAATGGCGAAAAAAACGTCGCTGGTGCTGGTGGTCGTGGTGGCGCTGTTAACGATTTACGGCACGCTGATTTAACCGCGTGCCGCAGTATCACTGATTATCCGCTGCCGGGATGCCGAAATCGGGCATCCCGTTTTCTTGCCAGCGAATTGTTTTCAGGCGGGTATGGCGATTGGGATCGTAAAGCGGATCGCCTTCAATTTCGGTGTAATTCCGTGCGTGATAGACCAGCACATCTTCCCCTTCCGGCGTTTGCGTAAAACTGTTGTGCCCCGGGCCGTACTGGCGGTTTTCATAACTGGTTTTAAACACCGGCTGCGGCGATTTATGCCAGTTTTTGGAATCCTGCGGGTTGGCGGTGATATCGATCCACAACAAGCCCATACAGTAATTTTCGTCGGTGGCGCTGGCGGAATAACTCACAAAGAGTTTATCGCCGTGGAACAATACCGCCGGGCCTTCATTGACCAGAAAACCACGACACTCCCAGTCAAATTCCGGTTTGCTTAACATTACCGGTTCGCCTTTCAGCGTCCACGGGTTTTCCATTTCCGCCAGGTAGAGGTTGGAGTTCCCGGCAATATGTGGCGCTTTTTGCGCCCATAAATACCAGCGTTTCCCCTGATGCTCAAAGGTGGTGGCATCGAGCGCAAAGGTATCGAAAGGCGTTTTTACCTGGCCTTTTTCGACCCAGCGACCGCTGAGCGGATCGGCATCCGCGCACTCCAGTACGAACATGCGGTGCTGGAACATATTCAGCGCATCCAGCGCTTTGGTCCAGGTCGCGGCAAAGTAGAGATACCATTTGCCATCAATGTGATGCAGCTCCGGTGCCCAGATAAGCTCGCTCATTGGGCCGCTTTGCGGTTTGCGCCAGACTACCACGCCCTCGGCATCCCGCAGGCCTTCCAGCGTACTGGCGCGGCGGATCTCCAGCCGGTCATATTCCGGCACCGAGGCAACGAAATAGTACTCGCCTTGATGGCGCAGGATAAACGGGTCAGCGCGCTGTTCAATAAACGGGTTCGGCCAGTTATTCATTATGCATTCCTTACGTTATCGCCCGCCGGTAAATGCTGATTTTCGGTCAGTTCATGGTAGTTGACGCGGCGTTTTTCCAGATCCGCCTGGATCTGTTTCATCAGTTCACGGTCGACTTTCAGCAAGCGCACCACGCCTGCGGTGATCAGGTAGCCGACGCCCGGAATAATGGTAAACAGCAGCATGATGCCGTTAATGGCGCTGGCGCTTTGCTGTTTGGCGCCTGCGTCATAGCCATACCAGGAGAGCAGGAAACCGACCATCGCCCCGGCAACTGCCAGCCCCACTTTCAGGAAGAACAGGTTGCCGGAGAAGCTCATACCGGTAATGCGTTTGCCGGTTTTCCACTCGCCGTAATCATCGACATCCGCCATCAGCGACCAGTGCAGCGGGGAAGGGATCTGATGCAGAATGTTCAGCAGGAAGTAGAGCACCACAATCAGCACCGTGGCGTGTGGGTCAAAGAAGTAAAAGGCGCAAGAGAAGAACGCCAGCACGATATTGGTCCAGAAGAAGACTTTCAGTTTACACCAGCGGTCGGTCAGCACTTTTGCCAGCATACTGCCGAGCATCATGCCGACCACGCCAAGGCTAATAAACATCGTCGCGAAATGGGTGCTTTCCCCCATCACCCAGGTGACGTAATACATGGTGGCCGCCATGCGGATAAAACCAGGGCAAACATTGCAGAGCGTCAGCAGGAGGATGCGCACCCACTGATCGTTTTTCCACACGTCTTTGAAATCTTTTTTCAGATCATCATTGGTTGGCACCGCCGGGCGGATACGTTCGCGCACGGTGGCAAAGCAGAACAGGAACATACACATGCCGATAAACGCCAGCACCGTCATCGCCATCTGGTAGCCTTTGGCTTTATCCGCACCGCCGAACCACTCGGCCATCGGCAGCAGCGTGAGCGACAACAGCAGGGTGGCAATGCCGACCATCACAAAGCGATACGACTGGCAGGCAACGCGCTCTTTCGGGTCGTTAGTGATAACACCGCCCAGCGAGCAGTAGGGGATATTGATCGCGGTATAGGTCAGCGACAACAAGAAATAGGTGACAAAGGCATAGATAACTTTGCTGTTATAAGTCCATTCCGGCGTGGTGAACATCAGCACGCTGAAGACGGCGTAAGGTACGGCTATCCACAACAGCCACGGGCGAAAACGGCCATATTTACTTTGTGTCCGGTCAGCGAGCGCCCCCATTAGCGGGTCAGTCACCGCATCAATCACGCGAATCGACAGCAGTAATACCCCAACCAGCGCAGGTGCGAGGCCGAAGATATCAGTATAGAAATAGTTAACAAACAGCATGATAGCGCCAAAGATAATGTTGCATCCGGCGTCGCCCATGCCATAGCCAATCTTTTCTTTAACAGACAGTTTGTTGTTGTCCATTGCCGGTTCTCCCTTTGAGATATGGCATGAAGTATTTGTCTGTAAATTTTTGTTTGCGTAGCAGGATCAGGCCGCAGAGATGGACAAAATGGCTATGGGAAGGAAAGTGTGAGGAAGGTAACACAGTGATAACCCCCCTCTCCCGGGCGGGAGAGGGGGGAGTGGGTAAGGATTAATGCGCTTTCACGGCATTGGCGTTTTTCTGCTTCAGCAGGTAGCCGACGCCGAGGATGGCAATCCACACCGGGATCAGGTAGACGGAGATCGCCATGCCGTCTGTCATCAGCATGATCACCAGTACCGCTGCCATAAAGATCAGGCAGATCCAGTTCCCCAGCGGGTAGAACAGCGCCGGGAAACGCGGCGTAACCCCTTGCTGCTGCTTGGCGCGGCGAAAACGCATGTGCGCCAGGCTAATCATTGCCCAGTTGATCACCAGCGCGGAAACCACCAGCGCCATCAGCAGACCAAATGCGGATTCCGGGGCGAAGTAGTTGATCAGCACACACAGCGCGGTAAACAGCGCAGAGGTGATGATGGTGTTCACCGGCACGCCGCGTTTATCCACGTGTTGCAGTATTTTCGGCGCGTTGCCCTGTTTCGCCAGACCGAACAGCATACGGCTGTTGCAGTACACGCAGCTGTTATAAACAGAGAGCGCGGCAGTCAGCACCACAATGTTCAACGCGTTGGCCACAAACGAGTCACCCAGTTCATGGAAGATCAGCACAAACGGGCTGGTGTCAGCCGTAACACGCGTCCACGGCAGCAGGGAGAGCAGCACGGCCAGAGAACCCACATAGAAAATCAGAATGCGGTAGATAACCTGGTTGGTGGCTTTCGGAATGCTTTGTTCCGGGTTATCGGCTTCTGCGGCGGTGATCCCCACCAGTTCCAGACCACCGAAGGAGAACATGATGATCGCCATCATCATCACCAGCCCACCGATGCCGTGCGGCAGGAAACCGCCCTGTTCCCACAGGTTACGCACGGTGGCTTGGGGGCCAGCGCTGCCGCTAAACAGCAACCAGCCGCCAAATACGATCATCGCGACAACCGCGAAAACCTTAATAATGGCGAACCAGAACTCCATCTCACCAAATACCTTCACGTTGGTCAGGTTGATGGCGTTGATAATGACAAAGAACACGGCGGCGGAAACCCATGTTGGAATTTCTGGCCACCAGAACTGCACATATTTTCCGACGGCGGTAAGCTCCGCCATCGCCACCAGCACGTACAGCACCCAGTAGTTCCAGCCGGAAGCAAAGCCTGCAAAGTTGCCCCAATATTTGTAAGCGAAGTGGCTGAATGAGCCTGCTACCGGCTCTTCAACCACCATTTCGCCAAGCTGGCGCATGATGAGAAACGCGATAAAACCGGCAATGGCATAACCCAGAATTATCCCCGGACCGGCAGATTGAATGACGGATGCGCTGCCCAGAAACAGGCCAGTCCCAATAGCGCCACCCAGCGCGATAAGCTGAATGTGGCGGTTCTTAAGGCCGCGCTTTAGCTGATCGCCGTGCTGTTGACCTTCCATTATGAAACCTCGTGTGTGGTTGTTATTTGTACGCTGCGGTTTGCGTGTAATAAATAAATTCCGTTTTTTGTATTTTTTTGTTTACGAAATGTCGACGTGTTTTTTCGTCAATCCCTTTCATAGGGCTCAGAATAGTGATAAGTGCGCGGGAATGCATCTGCTTTATGAAACTCTGATGACGAGCGGATAAAAAAGAAACCGTTTCTGCGTACCCCATCTACTCCCTCAATGGCCTTATTTCTTTGTTTTATGCGCATTAAAAGAATATTTATTCATATATTGGCGAACTGAATCGGTTCATATGCCTTAATTGGCGTTTCAGGAAAGTTAAAACTGCCTCTTTCGTGGTAAACGAGGCATTTGTGCAAGGTTACATCTTTGAAACGCTATTTCTGTAACATTGTTAAAATGTGCGTGGTTTCCTGATTTCAATCAAAACCTGTATGGACAGAAGGTGAATACTTTGTTACTTTAGCGTCAAGAACATGAAATTGGTAAGACCAATTTACTCCGGGCGAGTGGTAGAGACAGGGAACAATGGCCTACAGCAAAATCCGCCAACCAAAACTTTCCGATGTGATTGAGCAGCAACTGGAGTTTTTGATTCTCGAAGGTACGTTGCGTCCCGGCGAGAAACTGCCTCCAGAGCGCGAACTGGCCAAACAGTTCGATGTTTCTCGTCCTTCACTGCGCGAGGCCATTCAGCGCCTCGAAGCGAAAGGCCTGCTCCTTCGTCGCCAGGGTGGCGGTACTTTTGTCCAAAGCAGTCTGTGGCAAAGCTTCAGCGATCCGCTGGTTGAGCTTCTGGCCGATCATCCCGAATCCCAGTTTGACCTGCTTGAAACCCGCCACGCGCTGGAAGGCATTGCTGCATATTACGCGGCGTTGCGCAGCACCGATGAAGACAAAGCGCGGATCAGCGAGCTGCACCAGGCCATTGAGCGGGCGCAGCAGTCCGGGGATCTGGACGCGGAATCCAGTGCAGTCGTGCAGTATCAAATAGCCGTAACCGAGGCGGCACATAATGTTGTGCTGCTTCATCTGCTACGCTGCATGGAGCCCATGTTGGCGCAAAACGTTCGTCAGAACTTTGAATTGCTGTACGCGCGCCGCGAAATGCTGCCGCTTGTCAGCAACCATCGCTCGAGTATTTTCGCGGCGATCATGGCCGGGAAGCCGGAAGAGGCGCGTGAAGCGTCGCACCGCCACCTGGCGTTTATTGAAGAGATTTTGCTGGATCGTAGCCGTGAGCAGAGCCGTCGTGAACGCTCGCTTCGCCGGTTAGAGCAGAGAAAGAATTAAGATTTTCTGGTGCAGGTTGTACCGGAAGAGTTGTAACACCAGCGCCAAACTTTAGAGCGCGGCAACTAAACGCAGAACCTGTCTTATTGCACTTTTGTGGTTTGAACGAAAAGGCATGAGAATGCAATGGGACAGGTTCCAGACAAATCAACGTATTAGATAGATAAGGAATACCCCCCATGTCAGAACGTTTCCAAAATGACGTGGATCCGATCGAAACTCGCGACTGGCAACAGGCGATCGAATCGGTCATCCGTGAAGAAGGTGTTGAGCGTGCTCAGTATCTGATTGACCAGCTCCTTTCTGAAGCCCGCAAAGGCGGTGTGAAAGTGGCAGCTGGCACAGGGGCGAGCAACTATGTAAACACTATTGCCGTTGAAGATGAACCGGAATACCCGGGCAATCTGGAACTGGAACGCCGCATTCGTTCAGCTATCCGCTGGAACGCCATCATGACGGTTCTGCGCGCGTCCAAAAAAGACCTTGAGCTGGGCGGCCACATGGCGTCCTTCCAGTCTTCCGCGACCGTTTATGAAGTTTGCTTCAACCACTTCTTCCGCGCGCGTAACGAGAAAGACGGCGGTGACCTGGTGTACTTCCAGGGCCACATCTCTCCGGGCATCTACGCACGTGCATTCCTGGAAGGTCGTCTGACTGAAGAGCAGATGAACAACTTCCGTCAGGAAGTTCACGGTAAAGGCCTCTCCTCTTACCCGCACCCGAAACTGATGCCGGAATTCTGGCAGTTCCCGACCGTATCCATGGGTCTGGGCCCGATTGGTGCGATCTATCAGGCGAAGTTCCTGAAATATCTGGAACACCGTGGTCTGAAAGATACCTCTGAGCAAACCGTTTACGCCTTCCTCGGCGACGGTGAGATGGATGAGCCGGAATCCAAAGGCGCTATCACCATCGCCACCCGTGAAAAACTGGACAACCTGTGCTTCATCATCAACTGTAACCTGCAGCGTCTGGATGGCCCGGTAACCGGTAACGGCAAAATCATCAACGAACTGGAAGGTATCTTCGCAGGTGCTGGCTGGAACGTTATCAAAGTGATGTGGGGCGGTCGTTGGGATGAGCTGCTGCGTAAAGATACCAGCGGTAAACTGATCCAGCTGATGAACGAAACCGTCGACGGCGATTACCAGACCTTCAAATCCAAAGATGGCGCGTATGTGCGTGAGCACTTCTTCGGTAAATACCCGGAAACCGCAGCGCTGGTTGCAGACTGGACTGATGAGCAGATCTGGGCCCTGAACCGTGGTGGCCACGATCCGAAGAAAGTTTACGCGGCACTGAAAAAAGCGCGTGAAACCAAAGGTAAAGCGACTGTTATCCTGGCCCACACCATCAAAGGTTACGGCATGGGCGATACCGCAGAAGGTAAAAACATCGCTCACCAGGTTAAGAAAATGAACATGGACGGCGTGCGTTATATCCGCGATCGTTTCAATGTTCCGGTTACCGATGAGCAGGTTGAAAACCTCTCTTACATCACCTTCCCGGAAGGTTCTGAAGAGCACAAATACCTGCACGAACGTCGTCAGGCGCTGAAAGGCTACCTGCCGTCTCGTCAGCCGAACTTCACCGAAAAACTGGATCTGCCTGCGCTGGAAGACTTCTCCCAACTGCTGGAAGAGCAGAATAAAGAGATCTCCACCACCATCGCTTTCGTGCGTGCCCTGAACGTGATGCTGAAGAACAAGTCGATCAAAGATCGCCTGGTGCCGATCATCGCCGACGAAGCGCGTACCTTCGGTATGGAAGGTCTGTTCCGTCAGATTGGTATTTACAGCCCGAACGGCCAGCAGTACACCCCGCAGGACCGTGAGCAGGTTGCTTACTACAAAGAAGACGAGAAAGGTCAGATCCTGCAGGAAGGCATCAACGAACTGGGTGCTGGCGCATCCTGGCTGGCGGCTGCGACTTCTTACAGCACCAACAACCTGCCGATGATCCCGTTCTACATCTACTACTCCATGTTCGGGTTCCAGCGTATCGGTGATCTGTGCTGGCAGGCTGGCGACCAGCAGGCTCGCGGCTTCCTGATCGGTGGTACTTCGGGTCGTACGACCCTGAACGGCGAAGGTCTGCAGCACGAAGATGGTCACAGCCATATTCAGTCGCTGACTATCCCGAACTGTATCTCTTACGACCCGTCTTATGCGTACGAAGTGGCAGTCATCATGCATGACGGTCTGCAACGTATGTACGGTGAAGCGCAAGAGAACATTTACTACTACATCACCACGCTGAACGAAAACTACCACATGCCGGCGATGCCGGAAGGTGCCGAGGAAGGTATCCGTAAAGGTATCTACAAACTCGAAACCGTTGCCGGTAGCAAAGGTAAAGTTCAGTTGCTGGGCTCCGGTTCTATCCTGCGTCACGTGCGTGAAGCAGCGCAGATCCTGGCGAACGACTACGGCGTGGGCTCTGACGTGTACAGCGTCACCTCCTTCACTGAACTGGCGCGTGATGGCCAGGATTGTGAGCGCTGGAACATGCTGCACCCGCTGGAAACGCCGCGCGTTCCGTACATCGCTCAGGTGATGAACGACGCACCGGCTGTGGCATCAACTGACTATATGAAACTGTTCGCCGAGCAGGTTCGTACTTACGTACCGGCTGATGACTACCGCGTACTGGGTACTGATGGCTTCGGTCGCTCCGACAGCCGTGAAAACCTGCGTCACCACTTCGAAGTTGATGCTTCTTACGTGGTGGTAGCAGCACTGGGCGAACTGGCTAAACGTGGCGAAATCGACAAGAAAGTGGTGGCGGAAGCAATCACCAAATTCAACATCGATGCAGAAAAAGTTAACCCGCGTCTGGCGTAAGAGGTAAAGAGATAATGGCTATCGAAATCAAAGTACCGGACATCGGGTCTGATGAAGTTGAAATCACCGAGATTCTGGTCAAAGTGGGCGACACCGTTTCCGCTGAACAGTCGCTGATCACCGTAGAAGGCGACAAAGCCTCTATGGAAGTTCCGTCTCCGCAGGCTGGCGTTGTTAAAGAGATCAAAGTCTCTGTTGGCGACAAAACCGAGACGGGCAAACTGATCATGATTTTCGATTCCGCCGATGGTGCAGCAGCCGCTGCACCTGCTCCGGCAGAAGAGAAGAAAGAAGCCGCTCCGGCCGCTGCTGCGCCAGCAACCGCGGCAGCGAAAGAAGTGAACGTCCCTGACATCGGCGGTGACGAAGTTGAAGTCACCGAAATTCTGGTGAAAGTGGGCGACACCGTTGCGGCAGAACAATCTCTTATCACCGTAGAGGGCGACAAAGCCTCTATGGAAGTTCCGGCGCCGTTCGCAGGCACCGTGAAAGAGATCAAAATCAACACCGGCGACAAAGTCTCTACCGGCTCGCTGATCATGATCTTCGAAGTGGCGGGTGCTGCACCTGCTGCGGCTCCGGCTCAGGCAGCCGCTCCGGCTGCGGCGAGCGCACCGGCAGCTGCGGCTGGCGCGAAAGAAGTCAACGTACCTGACATCGGCGGTGACGAAGTAGAAGTGACCGAAGTGCTGGTGAAAGTGGGTGACAAAGTCTCCGCTGAACAGTCTCTGATCACCGTAGAAGGCGACAAAGCCTCTATGGAAGTCCCGGCACCGTTCGCCGGTGTTGTTAAAGAGCTAAAAGTGAACGTGGGCGACAAAGTCTCCACAGGCTCGCTGATCATGGTATTCGAAGTGGAAGGCGCTGCGCCTGCCGCGGCTCCGGCTGCCGCTGCCGCTCCGGCATCTGCTGCTGCCCCGGCGCAGGCTGCTAAACCTGCTGCGGCACCGGCTGCGAAAGCAGAAGGTAAATCTGACTTCGCAGAAAACGACGCTTACGTCCACGCTACTCCGCTGATCCGCCGCCTGGCGCGCGAATTCGGCGTTAACCTGGCGAAAGTGAAAGGCACTGGTCGTAAAGGCCGTATCCTGCGCGAAGACGTTCAGGCTTACGTGAAAGACGCAGTGAAACGTGCTGAATCCGCACCTGCCGCTGGCGCGACTGGCGGTTCTCTGCCGGGTCTGCTGCCGTGGCCGAAAGTGGACTTCAGCAAGTTCGGCGAAATCGAAGAAGTGGAACTGGGCCGTATCCAGAAAATCTCTGGTGCGAACCTGAGCCGTAACTGGGTGATGATCCCGCACGTTACGCACTTCGACAAAACCGATATCACCGATCTGGAAGCGTTCCGTAAACAACAGAACGCCGAAGCTGAGAAGCGCAAACTGGATGTGAAATTCACCCCGGTTGTCTTCATCATGAAAGCCGTCGCTGCTGCGCTTGAGCAGATGCCACGCTTCAACAGCTCGCTGTCTGAAGACGGTCAGCGCCTGACACTGAAGAAATACATCAACATCGGTGTTGCGGTGGATACCCCGAACGGTCTGGTTGTTCCGGTCTTTAAAGACGTGAACAAGAAGAGCGTTACCGAGCTGTCCCGCGAACTGACGGTGATTTCCAAGAAAGCGCGTGACGGTAAGCTGACCGCAGGCGAAATGCAGGGCGGTTGCTTCACCATCTCCAGCATCGGCGGCCTGGGAACTACCCACTTCGCGCCGATTGTGAACGCGCCGGAAGTCGCTATCCTGGGCGTCTCCAAATCTGCAATGGAGCCGGTCTGGAACGGTAAAGAGTTCGTACCGCGTTTGATGATGCCGATTTCGCTCTCCTTCGACCACCGTGTGATTGACGGTGCTGATGGGGCGCGCTTTATCACCATCATCAACAACATGCTGTCTGACATTCGCCGTCTGGTGATGTAATCGAAGAAGCCGGCCTGACGGCCGGCTTTTTTCTGGTAATCTCATAGGGCTGTTGGGGTTATCAGGGGCAAAAGGACAAATCGTTTGCCGTTTGTTGTTTCAAAATTGTTAACAATTTTGTAAACTGCGGGCGGATAGAACGTCCCGGTGGATGAAGGGCGACATGAAGTACCCCTGACCGCCGGAAATCAATAAGAGGTCATGATGAGTACTGAAATCAAAACTCAGGTCGTGGTACTTGGGGCAGGCCCGGCAGGTTACTCTGCTGCCTTCCGTTGCGCTGATTTAGGTCTGGAAACCGTCATCGTTGAACGTTACAACACTCTCGGCGGTGTTTGTCTGAACGTGGGTTGTATCCCTTCTAAAGCGCTGCTGCACGTTGCAAAAGTTATCGAAGAAGCCAAAGCGCTGGCTGAACACGGTATCGTCTTCGGCGAGCCGAAAACCGATATCGACAAAATTCGTACCTGGAAAGAGAAAGTTATCACTCAGCTGACCGGCGGTCTGGCGGGTATGGCCAAAGGCCGTAAAGTGAAAGTGGTTAACGGTCTGGGTAAATTCACCGGGGCGAACACCCTGGAAGTGGAAGGCGAAAACGGCAAAACCGTGATCAACTTCGACAACGCTATCATCGCGGCGGGTTCCCGTCCGATCCAGTTGCCGTTCATTCCGCATGAAGATCCGCGCGTATGGGATTCTACCGACGCCCTGGAACTGAAATCCGTACCGAAACGCCTGCTGGTTATGGGTGGCGGTATCATCGGTCTGGAAATGGGTACTGTGTACCATGCGCTGGGTTCAGAGATTGACGTGGTTGAAATGTTCGACCAGGTTATCCCGGCCGCAGACAAAGACATCGTTAAAGTCTTCACCAAACGCATCGGTAAGAAATTCAACCTGATGCTGGAAACCAAAGTGACCGCCGTTGAAGCGAAAGAAGACGGCATTTACGTTTCCATGGAAGGCAAAAAAGCCCCTGCTGAAGCGCAGCGTTACGACGCCGTGCTGGTGGCTATCGGCCGTGTGCCGAACGGTAAAAACCTCGACGCTGGCAAAGCAGGCGTGGAAGTGGACGACCGCGGCTTTATCCGTGTTGATAAACAGCTGCGCACCAACGTGCCGCACATCTTCGCTATCGGCGATATCGTCGGTCAGCCGATGCTGGCGCACAAAGGCGTGCATGAAGGCCACGTGGCCGCTGAAGTTATCGCCGGTAAGAAACATTACTTCGATCCGAAAGTTATCCCGTCTATCGCCTACACCGAGCCGGAAGTTGCATGGGTGGGTCTGACCGAGAAAGAAGCGAAAGAGAAAGGCATCAGCTACGAAACCGCCACCTTCCCGTGGGCTGCTTCCGGCCGTGCTATCGCTTCTGACTGCGCTGACGGTATGACCAAACTGATTTTCGACAAAGAGACGCACCGTGTTATCGGTGGCGCGATTGTCGGCACCAACGGCGGCGAGCTGCTGGGTGAAATCGGTCTGGCTATCGAAATGGGCTGTGATGCGGAAGACATTGCGCTGACCATTCACGCGCACCCGACGCTGCATGAATCCGTCGGTCTGGCGGCTGAAGTGTTTGAAGGTAGCATTACCGACCTGCCGAACCCGAAAGCGAAGAAAAAGTAAGTTTCGCCAGTTTAAGATAAGGCAGCCTGCGGGCTGCTTTTTTTTGCCTTTTTCCCTCCTTTATTCCTTTTTCACCTAACTACAAGTTTTAGTAGGCATTTTTCACTCAGATTATTCCGTAAAATGCCGATAACTCAGCCAAGAATTTTTATATAACGCAGGCTGCAAGCCCGCACCTCTGGCTCCGTCATGACATGGACTGTGTGACTTTTCCTCGTTTCATTGCTCCCGTCCGGCGTTTGCCGCATTTGTAGTTCTTATCCCTGGTTTGGAATGAAAAAAGGAATCGTTATGTCTTATAAAAAAGTCGCTGTTGTCGGTGTGGTGTTGGCTGCGTTCGTGCTGTCGGGTTGTGGTGCGATGACCACGGCGGTGAAAAAACGTAATCTGGACGTGAAAACCCAGATGAGCCAGACCATCTGGCTGGAGCCCTCCTCTGAGAAAACCGTGTATATCCAGGTTAAAAACACCTCTGATAAAGACATGAGCAACTTGCAGACGCTGCTGTCAAAAGAGCTGACCGACAAAGGCTACAAAGTGACCTCTTCCCCGGATACCGCTTACTACTGGATCCAGGCCAACGTGCTGAAAGCCGACAAAATGGATCTGCGTGAAACCCAGGGCTACCTGAAAAGTGGTTACGAAGGTGCGGCGATGGGTGCGGCGCTTGGCGCGGGTATTACTGCGTACAATAGCAACTCCTCCGGCGCGGCGCTGGGTGTAGGTCTGGCGGCGGGCCTGGTTGGGCTGGCAGCCGATGCCATGGTTGAAGACGTTAACTTCACCATGGTTACCGATTTGCAAATCTCTGAGCGCAGCAAAGCGAAAGTGACCACCGACAACGTGGCAGCGCTGCGTCAGGGTACTTCCGGTATCAAGCTGCAAACCAGCACCGAAGAAGGCAACCGCGCGAAATACCAGACGCGTGTTGTGTCTAACGCGAACAAAGTGAACCTGAAATTCGAAGAAGCCAAACCGGTTCTCGAAGCGCAGCTGGCGAAATCTGTCGCTAACATTATGTAAGCCGCCTTTGCATTCCACATGATGAATGCATGGGTAGCCTGAAATAGGCGAGTCAGGAAACTGGCTCGCTTTTTTTATTGTGTTTCGTGATGAATTCAGGGTTTTCATCCGCAAAGTATAAAGATTGTGCAAAAACTGCCGATGGTAGATGACTACCACTATCGGTGAGAGAGGGAGTTTCATCGTCATGATCCGCGGACTTAGTTTTGCCTTACAGCTGCCTTCTGTTACGCGCGTGAACGCGACAACACAGGTTGGCGCTGCTGCACGTGCCGCCAGCAGTAATAACGCCGTCGCTAACAATAACACCTCGGCGAAAGTGATGTTCGGTAGCCAGACTTCAGAGATTTCGGCGGTTTATAGCCTGTCACCGAAAAAAATGAGCACCGGTGTTGCACAGCAGTCCAACCCCATTATTGAGGGGCTGATGCAATCGGCACTGGGCAGTGCTTCGGTTTCCTCGATGGCTGGCCTTGGCAGCGCGCTGCTTGGCAATCTGAAGGAGAACCGTGGCGATTTCACCCAGGCACTGACCGGGGTGAGCACAGATGTGGGGGCCAGCGCCGGTGCGAACAAATCAGCGGTGACGCTCAGTATCGCTACCAAATCCGGCTCGACTGTTCACCTGACGATGACCCAGCAGGACAACGGCATCGCGGTTGAGGTGAAAACGGAGGGCGAGGCGCTAAATGATGATGATGCGGCGGCAGTGGCGAACCTCGGCAGTGCGTTAAGCAAAGCGCTCAGCGGACTGGGGCAGCAACCGCCGAAACTGGATATCTCCGGTTTAACCAACTTTGATAGCAACCGCTTGAAATCTGTCGATCTGAAAACCGATATACGCAATGGCGATGATTCGCTGCAGTCGCTTAATTTCCATGCCGATAACAAAGCGCGCTCCGTTGCCTACCAGGATGGCGACTATTCGCTGAAGATGAGCAGCGATATGTCCAAACCTGCGCTCGCCGGCAGCTACGGCCAACAGCAGCTGGCGCTGAAGGCGTATGACGATAAATTCGATAAAGCGCGTATTGCCGGAAATGGCGATCGTGGCCAGATGGAAGCGATGAAATCTGTATTCCGCGCGCTGAACACCACTCGCGATGCGGAAAGCGCCAAAGTCACCCCAGGGCAAAACCTCACTCTTGATACGAGTGGCGTTTCGCAATTAAGCGGGCTGAATGATTTTTCGCTGTCGCTCGTGCAAACCGAGAAATCACCTAACCCGTTGCATGACGAAGAGAAAGATCGCTTCGCTTATACCGCCTCGCAATCTTCTGAAGAGCAGACACGTGATGACGGCTCAAAAACCGTGAAGCAGACGGCACGCAGCCATCTGAGCGCCGCCTGGCATGAGGCTATCGACCCGTCGATTCCGCTGGCGCTGAACAAAATGAAGTCGTCGCAAAACTACTTCTACCATCTGGTTGAAAACGATGAAGAGAACACCACCACGCTCAACTATAACGGTCGCGGGCAACTGGCAAGCGTCGGTCATAACGAGCAGGTGAACAACCGCTCAACGGTGCAAAAATACGTACTGGGTAAGCTGGTGGATCAAACCGTCACCCCGGAAAAGTATGCCAACAGTAATGTGCGTTCGTTGTTAGGTTCGGCGTAACAGCTATGTAACCAAACGGCCCTGCGGGGCCGTTTTTCATTCCGGTGGGCGAGGATTCTCTGTCGTTAAAACCTTCTCCCGCCTGCTTTATTCCGTCCTTAACGATTCAGCAAGTATTTAATGTTGCTTTTTTGTAAACAGATTAACACCCCCTGAAAATCCTGCTATGCTGCCCGACGCGGTTCGCGGATTTACCCTACAAACTGCTGTCTCACAGGAGCGTGAAGAGAAACGCCTGCCGCATTATGACAATGAGAGCGAGGAGAACCGTCGTGCTAGAAGAATACCGTAAGCACGTAGCTGAACGTGCCGCTGAGGGGATTGCGCCAAAACCATTAGATGCAACCCAAATGGCAGGGCTTGTCGAGCTGCTGAAGAACCCGCCTGCTGGCGAAGAAGAATTTCTGATTGACCTGCTGGCTAACCGTGTTCCACCAGGCGTTGATGAAGCTGCCTATGTAAAAGCGGGTTTCCTTGCCGCTATCGCCAAAGGCGATGCCACCTCCCCACTGGTTACCCCTGAAAAAGCGATCGAACTGCTGGGCACCATGCAGGGCGGCTATAACATTCATCCGCTGATTGACGCGCTGGACAACGAAAAGCTCGCGCCGATCGCCGCCAAAGCCCTGTCCCACACGCTGCTGATGTTCGATAACTTCTACGATGTGGAAGAGAAAGCGAAAGCGGGCAACGTGTACGCCAAACAGGTGATGCAGTCCTGGGCCGATGCCGAATGGTTCCTGAGCCGCCCGGCGCTGGCCGAGAAAATCACCGTTACCGTGTTCAAAGTCACGGGCGAAACCAACACCGATGATCTCTCCCCGGCACCGGATGCCTGGTCGCGCCCGGATATCCCGCTGCACGCGCTGGCGATGCTGAAAAACGCCCGTGAAGGCATTGAGCCGGATCAGCCGGGTAGCGTTGGCCCGATCAAGCAAATTGAAGCATTGGCGAAAAAGGGCTTCCCACTGGCCTATGTGGGCGACGTTGTGGGCACTGGTTCTTCGCGTAAATCCGCCACCAACTCGGTGCTGTGGTTTATGGGCGACGACATTCCGTTTGTGCCGAACAAACGCGGCGGCGGCCTGGTGCTCGGCGGCAAAATCGCGCCAATTTTCTTTAACACCATGGAAGATGCCGGCGCGTTGCCGATCGAAGTGGATGTTAACAGCCTGAACATGGGCGACGTGATTGACGTTTACCCGTTCAAAGGCGAAGTCCGTAATCACGAAACCGGCGAACTGCTGGCGAGCTTTGAGCTGAAAACCGAGGTGCTGATTGACGAAGTGCGCGCCGGTGGCCGTATTCCGCTGATTATCGGTCGTGGCTTGACCACCAAAGCGCGTGAAGCGCTGGGCCTGCCGCACAGCGACGTTTTCCGTCAGGCGAAAGACGTGGCGGAAAGCAACCGTGGTTATTCGCTGGCGCAAAAAATGGTTGGCCGTGCCTGCGGTGTGGCCGGTGTCCGCCCTGGCGCTTACTGCGAACCGAAAATGACCTCTGTGGGTTCTCAGGACACCACCGGGCCGATGACGCGTGATGAGCTGAAAGACCTGGCGTGCCTGGGCTTCTCTTCTGACCTGGTGATGCAGTCCTTCTGTCACACGGCGGCGTATCCGAAGCCGGTTGACGTGACCACGCACCACACGCTGCCGGACTTCATTATGAACCGTGGCGGTGTTTCGCTGCGTCCGGGCGACGGCGTTATCCACTCGTGGCTGAACCGTATGCTGCTGCCGGATACGGTTGGTACCGGTGGCGATTCGCATACCCGTTTCCCGATTGGTATCTCCTTCCCGGCGGGTTCAGGTCTGGTGGCGTTTGCCGCTGCGACCGGCGTGATGCCGCTGGATATGCCGGAATCAGTGCTGGTGCGCTTTAAAGGCAAAATGCAGCCGGGTATTACGCTGCGCGATCTGGTGCATGCGATCCCGCTGTACGCGATCAAACAGGGTCTGCTGACCGTTGAGAAGAAAGGTAAGAAAAACATCTTCTCCGGTCGCATTCTGGAGATCGAAGGTCTGCCGGATCTGAAAGTCGAGCAGGCGTTTGAGCTGACCGATGCTTCTGCTGAGCGTTCCGCTGCTGGTTGTACCATTAAGCTGAACAAAGAGCCGATTATTGAGTATCTGAACTCCAACATCGTGCTGCTGAAGTGGATGATTGCCGAAGGCTACGGCGACCGCCGTACGCTGGAGCGCCGCATCCAGGGCATGGAGAAATGGCTGGCCGATCCGCAACTGCTGGAAGCGGATGCCGACGCGGAATACGCGGCGGTGATCGAGATCGATCTGGCGGAAATCAAAGAGCCGATCCTCTGTGCACCGAACGATCCGGACGATGCGCGTCTGCTATCTGACGTTCAGGGCGCAAGCATCGACGAAGTGTTCATCGGTTCCTGCATGACCAACATCGGTCATTTCCGCGCTGCCGGTAAACTGCTGGATAGCCATAAAGGCCAGTTGCCGACCCGCTTGTGGGTAGCGCCGCCGACCCGTATGGACGCCGCGCAGTTAACCGAAGAGGGT
The DNA here is from genome assembly GCF_003337365.1 of Kosakonia sp. AG348. Lineage (NCBI taxonomy): Bacteria > Pseudomonadati > Pseudomonadota > Gammaproteobacteria > Enterobacterales > Enterobacteriaceae > Kosakonia > Kosakonia sp. AG348. The sequence continues at coordinate 576,042 of NZ_QPJR01000003.1, forward strand.
TACTACAGCGTGTTTGGTAAGAGCGGGGCGCGTATTGAGATCCCGGGTTGTTCCCTGTGCATGGGTAACCAGGCGCGTGTTGCAGACGGCGCGACGGTGGTGTCCACCTCAACCCGTAACTTCCCGAACCGTTTAGGTACCGGCGCGAACGTCTACCTGGCTTCTGCGGAGCTGGCGGCGGTTTCGGCGCTGATCGGTAAACTGCCAACGCCGGAAGAGTATCTCAACTTTATGGCGCAGGTGGATAAAACCGCTGTCGATACTTACCGTTACCTCAACTTTGACCAGTTGAACCAGTACACCGAAAAAGCGGACGGCGTGATTTTCCAGACTGCCGTCTGATAACGAAGGCCACCCTGCGGGGTGGCTTTTTTTGCCCGCCTGTTGTTATTCCCGTCGCTAAAACGCCTGCCGCGCTTATTTTCTCCACGCCTGAGCGGTTATTTTTCCTCGCTTCCGGCCGCTGCGCTTTTTTTCTTGTATTGTGCTGCGATAATTACTGCATAGGCGGCTATCTGGCCTGCATGAGGAAGCGATTATGGATTACGAATTTTTGCGTGATATCACCGGAGTGGTAAAGGTGCGCATGTCGATGGGCCACGAAGTGGTGGGGCACTGGTTCAATGAAGAAGTGAAAGAGAACCTGGCGCTGCTCGATGAAGTGGAGCAGGCGGCGAAAACGGTGAAAGGCAGCGAACGTACCTGGCAACGCGCGGGCCACGAATACACGCTGTGGCTGGATGGCGAAGAGGTGATGATCCGCGCGAACCAGCTGGAATTTTCCGGCGATGAAATGGAAGAGGGAATGAGTTACTACGACGAAGAGAGCCTGTCGCTGTGTGGCGTTGAGGATTTTCTTCAGGTGGTGGCGGCTTACCGGCAGTTCCTCCAGCAGCGTTAATCAGGGCGCGTCCTTGCGCCCCTGGTGCGTTACACGGCCGGAATATTGCGGCCGTAGTAGATCTCGCGCATCTCTTTCCACAGCGCTTCGGTGATCTCTTTACGTTCTAGCGGCGTCAAATCTTCCGGTCTGGTATGAAACATGTAGTGCTTAAGGTCGAACTCTTTAAGCAACATCTTGGTATGGAAGATATTTTCCTGATACACGTTGACGTCCACCATGTCATACAGCGATTTCATATCATCCGACATAAAGTTCTGAATCGAATTAATCTCATGATCGATAAAGTGTTTCATGCCGTTGATATCGCGGGTAAAGCCGCGCACGCGGTAGTCGACGGTGACGATATCGGATTCGAGCTGGTGGATCAGGTAATTCAGCGCTTTCAGCGGTGAAATCACGCCGCAGGTTGAGACTTCAATATCCGCGCGGAAGGTGCACAAACCGCCTTCCGGATGGCTTTCCGGATAGGTGTGTACGCAGATATGGCTTTTATCCAGATGCGCGACGACGGCTTCCGGCAGCGGGCCCGGGTGCTCGGTTTTGTCGATAAGCTGCGGGTCGACAGGCTCTTCACTGACCAGAATGGTTACGCTCGCGCCCTGCGGCTCGTAATCCTGGCGGGCAATGTTCAAAATATTCGCGCCAATGATGTTACAGGTTTCCGTGAGGATCTCCGTCAAACGGTTGGCGTTGTAGAGTTCATCGATATAGGCAATATAGCCATCACGCTCTTCTGCGGTTTTGGCGTAGCAAATGTCGTAGATACAAAAACTCAGGCTTTTGGTCAGGTTGTTAAAGCCATGTAGTTTAAGCTTTTTCAATTTTTATCACCCCCTTAGTGTTACTGTGCAGCCAGTGCATCATGTAAATATTGCGGCAGGGCAAAGGCTGCCGTATGAATCGCCGGGTTGTAGTAGCGGCAGGTGAGATTGGCGTTGCGGAAACGAGCGGCAATAATCTCGGTGGAGAGATGGCGCAGTGCCTCGTTATCCGTGGCCCAGGCGAACGTCATAATGCCGCCGTAATAGGTTGGCACCGCCGCCTGATAGAAGCCGACATCGCTGAAATAGTGGCCGAGCTTGCGGTAGCTGTCGACCGCCTCATCTTGCTGTAAGAAGCTGACGCCGTTCTGCGCGACGAAGATCCCGCCAGGGGTCAGGCAGCGTTTGCAGCCTTCATAAAACGCAGAGGTAAACAAGCTCTCGCCTGGCCCGATAGGATCGGTACAGTCCGAGATAATCACGTCAAACGTCTGGTCAGTATGAGTAACAAAATTCACGCCGTCGTCGATCACCAGCGTAAAACGCGGATCGTCATAGGCGCCTGCATTGTGCTTTGGCAGATACTGGCGGCAGAAAGAGACGACGCCAGCGTCGATTTCTACCATGGTGATGGTTTCAATATTTTTATGGCGGCTGACTTCGCGCAGCATCGCGCCGTCGCCGCCGCCAATGATCAGCACGTGTTTCGCGTGGCCGTGTGCCAGCAGCGGAACATGGGTCATCATTTCGTGATAGATAAATTCGTCACGTTCGGTGGTTTGCACCACGCCATCCAGCGCCATAACGCGGCCAAAAGCGGCGTTCTCGAAAATAATCAGATCCTGATGATCGGTCTTTTCGTGATACAGCACCTTATCAACGGCAAAGTATTGACCAAAATGGTCGTGCAGCGTCTCTTGCCATACGTTGTTATCGGCCATCGGTAGCTCCTCTGTTAACACCCGCTAAAAACGGGCGCAACATCATAGCTAACTCTGATTAGCGATGCACGGTCAAAAGTTCACCGTTATTTGACGTAGGCAAGCAGGCTCAGGGAGTCGCGGGCGAGGGCTTTACATTTTTTCGCGGTCGGAATGCCAATACCGCTCAGATCGCGGTAACTCTCTTCACCAAGCGATTTCATGTCCCACGTGTCATAGTTGCTGAGATCCCACTGGTTTTGCTGGGCGAAAAAAACCAGGGCGCGGCGGATCTGCCCATTCGGTAAGTTGTTATAACCGCAGTCGTTTTTCAAAAATACAAACACTGCCGTGAGATCGGCCATGTCTTCAGCTTCGGATTCACTCAGTGCATAACTGTTGGCGGAGACAGCCAGCAAGCTGCCCAGGACAATTGTTCTGAAAAACGTCTTCATTATTTCTACCACGGCGTAACGGAATTTAAACGTTAGCACAGTCCGGATATGGCGACGATATTTATTATTGTCTCTTTTCTTGACCTTCCGGCAGGGGGAGGGTTTAAGCTCAAAAGATGACCTGCAATCGATAAGGAAATGCCCATGCAACGCCGAGATTTCTTGAAATATTCCGCTGCGCTGGGGGTGATGAGCACGCTGCCGTTATGGAGCCGTTCGCTGTTCGCCGCTGAGCGCCCCGCATTGCCTGTACCACCGTTACTCGCCGCCGACGCGCAAAACCGTATCGCGTTATCGGTGCAGGCAGGCGAAACCCTGTTTGGCAATAAACGCGCCGCTACCTGGGGATACAACGGTGCGCTGTTAGGCCCGGCGCTTCAGCTCCGTCAGGGGCGTGAGGTCACCGTTGAGATCCGCAATACGCTGTCCGAAGAGACCACCGTGCACTGGCACGGCGTTGAGGTGCCGGGCGAAGTCGATGGCGGGCCGCAAGGCATTATTAAACCCGGTGGTAGCCGAACCGTGACCTTTACCCCGACACAGCAGGCGGCGACATGTTGGTTCCACCCGCATCAACACGGCAAAACTGGTCGACAAGTGGCGATGGGGCTGGCGGGGCTGGTGCTGATTGAGGATGAGAACAGCCGTAAATTGCGCCTGCCGCAGCAGTGGGGCATTGATGATGTACCGGTCATCGTGCAGGACAAAAAATTCGCCGCCAACGGCCAGATTGATTACCAACTGGATGTGATGAGCGCAGCCGTTGGCTGGTTTGGCGATACGCTGCTCACCAACGGTGCCATTTACCCGCAACATTCCGCCCCGCGCGGCTGGCTGCGCTTGCGATTGTTGAACGGCTGCAATGCGCGTTCACTGAAGTTTGGCACCAGCGATCAACGCCCGTTGTATGTGGTAGCAAGCGACGGTGGTTTGCTTGGGGAGCCGGTGAAAGTGAGCGAGTTACCGGTGCTGATGGGCGAGCGCTTTGAAGTATTGGTCGATACCAGCAATGGTAAGCCATTTGATCTGCTGACCTTACCGGTTCAGCAGATGGGAATGACCGTTGCGCCGTTTGACCAGCCGCAACCGGTGCTGCGCATCCAGCCATTACAGGTGACCGCTTCCGGCACGTTACCGGATACGCTGGCGACACTGCCGGGTTTACCCGCGCTTGAAGGATTAACGCAGCGCACCTTGCAACTGTCGATGGATCCGATGCTCGACATGATGGGTATGCAGGCGCTACAGCAGAAGTATGGCGATAGCGCGATGGCCGGGATGATGGGCCACGGGCAGATGGGGAATATGCAAATGGGTCATGGCCAGATGAACCATAGCCAGATGGGCAAGATGCAAATGGATAATGGTCAGATGGACCATAGCCAGATGGGCAAGATGCAAATGGATAATGGTCAGATGGACCATAGTCAAATGGGTAACATGCAAATGGGTAGCGGCCAGATGAACCACGGCGGCAACGGTTTTGATTTCCATAATGCCAACCGCATCAACGGCAAAGCCTTTGATATGGCGACACCGCAATTTGCCGCGCAGAAAGGGCAATATGAGCGCTGGGTGATCTCCGGCGAGGGCGATATGATGTTGCACCCGTTCCATATTCACGGCACGCAGTTCCGCATTCTGTCGGAAAATGGCAAACCGCCAGCGGCGCATCGCGCAGGCTGGAAAGATACGGTTGAAGTGTATGGCGCGCGCAGCGAAGTGTTAGTCCGTTTCCAGCATGACGCGCCGAAAGAATTTGCCTATATGGCGCACTGCCATCTGCTGGAGCATGAAGATACCGGGATGATGTTAGGCTTTACGGTTTAGCGCTTCACTTTCCGCTTTACTCCGGCGGCAGGCGGTCGCAGAAAGGAAAATCCCCTCATGCCAGATGGCAGAGGGGATTTTTTATAACGACTTCCGGTCAGGGAGAAGAGAGATTACTTCGCGTCATCCGGCAGCGCATAAGCGACAATGTAATCGCCCATTTTGGTACCGAACGAACCGTGACCGCCTGCGGAAATGACCACGTACTGCTTGCCATTAACCTCATAAGTCATCGGTGTCGCCTGGCCACCAGCCGGCAAACGGCCTTGCCACAGTTTCTCACCGTTGCTCATGTTATAAGCGCGCAGGTAGTTATCTGCGGTCGCGGCGATAAACAGCACATTACCGGCGGTGGAAATTGGGCCGCCGAGCATCGGCATCCCCATATTGAACGGCACCGGAACCGGCATCGGGAACGGCATGCTGTCTTGCGGTGTACCAATACGTTTTTTCCATACCACCTGGTTGGTTTTCAGATCCAGTGCGGAAATGTAACCCCAGGCCGGTTGTTTACAAGGCAGACCAAATGGCGAGAGGAACGGGTTCAGCGTCACGCCAAACGGCACGCCATACTGCGGCTGAATACCGGATTCCGAACCAGTACCTTTCGCATCTTTCGGCGGCTCCATCGGGTTGCCTGGACCGCGCGGGATCAGTTTTGACACAAACGGCAGCGCCATTGGGTTGGCAATCGCCACCTGACGGTTTGGATCAACGGAGATACCGCCCCATTCGAACATCCCCAGGTTACCCGGGAATACCAGCGTGCCCTGCTCAGATGGCGGCGTGAAGATACCTTCATAGCGCATCTGGTGGAACATCACGCGGCACACCAGTTGGTCGAACATGGTGGCGCCCCACATATCCGCGCCGCTCAGGTTTTTCGTCGGACGGAAACTCAGCTCGGAGAAGGGCTGGGTTTTGGCTACGTAGTCGCCTTTTGCCGCGCCTTGCGGAACCGGTTTTTCCGGTGCCGGAACCACCAGCTTACCGTTGGTACGATCGAGGACGAAAATGTTGCCGGTTTTCGCCGGCGCATAAATAACCGGTACGGTTTTGCCGTTCACGGTAATGTCCGCCAGCGTCGGCTGGGACGGCATATCCATATCCCACAGATCGTGGTGTACGGTCTGATAGCTCCAGGCGAGCTTACCGGTGGTGGCGTTCAGCGCGACGATCGAGCTGGCGTAGCGCTCCTGCTCTGGTGTGCGGTTGCCGCCCCAGATATCCGGGGTGGTGACGCCCATCGGCAGATAGACTAAATCCAGTTTCGCGTCATAAGCCGCAGGCGCCCACGAGTTCGGCGAGTTAAAGGTGAAGGTGTGTTCATCCGAGGGGATCGCGTTCGGATCTTTCGCGCCCGGATCGAAGGCCCACAGCAGTTTACCGGTATTCACGTCGAAACCACGGATAACACCGGAGGTTTCACGGGTGGAGAAGTTATCCGTTACCGAACCGGCAATCACGATGGTTTTATCGGTGATGATCGGCGGAGACGTTGGCTCATACAGACCCGGCGTGGTATCCGGCATATTAGTCTGCAGATTCAGGATCCCTTTGTTGGCAAAGGTTTCGCACAGCTTGCCGTTATCCGCATTCAGCGCAAACAGACGACCATCGTTCACCGGCAGAATAATGCGGCGCGGGCAGTCAGCAACGACATCCGGGCTGGCGTTATCGGCGCGCGCTTCATGGTAAGAAACACCGCGGCAGGTCACATGCTGGAACGAAGTATTGGTGTTCAGCTGCGGATCGAAGTGCCACTTCTCTTTGCCGGTGGCGGCATCAATCGCAAACAAACGCTGGTGCGCGGTACACAGAAACAGCGTGTCGCCCACTTTAATTGGCGTCACTTCGTTGGTTATTTCACCGGGATCGTTTGGCATTTTCAGGTCGCCGGTGCGGAACACCCAGGCTTCCTTCAGGTTTTTCACGTTATCGGCATTGATCTGTTTCAGCGGAGAGTAGCGCTGGCCTTCCTGGTTACGCCCATAGGCTGGCCAGTCGCCATCGGCCACCTGTGAAATCGGCGCGGCCGGTGTGGCATCGGCGCTCAGGGTGCCGTGAACTTCTTGCGGATCGTTAAAACCCGCCCAGGTGAGAATGCCACCGCTAATTAACAGTGCCACCACCAGCGCGGCTACCGCACCGCTGGAAGGCACAATCAACCGCCGCCAGACGAACGGCAGAATCAGCCAGATGCCGAAGAAGACGAGGATATCGCTACGCGGCGTCAGCGCCCAGAAGTCGAAACCGACTTCCCACACGCCCCAAATCATGGTTGCCAGCAGCAGGGCGGCATACAGCCACAGCGCGGCGCGCTTCCCTTTCCACAACAGCCATGTCACGCCGAGCATGACCAGACCGGCGATGGGGTAGTACCAGGAACCGCCAATGCTGACGAGCCAGACCCCACCGATTAAAAGATACAGCCCGCAGAAGGCTGCAAAGAGCGTCGTCAGCGTGACAAGCAGCCGCGACCGTTGAGTTTTTGTTTCCGCCATAAAACACATCCGTTGATTTGTTAATATTTTGATAGCAAGTAATTATAGGAGTTAACAAGTGTGACCGTCATCACAAAATGAGCTTTGTAGCGGAATAACCCGCAACAATCTTTTTGCTGGTATACTGCGCACCTTGCGTTTCAATCACTGGTTTAAGCACCGGTATTGAGTGATTTACTCTTTAAATCATATGGTTAGTAAAATGAAACACACTGTTGAAGTGATGATCCCGGAAGCGGAGATCAAAGCGCGTATCGCTGAGCTGGGTCGTCAAATCACTGAGCGTTATAAAGATAGCGGCAGCGAAATGGTGCTGGTTGGGCTGCTGCGCGGCTCGTTTATGTTTATGGCTGACCTGTGCCGTGAAGTGCAGGTGTCGCACGAAGTCGACTTTATGACCGCCTCCAGCTACGGCAGCGGCATGTCCACCACCCGCGATGTGAAAATCCTCAAAGATCTCGACGAAGATATTCGTGGCAAAGATGTGCTGATCGTGGAAGACATTATCGATTCGGGTAACACGCTGTCGAAAGTGCGCGAGATCCTGCGCCTGCGTGAGCCAAAATCGCTGGCGATTTGTACCCTGCTGGATAAACCGTCGCGTCGTGAAGTGGATGTGCCGGTCGAATTCGTCGGTTTTGCTATCCCGGACGAGTTTGTGGTGGGTTACGGTATTGATTACGCGCAGCGTTATCGCCATTTGCCGTATGTCGGCAAAGTGGTGATGCTGGACGAGTAAAAAAACGGGGCCAATTATGGCCCCGATTGTTATTTGTGGTTGCTGTGCTTCTGACTCAGGTTTGACACGCCCTGACGATAGCGCTGTTCCAGCGACTCGCGGTTAGTGGCGGTGACGTCCAGATCGCGCAGCAGACCATCATGAATGCCGTAGGCCCAGCCGTGAATGGTCACTTTCTGGCCACGTTTCCACGCGGATTGCATGATGGTTGAATGGCCCAGGTTGTAGACCTGTTCCATCACGTTCAGCTCGCACAGCGTGTCGAGACGACGCTCCGGCGGCATTTCGCCCAGCAGCGAGCTATGTTTAAACCAGATATCGCGAATGTGCAGCAGCCAGTTGTTGATTAGGCCCAGTTCCGGATTCTCAACCGCCGCTTGCACGCCGCCGCAACCGTAGTGACCGCAGATGATAATGTGCTCAACTTCCAGCACATCCACCGCGTACTGCACCACGGAGAGGCAGTTCAGATCGGTATGGATAACCAGGTTTGCAACATTACGGTGTACAAACAGTTCACCCGGTTCGAGCCCGGTAAGACGTTCTGCGGGTACGCGTGAGTCGGAGCATCCAATCCAGAGAAAGCGCGGCTTCTGTGCTTGCGCCAGTGTTTCGAAAAATCCAGGATCTTCTTCCACCAGCATTTTTGACCATAGTGCATTGTTGCTGATGAGTGTATCTATGTCTTTCATGGAGGTTAACGACCTGTAACCAGATAAGTGCGTTGCGCTAATATAGGTGAACTCTCCGTCTTTTTAAACCACACATCGAGTGTGAGAAAACAGGTAAGTGATAATTCATGACCATTGCACTGGAGCTTGAGCAGCTTAAAAAAACCTATCCGGGCGGCGTTCAGGCGCTGCGCGGCATTGATTTACAAGTAGAAGCGGGCGATTTCTATGCGCTTCTCGGACCAAATGGTGCCGGCAAATCCACCACCATTGGCATTATCAGCTCGCTGGTAAATAAATCTTCCGGGCGCGTTAGCGTCTTTGGTTACGACCTCGAAAAAGACGTGGTGAACGCGAAGCGCCAACTGGGGCTGGTGCCGCAGGAGTTCAACTTTAACCCGTTTGAAACCGTGCAACAGATAGTCGTTAACCAGGCGGGTTACTACGGCGTTGATCGTAAAGAAGCCCTCGTACGTAGCGAAAAGTACCTGACTCAGCTTGATCTGTGGGAAAAACGCAACGAGCGTGCGCGGATGCTTTCCGGTGGTATGAAGCGCCGTCTGATGATTGCCCGCGCGCTGATGCACGAGCCAAAACTACTGATCCTCGACGAGCCAACCGCGGGTGTCGATATCGAACTGCGCCGCTCAATGTGGGGCTTTTTGAAAGATCTCAATGACAAAGGCACCACCATCATTCTGACGACGCACTACCTGGAAGAAGCCGAGATGCTGTGTCGCAACATCGGCATCATTCAGCGTGGCGATCTGATTGAAAACACCTCGATGAAAGCGCTGCTGTCGAAGCTGAAATCGGAAACTTTTATTCTCGATTTAGCGCCGAAAAGCCCGCTGCCGAAGCTGGAAGGGTATCAATACCGGCTGGTGGATACGTCCACGCTTGAGGTGGAAGTGCTGCGTGAGCAGGGCGTGAACAGCGTGTTCAGCCAGCTTAGCGCGCAGGGTGTGCAGGTATTGAGTATGCGTAACAAAGCCAACCGTCTCGAAGAGCTGTTTGTCACGCTGGTTCATGACAGAAAAGGAGAAAGCGCATGATGCAGCTGTTCTGGGTGGCGCTGAAGAGTATCTGGTACAAAGAGATCCAGCGTTTTATGCGCATTTGGGTGCAAACACTGGTGCCGCCGGTGATCACCATGACGCTCTACTTTATTATTTTCGGCAACCTGATCGGTTCGCGTATCGGTGAAATGCACGGCTTTACCTACATGCAGTTTATCGTACCGGGCTTAATCATGATGGCGGTGATCACCAACGCGTATGCCAACGTGGCGTCGTCATTCTTTAGCGCCAAGTTCCAGCGCAATATCGAGGAGCTGCTGGTGGCACCGGTGCCGACGCATGTCATTATCGCCGGATATGTTGGCGGCGGCGTGGCGCGCGGGCTGTGTGTGGGCATCCTGGTCACGGCGGTTTCGCTGTTTTTCGTGCCGTTTCAGGTACATTCATGGCTGTTTGTTGGTCTGACGCTGCTGCTGACGGCGGTGCTGTTTTCACTGGCCGGGCTGTTGAATGCGGTATTTGCCAAAACCTTTGATGACATCAGCCTGATCCCGACCTTTGTGTTGACGCCGCTGACTTATCTGGGCGGGGTGTTTTACTCCCTGACGCTGCTGCCGCCATTCTGGCAGGCGCTGTCGCACCTCAACCCGATCGTGTACATGATTAGCGGCTTCCGCTTTGGTTTCCTCGGCATTTCCGATGTGCCGCTGTTTACCACCGTGGGGGTTTTAGTGGTGTTTATCATCGTCTTTTACCTGCTGTGCTGGTATCTGATCAACCGCGGACGCGGGCTGCGTAGCTGATCCCGTTTGCAACGGCTCTCTTCTCTGGAAGAGAGCCAATCCTGAGGATTAGGCTGTTTTTTAGCCTGCTCATTGCCGTTGGTTTCTCCCGTTCTGTTGCTACAATAGGTGCAGTTTTTCTATTCGGTCCGTCTCATGTCTCGTTTGATTACCCTTTTACTGTTGCTGGTTGCCTTGAACGCATCTGCCAGTATTGTCAGTGAACAACGCATTCCCGCGCGCTATATGCAAACCACCGAAGATGCCAATATCTGGGCGCAGGTGGGGGACAGAGTCGTTACCGTCGGCAATATTCGCGCCGGGCAGATCCTGGCGGTGGTGCCGGGGGCGGAAGATTATTACGCGTTTCGCTTTGGTTTCGGCAGCGGGTTTATCGACAGAGGCCATCTTGGCACGGTGTCAGGTAATGAGCGGGTAGAAGATACGCTGGGCGATCTGAATAAGCCGCTTAGTAATCAAAATCTGATCACCTGGCAGGATACGCCGCTCTACACGTCGCCGGATATCACCAGTAAACAGGTTGGCACGCTGGCGGAAAACCTGCGTTACCCGATAATCGATAAGCTAAAAGACCGCCTGAACCAGACCTGGTTTCAGATCCGCATCGGCAACCGGCTGGCGTGGATCAGCAGCCTGGATGCGCAAGAAGATAGCGGCATTCCGGTGCTGACTTATCATCACATCTTGCGCGATGAAGAAAATACCCGCTTTCGCCACACCTCGACCACCACCTCGGTGCGTGCTTTTACCAACCAGATGACCTGGCTGCGCGATCAGGGTTACACCACGTTGTCGATGTACCAGCTGGAAGGTTATGTGCGTAACCGCATGAATTTGCCCGCGCGTTCGGTGGTGATCACCTTTGATGATGGGCTGAAGTCGGTCAGCCGTTACGCCTGGCCAATCCTGCGCGAGTACGGTTTTAAAGCGACAGCGTTTATCATTTCGTCACGTATTAAGCTCAAGCCGCAGCCGTGGGATCCGAAATTCCTGCAGTTTATGAGCGTGTCGGAGCTTAATCAGATTCAGGATGTGTTCGATGTGCAGTCACATACCCATTTCCTGCACCGGGTTGATGATGCCATGCACCCGATTTTGCTCAGCCGCAACTACCACAACATTCTGTTCGATTTTAAACGCTCGCGCCGCGCACTGGCGCAGTTCAACCCGCATGTGCTTTACCTTGCCTATCCCTTTGGTGCGTATGACGACAAAGCGGTGAAAGCGGCGAATGACGCCGGTTTTCATCTGGCGGTGACCACGGTGCGTGGCAAGGTGAAACCGGGAGATAACCCGTTTTTACTGAAAAGGCTGTACGTGCTGAGAACGGATTCGCTGGAGACAATGTCGCGGCTGATCAGTAATCAGCCGCAGGGGTAGGGCATCAGGCAACCTGAACCGGCACGGCTTTCGCGGTGCGTTTCATCTCGTTGTCACCATCAAAATAGGCCACTTTCGGCTGCCAGCTACGGGCAACTTCATCCGGCACGGTGACGTAGCTGGCGATAATCAGGATATCGCCGACGTCCGCGCAGTGCGCTGCCGCGCCGTTAACCGAGATAATGCGTGAGCCGCGCTCGCCGGCAATCGCGTAGGTAGAAAAGCGTTTGCCGTTGGTCACGTTATAAATATCGATGGCTTCGTATTCCAGAATACCGGCCGCCTCAAGGAAATCCTGGTCAATCGCGCAGGAACCTTCGTAGTGCAGGTCGGCCTGCGTCACTTTGACGCGGTGGAGCTTGCCTTGCAGCATCGTGCGAATCATAAGTTAAACCTTCATTACTGATAATTAACCTGAAAATGGAGGGCGGCTCCCTGCGAATCCCTCGTGTGCTCGCGCCACGTCCTGGCGGGCGTAAGGGCAAGCCAGGAGTGGAGTATTGCCCGATTTTTTCGCCCTGTCTAGCGGGCTAACTCAACGACTTTGTTGTCGATAAGCCGCGCCTGACCAAGCCATGCCGCCATCAAAATCACCGCGCGTTTACTGTCCTCAGACAGCGCCAGCAGCGTATCTGCATCGCGGATCTGAATATCATCGGCGCGCAGACCCGCGTCGTTGATCTCCTGCCCGGCAATGGCAATCAGTTCTTCTTCATTGCGCTCGCCTGCCAGCAGTTTATCGGCAATCGAATTCATCACTTTGCTGAGCGCCGGGGCAATTTTGCGCTGTTCAGCGGTGAGATAGCCATTACGCGAACTCAGCGCGAGGCCATCTTTTGCGCGCACGGTCGGCACGCCGACAATCTCAATGTCGTAGCCCATGTCGGCCACCATTTTGCGGATCAACTGCAACTGTTGGTAATCCTTCTCGCCAAAACAGGCGATATCCGGTTGTACCAGGTTGAACAGCTTACTGACGATAGTCGACACGCCACGGAAATGGCCAGGACGGCTTGCGCCTTCCAGCATGGTGGAGATACCCGGCACATCAACATACGTTTGGGTGTCGGTGCCCTGCGGGTAGATATCTGCTGGTGCGGGGGCGAAAACAAGATCGACTTTGCGCTTGTTCAGCTTCTCGCAATCTTCCTGCAGGGTGCGTGGGTAGCGCACTAAATCATCCGGGCGGTCGAACTGCATTGGGTTAACGAAAATACTCACAACCACCACATCGGCGCGGGCTTTCGCTTCGTCGACCAGCTTCATATGGCCATCGTGCAGGTTGCCCATCGTTGGCACCAGCGCAATACGCTTACCTTCCTGACGCAGTCTGCGGATGTGCTGGCGCAGCAGCGGGAGGGTTTCAATAATCAACACAGTAAGGCTCCTTAATGGAAACTATGTTCTTCACCCGGATAGGCTCCGGATTCGACGTCGGCAACATACTGCCTGACCGCTGCGCGCATGTCGCCTGCTTCATTGAGGAAATTTTTCGCGAATTTCGGGATATGCCCGCCGGTAATACCGAACGCGTCATGCATCACCAGAATCTGGCCGTCGGTGACATTGCCTGCGCCAATACCAATTACCGGAATGGTTAACGCCGACGTGATGTGCTGCGCCAGCTCGACCGGAATACACTCCAGCACCAGCAGTTGCGCGCCAGCGGCTTCCAGCGCCAGCGCATCGTCAAGCAGCCCTTGTGCCGCGTCGCCGCGCCCTTGAACTTTATAACCGCCGAAAATATTAACAGACTGCGGCGTCAAACCCAGGTGGCCGCACACCGGCACGGCGCGCTCGGTCAGCATTTTCACCGTCGGCGCCAGCCAGCGACCGCCTTCGATTTTCACCATATTGGCACCTGCGCGCATGACCACGGCGGAGTTGTCAAACGCCTGTTCCGGCGTGGCGTAGGCCATAAACGGCAGATCGGCGAGCAGCAGACAGGCCGGTGCGCCACGGCGAACAGCCTGGGTGTGATAAGCGATATCGGCAACCGTTACCGGCAGAGTGGAGTCGTGACCTTGTACCGTCATCCCTAACGAATCACCAACCAGCATCACGTTAATCCCTTCTTCGGCAAACAGTTTCGCGAAGCTGTAGTCGTATGCGGTGATAGTGGCGAAGCGTCTCTTTTCCTGCTTGCACTTGTGCAGCCAGGAGATGGTGGTGGGTTTCATAGCGTTTCCTGATAGTCGAAAGCGATTCTGGCGCATTCTAGCAGCAACCATCAGGTGGGCAATGATTTTAGGCAAGCGGTGAGCGCGGGGCGTGACGAAAGCGGGAAATTACCAGGCGTCGGGTTTCGGCGCGTTCAGGTTCGCAAGAATTTCCTGCAACGATGTGCCGTCCGGGAAGTGCAGATCGGGCGCAATTTCAAACAGTGGCCACAACATAAAGCCACGGTTTTTCATGTCGTAGTGCGGCACCGTCAGGCGTTCGGTATTCAGGGTAAGATTGCCAAACAGCATGATATCGAGATCGAGCGTGCGCGGTCCCCAGCGTTCTGCTTTACGTACGCGGCCTTGCTGGAGTTCAATGCGTTGCGTGTGATCGAGCAGCGTTTCTGGCGTAAGGTCGGTTTCCAGCGCCACGACGGCGTTGAGATAGTCCGGTTGATCCGGCGGGCCAAGCGGGGGAGTGCGATATAACGAAGAGACCGCCACGATGCGGCTTTGTGGGATCTCTCCGAGGGCGGTCATCGCGGCGTTAACCTGGTCGAGCGGTGATGCCAGGTTGCTACCGAGCGCGATATACGCGAGGGTCATGCGCTACCTTCGCGGCGCGGCGCGCGTTTGCGCGGGCGGCGGTGGCGACGGCGTTCTGCCGGTTCATCGCCTAAATCATTGAGCATATCTTTCTGAGCTGGCGGTGCGGAAACCTGGAATTCACCCCACCATTTCGCCAGACGTTGCAGCTCGCCATTATTTTCGGCTTCGGCGCGCAGCGCCAGTAAATCATAGGCCGCGCGGAATTTCGGGTGTTCCATCAGTTTCCATGAGCGCTTGCCCTGGCGACGGGACATCCGCAATTGCAACTGCCAGATATCACGGATCAGCGTGGTGATACGTTTTGGGATCGCCAGTGAACGGCACGCTTCATCCAGCACGTCGTTCATCGCCAGCGCGAAAGCGTCGTAATAGGCCAGACCGCCTTCCTGGGTAATGCGCTGGGCGTTTTCCAGCAGCGGATACCAGAACATCGCAGCAAACAAAAACGCCGGATTGACGCGCATGTCGTTGCGAATGCGGTTGTCGGTATTCTTCAGCACCTGGTCAATAATCCGCTCCATCGGGCTGTCGCCTTTTTCGGTGAAGTAGCGGGTGATGCTGGGGAACAGCGGCTGGAACAGACCATATTCACGCAGTAAACGGTAGGTTTCGTAACCGTAACCGGCCTGCAGCAATTTCAGCGATTCCTCAAACAGGCGCGCAGGAGGAACATCGTTAATCAGCGTTGCCAGACGCGGGATCGGCTCGGCGGTCTCTTCGCTGATACGCATATTGAGCTTGGCGGCAAAGCGCACCGCGCGCAGCATGCGCACCGGATCTTCGCGATAGCGGGTTTCCGGGTTACCAATCAGGCGAATCACACCCTCTTCCAGGTCACGCATACCGCCGACGTAATCACGCACGGTGAAATCAGCAACGCTGTAATAAAGGCTGTTGATGGTGAAGTCGCGGCGCTGGGCATCCTCTTCGATGGAACCGAAAATGTTGTCACGCAGCAGCATGCCATTCTGCCCGCGCTGGGAGATGGTGCGATCGGTTTGTTGTTCGTCGTGATGGCCACGGAAGGTGGCGACTTCGATAATTTCCGGCCCGAACATCACATGTGCAAGGCGGAAACGGCGGCCGACCAGGCGGCAGTTGCGGAACAGTTTACGCACCTGGTCCGGCGTTGCGCTGGTGGTCACGTCAAAATCTTTTGGTTTTTTGCCCAGCAATAAATCGCGCACGCCGCCGCCTACCAGGTAAGCGTCGTAGCCCGCTTTATTCAGACGATAGAGCACCTTGAGCGCATTTTCACTGATATCTTTGCGGGAAATAGCGTGCTGCTCACGCGGAATAACCGTCATCTGCGGTTGGGCCATAGCCTCAACGACCATGCTCTCTTCGCGGCTTAGCACCTTGCGGCAAAAATTAGCGACTCGGGTAAAAATAGTACACCTCGGTAGTGTCAAACGTCAGGACAAAAAAATAGCGGCTAATCATAGCTCAGCGCGAGCCGTTTGAGAATGCTGTATTCGCATCCACGGCATCCGGCACACGGCAAAGCGTCCAGTTTTCCACCGCTTTTTGCAGCAGCGCGTCGATGCGCAGATCCTGCCACTCATTTGTTACATCCTGGTTCAAAAATTGTAAAGCCCTGATTATTACCGGGCGCGGATCGCCTTCAGGCAACGCGGGGGCGTGGTTTTGCTTGGAAAGCTTATTTCCCTGCTCGTTGAGCGCCAGCGGCAAATGAACGTACGTCGGCACCGGCCAGCCAAACTGGTTATAAAGGGAGATTTGCCGCACCGTGGGTTCTATCAGATCCGCGCCGCGCACAATTTCTGTGACGCCCTGAAAATGGTCATCGACCACCACCGCGAGATTGTAGGCAAACAGCCCGTCGCGGCGGTGAATAATAAAATCTTCCCGCGCCAGTTTTTCGTCGGCGGTGATGCGCCCGCGTAATTTATCGTCGAAGTGCAGCACCGGATGCTGCTGTACCAGCCGTACGGCGGCGTTTTGCGGGCCATTTTGTAATGTCCGGCAATGCCCGTCGTAGGTGCCACCGAGGCTTTGGATACGGGCGCGCGTGCAGGTACAAAAATAGCTCAGCCCTTTGCGTTGTAAGGTGGCGAGCGCCTCACGGTAGGCGTCATGGCGACGGGATTGCCACAGCACATCGCCGTCCCAGTGCAGACCATAATGCTCAAGCTGGCGAAGAATGGTGTTTGCCGCGCCGGGAACTTCTCTGGGGGGATCGATATCTTCGATGCGAACAAGCCAGGTGCCTTGGCTGGCGCGGGCTTGCAGATAGCTGCCGAGAGCAGCAATTAACGAACCAAAATGCAGTTCACCGGATGGGGATGGCGCAAAGCGCCCAATATAGTGTGATTCAGGCATGTCGCTGGCAAAAATATAGGCGGGAATCGATCCCGCCGTATAGGGCGCACCACGCCTTAGCGGTGCGCCGTTGAAGACGTCAGGGGATTAACCCGCCATCTGTTTTTCGCGGATTTCCGCCAGGGTTTTGCAGTCGATGCACAGGTCGGCAGTCGGACGTGCTTCCAGACGACGGATACCAATTTCAACGCCACAGGATTCGCAGAAGCCGAAATCTTCGTCTTCCACTTTTTTCAGCGTCTTCTCGATCTTTTTAATCAACTTGCGCTCGCGATCACGGTTACGCAGTTCGAGGCTGAACTCTTCTTCCTGCGCGGCACGGTCGACCGGATCGGGGAAGTTAGCTGCTTCGTCCTGCATGTGCGTGACGGTGCGATCGACTTCATCCCTAAGTTGATTACGCCATGCTTCAAGAATACGCTTGAAGTGCGCCAGCTGGGCTTCGTTCATATACTCTTCGCCCGGTTTCTCTTGATACGGCTCCACCCCAGCGATGGCGAGAATACTCAGGGACGATGTTTTACGGTTTTGCCCTTCTTGCATGTTGCTTCTCCTTAACACGCACTATCGATCCCCGTGTGGGGGAAAAATCAGGCCGCTATAAATAGCAGATGCTTTTACGGATGGCAAATATCTAAACGTAACACTTGACAACCCTGTGAAGAAAAGCGTATTTGCGCACGCGACCAAATCACTTACTCGTCAAAAGCTTGCCTTTATACCGTAAAAGGTAGTGGCAACTTAAGAGTGATATTATCGGCAGAAAGTTCCGCTTTATAAGCGATAACTTCTACCCCCCGGTGTTGTGCCTCATTCAATAATCGTGCGTATTCCTCGTCAATATGGCGTGCCGGAGAAAAATGTTCAACGGCGGAGTGCAGAACGGCAAACAGAATTACCGCGCGATCGCCGTTGGCCGCGACGCTCATTAATTCCCGTAAATGCTTCTGCCCACGCAGGGTGACGGCATCCGGGAAGTAGCCTGACTGCTGCTCGGCGAGCGTGACCGATTTCACTTCAATATAGCAGTTGCGCCGGTCATCCGCCTGTAACAGAAAATCAATTCTGCTACCTTCCGCACCATATTTTACTTCGCTTTTCAGCGCGCTATATCCGCTGAGTTCAGGCACCTGGTCAGCAAGTATTGCTTCTTTTGTCAGCATATTTGCCCGCTGAGTATTGACGCAAATAAATGCCCCCTGTTGGGTTTGGGATAATTCCCACGTATGGGCATATTTACGCTTAGGATTATTCGACGTGGAATACCAGACCGTGTCGCCTCGCGTCGCGCAACCGGTCATCGCACCGGTATTCGGGCAATGCAGCGTGAGGGTTTCCCCTTCAGGCGTGATCACATCCGCAAGAAAGCGTTTATAACGCTGAATCAGCGTGGCGGATTTAAGTGGCGGGGAAAAATCCATGGAAAATCCTTATTTTTTAAGCGTCCAGCGATGCAACTGCGTGTAGCGGGTTCGGCCCTGGATAAATTGTGATTCATACAATGCGAACGCCGTCACCGGAAATGACCAGCGAAAACCCGGCGGTGGGATCGTGACAGCGTGGCTGGCATCGCGCAGTAGCGTAATGTGCGGGTGAAACGGCTGCGGGCTTTGATAACATCCGCTGCGGGACGCCTGGGCGCGGAGCATATCCGCCAGTTGCAGCAGCCCACGCGGCGGCTGGCGTGAACCGAGCCAGACGACGCGCGAACGCAGCCATTGCCCGGCATCATCCAGCGTGAGCGTGAAACCGGGCTGGCGTATCCGGCCGGCCAGCGCTTCCAGTGCGCGCTGTTTTTCCGCGCTGATTTCGCCGAGAAACGCCAGCGTCAGATGCAGATTCGCCGCTGCAATCGGCCGCCCCGCATCCGGCGGGAACTGTTGCGCACGCCATTGCACCACCTGCGTCTGAATATCCGCAGGGAGTTCAAGGGCGAAAAACAGCCTTTTTGGTTCAGACATGGCGGGCTCGAGGTCAAAGGTTTACGGCGATGTTATACTGCTGGCCGGCTTATGTTAACCCTCCGGAGCTTTTGTGTCCTCACTGCCAGTCGCCGCCGTTCTGCCCGACATTCTTTCTGCCCTGCGCATCGCGCCACAGGTGCTGTTAAGCGCACCCACCGGCGCAGGGAAATCGACCTGGTTGCCGTTGCAGCTGCTGCAACAAGGCGACATTACTGGCCGTATTTTGCTGCTTGAGCCGCGTCGGCTGGCGGCGCGCAATGTGGCACAGCGGCTGGCGGAGCTGCTCGATGAAAAGCCAGGCGAAACCGTGGGTTACCGGATGCGTGCGGAAACCTGCGTGGGGCCAAATACCCGGCTCGAAGTCGTGACGGAAGGCATATTAACGCGGCTGGTTCAGCAAGATCCGGAACTCAGCGGCGTTGGGCTGGTGATCCTCGATGAATTTCATGAGCGCAGCCTGCAAGCGGATCTTGCCCTGGCATTGCTGTTAGATGTGCAGCAAGGGCTGCGCGATGACCTCAAACTGCTGGTGATGTCGGCAACACTCGATAATGCCCGTTTGCAGGCGTTGTTGCCTGAGGCCCCGAGCATTGTGTCTGAAGGGCGGGCGTACCCCGTTGAGCAGCGTTATCAACCGTTGCCTTCTCATCTTCGTTTTGATGAAGCCGTCGCCCAGGCGACCGCTGAATTACTGCGTAATGAACCCGGTTCGCTGCTGCTGTTTTTACCGGGCGTCGGGGAAATCCAGCGTGTGCAGGAGCAACTGGCTTTCCGCGTCGGTAGCGATGTTCTCCTCTGCCCGCTCTATGGTGCGCTGCCGCTCAGTGAGCAGCGCAAAGCCATTTTGCCCGCGCCCGTCGGGCAGCGAAAAGTAGTGCTAGCGACTAATATCGCCGAAACCAGTTTGACCATTGAAGGCATTCGCCTGGTGGTGGATAGCGCCCAGGAGCGCGTCGCGCGGTTTGATGCCCGCAGCGGTTTAACCCGGCTGGTGACGCAGCGCATTAGTGTTGCTTCGATGACGCAGCGTGCCGGACGTGCCGGTCGTCTTGAGCCTGGCATTTGTGTGCATTTACTGAGTAAAGAGCAGGCGGAACGCGCGGCGGCGCAGAGCAGCCCTGAAATAGTGAGTAGTGATTTATCCGGACTGTTAATGGAATTAATCCAGTGGGGATGCCAGGATTCTGCCCAGCTCAAATGGTTGGATCTGCCGCCAGCGGTGAATCTCGCGGCGGCGCGCAAGCTGCTCAGCCAGTTGCAGGCGTTTGAGGACGGGCGACTGACGCCGTTTGGGCAGCGCATGGCGGCGCTCGGTAACGAGCCGCGCCTGGCTGCGATGCTGGCAGCGGCAAACGGTCGCGATGAAATTGCCTCGGCGGCGAAGCTGGCGGCGATTCTGGAAGAGCCACCACGCGGCGCAAACAGTGACTTGAGCGCGGCGTTTTCACGCAACCAGCCGAACTGGCAGCAGCGCGCGCGCCAGCTGGCTCGCCGCCTGAAAAGCAGCGATGGCGAGCCGGACAACACCGTACTTGCGCCGTTGCTGGCAAGCGCCTTTGCCGATCGCATTGCCCGCCGGCGCGGACAGGAAGGTCGCTATCAACTGGCGAACGGCATGGGCGCAACGCTGGACGCCGATGATGCGCTCAACCGTCACGAATGGCTGATAGCACCAGTGCTGTTGCAGGGGAGCGCATCACCGGATGCGCGGATTTTGCTGGCGCTGCCGCTGGATATCGACGCGCTTGTCACCCGCTGCCCCCATTTATTGCAGCAGTCCGACACGGTTGAGTGGGACGAGGCGCAGGGCACGTTAAAAGCCTTTCGCCGCAGCCAGATAGGCCAATTGACATTAAAAGTACAACCGCTGGCGAAACCCTCCGAAGAGGAGTTGCATCGGGCGATGCTGAACGGTATCCGTGATAAAGGCTTGCGCGTGCTGAACTGGACGCCGGACGCCGAGCAACTGCGTTTGCGTCTGCATTGTGCGGCGAAGTGGCTGCCGGAAGTGGACTGGCCAGCGGTCGATGAGGCTTCGTTGCTGGAGAACCTTGAGCAGTGGTTATTGCCGCAAATGAGCGGTATTCGTTCGCTGCGTGAGCTGAAAGCGCTTGATTTAAGCCAGGCGTTACAAAATGCGATGCCGTGGTCATTACGTCAACGTCTGGATAGTGAGCTGCCTGCGCATTACACTGTGCCGACGGGAAGCCGGATAGCGATTCGTTATCACGAAGATAACCCGCCGGCGCTGGCGGTGCGTATGCAAGAGATGTTTGGCGAAGCGACAACGCCTGTCATCGCGCAAGGGCGCGTGGCGCTGGTGCTGGAGCTGCTTTCCCCTGCGCAACGTCCGCTGCAAATCACCCGTGATTTAAGCGCGTTTTGGGCAGGCGCGTATCGCGAAGTGCAAAAAGAGATGAAAGGGCGCTACCCGAAGCATGTCTGGCCGGACGATCCGGCCAATACGGCACCGACGCGGCGCACTAAAAAGTATTCGTAACAGGGATGGGCTTTTCGCCATCGAACCGTGCGATAAATTGAGAGATTTCTTCTTCTGCCCCGGTGCGGAAGAGTTGAGAATCAGGCCCTTGCGCCTGAAAGTTGCGGAGAGTAAAGCATGGCGGGGAATGACCGCGAGCCAATTGGACGCAAGGGTAAACCAGCGCGTCCGGCGAAAGAGAAAATCAGCCGTCGTCGACTTCGGGAAGAGGAGTACGACGAGTATGAAGATGACGATGAAGACGAGGAACCGATGCCGAAAAAAGGAAGAGGCAAAGGCAAGAAGCCACGCGGCAAACGCGGCTGGTTCTGGCTGCTGTTAAAAATTGCCATCGTTCTGGCCGTGCTGTGCGCCATTTATGGCGTGTATCTGGATCAAAAAATCCGTGCCCGTATCGACGGAAAAGTCTGGCAACTGCCTGCCGCGGTGTATGGCCGTATGGTCAACCTCGAACCGGATATGGCAATCAGTAAAAACGAGATGGTGAAACTGCTGGAAGCCACGCAGTACCGCCAGGTGACGAAGATGACGCGTCCCGGCGAGTTTACTGTGCAGGCGAAAAGCATTGAGATGATCCGCCGTCCGTTTGATTTCCCGGATAGTAAAGAAGGGCAGGTGCGTGCGCGTCTGACTTTTGACGGCTCTCGTTTGGAAACCATCGAGAATATGGACAGCAACCGCCAGTTCGGTTTCTTCCGCCTCGATCCACGCCTGATCACCATGCTCTCTTCGCCTAATGGCGAGCAGCGTTTGTTCGTGCCGCGCAATGGCTTCCCGGATCTGCTGGTGGATACGCTGCTGGCGACCGAAGACCGCCACTTTTACGAGCACGACGGCATCAGCTTTTACTCCATTGGCCGTGCGGTGCTGGCGAACCTGACCGCCGGACGCACTGTGCAGGGGGCGAGTACGCTGACGCAGCAACTGGTGAAAAACCTGTTTCTCAGCAGCGAGCGCTCCTACTGGCGTAAAGCCAACGAAGCCTATATGGCGCTGATTATGGATGCCCGCTACAGCAAAGATCGTATTCTTGAGCTGTATATGAACGAGGTGTACCTCGGTCAGAGCGGCGACAACGAGATCCGCGGTTTCCCGCTGGCGAGCCTCTACTATTTTGGCCGCCCGGTGGAAGAGCTGAGCCTTGATCAGCAGGCATTGCTGGTGGGGATGGTTAAAGGCGCGTCAATCTATAACCCGTGGCGTAACCCGAAACTGGCGCTGGAGCGTCGTAACCTGGTGCTGCGCTTGCTGCAACAGCAGAACGTTATCGACCAGGAGCTGTATGACATGCTGAGCGCGCGTCCGCTCGGCGTGCAGCCGCGCGGCGGAGTGATTTCACCGCAGCCAGCGTTTATGCAGATGGTGCGTCAGGAGTTGCAAGCGAAGCTCGGTGATAAAGTGAAAGATCTCTCCGGCGTGAAGATCTTCACCACTTTTGATTCCGTGGCGCAGGACGCCGCCGAAAAAGCCGCCGTGGAAGGTATTCCGCTGCTGATCAAACAGCGCAAGCTGACCGATCTTGAAACGGCAATGGTGGTGGTCGACCGCTACACCGGTGAAGTGCGCGCGATGGTCGGCGGTGCGACGCCGCAATTCGCGGGTTATAACCGTGCGATGCAGGCGCGCCGCTCCATTGGTTCGCTGGCGAAACCGGCAACCTACCTGACGGCGCTGAGCCAGCCGAACATCTATCGCCTGAATACCTGGATTGCCGATGCGCCGATTTCACTGCGCTTGTCTAACGGCCAGGTGTGGGCACCGCAAAACGATGACCGTCGTTTTAGCGGCCAGGTGATGCTGGTCGATGCGCTGACCCGGTCGATGAACGTACCGACGGTGAACCTCGGGATGGCGGTTGGGTTGCCTGCGGTGACGGACACCTGGCAGAAACTCGGCGCGCCGAAAGATCAGCTGACCGGCATGCCGTCTATGCTGCTTGGTGCGCTGAACCTGACGCCAATTGAAGTGGCGCAGGCTTTTCAGACCATCGCCAGCGGCGGTAACCGCGCACCGCTTTCCGCGCTGCGTTCGGTGATTGCTGAAGATGGCACGGTGCTGTATCAGAGCTTCCCGCAGGCCGAGCGTGCCGTACCGGCGCAGGCGGCGTACATGACGCTGTGGACGATGCAGCAGGTTGTCCAGCGCGGCACTGGTCGCCAGCTTGGCGCGAAGTATCCGGGCCTGCATCTGGCGGGTAAAACCGGTACTACCAACAACAACGTCGATACCTGGTTTGCGGGAATCGACGGGCGCGAAGTGACCATTACCTGGGTTGGTCGCGATAATAACCAGCCGACGAAGCTGTATGGTGCCAGCGGCGCGATGGCGATTTACCAGCGTTATCTGGAAAATCAGTCGCCGATCCCGCTGGATCTGACGCCGCCGGAAGACATCACCAATATGGGTGTTGATGACATGGGTAATTTCGTTTGCGGCGGTGGCGGTGTGCGCCAGCTTCCGGTCTGGACGACCAGCCCGGAAACGCTGTGCCAGCAAAACCAGGTGCAGCCGCAAACCGGTAACCCGTTTGATCAGTCCCAGCAGCCGCAGCAACCCGCGCAGCAGCAGCCTCAACAGCCGCCGCAGCAGGAGCAGAAAAGCGATGGTGTCGCCGGCTGGATCAAAGAGATGTTCGGCGGTAACTAACTTTCTGCCGTGACAAAACCTGAAACCTCCGATGGCAACATCGGGGGTTTTTTAACGCCCTAAACATGCAAATAACGTTGTATTAAACCCCTGTTAACCACCTGCTTTTCATCTGGTTATTTCTTCATCCTTCAGGCCGTTTCAGGCGGCTTACTGCTTGCTATGCGCACAGCGCTTCGCATATTATGCTGCGGTCATAATAATAATTCTCGTTTACGTTATCGTTCACTCATTTGAATCAGAGATAAACTAATGGCGCGTCCTAACACTGCTCAGCCAGTCAACACTACGCTGCGTAAAATCGCGGTTGTAGTAGCCACAGCGGTTAGCGGCATGTCTGTTTACGCACAGGCTGCAACAACCCAAAAAGAAGAAACCATCACCGTTACCACCAGCGCCGCTCCGCAGGAAAGCGCATGGGGACCGGCTGCGACTATTGCCGCGAAACACACGGCGACGGCGACGAAAACCGATACTCCGATTGAGAAGACGCCGCAGTCTGTTTCGGTTGTGACCAGCGAAGAGATGCAGATCCATCAGCCCACATCCGTGAAAGAAGCGCTGGGTTATACGCCGGGCGTGGTGGTTAGCAACCGTGGTGCATCGAACACTTATGACTTCGTCAGCATTCGTGGTTTCTCGACGCCAGGACCTACGCAGAACAACTACCTTGATGGTATTAAACTGCAGGGGGATTACTACAGCGGCGCGACCATCGATCCGTACATGCTGGAGCGTGTTGAACTAATGCGTGGGCCGACTTCCGTTCTGTACGGTAAGAGCAATCCGGGCGGTATCATCTCAATGATCAGTAAGCGCCCGACCAACGAGCCGCTGCATGAAATCCAGTTCAAAATGGGAACCGATAATCTCTACCAGACCGGTTTCGATTTTAGCGATACGTTGGACGATGATGGCAAGTATGCTTACCGATTGACAGGTCTTGCGCGTTCTAACGATGAACAACAGGATTTTGCGAAGCAGAAACGCTACGCCATTGCGCCATCATTCAGTTGGCGCCCGGATGATAAAACCAACCTGACGTTGCTGGCGAATATCCAGAACGAACCTAATACGGGCTATTACGGTTGGTTGCCGAAAGAAGGCACGGTTGAGCCATTGTCGTCCGGCAAACGTATTTCCCCGAGCTTTACTGACAGTGCGCCGAACAACGAATATTCACGCTATCAGCGTATGGTGGGTTACAGTTTTGAACACGCGTTTGATGATGTGTTCACCGTTCGCCAGAACTTGCGCTACAGCCAGATTAAAACCTCGCAGAAAACCGTTTATGGTTTTGGTGCCACAAACGATCAGCTTACACGTTCAATCATTGTGGCTGACGAAGACTATAGCGATTTTGGCGTCGACACCCAATTAGAAAGTAAATTCGCGACGGGTGATGTTTCCCACATCGTTCTAACGGGAATTGATTACTCCCGTTTCCGCAATGACATCAAAAACGCTTACGGAAGTGCGCCTACGCTGGATATGAATAATCCGGTTTATACCGATGTTGATTTCCCGAGCGCGACGCCTTTCCAGTTGAATACTCAGCACCAAACCGGACTGTATGTTCAGGATCAACTGGAATGGAATAAGTGGGTGGCAACGGTGGGCGGTCGTTATGACTGGTCCGAACAGGCCACGCTTATCCGCAGCAGCGGCCAGAAAGTCGAGCGCGATGATAAACAGTTTACCTGGCGTGCCGGGGTTAACTACCTCTTCGATAATGGCATTACCCCTTATGTCAGCTATAGCGAATCTTTTGAACCTAACCCGTCAAAAGCCTGGGCTGCGACCCCGGCTGATAACGTGGCTTATGCGCCGTCTAAAGGTAAACAATACGAAGCTGGCGTGAAATACGTACCGAAAGATCTGCCAGTTGTTGTTACGGGCGCGCTTTACCAGCTAACCAAAACAAACAACCTGACCACGGATCCGACTAACCCGTTTGCACAGGTTCCCGCAGGTGAAGTTCGCTCTCGTGGCGTTGAGCTGGAGGCAAAAGCCGCGGTTAATGCGAGTATCAACGTAACGGCGTCCTACACCTACACGAATGCTGAGTACACGCAGGACACCACCCTTAAAGGCAAAACACCAGTACAAATTCCAAAGCATATGGCTTCCCTGTGGGGGGATTACACCTTCCACTCTGGTGTCCTCTCGGGGCTGACTGTGGGAACGGGGGGCCGCTTAATCGGTTCCAGCTATGGCGATCCGGATAACACTTTCAAAGTTGGTAGTGCGGCGGTGATGGATGCCGTTGTGAAATACGATCTGGCGCGCTTTGGTCTTGCTGGTTCCAGCCTTGCAGTGAACGTCAACAACCAGCTCGATCGTGAATACGTCGCAAGCTGCTTTAACACTTACGGCTGCTTCTGGGGCGCAGAACGCCAGGTGGTGGCGACGGCAACCTTCCGCTTCTAATCTCTCTTCGGGCACGGTTCGCCGTGCCCATTTATAAGTTGGCAATCATGCAGGAAAACAACACGCTTCCCGATACCACCTTTCAACTCAGCGATGTCACCTTTCGTGTGCCCGGCCGCACGCTGCTGCACCCGCTGTCGCTGACCTTTCCGGTGGGTAAAGTCACTGGTTTGATTGGCCACAACGGCTCCGGAAAATCCACACTGCTGAAAATGCTTGGCCGTCACCAGCCGCCCTCGGACGGTGATATTTTGCTGGATGGGCAGCCGCTCGCTAGCTGGAGCAGCAAAGCCTTTGCCCGCAAAGTGGCCTACTTGCCGCAGCAGTTGCCGCAGGCGGAAGGGATGACGGTTCGTGAACTGGTGGCGATTGGCCGCTACCCGTGGCACGGGGCGTTGGGACGCTTTGGCATTGCCGACAGAGAAAAAGTGGAAGAAGCGATTGCGCTGGTGGGCTTAAAACCGCTGGCGCACCGCCTGGTCGATAGCCTCTCCGGCGGCGAACGCCAGCGCGCGTGGATCGCCATGCTGGTGGCGCAGGACAGCCGCTGCCTGCTGCTGGATGAACCTACTTCAGCGCTGGACATCGCCCATCAGGTGGATGTGCTGGCGCTGGTGCACCGCTTGAGCCAGCAGCGCGGGCTGACGGTGATTGCCGTGCTGCACGATATCAATATGGCGGCGCGGTATTGCGATTATCTGGTGGCGCTGCGCGGTGGTGAGATGATCGCCGAAGGCACGCCGGACGTATTAATGCGCGCCGAAACGCTGGAACACATTTACGGCATCCCGATGGGGATCCTGCCGCATCCTGCGGGGGCAGCACCGGTGAGTTTTGTCTTCTGATGGCTGGATTACATCATATTAGCCGTCGTCGCTTACTGACGGCGATGGCGCTCTCTCCCCTGTTGTGGAACATGCGCAACGCGCACGCCGCGGCGATCGATCCCACGCGCATTGTCGCGCTGGAGTGGTTGCCGGTTGAATTGCTGCTGGCGCTCGGCGTCGCGCCTTATGGCGTTGCGGATGTGCAGAGTTACAACTTATGGGTCAACGAGCCTGCGTTGCCCGCTTCGGTGATTGACGTTGGGCTGCGTACCGAGCCGAATCTCGAATTGCTGACGCAAATGAAACCCTCCTGGCTGGTATGGTCGGCAGGTTATGGCCCTTCCGAAGCGAAGCTGGCGCAAATCGCGCCGGGGCGCGGCTTCACGTTTAGCGATGGCAAAAAGCCGCTCGCCATGGCGAAGCACTCGTTAAACGAGATGGCGCAGATCCTCAATCTGGAAGCCGCCGCGAAAAAACATCTCGACGAATTTGATGCCCTCATTGAAGCGCGAAAACCGCATTTTGCACGTCGCGGCGATCGCCCTTTATTGATGATCACCTTGCTCGACCCGCGCCATGTGCTGGCGTTCGGGCCGAACTGCCTGTTCCAGGAAGTGCTCGATAGCGTGGGCATTCGTAACGCCTGGCACGGCGAAACCTCTTTCTGGGGCAGCGTGGCGGTGGGTATCGATCGGCTGGCGGAATACAAAGACGTTGATGTTATCTGTTTCGATCACGGTAACGAGCAGGATATGCAAAAACTGATGGCGACGCCGTTGTGGCAGGCGATGCCCTTCGTGCGTGCCGGGCGTTTCCAGCGGGTGCCGGCGGTCTGGTTTTATGGCGCGACGCTGTCGGCGATGCATTTTACCCGCGTGCTGGATAATGCGCTGGGAGGCCGGGCATGAACCGACGTGTTTCGCCTTTTCCCGTGCTGCTGCTGACGGTGCTTTTTATCGCCGCTGCCGTGCTTAGCTGGAACAATTTAACCGTCGCTTTGCCGCGCGCGCAGTGGGTGCAGGCCTTCGTCGCGCCGGACATTAACCTTATCGATCAGATGCTGTTTCACTACAGCCTGTTGCCGCGTCTGGTGATTTCTCTGCTGGTCGGTGCCGGGCTTGGCCTGGTCGGTGTGCTGTTTCAGCAGGTGCTGCGGAACCCGCTTGCCGAACCGACAACGCTGGGCGTGGCAACCGGGGCGCAACTGGGCATCACCATTACCACGCTGTGGTCGATCCCCGGCGTGCTGGCTTCACAGTTTGCCGCGCTTGCCGGGGCATGTGCAGTCGGCGCGCTGGTGTTTGGCGTGGCCTGGGGAAAGCGTTTGTCGCCGGTGACGCTGATCCTCGCCGGTCTGGTGGTGAGCCTCTATTGCGGGGCGATTAACCAACTGCTGGCGCTGTTCCATCACGATCAACTACAAAGCATGTTTTTATGGAGCACCGGGACGCTAACGCAAACCGACTGGAGCATCGTGCAGCGATTGTGGCCGCAGTTGCTTGGTTGTGCGGTGTTAACGCTGCTGTTGTTGCGCCCGCTAACGCTGATGGGGCTGGATGACGGCGTTGCGCGTAATCTTGGCCTGGCGCTGTCGCTGGCGCGCCTGGCGGCCCTGACGCTGGCGATTGCGTTGAGTGCGTTGCTGGTCAATGCGGTCGGCATTATCGGTTTTATCGGCCTGTTTGCGCCGCTGCTGGCGAAAATGCTCGGCGCGCGTCGCTTGTTGTCGCGCTTGCTGCTGGCACCGCTGATTGGCGCGCTGATCCTCTGGCTCTCCGATCAAGTTATCTGGTGGCTGACTCGCGTGTGGATGGAAGTTTCCACCGGTTCGATCACTGCGCTGATTGGCGCGCCGCTGCTGTTGTGGTTGTTGCCGCGCCTGCGCAGCATGAGCGCACCCGCGATGGACGCCGGAGATAACGTGGCGGCTGAGCGCCAGCACATTCAGTGGCTTGCGCTGGGCGGTTTCGTACTTCTGTTGCTGGCGATGGGGTTAGCGCTGACGTTCGGGCGTGACGCGACAGGCTGGCATTTTGCCAGTGGACAGTTACTCGACGAATTGATGCCGTGGCGCTGGCCGCGCATTGTCGCTGCGCTCACTGCCGGCGTGATGCTGGCGGTGGCGGGGTGTATCATTCAGCGCCTGACCGGCAACCCGATGGCCAGCCCGGAAGTGCTGGGGATAAGCTCAGGCGCGGCGTTTGGCGTGGTATTGATGTTGTTCTTCGTACCGGGTAACGCGTTTGGCTGGCTGATGCCCGCCGGGAGCCTGGGGGCTGCGGTGACGTTGCTGATTATCATGGTTGCCGCCGGGCGCGGTGGCTTTTCGCCGAACCGCATGCTGCTGGCAGGGATGGCGTTGAGCACAGCGTTTACCATGTTGTTGATGATGTTACAGGCAAGCGGTGACCCACGCATGGCAAAGATCCTGACGTGGATTTCCGGCAGCACTTACAATGCCTCAGGCGAACAGGTTTGGCGTACTGGCGTGATGATGGTGATGTTGCTGGCGCTGACACCGCTGTGTCGCCGCTGGTTAACGATCTTACCGCTCGGTGGTGATACCGCGCGTTCAGTCGGGATGGCGCTGACACCGTCGCGCGTCGGCCTGCTGTTACTGGCGGCAGCGCTCACGGCAACGGCGACCATGACCATTGGCCCGCTGAGTTTTGTTGGCCTGATGGCACCGCATATCGCGCGGATGATGGGGTTTCGTAGCACGATGCCGCATATGGTGATTTCAGCGCTGGTGGGGGGATTACTGCTGGTGTTTGCCGACTGGTGCGGGCGGATGCTGCTGTTTCCGTTTCAGATCCCCGCCGGGTTGCTGTCGACCTTTATCGGCGCGCCATATTTTATCTATTTGCTGAGAAAGCAGAGCCGCTAAAAGAGAGCCTCTCCCGCCGGGGAGAGGCTTTGCCGATTACAATTTGGCGAACACGCGACGTGCAGCGTCGATGGTGTTGTCAATATCCTCTTCGCTATGCGCGACAGACATAAAGCCCGCTTCAAACGCCGACGGCGCAAGGTATACGCCTTCTTCCAGCATCAAATGGAAGAAGCGTTTAAAACGTTCTACGTCGCACTTCACCACATCCTGATAGCTGGTCACGCTTTCGGCATCGGTAAAGAACAGACCAAACATCCCACCGACATGGTTGACCACCAGTGGAATGCCGGCTTCCTGCGCGGCGTTCAGCAGACCGTTGGCCAGTTGCGTGGTCAGTTCGGTCAGCGTGGCGTGAATGCCCGGCTGGGCGACTTCGGTTAAACAGGCATAGCCTGCCGCCATGGCAATCGGGTTACCGGAGAGCGTACCCGCCTGGTAGACCGGGCCGGTAGGTGCCAGCGCGTCCATCACCTCGCGACGCCCGCCAAATGCGCCGACCGGCATGCCGCCACCGATAATTTTGCCAAGGCAAGTCAGATCCGGTGTCACACCGTAATAATCCTGTGCACCCGCCAGCGCGACGCGAAAACCAGTCATTACTTCATCAATAATCAGCAGCGCACCGAACTCATCGCACAGCGCGCGCAGGCCCGGCAGGAATTCCGGCAGCGGCGGCACGCAGTTCATGTTTCCGGCGACCGGTTCGACGATGATACAGGCGATATCCTGCGGATATTGCTCAAACGCCGCGCGTACCGAGCTGAGATCGTTATACGTGCAGGTCAGGGTGTGTTTAGCGAAATCGGCCGGAACGCCCGGTGAGTTCGGCTGACCGAGCGTCAGCGCACCGGAACCGGCTTTCACCAGCAGGCAGTCGGCGTGGCCGTGGTAGCAGCCTTCGAATTTGATAATTTTATCGCGGCCGGTAAACCCGCGCGCCAGACGAATAGCGCTCATTGTCGCTTCGGTACCAGAGTTCACCATGCGCACCATATCCATGGTCGGCACCAGTTCGGTGACCAGCTGCGCCATTTTGACTTCCATTTCGGTAGGCGCGCCAAAGCTCAGGCCGCGGCTGGCCGCTTCGATCACCGCGTTGCGAATTGCCGGGTGGTTGTGACCGAGCACCATAGGGCCCCAGGAACCGACGTAATCGATATAGGCTTTGCCGTCGACATCATACAAATAAGCACCGTCAGCACGCTCGATAAACAGCGGCGTACCGCCCACGCCGGTAAAGGCGCGTACCGGTGAGTTCACACCG
Source organism: Kosakonia sp. AG348 (assembly GCF_003337365.1). Classification (NCBI taxonomy): domain Bacteria; kingdom Pseudomonadati; phylum Pseudomonadota; class Gammaproteobacteria; order Enterobacterales; family Enterobacteriaceae; genus Kosakonia; species Kosakonia sp. AG348. Next base: position 607,663 of record NZ_QPJR01000003.1, read on the forward strand.
CCCGGGATAAGCTCACGCGCTGCGTTATAGAGGTTTTCAGACTTACTCATGCTTTTCATTCCTGGTTCGTGGAAAAATCAATGCCGGTCATTCTATGTGATTACGGGAATGTTATGAAAGTTTTGCCCGGTGAAACGACATATTTTGCAGGGATTTTACCCGCGACGCGCCGAGGCTTGCCGGGTAAAATGCCTCTTTTGTATTACTTATCGAAAATCAATGTCAGCGCAAATCCCTTCATTTGAACAGCAGCAGGTTGAGCAACGGCGACGCCGCAACATCATGCGCCAGATGCTGCAACGCGATAAAACGCCACTGGCGATTTTGCTGGTTGCCGCAGTCGCGGGCGCAGTCACAGGATTAGTGGGCGTCTTTTTTGAAAAAGCCGTGAATGCGGTGCTGAACGCACGTATTGGCGCGCTGGCGCAGATGGCGGACAGCGCACTGGTGTGGCCGCTGGCATTTATTGGCTCGGCAGTGCTGGCGATGATTGGCTATTTTCTGGTGCGGCGATTCGCGCCCGAAGCCGGCGGCTCGGGGATCCCGGAAATTGAAGGTGCGCTGGAGGAACTGCGTCCGGTGCGCTGGTGGCGAGTCTTACCGGTTAAGTTTTTTGGCGGGATGGGAACACTTGGCGCGGGCATGGTGCTGGGGCGGGAAGGGCCGACCGTGCAGATCGGCGGCAATATCGGGCGCATGATGAGCGATCTGTTTCGCCTGCGCAGCGGTGAAGCACGTCATACGTTGCTGGCGACGGGTGCGGCAGCCGGGCTTTCTGCCGCGTTTAATGCGCCGCTGGCGGGTATTCTTTTCATCATTGAAGAGATGCGTTCGCAGTTTCATTACAACCTGATCTCAATTAAAGCCGTGTTCACCGGCGTGATTATGTCGAGCATTGTCTTTCGCGTGTTTAACGGCGAGGCGGCGGTAATTGACGTCGGCAAACTCAGCAATGCGCCGGTTAATACACTGTGGCTCTATCTGGTGTTGGGGATGATTTTTGGCGGCATCGGACCGCTATTTAACACGCTGGTGTTGCGCACCCAGGATCTGTTTCAGCGTATCCACGGCGGGCATACCGGGAAGTGGGTGCTGATTGGCGGTATCATCGGCGGTTGTTGCGGCGTGCTTGGGTTGATTGCACCTGCGCTTTCCGGCGGGGGTTTTGCGCTTATCCCGATTGCGACCGCCGGAAACTATACCGTTGGCGCACTGCTGTTTATTTTCCTGATTCGTGTGGCAACCACGTTACTCTGTTTTAGCTCTGGCGCGCCGGGCGGCATATTTGCGCCGATGCTGGCGCTTGGCACGGTATTAGGCATGGCGTTTGGCAGCGCGAGTGTCGCGATTTTTCCGCATTATCAGCTCGATGCGGGGACATTCGCCATTGCCGGAATGGGCGCATTACTGGCCGCGTCGCTGCGTGCGCCGCTGACCGGCATCGTGCTAGTTCTGGAAATGACTGACAATTATCAGCTTATTTTGCCAATGATCATTACCTGTCTTGGTGCGACACTGTTAGCACAGTTTTTGGGCGGAAAACCGCTCTATTCCGCGATCCTGGCACGTACGCTTGCCAGGCAGGATGCGGCTCGCGAACGCGAGTTGCCGCGGGAGAATACTTGAACGATTTAGTAGCGTATTGGATAATAGCTGAAAAGGTCGGGTTACTATTTGACCAGATCGCAGTATCAACGGGAGCAAGACATGAGTGATGACGTAGCGTTGCCGCTGCAGTTTACCGACGCAGCAGCCAACAAAGTAAAAAACCTGATTGCGGACGAAGATAACCCAAATCTGAAGCTGCGTGTCTACATCACCGGTGGTGGTTGCAGCGGCTTCCAGTATGGTTTTACCTTTGACGATCAAATCAACGATGGTGATATGACCATTGAGAAGCAGGGCGTTGGCCTGGTGGTTGACCCGATGAGCCTGCAATATCTGGTTGGCGGTTCAGTCGATTACACCGAAGGTCTGGAAGGTTCCCGCTTTGTGGTGACTAACCCGAATGCGACCAGCACTTGTGGTTGCGGCTCTTCATTCAGTATTTAATGAATCCTTCATATATAAAAAGCCGTGTCAGTGACACGGCTTTTTTGTTATCTGCCTGATTCATCCAGCGCAAACGTGGGCAACTTCAGGTGCCAGCGAATCGCCGCCAGCCTGATAACCAGCGTGACCACCATGCCCAGCATACTTGCTGTTTCCAGCGGTACGGCAAAGAAGTGATACGCCGTTGCATGCACAATGCCACCCGCAATACAGGCGGTGGCGTAGATTTCGGTACGCAGGATCATCGGCACTTCGCGCGCCAGCACGTCACGAATGATACCGCCACCAACACCGGTTACCACGCCCATACAAATCGCCACCAGCGGGCCGGTTTCAGCGAGAAAGGCTTTATTTACGCCAATACCGACAAACACCGCCAGCCCGACCGCATCCAGTACCGGTAATATCCATTTCGGCAAGCGGCGCGGCTGGCGTACCAGCACAATAGTCAACATGCAGGTCACCATCGCCACCACTAAATCCGTTGGATCTTTAACCCAGAATACCGGGCCGTGCGCCAGCGCCATATCGCGGATCGTCCCGCCACCAACGGCGGTCACGACGCCGAGTACCAGCACACCAAACGGATCCATTCGCAGTTTTCCCGCCAGCAGAACGCCTGATATAGCAAATACGGCGGTGCCGATAATATCCAGCCAGTAAACCAGCATGGTGAATTCCCCGGTTATTTCACCTGCGCAAGGGCAGTGCAGAGTTGTTGAGCGGCGAGGATAATACGCGGGCTTGCCCGTTCAAACCAGTCACCGTGCAGAGAAATAATCGGTACATTGAGCTGATTTCGCCAGAACTGTTCGATTCGCGGGATCTCTTTTTCATCGCCTGCCACCACGATCGCCTGCGGCTGGCGCGCCAGCACCTGTTCACGGCTCACTTGTGGCCAGGGAACGCGGCTGGCGGCAAAGATGTTTTCCCCGCCGCACAGCTCCAGCACCTGGTTTTGAATCGAGCCTTTTCCGCTGGTAAACAGCGGCTGCGCGCCAAATTGCAGGAACACACGTTTCTTCGGCAGGCTGGCGTAGCGGGTTTTCAATTCGTTGTACTGGGAAAGCAGCTTCTGCGCCGCCTGTTCCGCCTGCTGCGGATGCGGGCTATATGCTTTGAGATTACGCAGCGTCTCGATGACCTGCTCAATGGTGATCGCATCCACCCACATCACGGTGATACCGAATTGCTTGAGCTGATTCACCTGACGTTCGGTGTTGCCGCCACGCCATGCCAGCACCAGATCCGGTTTCAGCGCGACAATACGTTCCAGATTCATCCCTTGCCAGCTTGCCACCTGCTCAATCTGTGTGGCTTGTGGCGGGTAATCGGAATAGCTACTTACGCCGACAGGCGTAATGCCCGCAGCGAAAAGCAGTTCGGTATTGGCTGGCGAAAGTGAGATAACACGCGGCGCGGCGAAAAGCCACGCCGGAAGCAGAATAAGCAGGGCGGCAAGCGCCCTGAAAAGAGAGTTAACCACGCGCCAGTTTCTGTACCAGGGTTTCAACCATCAGACTGGATTGCTTCGCAGCCACAACCAGGAATTCGTCGAAGCTCAGGTGGGATTCCTGATCCGCCACGTCGGAAATAGCGCGAACCACCACAAACGGTACGCTGTAGTTATGGCAAACGTGCGCGATGGCGGTCGCTTCCATCTCAACGGCGATCGCCTGCGGGAAGTTATGGCGGATTTTCGCCAGGCCTTCGGCACCGTTAATAAAGGCATCGCCGCTCACAATAAGGCCGCGTACGGCATGCAGGTTCAGCTCACCAATGCAGGCTTCTGCTGCGGCAATCAGGTTGTCATCCGCTTTGAAACCCGCCGGGCAACCGGGTAATTGACCAATATCATAGCCAAAAGCGGTCACGTCAGCATCGTGATAACGCGCTTCGTCGGAAACCACGATATCGCCCACTTTCAGCGTTGCTGCAAGGCCGCCGGCGGAACCGGTGTTGATAATCACATCCGGCTGGCAGCGCTCCAGCAGCAGCGTCGCGCCCATGGCGGCAGCCACTTTACCAATGCCGGATTTCAGTAGCGCAACCTCTGTACCATTCAGCGTACCGGTGTAGATTTCGCTCCCGCCGACGTTCAGCGTCTGACGGTTCTCGATTTTGTCACGCAGCAGCGTAACTTCTTCTTCCATTGCACCAATAATGCCAATTTTCATGGAGATACTCGCTAATGTGATAAGACAGGATTACGTTTTCAGGGCATAGTCTATCATGGCATACACAATTGCATGATATCCCGTGACGCTAAGCACAGGAGAGGAAATGGCAGAGATCGACTTTCGCAACAAGATAAACTGGCGCCGCCGCTACCGTTCGCCGCAGGGTGTAAAAACCGAACGTGAAATACTGCGCATCTTTGAAAGCGATCGTGGGCGCATTATCAACTCTGCCGCCATCCGACGTTTACAGCAAAAAACACAGGTTTTCCCGCTGGAGCGTAACGCGGCGGTGCGCACGCGTTTGACGCATTCGCTGGAAGTTCAGCAAGTGGGGCGTTATATCGCCAAAGAGATTTTGAGCCGCCTGAAAGAGCAGCGCCTGCTGGAAACCTACGGTCTGGATGAACTGACCGGGCCGTTTGAAAGCATCGTTGAGATGGCGTGCCTGATGCATGATATCGGCAACCCGCCTTTTGGCCATTTCGGCGAGGCGGCAATCAATGACTGGTTTCGTCAGCGCCTGGCGCCGGATGATGCGGTGAGCCAACCGCTGTCGGACGATCGCTGCGAAGTGGTGGCGCTTAAATTGCGTGAAGGCGAAGACACGCTGAACGCATTACGCCGGAAAGTGCGCCATGATTTAAGCCATTTTGAAGGTAACGCGCAGGGGATCCGCCTGGTGCATACATTAATGCGTATGAACCTGACCTGGGCGCAGGTCGGCTGTATTTTAAAATATACGCGCCCGGCGTGGTGGATTGGCGAGCCGCCAGCCTCACACAGTTATTTAATGAAAAAACCGGGCTACTATTTTTCTGAAGAAGCCTATGTAGAACGGCTGCGTAAAGAATTAAACCTTGATACTTACAGTCGCTTTCCGCTGACGTGGATAATGGAAGCGGCGGATGATATTTCCTATTGCGTGGCAGATTTAGAAGATGCGGTAGAAAAACGGATATTTAGCGCGGAACAACTTTATCAGCATCTTTATGACGCCTGGGGGGAGCATGAAAAAGGATCGTTGTTTGCGCAGGTGGTCGAAAACGCGTGGGATAAATCACGCGCTAATTCGATGAGCCGCAGCGCGGAAGATCAATTTTTCATGTATCTGCGCGTCAATACGCTGAATAAACTGGTGCCGTACGCGGCACAGCGTTTTATTGATAACTTGCCGCAGATTTTCAACGGTGAATTCAATCACGCGTTACTGGAAGATGAAAGCAGCTTTAGTCAGCTACTTGAATTATATAAAAATGTCGCCATAAAACAGGTGTTCAGCCATCCCGACGTTGAGCAGCTCGAATTACAGGGCTATCGCGTTATCAGTGGTTTGCTGGATATTTACCGTCCGCTGTTACAATTATCGACGGCGGATTTTGCCGAGCTGGTGGAAAAAGAGCGTTTGCGTCGTTTCCCGATTGAATCGCGCCTGTTTCAAAAACTTTCGACGCGCCACCGGCTAGCCTACGTTGAGGCGGTGAGCAAATTATCGCCCGACGCGGCAGAGTACCCGGTGCTGGAGTATTATCACCGTTGTCGATTAATTCAGGATTATATTAGCGGGATGACGGATCTATATTCATGGGATGAATATCGTCGTTTGATGGCGGTGGAATAATGCCGTTGAATTGTAAAGAACGACAATAAATTTTTACTTTTTCCAGACACTTAATGCCGGAACTTCACGCTATAAATCGACTCTGAGTGACACATACACAGCAGTTTGCGTTAATCGGTAAAGAGTGAGAGACATGAAAAAAACCACGTTAGCAATGAGTGCACTGGCTTTGAGTTTAAGTTTAGCGCTGTCTCCTCTGTCGGCTATGGCAGCGGAAACAGCATCGTCTACAGCTGCGACATCACAACAAATGCCTAGCCTCGCGCCGATGCTGGAAAAAGTGATGCCGTCGGTGGTGAGTATCAATGTTGAAGGCAGCACCACGGTAAACACGCCGCGTATGCCGCGTAACTTCCAGCAGTTCTTTGGTGATAATTCACCGTTCTGCCAGGAAGGCTCTCCGTTCCAGAGCTCACCGTTCTGTCAGGGCGGCGGCGCACCGGGCGGGCAGGGTGATAGCCAGCAGCAGAAATTTATGGCGCTGGGTTCCGGCGTGATCATTGATGCGGCGAAAGGCTATGTGGTGACTAACAACCATGTGGTCGATAACGCTAACACCATCAAAGTGCAATTAAGTGACGGGCGTAAATTTGACGCCAAAGTGGTGGGTAAAGACCCGCGTTCCGACATTGCGCTGATTCAGATTCAGGATCCGAAAAACCTGACCGCGATTAAACTGGCGGACTCCGATGCCCTTCGCGTGGGGGATTACACCGTGGCGATTGGTAACCCGTTTGGTCTCGGTGAAACGGTCACTTCCGGGATTGTCTCCGCACTGGGTCGCAGCGGCCTGAATGCGGAAAACTATGAAAACTTTATCCAGACGGATGCCGCGATCAACCGCGGTAACTCCGGTGGCGCGCTGGTGAACCTGAACGGCGAACTGATCGGTATTAACACCGCGATCCTCGCACCGGATGGTGGCAACATCGGTATCGGTTTTGCGATCCCAAGTAACATGGTGAAAAACCTCACCGGGCAGATGGTCGAGTTCGGTCAGGTTCGCCGTGGTGAGCTGGGCATTATGGGTACCGAACTCAATTCCGAGCTGGCGAAAGCGATGAAAGTCGATGCGCAGCGCGGGGCGTTTGTCAGCCAGGTAATGCCGAATTCCGCCGCCGCGAAAGCCGGTGTGAAAGCAGGGGATGTGATTACATCTCTGAACGGTAAACCGATTAGCAGCTTTGCTGCGCTGCGTGCGGAAGTCGGTTCTATGCCGATTGGCAGCAAAGTCGCACTTGGCCTGCTGCGTGATGGCAAACCGGTGAATATTACGCTCGAGTTGCAGCAGAGCAGCCAGAACCAGGTTGATTCCAGCACCATCTTCAGCGGTATTGAAGGCGCGGAAATGAGCAACAAAGGCAAAGACGGCGGCGTGGTGGTTAATTCGGTGAAAGCCAATACCCCGGCTGCGCAGATTGGCCTGAAAAAAGGCGATGTGATTGTCGGCGCGAACCAGCAGCCGGTGAAAAATATCGCTGAGCTGCGCAAAATCCTCGACAGTAAACCTTCGGTGCTGGCGTTGAACATTCAACGCGGTGACACCTCTATCTATCTGCTGATGCAGTAATCCGCTGTAAACCCTCTTCCCGGACCACGGGAAGAGGGCCTTTCCTCTGTTTTGTGAAGCCTTCCACAACTCCATACTTCTGAATGCCGCTTTGTGCATTTGCACAGTGCGTACGGGAATTTTCTTCCCTATGCTTGGGCTCTGCACACGGGAGGGTTACATGGCTGGCTGGCATCTTGATACCAAAATGGCACAGGATATCGTGGCGCGCACGATGCGCATCATTGATACGAACATTAACGTGATGGATGCACGGGGTCGCATCATTGGTAGTGGTGACCGCGAACGTATTGGTGAATTGCACGAAGGCGCGTTACTGGTGCTCTCGCAAGGCCGTGTGGTGGATATCGACGATGCGGTTGCCCGCCATCTGCATGGTGTGCGTCAGGGTATCAACCTGCCGTTACGTCTTGAAGGGGAAATCGTGGGTGTTATTGGCCTGACGGGTGAACCGGAAACGTTGCGCAAATACGGCGAATTAGTCTGCATGACCGCCGAGATGATGCTGGAACAATCCCGTCTGATGCATCTGTTGGCGCAGGATAGCCGTTTGCGCGAAGAGCTGGTCATGAACCTGATCCAGGCGGAAGAGCACACGCCTGCATTGACCGAATGGGCGCAGCGTTTAGGCATTGATTTAAACCAGCCGCGCGTGGTGGCTGTGGTGGAAGTGGATAGCGGCCAGTTGGGCGTGGATAGCGCCATGGCCGAGTTGCAGCAACTGCAAAATGCCCTCACCACTCCTGAGCGCAACAACCTGATTGCTATTGTTTCGCTGACCGAAATGGTGGTGCTGAAACCAGCGCTTAACCAGTTTGGTCGCTGGGATGCCGAAGATCACCGCAAGCGGGTGGAACAGCTGATCACGCGCATGAAAGAGAACGGCCAGTTGCGTTTTCGTGTCGCGCTGGGTAATTACTTCACCGGCCCTGGCAGCATTGCCCGTTCTTACCGTACGGCGCGCACCACCATGATGGTGGGTAAACAGCGTATGCCGGAAAGCCGTAGCTATTTTTACCAGGATTTGATGTTACCGGTGTTGCTCGACAGCTTACGCGGTGGTTGGCAGGCCAACGAGCTGGCACGCCCGTTGTCGCGGCTAAAAGCGATGGATAATAACGGCTTGTTGCGCCGAACGCTGGCGGCGTGGTTTCGCCACAATGTGCAGCCGCTGGCAACATCTAAGGCGCTGTTTATCCATCGCAATACGCTGGAGTATCGTTTGAACCGCATCTCGGAACTGACCGGGCTGGATTTAGGAAACTTCGACGACAGGCTGCTACTGTATGTGGCGCTGCAGTTAGACGAACAACATTAAAGTGATGTTGTGCCGGGTCGTTAGCCCGGCACAATGCGATAGACCCCGCGATTTACTTCCCGCGTGTCAGCTTTTCAAGATCGGATTCGATTTCGTTGATCTTGTTAGTCACAACGCTTTCCAGGTGGCGCAGATCGTCCAGGATCTTACGTTTCAGATCCACTTCCGTGCGATCGCGCTGGCAGATTTGATCCAATTCATCAATTACATAGCGCAGGTTAGGACTGATTTCCTGCACTTCTTTGTACCCCTGGCCGACACCATCGGCGACAACGGTTTTACGCTGGCGCGGGTATTTGAATTTGACGCTCTTGGCAAAAAACTCGCCTTTATCCTTATGAAAATAGATTTTCAGAATATCGTTATTGGCTTCCTGGCGGAGACTATAGCGATCGATTTCATCGGGATTGGTGATGCCTAAACTTTTCAGATTATCGTACATAGCGGTACCCTTAAGCTCAACATAACCTATGAATAATTAACGAAAAAATCTATTTTTGCCACCTGTGAATGCAAAAAAGGCGGGATATATCACCCTCTTCCGGACAGGAAGAGGGACAGACTTAATCGATAGTGCGCAGCAGTTCGTTAATACCTACTTTACCGCGCGTTTTCGCATCCACTTTTTTCACGATTACTGCGCAATACAGGCTGTATTTGCCATCTTTAGACGGCAGGTTGCCGGAAACAACCACTGAGCCCGCCGGTACGCGGCCATAATGCACTTCGCCGGTTTCACGATCGTAAATACGCGTACTCTGACCGATGTACACACCCATCGAGATGACAGAACCTTCTTCTACGATAACACCTTCGACTACTTCAGAACGTGCGCCAATAAAGCAGTTATCTTCAATGATAGTCGGGTTTGCCTGCAGCGGTTCGAGAACGCCGCCAATACCGACGCCGCCGGAGAGGTGAACGTTTTTACCGATCTGCGCACAAGAGCCGACGGTCGCCCAGGTGTCAACCATGGTGCCTTCATCAACATAGGCGCCGATATTGACATAAGACGGCATCAGCACGGTATTGCGGGCGATAAACGCGCCCTGGCGCACCGCTGCTGGCGGCACTACGCGGAAGCCTTCTTTCTGGAAACGCGCTTCGTCGTAGTCGGCGAATTTCATCGGGACTTTGTCGAAGTAGCGGCTTTCCGCACCGTCGATAACCTGGTTATCGTTAATGCGGAAAGAGAGCAGAACCGCTTTTTTCAGCCACTGGTGGGTGACCCACTGACCATCGATTTTCTCTGCGACGCGAAGCGCGCCGGAATCGAGCAGGGCAATAACCTGATTCACCGCTTCACGGGTAACGGTATCGGCATTTGCCGGTGTGATCTCTGCGCGACGCTCGAAAGCGGCTTCAATAACGTTCTGTAACTGCTGCATTGTTTACTCTTTCCATCTGTGTAAAAAAATAATCACCCTTTATCGTTTGGATTGAGGGCCTCTGTCAACCGTTGTTGTACCTCCTTTTGCAGCGCATTATTAAGGCCACGCCGGTCGGCAGTCGCGATTATAAATAAATCTTCTACTCGCTCACCAATGGTTGTAATTCTCGCCCCGTGCAGCGAAATTCCCAGATCCGCAAACACCTGCCCGACGCGGGCAAGTAGCCCTGGCTGGTCAAGGGCAATCAATTCAAGAAACGATTTTCTGTCGGTATGTGTCGGCAGGAAATTCACTTCGGTATCGACGGTAAAGTGGCGCAGTTTGGCAGGCTGACGGCGCGGTTGCGGCGGTTGCCAGGTGTGCTGCGTAATGGCCTGTTCCAGCCCAAAACAAATCGCGTCGTGGCGATCGGCGGAGAGCGGGCTGCCGTCCGGTTCCAGCACAATAAAGGTGTCCATTGCCATACCGTCGCGGGTGGTAAAAATCTGCGCATCGTGAACGCTCAGGTTGCGACGATCAAGCTCGGCGCACACCGCTGCAAACAGATACGGGCGATCCGGGCTCCAGATAAATATCTCGGTGCCGCCGCGCGTGGCCTGTGGGCTGAGCAAAATCATCGGTTTGCTCAGATCATGTTGCAGCAGATGCCGCGCATGCCAGGCAAGCTGGTTTGGGCTATGGCGAACAAAATAGTTCGCCCGACAGCGCGCCCAAATCTGATGCAATTGCTCTTCATCAATATTGTCCATACGCAGCAGCGCCAGCGCCTGAAGCTGGTGATGGCGCACGCGTTCGCGCATATCCGGCGTATTTTGCATACCACGACGCAGCTGTTTTTCAGTGGCGAAATAGAGTTCGCGCAGCAGGCTCTGCTTCCAGCTGTTCCACAGGGTTTCGTTGGTGGCACAGATATCCGCCACGGTCAGACAGACAAGGAAGCGCAGACGGTTCTCCGTTTGCACTTCTTCGGCAAACTGCTTGATGACTTCCGGATCCTGAATATCACGGCGCTGGGCGGTGACCGACATCAATAGATGATGACGCACCAGCCAGGCGACAAGCTGGGTTTCGCGTGAGTTAAGTCCATGTAATTCAGCGAACTTCAGCACATCCTGTGCACCCAGCACCGAGTGGTCGCCGCCACGGCCTTTGGCGATATCATGAAACAACGCCGCAATCAGGATCAGCTCCGGGTGGGTTAAACGCGGCCACAGTTCCACGCATAGAGGGTGCTTATTTCGCGTCTCTTCTTTGGCAAAACTTTCCAGTTTCAGCAATACGCGAATGGTGTGCTCATCCACGGTATAAGCGTGGAACAGGTCAAACTGCATCTGACCGACGATGTGCGACCACTGCGGCATATAGGCCCACAACACGCTGTGGCGGTGCATTGGTAGCAGACCACGGCTGACGGCGCCTGGATGGCGCAACATGCTGAGGAAAATTGAGCGCGCTTCGGCGATATAGCACAGCGGCTGTGTCAGATGGCGGCGGGCGTGACGCAAGTGGCGCAGCGTGGTGGAGTAGATGCCGGTAATGTTGCTGTTGCGCACCATAATATAGAACATGCGCAGGATGGCCTGCGGCTCACGGATAAACAGCGTTTCGTCACGCAGATCGATAAGCGAACCGCGCAGTTGAAATTCATCGTCAATCGGGCGCGGTTTCTCGTCGGTGGTCAGCGCCAGAATCGCTTCATCGAAAAGCTGTAACAGCATCTGGTTTAGTTCCGCGACGCGGCGGGTGACGCGGAAGAAATCCTTCATCATATGTTCGACAGGCTGGTTGCCTTCACCAACATAATTCAGACGCTGCGCTACGCTCAGTTGGCGGTCGAACAGCAGGCGATTGTCGTAGCGACTCACTTCCAGATGCAGCGCGAAACGGATACGCCAAAGCAAGTGCAGACATTCGTTCAGCTCATTGCGCTCGGCTTCGGTCAGAAAGCCAAAGCCCACCATTTCATCCAGCGACGTGGCGCCAAAGTGACGGCGGGCAACCCATTGCAGGGTGTGAATATCGCGCAGACCGCCAGGGCTGCTTTTTATGTCGGGTTCCAGGTTGTAACTGGTGCCGTGGTAACGCTGGTGGCGCTCGTTTTGTTCCGCCACTTTTGCCGGGAAAAAAGTTTCCGACGGCCAGAAGCTGTCGCTAAAAATATGCTTTTGCAGTTCCAGAAACAGCGCGACGTCGCCAATCAGCAGACGTGATTCAATTAAGTTGGTCGCGACAGTGAGATCCGATAACCCTTCCTGTAAGCACTCATCCAGCGTACGAACGCTGTGTCCCACTTCGAGTTTGACATCCCACAACAGCGTGAGCAGTTCGCCAATCTTCTGCGCTTGTTCGTCGGAAAGTTTGCTGCGGCTGAGGATCAGTAAATCAATATCCGATAACGGATGCAGCTCACCGCGACCGTAACCGCCGACCGCTACCAGCGCAGTATCGCTGACGTCGCCAAAACCGTATTCCAGCCATAAGCGTTGCAGAAGTTGATCAATAAATTCGGTGCGCGCCTCGATTAATTGCTCGGCTGAAATACCGGCGTCAAAGACGTGCCCGAGCCACTGCTGGAAAGCCTCGATATGCGCTTTGATGTTGGCGCACTGGAATTCGTCTTGTGACCAAACGCCTGGATATTCAGGCTGGCCGGGAAGGGTGGGTTGTACCGCGCTGACAAATTGTTCTGAAGTGATGTTGCTCATTATGGGCCACCCGTCTGGAGTGCATATGCATAGCAAAACAACTTAAAAGAGATAATGAAAAATGAAAAGTCGTTTATATGTATGACGCTGCAGGGGAGAGTGGTAAAAAAAACGGCCCGCAGAGCGGACCGTTTATCGTATTTAGCAATGTCAGAATCAGGCGGCGGTTAGCACGGCATCGATGGTGTCATCTTTGCGCAGCGTCAGGATCTCGCAGCCGGTTTCAGTAACGACAATTGTGTGCTCATACTGCGCAGACAGACTGCGGTCTTTGGTTTTCACCGTCCAGCCGTCTTTCATGGTGCGAATACGGTAATCGCCCGCGTTTACCATCGGCTCGACGGTAAATGTCATGCCCGCTTGCAGCACCACACCGCCATCGTCAGCATCATAGTGCAGCACCTGCGGCTCTTCATGGAAGCCGCGGCCAATACCGTGACCACAATATTCGCGCACGACAGAGAAGCCCTGGGCTTCAACATATTTCTGAATTGCTGCGCCAAGGGTGCGCAGGCGGATACCCGGTTTGACCATGCGCAGCGCCAGATAGAGACTCTCCTGCGTGATATGGCACAGACGCTCCCCCAGGATGGTCGGCTTACCGACGATAAACATTTTGGAGGTGTCGCCGTGGTACTCGTCTTTAATCACGGTCACATCGATGTTGACGATATCGCCATCTTTCAGCAGTTTTTCGTCATCCGGAATACCGTGGCACACCACTTCGTTAATAGAGATGCAAACCGATTTCGGGAAACCGTGATAACCCAGGCAGGCGGAAATGGCATGCTGCTCGTTGACAATGTAGTCGTTGCAGATGCGATCGAGTTCACCCGTGCTGACGCCCGGTTTAATGTACGGTTCAATCATTTCCAGCACTTCGGCGGCGAGTCGGCCCGCGACGCGCATTTTTTCGATTTCTTCAGGTGTCTTAATAGAGATAGCCATGGAATGTGTCCATCAGTGTCGATTTTTTCGACTATACCAGGATTAGTGCTGTCAATGGTAACAGTCGGGCAAGTGTTGTGCCAAATCGAGAATCATTAACAGCACTCTGCGTCAACAACTATTGGTTTCCGGCGGTGTTTTATGGTATAAAGCGCGCCGGACTTCCGTTCCTGTTTTGGGATGGGAGCCACAAATCTCACTTTGTGTAATAACACACACGTATCGGCACATATTCCGGGGTGCCCTTCGGGGTCGGTAATATGGGATACGTGGAGGCATAACCCCAACTTTTATATAGAGGTTTTAAACATGGCAACTGTTTCCATGCGCGACATGCTCAAGGCTGGTGTTCACTTTGGTCACCAGACCCGTTACTGGAACCCGAAAATGAAGCCGTTCATCTTCGGTGCGCGTAACAAAGTTCACATCATCAACCTTGAGAAAACTGTACCGATGTTCAACGAAGCGCTGGCTGAGCTGAACAAAATTGCTGCTCGTAAAGGCAAAATCCTGATCGTTGGTACTAAACGCGCTGCAAGCGAAGCGGTGAAAGAAGCTGCACAGAGCTGCGACCAGTTCTTCGTGAACCATCGCTGGCTGGGCGGTATGCTGACTAACTGGAAAACCGTTCGTCAGTCCATCAAACGTCTGAAAGACCTGGAAACTCAGTCTCAAGACGGTACCTTCGACAAGCTGACCAAGAAAGAAGCGCTGATGCGCACTCGTGAGCTGGACAAGCTGGAAAACAGCCTGGGCGGTATCAAAGACATGGGCGGTCTGCCGGACGCACTGTTTGTTATCGACGCTGACCACGAGCACATCGCAATCAAAGAAGCAAACAACCTGGGTATCCCGGTATTTGCTATCGTTGATACCAACTCCGATCCGGACGGCGTTGACTTCGTTATCCCGGGTAACGATGACGCAATCCGTGCTGTTAGCCTGTACCTGAATGCCGTTGCTGCTACCGTTCGTGAAGGCCGTTCTTCGGATCTGGCTACTCAGGCGGAAGAAAGCTTCGTAGAAGCTGAGTAATAAGGCACGCTCGTTGAGCCCCTTATTGAGCAGGTAGTACCGAGTTTGGTTAGGGGGCCTGTTAATGGCCCCCTTTTTCACTTTTAAGCCTGTTTGGTTGCAAACCGTGCAGGTCATATCTCTCCCGAGGAATAAAGAATGGCTGAAATTACCGCATCCCTGGTAAAAGAGCTGCGTGAACGTACTGGCGCAGGCATGATGGATTGCAAAAAAGCGCTGACTGAAGCGAACGGCGACATCGAGCTGGCGATCGAGAACATGCGTAAGTCTGGTGCGATCAAAGCGGCGAAAAAAGCAGGCAACGTTGCTGCTGACGGCGTGATCATCACCAAAATCGACGGCACCTACGGCATCATTCTGGAAGTTAACTGCCAGACTGACTTCGTGGCAAAAGACGGTGGTTTCCAGGCATTTGCTAACAAAGTTCTGGACGCAGCGGTTGCTGGCAAAATCACTGACGTTGAAGTTCTGAAAGCGCAGTTCGAAGAAGAGCGCGTTGCACTGGTTGCTAAAATCGGTGAGAACATCAACATCCGTCGCGTTTCTGCGCTGCAAGGCGAAGTGCTGGGTTCTTACCAGCATGGCGCACGTATCGGTGTTCTGGTTGCGGCTAAAGGCGCTGATGACGAGCTGGTTAAACAGCTGGCAATGCACATCGCTGCAAGCAAGCCGGAATTCGTTAAACCGGAAGACGTATCTGCTGAAGTCGTAGAAAAAGAGTACCAGGTTCAGCTGGACATCGCCATGCAGTCTGGCAAACCGAAAGAAATCGCAGAGAAAATGGTTGAAGGCCGCATGAAGAAATTCACCGGCGAAGTTTCTCTGACTGGCCAGCCTTTCGTTATGGATCCGAGCAAATCTGTTGCTCAGCTGCTGAAAGAGCACAACGCTGACGTAACTGGCTTCATCCGCTTCGAAGTGGGCGAAGGCATCGAGAAAGTTGAGACTGACTTCGCAGCAGAAGTTGCTGCCATGTCCAAGCAGTCTTAATCAATAAAAGGAGCCGCCTGAGGGCGGCTTCTTTTTATGCCCTTCATCTGAAAATCAGCC
This sequence comes from Kosakonia sp. AG348, assembly GCF_003337365.1. Lineage (NCBI taxonomy): Bacteria > Pseudomonadati > Pseudomonadota > Gammaproteobacteria > Enterobacterales > Enterobacteriaceae > Kosakonia > Kosakonia sp. AG348. The sequence continues at coordinate 623,530 of NZ_QPJR01000003.1, forward strand.
AGCACACTAGTGTTTGCGCTGGCAGGCGACGTATCATAAGCGCCGGTATTAACCCCCGTCCAATTGTTGACAGTCTCAGGAAAGAAACATGGCTACCAATGCAAAACCCGTCTATAAACGCATTCTGCTTAAGCTGAGCGGCGAAGCGCTCCAGGGATCCGAAGGCTTCGGTATTGACGCAAGCATTCTTGACCGTATGGCGCAGGAAATTAAAGAGCTGGTTGAACTGGGTGTTCAGGTTGGCGTGGTGATTGGTGGCGGCAACCTGTTCCGTGGGGCGGGTCTGGCGAAAGCGGGGATGAACCGCGTAGTGGGCGACCACATGGGTATGCTGGCGACCGTGATGAACGGCCTGGCAATGCGTGATGCGCTGCATCGTGCCTATGTGAACGCACGTCTGATGTCCGCGTTCCCGTTAAATGGCGTTTGCGACAACTACAGCTGGGCAGAGGCGATTAGCCTGCTGCGTAACAACCGCGTGGTCATTTTCAGCGCCGGTACAGGTAACCCGTTCTTTACTACCGATTCTGCAGCATGCCTGCGTGGTATTGAGATTGAAGCGGATGTGGTGCTGAAAGCGACCAAAGTGGACGGCGTGTTTACTGCCGATCCAGTGCTCGATCCGACCGCCACCCTGTGCGAACAGCTGAGCTACAGCGAAGTGCTGGATAAAGAACTGAAAGTGATGGATCTGGCGGCCTTTACGCTGGCTCGCGACCATAAACTGCCGATTCGCGTGTTCAACATGAACAAACCTGGCGCGCTGCGTCGCGTTGTCATGGGCGAAAAAGAAGGCACATTGATTACGGAATAATTCCCGTAAGCAATAAATAAAGGTAAGATTCCGCTTTAATTTATTGAGCAGTTCTTTCTGGCATCTTCAGGGTGCCAAAAATTGAACAGGCTATACTTAGCACACCCGCCGTATGGCCTGCCTGCGACAAGATTTCAAGGATCCGTAACGTGATTAGCGATATCAGAAAAGATGCTGAAGTACGCATGGATAAATGCGTCGAAGCGTTCAAAACTCAAATCAGCAAAGTGCGCACTGGTCGCGCTTCCCCGAGTCTGCTCGATGGCATCGTTGTGGAATACTACGGTACGCCGACTCCGCTGCGCCAACTGGCGAGCGTTACCGTTGAAGACTCCCGTACGCTGAAAATCAACGTGTTTGACCGCTCAATGAGCCCGGCTGTTGAAAAAGCCATTTTGACCTCCGATCTCGGTTTAAACCCGAGCTCTGCGGGTAGCGATATTCGCGTTCCGCTACCGGCACTGACCGAAGAGCGTCGTAAAGATCTGATCAAAGTTGTACGCGGCGAAGCTGAACAAGCGCGCGTTGCGGTTCGTAACGTTCGTCGTGACGCGAACGATAAAGTGAAAGCACTGCTGAAAGATAAAGAGATCAGTGAAGACGACGATCGTCGTTCTCAGGATGACGTACAGAAGCTGACCGATGCTGCAATCAAAAAAGTGGATGCGGCGCTGGCGGATAAAGAAGCGGAACTGATGCAGTTCTGATTCGAAACAAACCACTAAAACGCCGTACAGAGAGCCGCGAGAGTGGCTTTGCTGGCGGCGTTTTGCTTTTTATCCTTGCAACGTTGCGAGCGTTTCATGAAGCATTTAACTCTTCTGGGCTCAACGGGTTCTATTGGTTGCAGCACGCTGGCCGTGGTTCGCCACAATCCCGATCGTTTCTCCGTTACTGCGCTGGTTGCCGGTAAAAATGTTACCCGCATGGTTGAGCAGTGCCTTGAGTTTTCTCCCAAATTTGCGGTGATGGACGATGACGAAAGCGCGCAACAGGTAAAGCGTGCTTTGCGGGAACATGGTAGCCGAACAGACGTGCTGAGCGGCCAACAGGCAGCCTGTGAAATGGCGGCGCTAAGCGGCGTCGATCAGGTGATGGCGGCCATTGTGGGCGCTGCGGGCCTGGTACCAACGCTTGCGGCTATTCGTGCCGGGAAAACGGTGCTGCTGGCGAATAAAGAGGCTCTGGTGACGTGCGGCCGTCTGTTTATGGAGGCGGTGAAGGAGAGCGGGGCGCAGCTTTTGCCGGTAGACAGCGAGCATAACGCTATTTTTCAGAGTTTACCGGAAACAATTCAACATAACCTGGGGTACGCTGATCTGGAGCAGAATGGCGTTTCGTCTATTCTGCTTACCGGGTCTGGTGGCCCGTTCCGGGAGACCCCACTTTCCGATCTGGCCGCAATGACGCCGGATCAGGCGTGTCGGCACCCGAACTGGTCAATGGGGCGCAAGATCTCCGTTGACTCCGCCACTATGATGAATAAAGGTCTGGAATACATTGAAGCGCGCTGGTTGTTTAATGCCTCTGCCCGCCAGATGGAAGTGTTGATTCACCCGCAATCGGTGATCCACTCCATGGTGCGTTACCAGGATGGCAGTGTATTGGCACAACTGGGTGAGCCGGATATGCGTACGCCCATCGCTCATACGATGGCCTGGCCGGAACGAGTGCCGTCAGGTGTTAATGCCCTCGATTTTTGCAAACTAAGTTCGTTAAGTTTCGCGCAGCCCGATTTTGACCGCTATCCTTGCCTGAAGCTGGCCATTGATGCTTCTGACGAAGGGCAGGCGGCAACAACGGCGCTCAATGCGGCGAATGAGGTCACTGTTTCGGCATTCCTGGCATCGGCTATCCGTTTCACAGATATTGCTGCCCTGAATCTTTCTGTGCTTGAACAGATGGATTTGCGCGAACCGCAGAGCATTGATGACGTGCTGGCTGTGGATGCACAGGCACGCGATGTTGCGCAAAAACAAGTGATGCGCCTCGCAAGCCAGTGATATTACAGCGATGAGTGACGGTGCTATTTGTTAGCGTTGGGCTTCGGTGATATAGTCTGCGCCACAAAATTGCCAGTTGGTATTATGGCGTTTGGTGTAAGCCGTGGTTTACACGGCTTTTTTGCGTAAAGGCTTTTGTATTCCTGAGTACCGCTAAATCCTTTTCAGGGACTAAAACGCGTTATGTTGTCTGCTAACCAACCGATAAGCGAAAGTTTGCCAACGCATGGCTGCCGCCATGTAGCGATAATTATGGATGGCAATGGTCGCTGGGCGAAAAGACAAGGGAAACTTCGGGCTTTTGGTCATCGGGCCGGAGCGAAGTCTGTACGCCGTGCGGTCTCTTTTGCCGCCAATAATGGTATTGATGCACTGACGCTTTATGCTTTTAGTAGCGAGAACTGGAATCGCCCGGCGCAGGAAGTAAGTGCGCTGATGGAGTTGTTTGTGTGGGCGCTGGATAGCGAAGTAAAAAGCCTGCACCGCCATAATGTGCGTTTACGCATTATTGGCGATACCAGTCGTTTTAATACGCGTTTGCAGGAGAGAATCCGCAAAGCGGAAGCGTTAACTGCCCAGAACACCGGGCTGACGCTGAATATCGCAGCGAACTATGGTGGGCGCTGGGATATCGTACAGGGAGTCCGGCAGCTTGCCGAGCAGGTGCAGGAAGGGCTGTTGCGCCCGGATCAAATTGATGAAGAAACGCTCAATAAGCAAGTCTGCATGCATGAGCTGGCTCCTGTGGATTTAGTGATTAGGACTGGTGGGGAACATCGCATAAGTAATTTTTTACTTTGGCAAATTGCCTATGCCGAACTTTACTTTACAGATGTTCTTTGGCCCGATTTTGATGAACAAGACTTTGAAGGTGCGCTGCATGCCTTTGCCAATCGAGAGCGTCGTTTCGGCGGTACCGAGCCAGGTGGCGACAAAGCCTGATGGGGGTTGCTTTTGCTGAAGTATCGCCTGATTTCTGCTTTTGTATTGATACCCATTGTTATTGCAGCGCTTTTTTTGCTGCCGCCGGTGGGATTTGCGATCGTTACGCTCGCTGTTTGCATGCTCGCTGCGTGGGAGTGGGGGCAACTGAGCGGCTTTACGTCCCGGACTCAGCGGGTTTGGTTGGCCGTATTATGCGGGTTTTTACTCGCCCTTATGCTATTTACGTTGCCGGAATATCACCATAATACCCATCATCCGCTGGTGACGTTCTCGCTCTGGGCCTCTCTGGCCTGGTGGCTGGTGGCGTTGGTGTTAGTCCTCAGTTACCCGTCATCCGCTGCGGCGTGGCGCCACTCTAAAATTTTGCGCCTGATTTTCGGTATCTTGACGATTATCCCTTTTTTCTGGGGCATGCTGGCGCTGCGCGTGTGGCATTACGATGTAAACCACTACAGCGGCGCGCTGTGGTTGTTGTACGTGATGATCCTCGTTTGGGGAGCAGATTCAGGCGCTTATATGTTCGGCAAACTGTTTGGCAAACATAAACTTGCACCAAAAGTCTCGCCGGGGAAAACCTGGCAAGGTTTCCTGGGAGGCCTGCTGACTGCGGGTATTATCTCCTGGGGTTATGGCGCATGGGCGAACCTGGATGTAACCTCATCTACGCTCTTTATTTGCTCGGTGGTCGCGGCGTTAGCCTCAGTATTGGGCGATCTCACGGAAAGTATGTTCAAGCGTGAAGCCGGAATTAAAGATAGTGGGCATCTTATTCCTGGTCATGGCGGTATACTGGATCGCATTGACAGCCTGACAGCGGCAGTTCCTGTATTTGCCTGCCTGTTATTGCTGGTTTTCAGGACGATTTGACGGAAGGTTTTATGCTGAGCATTCTCTGGAATCTGGCGGCGTTCATTGTTGCGCTTGGTGTATTGATCACCGTGCATGAATTTGGCCATTTCTGGGTTGCTCGCCGCTGTGGCGTGCGGGTTGAGCGTTTTTCCATCGGTTTTGGTAAAGCGCTCTGGCGTCGCACTGACAAACACGGCACCGAATTCGTCATCGCCCTGATCCCCCTGGGTGGTTATGTCAAAATGCTGGATGAGCGCGTTGAGGCGGTTACGCCGGAAATGCGCCACTACGCTTTCAATAATAAAACGGTCGGCCAGCGTGCCGCCGTTATCGCTGCCGGCCCCATCGCTAACTTTATCTTTGCCATCTTCGCTTACTGGCTGGTGTTTATCATCGGTGTCCCTGGCGTTCGTCCGGTTGTTGGTGAAATAACGCCCAACTCTATCGCTGCAAACGCGCAAATTGCACCTGGCACGGAACTTAAAGCGATTGATGGCATCGAAACGCCTGATTGGGATGCTGTGCGCTTACAGTTGGTGTCTAAAATCGGCGATAGCCAGACGACCGTCAGCGTAGCGCCATTCGGCAGTAACAATCGCCAGGATAAGGTGCTGGATTTACGTCACTGGGCCTTTGCGCCTGATAAAGACGATCCGGTTATGTCGCTGGGGATCCGTCCCCGTGCGGCACAGCTTGAACCGGTGCTTGCGGAGGTGCAACCCGGTTCCGCTGCCAGCAAAGCGGGTTTGCAAGCTGGCGACAGGATCGTTAAAGTCGATGGTCAGCAGTTAACGCAGTGGATGACGTTCGTTACGCTGGTACGGGATAACCCAGGTACGTCGTTAGCGCTGGAAGTAGAAAGACAAGGGGCTCCCTTGTCTTTGACGTTGATACCGGATACAAAGCCCGGTAGCAAGGCAGAAGGGTTTGCGGGCGTGGTGCCCAAAGTCATTCCTCTGCCAGATGAATACAAAACAGTACGCCAGTACGGGCCATTTAGCGCCATTGTTGAAGCCACGGATAAAACCTGGCAGTTGATGAAGCTAACGGTCAGTATGTTGGGGAAATTGATCACCGGTGATGTAAAACTGAACAACCTCAGTGGGCCGATTTCTATCGCTCAGGGGGCTGGGATGTCAGCGGAGTTCGGGTTGATTTACTACCTGATGTTCCTCGCTTTGATCAGCGTGAACTTAGGCATCATTAACCTGTTCCCTCTGCCTGTTCTTGATGGCGGGCATCTGCTGTTTTTGGCGATTGAGAAGCTGAAGGGCGGACCGGTATCCGAGCGAGTTCAAGACTTTAGTTATCGCATTGGCTCTATCTTGCTGGTGCTGTTAATGGGGCTTGCACTTTTCAATGATTTCTCTCGCTTGTAAGAGAGTTTGTTAGGAAGAACGCATAATAACGATGGCGATGAAAAAGTTGCTCATAGCGTCGCTGCTGTTTAGCAGCGCCACCGTATACGGTGCTGATGGATTCGTAGTGAAGGATATTCATTTCGAAGGCCTACAGCGTGTCGCCGTTGGTGCGGCCCTCCTCAGTATGCCAGTTCGTCCTGGCGATACGGTGAATGATGAAGATATCAGTAACACCATTCGCGCGTTGTTTGCCACCGGCAACTTCGAGGATGTTCGTGTCCTGCGTGATGGTGATACGCTCCTCGTTCAGGTGAAAGAACGCCCGACAATCGCCAGCATCACCTTCTCCGGCAACAAGTCGGTGAAAGATGACATGCTGAAACAGAACCTTGAAGCTTCTGGCGTCCGTGTGGGTGAATCACTGGATCGCACCACCCTCTCCGATATCGAAAAAGGGCTGGAAGACTTCTACTACAGCGTGGGTAAGTACAGCGCCAGCGTCAAAGCTGTCGTCACCCCATTGCCGCGTAACCGCGTTGACCTGAAGCTGGTCTTCCAGGAAGGCGTTTCCGCACAAATCCAACAGATTAATATTGTCGGCAACCATGCCTTCACGACGGAACAGCTGATCTCCACATTCCAGCTGCGTGATGAAGTGCCGTGGTGGAACGTTGTCGGCGATCGTAAATACCAGAAACAGAAACTGGCGGGCGACCTGGAAACGCTGCGCAGCTACTATCTGGATCGCGGTTACGCACGTTTCAACATTGATTCGACGCAGGTTAGCCTGACGCCGGACAAAAAAGGCATTTACATTACTGTTAACGTGACCGAGGGCGATCAGTACAAACTCTCTGGTGTGCAGGTTAGCGGTAATCTCGCAGGCCACTCTGCGGAAATTGAAAGCTTGACCAAAATCGAGCCGGGTGAGCTGTATAACGGTGCCAAAGTGACCAAAATGGAAGATGACATTAAAAAGCTTCTCGGTCGCTATGGTTACGCCTACCCGCGCGTTCAGTCGCAGCCTGAAATCAACGACACGGACAAAACGGTTAAGCTGCATATCAACGTTGATGCTGGCAACCGCTTCTACGTGCGTAAGATTCGCTTTGAAGGTAACGACACCTCTAAAGATTCCGTACTGCGTCGCGAAATGCGTCAGATGGAAGGTGCGTGGCTGGGCAGCGATCTGGTCGATCAGGGTAAAGAGCGTTTGAACCGCCTGGGCTATTTTGAAACTGTCGATACGGAAACCCAGCGTATCCCGGGTAGCCCGGACCAGGTTGATGTGGTCTATAAGGTGAAAGAGCGTAACACCGGTAGCTTCAACTTCGGCGTTGGCTACGGTACCGAAAGCGGCGTCAGCTTCCAGGTTGGTGTTCAGCAGGATAACTGGTTAGGTACCGGTTATTCCGTTGGTATCAGCGGAACCAAAAACGACTACCAGACCTACTCCGAGTTCTCCGTTACCAACCCGTACTTTACGGTTGATGGCGTGAGCCTTGGCGGTCGTATCTTCTATAACGACTTTAAAGCTGACGATGCGGATCTGTCGTCCTATACCAACAAGAGCTATGGTCTTGATGGTACGCTCGGTTTCCCGATCAACGAATACAACACGCTGCGCGCTGGTTTAGGCTATGTTCATAACAGCCTGTCGAAGATGGAACCGCAGGTGGCAATGTGGCGTTACCTGGATTCCGTGGGGCAGAATGCCAGCACGCAGAACGACAGCAACGGTTATTCGGCGGATGATTTCACCTTTAACTACGGCTGGACTTACAACAACCTTGACCGCGGTTATTTCCCGACGAAAGGTTCACGCGTCAACCTGAACGGTAAAGTGACGGTTCCGGGCTCGGATAACGAGTTCTATAAAGTCACTGTCGACACTGCGTCTTACTTCCCGATTGACGACGATCACAAATGGGTGGTCTTAGGCCGTACACGTTGGGGTTATGGTGACGGTTTAGGTGGCAAAGAGCTGCCGTTCTATGAGAACTTCTACGCAGGTGGCTCCAGCACTGTGCGTGGCTTCCAGTCCAACAACATTGGTCCGAAAGCGGTTTACTACGGTGGCAACAACCAAAGCAACTGTAAGAATACCGTTGCAGACTCGCTCTGTAAGTCTAATGATGCGGTGGGCGGTAACGCAATGGGAGTTGTCAGCGCCGAGCTGATTACACCAACGCCGTTTATCAGTGATAAATACGCCAACTCTGTGCGGACCTCGTTCTTCTGGGATGCGGGTAGCGTGTGGGATACAAACTGGCAAAATACCGCGCAGATGAAAGCGCTGGGTATTCCGGATTATAGCGATCCGAGCAATATCCGCATGTCTGCCGGTATCGCATTACAATGGATGTCCCCATTGGGGCCGTTGGTTTTCTCCTACGCCCAGCCGTTTAAAAAGTACGATGGAGACAAAGCGGAACAGTTCCAGTTTAATATCGGTAAAACCTGGTAACGCCGTACTGCAATGGAATGCACCAGCAGTGTAGTGATGGTTGAGGCTTTCAATGGAAAGCCCGGCCACGCAAAGAACTGTACCTCCGGGTACAAACGGGATGGTAAGGAGTTAATTGTGAAAAAGTTGTTATTAGCTGCAGGTTTCGGTTTGGCAATGGCTGCGTCAGCCCAGGCCGCTGACAAAATTGCGATTGTTGATATGGGTAGCCTGCTGCAGCAGGTTGCGCAGACTTCCGGCGTTTCTCAGACCATGAAAAACGAATTCGGCGGCCGCGCGAGCGAACTGCAAAGCATGGAATCCGACCTGCAAGCAAAAGCACAGCGTTTGCAGCGCGATGGTTCCACGATGAAGGCAAGCGATCGCAGCAAGCTGGAAAAAGACATCACTTCTGGTCGCCAGGCATTCGCTCAAAAAGCGCAGGCTTTCGAGCAGGATCAGGCCCGTCGTTCTAATGAAGAACGCGGCAAGCTGGTGACTCGTATCCAGACCGCAGTGAAAAAAGTGGCTTCTGATCAGGGTGTTGATCTGGTTATTCCTTCCAACGCCGTTATTTACAACAGCAACGATGTAAAAGACATCACCGCTGATGTACTGAAACAGGTTAAATAAGTAATGCCTTCAATTCGACTGGCTGATTTAGCTCAGCAGTTGGATGCAGAACTACACGGTGATGGCGATATCGTCATCACCGGCGTTGCGTCCATGCAATCTGCCGTAGCGGGCCACATCACTTTCATGGTCAATCCTAAGTACCGTGAACACCTGACCGCATGTCAGGCCTCTGCCGTTGTAATGACGCAGGACGATCTTCCCTTTGCCAACAGCGCTGCGCTGGTCGTAAAAAATCCTTACCTGACCTACGCACGTATGGCGCAAATTCTTGATACCACGCCGCAGCCTGCGCAGAACATCGCGCCTGGAGCAGTGATTGATCCTAAGGCTCAGCTGGGTAGCAACGTAGCAATTGGCGCGAACGCCGTGATCGAATCTGGCGTTAGCCTGGGCGATAACGTGGTCATCGGTCCGGGTTGCTTCGTTGGGAAAAATACGAAAATTGGCGCGGGTTCGCGTCTGTGGGCCAATGTATCCATTTACCATGAGATTGAGATCGGTGAAAATTGCCTGATCCAATCCGGCACGGTGATAGGTTCCGATGGCTTTGGCTATGCCAACGATCGTGGCAACTGGGTTAAAATCCCACAGCTTGGTCGCGTCATTATCGGTAACAACGTTGAGATCGGTGCATGTACGACCATCGATCGTGGTGCGCTGGATGATACCTGCATTGGTAATGGCGTCATCATTGATAACCAGTGTCAGATTGCACATAACGTTGTGATTGGCGACAATACTGCGGTTGCCGGTGGCGTCATCATGGCGGGTAGTTTAAAAATTGGTCGCTATTGCATGATTGGCGGCGCCAGCGTAATCAACGGGCACATGGAAATTTGCGACAAGGTTACCGTAACGGGGATGGGGATGGTCATGCGTCCTATCACTGAGCCGGGTATTTACTCCTCAGGTATCCCGCTGCAACCGAACAAAGTGTGGCGAAAAACCGCAGCCCTGGTGATGAATATTGATGATATGAGCAAGCGCCTGAAAGCTATCGAGCGCAAGGTTAATCAACAAGACGAATAATTCATCCGCATAACGCTTGTACACAGAAGAATTCGCGGGACAGAAAAGCCTCTGCACCTCGAAGAATAAAGTGTATATACTTCCCGGCCTGTTGGCATTCTTATGATTGCCGCGGGCCGTGTTATTATTGCCTTTTAGTATATTTGGACAGGAAGAGTATTTTGACTACTGACACTCATACTCTGCACATTGAAGAGATCCTGGAGCTTCTGCCGCACCGCTACCCGTTCTTACTGGTTGATCGCGTGCTGGATTTTGAAGAAGGTCGTTTTCTGCGCGCAGTCAAAAATGTTTCGGTAAACGAGCCGTTTTTCCAGGGGCACTTCCCTGGCAAACCGATTTTCCCGGGCGTGCTGATTCTTGAAGCAATGGCGCAGGCAACCGGTATTCTGGCGTTTAAAAGCGTTGGTAAACTGGAGCCGGGTGAGCTGTATTACTTCGCCGGTATCGACGAAGCGCGCTTTAAGCGTCCTGTTGTGCCAGGCGATCAGATGATCATGGAAGTCACTTTCGAAAAAACCCGCCGTGGCCTGACCCGTTTTAAAGGGGTTGCGCTGGTAGACGGTAAAATTGTTTGTGAAGCTACTATGATGTGTGCACGTAGCCGGGAGGCCTGATACGTGATTGATAAAACCGCCTTTATTCATCCTACTGCCATTGTTGAAGACGGTGCCGTTATTGGTGCTAACGCTCATATTGGCCCATTTTGTATTGTGGGACCTCACGTAGAAATTGGTGAGGGTACCGTACTGAAATCTCACGTCGTGGTGAATGGTCATACGACCATTGGTCGTGACAACGAGATTTATCAGTTCGCCTCCATCGGCGAGGTGAACCAGGATTTGAAATATGCTGGTGAACCGACTCGTGTGGAAATTGGCGATCGCAACCGCATCCGCGAAAGCGTCACCATCCACCGTGGCACAGTACAGGGTGGTGGATTGACGAAGGTGGGCAGCGATAACCTACTGATGATCAACGCGCACATTGCGCACGATTGTACGGTTGGAAATCGCTGTATCCTTGCAAATAACGCGACGCTGGCGGGGCATGTTTCCGTCGACGACTTTGCCATCATCGGCGGCATGACCGCAGTGCATCAGTTCTGCATTATCGGTGCGCACGTGATGGTTGGCGGGTGTTCTGGCGTTGCCCAGGACGTACCGCCTTACGTGATCGCTCAGGGCAACCATGCCACACCGTTTGGTGTGAACATTGAAGGTCTGAAACGTCGCGGCTTTAGCAGAGAAGCGTTAGTGGCTATTCGTAATGCGTACAAATTGCTGTACCGCAGCGGTAAAACGCTGGAAGAGGCGAAACCGGAAATTGCTGAGCTTGCTGCGAAGCACCCGGAAGTTGACGCATTTATGCAGTTCTTTGAGCGCTCAACACGTGGTTTGATCCGTTAATGATCGACGCGCGTCCTCTTACGATCGCCCTCGTCGCCGGAGAAACCTCCGGCGATATTCTTGGTGCCGGTCTTATCCGCGCGCTGCGAGCTCGCCTGCCGAATGCTCGTTTTGTCGGCGTCGCGGGGCCGCATATGCAGGCCGAAGGCTGCGAAGCCTGGTATGAAATGGAAGAGCTGGCGGTAATGGGCATCGTTGAGGTGCTGGGGCGTTTGCGCCGTCTGCTGCATATCCGCGCCGATTTAACCCGTCGTTTTAGCGAACTGAAACCGGATGTTTTTGTCGGCATCGATGCGCCGGATTTCAATATTACCCTCGAAGGCAATCTGAAAACGCAGGGTATTAAAACCATCCACTATGTCAGTCCGTCCGTCTGGGCGTGGCGACAAAAACGCGTTTTCAAAATCGGCAGAGCCACCAACCTGGTGCTCGCGTTTCTGCCTTTCGAAAAAGCGTTTTACGATAAATTTAACGTACCGTGCCGTTTTATCGGCCATACCATGGCGGATGCCATGCCGCTGGATCCCGATAAGAACGCGGCGCGGGCGCACCTTGGGATTGCTGATAACGTGCATTGTCTGGCTTTACTGCCGGGCAGTCGCGGGGCGGAAGTCGAAATGCTGAGTGCGGACTTCCTGCGTACCGCCCAGTTGCTGCGTGAGCGCTACCCCGATCTTGAAGTGATTGTGCCGTTGGTCAATGCGAAACGGCGTGAACAGTTTGAGCGCATTAAAGCGGAAGTCGCACCCGAGCTGCCGGTGCATATGCTTGATGGCCAGGCGCGGGAAGCGATGATCGCCGCAGACGCCGCGCTGCTGGCCTCGGGGACCGCTGCGCTGGAGTGCATGCTGGCGAAATGCCCGATGGTAGTTGGCTATCGTATGAAGCCATTCACTTTCTGGCTGGCGAAACGTCTGGTAAAAACGCCCTATGTGTCGCTGCCAAACTTGCTTGCCGGGCGTGAGCTGGTTAAAGAGTTGCTCCAGGATGAATGCAATCCCCAGGCGCTTGCTGCCGCGCTGGAACCCTTACTGGCCAACGGCAAAACCAGCCACGAGATGCACGACATTTTCCGCGAATTGCATTTGCAGATTCGCTGCAATGCCGATGAACAGGCGGCTGACGCCGTACTGGAGTTAGCACAATGATAGAGTTTGTTTATCCGCATACGCATTTGGTCGCGGGTGTGGATGAAGTCGGTCGCGGCCCGCTGGTGGGCGCGGTAGTAACAGCTGCGGTGATCCTCGATCCCAAGCGTCCTATTATCGGTTTGAACGATTCTAAAAAATTATCCGAAAAACGCCGTTTGTCGCTCTGCGATGAGATCAAAGAGAAGGCGCTGGCCTGGAGCCTGGGCCGCGCGGAACCGCATGAAATTGACGAGTTGAACATTTTGCATGCCACCATGCTGGCGATGCAGCGCGCTGTTGCCGGGCTGGCAATTGCGCCTGAGTTCGTGCTGATCGACGGTAATCGTTGTCCGGCTTTGCCAATGCCTTCGCTGGCGGTGGTAAAAGGCGATAGCCGTGTCGCAGAAATCAGCGCCGCGTCTATTCTCGCCAAAGTAACCCGCGATGCGGAGATGGCCGAACTTGATATCATTTTTCCGCAATATGGCTTTGCGCAGCATAAAGGCTATCCTACGGCTTTCCATCTGGAGAGACTGGCGGAGCACGGCGCAACCGAGCATCACCGACGCAGCTTTGCGCCGGTCAAACGCGCGTTGGGTCTTGCGTCCTGATTCTTGTGAACGTGAAATAAACCAGGCTGGGATCTAAAAATGGCTGAACCACGTTTCGTACACCTGCGGGTGCATAGCGACTATTCCATGATTGACGGGCTGGCGAAAACCGGACCGCTGGTGAAAAAGGCGGCCGCGCTCGGCATGCCTGCGCTGGCGATCACCGATTTTACCAACCTGTGTGGTCTGGTGAAGTTCTACGGAACGGCGCACGGTGCCGGGATGAAGCCTATCGTCGGTGCTGATTTTCATGTGCAAAGCGATCTGCTTGGCGACGAGCTGACGCAGCTCACCGTTCTCGCTATCAACAACACCGGTTATCAAAACCTGACGCTGCTTATTTCGCGCGCCTACCAGCGTGGTTATGGCGCGCTCGGCCCGTGGATTGACCGCGACTGGCTGCTGGAGCTCAATGAAGGGCTGATTCTGCTTTCCGGCGGGCGCATGGGCGACGTGGGTAAAAGCGTGCTGCGCGGCAATAGTGCACTGGTTGAGCAGTGTCTTGAGTTCTATAAAACCCATTTTCACGATCGCTACTACCTTGAGCTGATCCGTACCGGGCGAGCGGACGAAGAGTCTTACCTGCATGCCGCTGTCGCACTGGCAGAAGAGCATGACTTGCCGGTTGTTGCGACCAACGATGTGCGGTTTATTGATGCCGGCGACTTCGACGCCCATGAGATCCGCGTGGCGATCCACGACGGTTTTACCCTCGACGATCCCAAACGCCCGCGTAACTATTCGCCGCAGCAATACATGCGCAGCGAAGAGGAGATGTGCGAGCTCTTCTCGGATATCCCGGAAGCGCTGGAGAATACGGTCGAAATCGCCAAACGCTGTAACGTCACCGTTCGTCTTGGCGAATATTTCCTGCCGCAGTTCCCGACGGGGGATATGACCACCGAGGATTTCCTCGTGGCGAAATCCAAAGAGGGGCTGGAAGAACGACTGGCATTTCTCTTCCCGGATGAAAACGTGCGCGCTGAAAAGCGCCCGCCTTACGATGAACGTCTCGATATTGAACTCCAGGTTATCAACCAGATGGGGTTCCCGGGCTACTTCCTCATCGTGATGGAATTTATCCAGTGGTCGAAAGACAACGGCGTGCCGGTAGGGCCGGGACGTGGTTCCGGTGCGGGTTCGCTGGTGGCGTATGCGCTGAAAATTACCGACCTCGATCCGCTGGAGTTTGACCTGCTGTTCGAACGTTTCCTTAACCCGGAACGTGTGTCGATGCCTGACTTCGACGTCGATTTCTGCATGGAAAAACGCGACCAGGTTATCGAGCACGTGGCGGATATGTACGGGCGCGATGCGGTATCGCAGATCATCACCTTTGGTACCATGGCGGCGAAAGCGGTTATCCGCGACGTTGGCCGCGTGCTTGGCCACCCGTATGGCTTTGTCGACCGAATTTCAAAACTGGTGCCACCGGATCCGGGCATGACGCTGGCCAAAGCGTTTGAAGCCGAGCCGCAACTGCCAGAAATTTACGAAGCCGACGAAGAGGTCAAAGCGCTGATCGATATGGCGCGCAAGCTGGAAGGGGTGACGCGAAACGCCGGGAAACACGCCGGTGGTGTGGTGATCGCGCCAACCAAAATTACCGACTTTGCGCCGCTGTATTGTGATGAAGCCGGTCAGCATCCGGTTACCCAGTTCGATAAAAACGACGTGGAATATGCGGGTCTGGTGAAGTTCGACTTCCTTGGGCTGCGTACGCTAACCATCATTAACTGGGCGCTGGAGATGATTAACGCCCGGCGCGAGAAGAACGGCGAGCCGCCGCTGGACATTGCCGCTATTCCGCTGGATGACAAGAAAAGTTTCGACATGCTGCAACGCTCGGAAACCACGGCGGTTTTCCAGCTTGAATCCCGCGGCATGAAAGACCTGATCAAACGCCTGCAGCCTGACTGCTTCGAAGATATGATCGCTCTGGTGGCGCTGTTCCGTCCGGGTCCGCTGCAATCAGGCATGGTGGATAACTTTATCGACCGTAAACACGGGCGTGAAGAGATCTCCTACCCGGATGTTCAGTGGCAGCACGAGAGCCTGAAGCCGGTGCTGGAGCCAACCTATGGCATCATCTTGTATCAGGAACAGGTGATGCAGATTGCGCAGGTGCTTTCGGGTTACACCCTTGGCGGCGCAGATATGCTGCGCCGTGCGATGGGTAAGAAAAAGCCGGAAGAGATGGCCAAGCAGCGCTCGATTTTTGAAGATGGCGCGAAGAAAAACGGTATCGACGGCGAACTGGCGATGAAAATCTTCGACCTGGTGGAAAAATTCGCCGGTTACGGATTTAACAAATCGCACTCTGCCGCCTATGCTTTGGTGTCGTACCAGACGCTGTGGCTGAAGGCGCACTATCCGGCCGAGTTTATGGCGGCGGTAATGACTGCCGATATGGACAACACCGAGAAAGTGGTTGGCCTGGTCGATGAGTGCTGGCGCATGGGGCTGAAAATTCTGCCGCCGGATATCAACTCGGGTCTGTACCATTTCCACGTTAATGACGATGGCGAAATTGTTTACGGCATCGGCGCGATCAAAGGCGTGGGGGAAGGCCCGATCGAAGCGATCATTGAAGCGCGCAACAACGGCGGCTACTTCCGCGAATTGTTCGATCTTTGCGCCCGTACCGACATCAAAAAACTCAATCGTCGGGTACTGGAAAAGCTAATTATGTCCGGGGCGTTTGATCGCCTTGGCCCGCATCGCGCTGCGCTAATGAACGCGCTGGGCGATGCGCTGAAAGCCGCCGATCAGCACTCGAAAGCCGAGGCGATTGGGCAGGCGGATATGTTTGGCGTGCTGGCAGAAGAGCCGGAGCAGATCGAGCAGTCCTACGCCAGTTGCCAGCCGTGGCCGGAACAGGTTGTGCTGGATGGCGAGCGTGAAACGTTAGGGTTGTACCTGACAGGTCACCCGATTAACCAGTATTTAAAAGAAATTGAGCGCTATGTCGGAGGCTACCGGCTGAAAGACATGCATCCGACCGAACGTGGGAAAGTGACCACGGCGGCGGGGCTCGTCATTGCCGCGCGGGTTATGGTCACCAAGCGCGGCAATCGTATCGGCATCTGTACCCTGGATGACCGTTCCGGGCGTCTTGAAGTGATGTTGTTCACTGACGCCCTGGATAAATACCAGCAACTGCTGGAAAAAGACCGCATACTTATCGTCAGCGGACAGGTCAGCTTTGATGACTTCAGTGGGGGGCTTAAAATGACCGCCCGCGAAGTGATGGACATTGACGAAGCCCGGGAAAAATATGCCCGCGGGCTTGCTATCTCGCTGACGGACAGGCAAATTGATGACCAGCTTTTAAACCGACTCCGTCAGTCTCTGGAACCCCACCGTTCGGGAACCATTCCAGTACATCTCTACTATCAGAGGACGGATGCGCGCGCGCGATTACGCTTCGGCGCAACGTGGCGTGTCTCTCCGAGCGATCGTTTACTCAACGATCTGCGTGGCCTCATAGGTTCGGAGCAGGTGGAACTGGAGTTTGACTAATACAGGAATACTATGAGTCTGAATTTCCTTGATTTCGAACAGCCGATTGCTGAGCTGGAAGCGAAAATCGATTCTCTGACCGCCGTTGGCCGTCAGGATGAAAAACTGGATATTAACATCGACGAAGAAGTGCATCGTCTGCGTGAGAAAAGCGTTGAGCTGACACGTAAAATTTTCGCCGATCTTGGCGCATGGCAGGTCGCGCAGTTGGCTCGCCATCCGCTGCGTCCATACACCCTGGATTATGTCCGCCTGGCTTTCGACGAGTTCGACGAACTGGCTGGCGATCGTGCTTATGCTGACGATAAAGCCATTGTTGGCGGTATCGCGCGTCTGGATGGGCGTCCGGTGATGATCATCGGCCACCAGAAAGGCCGCGAAACCAAAGAAAAAATCCGCCGTAACTTCGGTATGCCGGCACCGGAAGGGTATCGCAAAGCGCTGCGCCTGATGGAAATGGCAGAACGCTTCAACATGCCGATCATTACCTTTATCGACACGCCGGGGGCTTATCCGGGCGTGGGCGCGGAAGAGCGTGGTCAGTCCGAAGCGATCGCGCGTAACCTGCGTGAAATGTCCCGCCTGAGCGTGCCGGTTATCTGCACCGTGATTGGCGAAGGCGGCTCCGGCGGCGCACTGGCGATTGGTGTGGGCGATAAAGTGAATATGCTGCAATACAGCACCTATTCTGTTATCTCCCCGGAAGGTTGCGCATCGATTCTGTGGAAAAGCGCCGATAAAGCGCCGCTGGCTGCCGAAGCGATGGGGATTATCGCCCCGCGTCTGAAAGAACTGAAACTGATCGACTCGATCATTCCGGAACCGCTGGGCGGCGCTCATCGTAACCCGGAAGCGATGGCGGCGTCGCTGAAAGCACAACTGCTGGCCGATCTGGCCGATCTGGATGTGCTGAGCAAAGACGATCTGCGTAACCGCCGTTACCAGCGTCTGATGAGCTACGGCTACGCCTGATCCTCATCCCACTCTGAAAAGCCGCACCGCTGTGTGGCTTTTTTTATACCTGCCGTTTACCTCAACTATGCTTAGCTAAGGTTTTTAACGGAGGTAGCCGTGAATATTATTGCCATCATGGGACCACATGGCGTTTTCTATAAAGATGAGCCAATTAAGGAGCTGGAGCAGGCATTACAGGCCCAGGGCTTTCAACTTATCTGGCCGCAAAACAGCACCGACTTACTGAAATTTATCGAACACAACCCGCGCATCTGCGGCGTTATCTTTGACTGGGATGAGTACTCCCTCGATCTGTGCAGCGAAATCAATCAGCTTAACGAATATCTCCCGCTGTACGCCTTTATCAATACCCACTCGACGATGGACGTCAGCATCCAGGATATGCGCATGGCGCTGTGGTTTTTCGAGTATGCGCTGGGTGTGTCCGAGGATATTGCTACGCGTATCGGCCAGTACACCCGCGAGTACCTCGAAACTATCACGCCGCCGTTTACCCGCGCGCTGTTTACCTACGTTAAAGAAGGTAAATATACCTTTTGTACGCCGGGGCATATGGCGGGCACGGCTTATCAGAAAAGCCCGGTTGGCTGCCTGTTTTACGATTTTTTCGGTGGCAATACGTTAAAAGCAGATGTCTCTATTTCGGTCACGGAGCTGGGCTCGTTACTGGATCACACAGGCCCTCATCTGGAAGCCGAAGAGTATATCGCCCGCACCTTTGGCGCGGAGCAGAGCTACATGGTGACCAACGGCACCTCGACCTCGAATAAAATCGTCGGCATGTATGCCGCACCGGCCGGCAGCACATTGTTGATTGATCGTAACTGCCATAAGTCACTGGCACATCTGCTGATGATGAGCGACGTTACGCCGCTATGGCTGAAACCCGGGCGCAATGCGCTGGGGATTCTGGGCGGGATCCCTCGTCGTGAATTTACCCATGCCAGCATCGAACAGAAGGTGGCAAAAACAGCGGGCGCACGCTGGCCGGTACATGCGGTGATCACCAACTCCACTTATGACGGACTGTTGTATAACACCGACTGGATCAAAAAGACGCTTGATGTGCCGTCGATCCACTTCGATTCTGCCTGGGTTCCTTATACCAATTTCCACCCGATCTACGCCGGGAAAAGCGGCATGAGCGGCGAGCGGGTGCCGGGAAAAGTGTTCTTTGAAACCCAGTCGACGCACAAAATGCTGGCGGCATTTTCACAGGCATCGCTGATTCATATTAAAGGTGAATATGATGAAGACACCTTTAACGAAGCATTTATGATGCACACCACCACCTCGCCGAGTTACCCGCTGGTGGCCTCCATCGAAACGGCGGCTGCGATGCTGCGCGGTAATCCCGGCAAACGTCTGATTAACCGTTCCGTCGAGCGCGCGCTGCATTTCCGTAAAGAAGTTCAGCGGCTGAAAGATGAAGCCGATGGCTGGTTCTTTGATATCTGGCAACCAGAAGAGATTGAAGAGGCGGACTGCTGGCCGGTCGCGCCCGGTGAAGCATGGCACGGTTTTCGCGATGCGGATGCCGACCATATGTTTCTCGATCCGGTTAAAGTGACCATCCTGACGCCGGGGATGGACGAGCTGGGGAACATGAGCGACGAGGGGATCCCGGCGGCGCTGGTGGCGAAGTTTCTCGATGAGCGCGGTGTGGTGGTTGAGAAAACCGGGCCATATAACTTGCTGTTTTTGTTCAGTATTGGCATTGATAAAACCCGCGCGATGGGGTTGCTGCGCGGATTGATGGAGTTTAAACGCGCCTACGATCTGAATCTGCGCGTGAAGAATATGCTGCCGGATCTCTACGCCGAAGATCCGGATTTCTACCGCAATATGCGCATTCAGGATCTGGCGCAGGGGATCCATAAGCTCATCCGCCAGCACGATCTTCCACGTTTAATGCTGCAAGCGTTTGATGTATTACCGGAAATGAAACTGACGCCGCACCAGGCCTGGCAGCGGCAAATTCAGGGCGAGGTGGAAACCATTGAGCTTGAGCGACTGATAGGGCGAATCTCGGCGAATATGATCCTGCCTTATCCGCCAGGCGTGCCGCTGGTGATGCCCGGTGAAATGATCACCGAAGCGAGCAGAGCCGTGCTGGATTTCCTGCTGATGCTTTGCGCTATTGGCCGCCACTATCCCGGTTTTGAGACGGATATTCATGGCGCGAAGCGGGACGAAGAGGGCGTTTATCGGGTACGAGTCCTAAAAAACCGCTGAGCTATTGCGGGCAAACACCGGCAGGCGTAACGTTCTGGCATCAAAAAAGGAGAGACTATGCTGGGTTTAAAACAGGTTCATCATATTGCCATCATTGCTACGGACTACGCGAAGAGCAAAGCGTTTTACTGCGATCTCCTCGGGTTTACGCTGCAAAGCGAGGTCTATCGCGAAGCACGTGATTCATGGAAAGGCGACCTGGCGCTGAACGGCCAGTATGTGATTGAGCTGTTTTCTTTCCCGTTCCCGCCTGCGCGCCCCAGCCGACCAGAAGCCTGCGGGCTGCGCCATCTGGCGTTTAGCGTTGATGACATCGACAAGGCGGTGGCGCATCTGGCGGCTCACGGTGTGCAGTGCGAAGAGATCCGCATCGATCCTTACACCGACAAACGCTTCACCTTCTTTACCGATCCTGATGGCCTGCCGCTCGAGCTTTACCAGCAGTAATACTTGCCACTTCCGCTAATGCCCGGTAACGTGCCGGGCATTACTCCGTTTTGATAATCGCTATGACCACGCCCTTTTTTGCATCAATGCCGACCACATCGCGCCAGTTTCTGGTGGCGTTTAGCGGTGGGCTGGATTCAACCGTCCTGCTGCATAAATTGATGCTTTGGCGTCAGCAATTTCCCGAACTCAAACTGCGCGCCATTCATATTCACCACGGGCTTAGCCCGCACGCCGACGCCTGGGCGGAGCATTGTGAGGATATTTGCGCGCGCTGGCAGATCCCGCTCAGCGTCGTTCGCGTTCAACTGGTGAACACCGGGGAAGGGATTGAAGCGCAGGCGCGCAACGCGCGTTATCAGGCATTTGCGGAGGCACTGCTGCCCGGTGACGTGCTGGTAACGGCTCAGCATCTGGACGATCAGTGTGAAACGTTCCTGCTGGCGTTAAAACGCGGCAGCGGGCCTGCCGGGCTGGCGGCCATGCCCGAAAGTATGCCTTTTGCCGGCACTCAGCTTATTCGACCCTTACTGACACAAACTCGCGATGAGCTGCACCAGTGGGCGCTTCACCATGCGCTGTCATGGATTGAGGATGAAAGTAACGCCGACGCCAGCTTCGATCGCAATTTTTTACGCTTGCAGGTTTTACCGGTGCTGGCGGCACGCTGGCCACATTTCGCCGACGCTGTTGCGCGAAGTGCCGCGCTGTGTGGCGAACAAGAGCAGTTACTTGATGAGCTACTGGCGGCGGAACTTGATGCGGCGACGACGGCTGAAGGGGCGCTGGAGCTTGTCCCTCTTTATACGCTAAGCGATGCGCGCCGTCGGGCGCTGCTGCGTCGCTGGCTGGCGCAGCGCGGCGCGGTCATGCCATCACGCGGCATGCTTGATCGCTTATGGCAGGAAGTGGCGCTGGCGCGAGAAGATGCCTCACCGTGTCTGCGACTTGGTGAGTTCGAAGTGCGTCGTTATCAGTCGTGCTTGTGGTGGATCCGCGCCATTGAAAGCCAGCGTGATACGCAACTGCCGTGGCTGGCACCTTTCGAGCCGCTAACATTACCGGCGGGTCTTGGTGAGCTGTTGCTAGTGGCGGGTGGGGAAATTCGCCCCCCCAACGCTGATGAGGCGGTTTCGATCCGCTTTCAGGCACCCGGTATGTTGCATATCGTCGGGCGCAGCGGCGGGCGCAAGCTGAAGAAAATCTGGCAGGAACTTGGCGTGGCGCCCTGGCGGCGCGATACCACGCCGCTGCTGTTTTATGGTGAAACGTTGATGGCGGCGGCGGGGTTATTCGTTACGCGAGAAGGGGCGAAAAGCGCGGAGCAAAAAGGCGTACGGCTGGCGTGGCGAAGATAACGGGCAACAGGCGCTGCCCGCAAAATGTCAGGACTCGCTCACCACAACGGTGCCGATTTCAGGATGGCTGAAGCTGGCAATTTTATCGAGACGCAGTTCGCGCGCGGCGCCTGCGACATCAACCACCAGATACTCCACATTTTTACGTGAGACTAAATCGTTGGCTTTGGCGCTGAGCACCTCGCCGTCTTTCATTTCCAGCTTCAATAAAAGATGATGCTGGCAGGCGAGTTCAAGGTTGTCATAGTCATCACAGTTGATGGGTTGATAGGCATCATTCATTGACATAATCGCTCACCAGTAAGTTCGCGGCAGCATACGCCGCCTTTTCCCTGACCGACTCTGAAAGGGTGTCATCCGACGCCATTTCATTCAGCACTTTCAACACGCACCCCAGCGCATCCGGGATATACCCTAAATCTCCGCTGGCGATTTCCGCATAACGTCTGCGTACTAACTCACAATAATTGTTCACATCACCTCCTGTCAGCAACCTGACTTTACTGTGAGATAACACTAAGCCTACGAAGTTAAACTCTGTTTAGCAAGGTGACTATACCACAGCTTATTCATCATTATCAGGGCGATGAATATCCACTGCGACAAGAGATAACAGCGCTTTATGCTTATATTCGCTACAATAGCGACCATTTTATGAAGGAGCGGTGACATGGCATTAAAAGCGACAATTTATAAAGCGACGGTGAACGTTGCCGATTTGGATCGTAATCAGTTTTTAGATGCAACGCTGACGCTGGCTCGCCATCCTTCTGAGACGCAAGAACGCATGATGCTGCGCCTGCTGGCGTGGATGAAATATGCGGATGAACGCCTGCAATTTACCCGCGGTCTCAGTGCTGACGATGAACCGGAATTGTGGCTACGCAATGATTATCTGGGTATCGATCTGTGGATTGAGCTGGGGCTGCCGGAGGAAAAACGGCTGAAGAAAGCCTGCTCACAGGCGAAAGAGGTGGCGCTTTTTACCTATAATTCACGCGCGGCGCAGATCTGGTGGCAGCAGAACCAGTCGCGCTGCGCGGCATTTAGCAATCTGAGCATCTGGTATCTGGATGATGTGCAACTGGCCGGGTTGAGCGCGTTTGCCAGCGATCGTACCATGACGCTGCAAGCGACGTTACAGGATGGCGCTATCTGGTTATCGGACGAGAGCCAGAATCTGGAGATCCACCTTGAAGCCTGGCAGCCGCCGCAATGATTGAGATCTCCCGTTCGGTCGCCATTGCTGACGAAGAGCTGGAAATCACGGCGGTGCGTGCGCAGGGCGCGGGCGGTCAGCATGTCAATAAGAGCTCAACGGCGATCCACCTGCGTTTTGACATCCGGGCTTCAAGCCTGCCAGAGTATTACAAAGCGCGTTTACTGGAGGCGTCGCACCATCTGATTAGCAGCGAAGGCTGGGTGGTGATAAAAGCACAGGAATATCGCAGCCAGGAGATGAACCGCGAAGCAGCAATCGCTCGCCTGGTGGCGTTAATTAAAGAATTAACCGTCGTGCAAAAGAGCCGTCGGGCAACGCGCCCAACCCGCGCATCGAAAGAGCGCCGGTTATCGGGCAAGGCGCAAAAGTCGTCGGTAAAAGCGCTACGCGGTAAAGTTCGGGGTCATGAAGGCTGACGGGTAATAACAGAATCGGGCATAAGGAATTGGGTGTGAAAAAAGCGATTTTAGCGGTGCTGGCGGGGTGTACGCTCTTTGCGCTTTTCGGATGTAACAACCGTGGCGATGTTGAGACGGTACAGCCAACACAAGTTGAAGAATTGAAACCGATGCAGCAAAGCTGGCGCGGTGTTTTGCCCTGCGCGGATTGCGAAGGGATTGAAACCTCTCTGTTTCTGGAGAAAGACGGGAGCTGGGTGATGAACCAGCGCTATCAGGGAGGAAAAGCGCCCTCGGTGTTTGCCACGTATGGTAACTGGGCGCGCACGGCGGATAAACTGATCCTCACTGATACGCACGGTGATAAAACCTTTTTCCGCGCCAAAGGCGATGCGCTGGAGATGCTGGACCAGCAAGGCAATCCCATCACTTCTCAGTTCAATTACACGTTACAGCCAGTAAAAGCCGCGCTACCGGCAACGCCAATGGCGATGCGCGGCATGTATATGTACATGGCTGATGCGGCGGTATTTACCGATTGTGCAACCGGCAAGAAGGTAACCGTTGCCAGCAATGCGCAGCTTGAGCGCGACTATGCGGCAGCGCGCGGAACAGAAACCAAACCGATTCTGCTGGTGGTCGAAGGGCATTTCACCGTTGAGCCAAACCCCGACACCGGTGCGGCGCAGAAAGTGCTGGTGACGAATAAACGCGGTAAGTTTAGCCCCAATAAAGGCTGTGATGATTAAGCATTAGCAGCGCAAAATCCGCCTTCACAGAAGGCGGCATGATTAGCGTGAAGGGCATGCGAAACCTGCGTTTAAAATGAAACCTCTGTTGATCATGCTTGATTTAAGCCCAGTAATAATAAGGCAGCGCTAAAACCAGATGCCCGTCACGTGGTATTTCGGTAGCTATAAAAAAGCCCCGCATTGCGGGGCTTTTTGTTGGGGCGCTTAGCCTTTGATGGCTTTGACCAGATAATCGAGGATATCCCCGGTTTTGATCAGCTGCTTCTCGCCATTGCGACGGTATTTATATTCGATATCGTCATTGTCGAGGTTACGATCGCCAATCACCACCGTATGCGGGATACCGATCAGTTCCATATCGGCAAACATCACACCCGGGCGCTCTTTACGATCGTCCATCAGCACTTCAATACCCTGCGCACGCAGCTCGGCGTAGAGTTTCTCCGCCAGTTCCTGCACGCGATAAGATTTGTGCATGTTCATTGGCAGCAGCGCGACCTGGAACGGCGCAATGGCGTCAGGCCAGATGATCCCGCGCTCGTCGTTGTTCTGCTCAATGGCCGCAGCCACAACACGCGTTACACCAATACCGTAGCAACCCATGGTCAGGATCTGGTTACGACCATCTTCGCCCTGCACGGCGGCGTTCAGCGCCTGGGAGTACTTGGTGCCCAGCTGGAAGATGTGACCGACTTCGATACCGCGCTTGATAAGCAGCGTACCTTTGCCATCCGGGCTCGGATCGCCGGCAACAACATTACGGATATCTGCCACTTCTGGGGTCGCTACATCACGATCCCAGTTGATGCCGAAGTAGTGTTTGCCATCGATATTCGCGCCAGCAGAGAAATCGCTCATCGCCGCAACGGTACGGTCAATCACAACCGGAACCGGCATGTTCACCGGGCCGAGCGAGCCTGGGCCTGCATTCACTACCGCGCGGATTTCCGCTTCGGTGGCGAAGGTCAACGGCGCGGCAACCTGCGGCAGTTTTTCCGCTTTAACTTCGTTCAGCTCATGATCGCCGCGCACCAGCAGCGCAACCAGTGGGGAGCTGCTGCCTTCAACGGCTTTAACCAGCAGGGTTTTCACGGTTTTTTCAATCGGCAGGTTGAACTGCTCAACCAGCTCAGCGATGGTTTTGGCGTTCGGTGTGTCAACCAGCGTCATTTCCTGCGTTGCCGCGGCGCGCGGCTCTTTTGGTGCCAGCGCTTCGGCAAACTCAATGTTGGCGGCAAAATCGGAGGAGTCAGAGAAGATCACATCGTCTTCACCGCTCTGCGCCAGCACCTGGAATTCGTGCGAGGCGCTACCGCCGATCGAGCCGGTATCTGCCTGTACGGCGCGGAAATCCAGACCCATACGGCTGAAGATTTTGCTGTAGGCGGCGTACATTGCATCGTACGTCTCCTGCAACGATTCCTGTGAAGTATGGAAAGAGTAGGCATCTTTCATCAGGAATTCGCGTGAGCGCATGACGCCAAAACGCGGGCGCACTTCATCACGGAACTTGGTCTGGATCTGGAAGAAGTTCAGCGGCAACTGCTTGTATGAGTTCAGCTCGTTACGAATCAGGTCGGTGATCACTTCTTCATGCGTTGGGCCGAGGACAAACGGACGATCGCCGCGATCGACAAAACGCAGCAGTTCCGGGCCATATTGCTCCCAGCGGCCGCTTTCCTGCCACAGGTCGGCGGGCTGCACTACTGGCATGGACACCTCAATCGCACCGGCGTTATTCATCTCTTCACGCACGATGTTTTCGACTTTTTTCAGAACGCGCAAACCGGTTGGCAGCCAGGTGTATAACCCGGAGGCCAGTTTGCGGATCATCCCGGCGCGCAGCATCAGCTGGTGGCTGATGACTTCGGCGTCGGCAGGCGTCTCCTTCAGAGTGGAGAGCAAGTATTGGCTAGTACGCATGTTGTTACGGTTCCATTTGGACAATCGGAACAGGCCTAAGACAGGCCTGACACAGAAAAAAGTGGTTTAGTTTATCAGCCTGGCAGAGATGCCAAAAGAGAGGGGGATAAAATTAGCGCGCTTCGAGCGCAAACACTTCAAAGCCGCCATCGGTTACGCGCCAGCGCACGTTAAAATCCAACAGCCAGACGGCGTAGGTTTTTCCCTGCTCTTCCCCTTTCTTATAAGCCGGGCGCGGATCCTGCGCCAGCACTTCGCACAGAAAGGTTTTGAAATGCGGGTAGCGTTTTTCAAGCCCACTAAGCTGCGCTTCGACATCCGGCGTAAAAGTGACGGCTACATCAGCAGAAGGTGCCTGTTGCGCGTAGCTAGCTTGCGCATCGGGCAAAGCTTCAGCAAACGGCAAATAGGGCTTGATATCCACCACCGGCGTGCCATCGACCAGATCAAGACTGCCAAGTTGTAAAATCACCTGATCTTTCTGGCAGCGGATGCCGTGCAACTTAACCAGCGACATGCCGATCGGGTTAGGCCGGAAGGTTGAACGCGTGGCGAAAACCCCCATTCTCGCGTTTCCTCCCAGCCGGGGCGGGCGCACGGTTGGTCGCCAGCCGCCTTCCATCGTTTGATGAAACACGAAAAGTACCCATAGGTGGCTGAACTCTTCAAGGCCACGCACGGCATCGGGCTGGTTATAAGGAGGAAGCAAGTGAAGTTCGCCGCCGCCGTGTTTCACCAGACCTGGCTGGCGCGGTACGGCAAACTTCTCTTTATACGGTGAGCGGATAACGCCGATTTGCTCGAAAGCAAATGTACTCATTTGGATGAGATATTCAGTGCAGAACCCACGCAAACCGCCTGACGGTAGCAACCCGGCGTGCCGCTGGTCACTTCGCAGCTGTGCTGCAGAACCGCGTTAGCTTTCAGCTTAGATGCATTGATTTGCATGCGTTTACGCGCGGTAGGAATATTCGGCGGAGAGTCCTGATTGCTGGCCTGGCAGGATTCACCGGTAACTTCGCCCAGATCGCGGAACGGTTTACCGACCAGCTCGGTGGCATCCGTAATGACCCGTACAGGGACAGGGCGCGTGACTTTCGGTTTCTCCGGTTCTACTTTTGGCGCCGCAGCGGTGCTTTTTACAGGTTCGACAGGAGATCTGCTTAGCAAGGAGCAGCCACTTAACATGAGTGCTAATAAACAGATCGGTAAAGCACGCATAATATATCCTCGAAGTAATTTTCTTAACGCCGCTTATTGAATCAGGCGCGTGCACAAATGACAAGGCGGGCTTGCGCCCGCCTTGAATGATATTACAGACTGAGGAGATTACCAGCCTTTCACTGCGCCGCCGTTGAAGACTTTATTTGCCGCTTCGCTGACTTCATCAGACTGGTAAGCCTGGACGAATTTCTTCACGTTTTCCGCGTCTTTGTTATCTTCGCGCGCGACGATCAGGTTGACGTACGGGGAGTCTTTATCTTCAACGAAGATGCCGTCTTTTTCCGGCGTCAGGCCAATCTGGCTGGCGTAAGTGGTGTTGATGACCGCCAGCGCAATCTGCGCATCGTCCAGGGAACGCGGCAGTTGCGGGGCTTCCAGTTCAACAATTTTCAGGTTTTTCGGGTTTTCGGTGATATCCAGCACGGTTGGCAGCAGACCCACGCCATCTTTCAGTTTGATAAGACCTTGTTTTTGCAGCAACAGCAGGGAACGACCGAGGTTGGTTGGGTCGTTCGGAACGGCTACCTGAGAACCATCCTGCAGCTCAGACAGGGCTTTGATTTTTTTGGAGTAGCCGGCGATCGGGTAAACGAAGGTGTTGCCGACCGGAACCAGTTTGAAACCACGGTCTTTAATCTGCTGATCCAGATACGGTTTATGCTGGAAAGCGTTCGCGTCAATGTCGCCTTTACTCAGCGCTTCGTTCGGCAGCACGTAGTCGTTAAAGGTAACCAGCTCAACGTCCAGGCCATATTTCTCTTTTGCGACTTTCTGTGCGACTTCAGCAACTTGCTGTTCTGCACCCACAATCACACCGACTTTGATGTGATTCGGATCTTTTTCGTCCTGGCCGCAACCAGCCAGCGCCAGAGAACCCAGCAGAGCACCAACTGCTGCAAAGGTCTTGAATTTAAAAGCCATGATATTTTCCTTTCTATCTGAGTCGTTATGTTGTGTGTAACGTTATTTATGCGTCACAGCCCGGACGATACGATCGCCAGCGAACTGAATTAAGTAAACCAGAACCACGAGCAATATCAGTACGGTATTCATCACTAATGGATTGTAGGTCACATAGCCGTATTGGATACCCAACTGACCTAAACCACCCGCACCAACGGCACCGCCCATCGCTGAGTAACCCACCAGGGTAATCAGCGTAATGGTCGCCGCGTTAATCAGCCCCGGCAGCGCTTCCGGCAGCAGAACTTTGCGGATGATCTGCATTGGCGTTGCGCCCATGGCGCGTGATGCCTCAATCAGACCCGCAGGCAGTTCCAGCAGAGTATTTTCTACCATGCGGGCAATAAACGGCGCGGCGCCTACGGTCAGTGGAACGATGACGGCATACAGACCAATAGATGTACCAACAATCACACGGGTGAAAGGAATCATCCACACCAGCAAAATGATAAATGGGATGGATCGGAAAATATTCACCAGCGCGGAAATCACGCGATACAGCCCAGGGTTTTGCATGATTTGACCCGGACGCGTCACATATAGCAGTACGCCGAACGGCAGCCCGACGATAAAACCCAGCAAGCCTGAAGCAAAGGTCATAAATAACGTTTCCCAGATGCTGCGGGCAAAAAGCCACATCATTGCCTCAGACATAACCGAGTACCTCTACTTTTACATGGTGTTCTTGCAGCCAGGCGATTGCGGCCTGGGTATCCTCCGGGGTGCCGTGCATTTCGGTCAGCATAATGCCAAACTTCACGCCGCCCGCGTAATCCATCTGCGCGCTAATAATATTGTTGTTCACGTTAAAACGACGCGCCGTTTCCGACAGCAGCGGGGCATCGACGGATTGACCGGTAAACTCCATCCGCAGCATCGGTACGCTGTCCGTTTGCGGCTGCGCCTGTAAGCGTTGCAGGTAATCTTCCGGAATATCGAGGTGCAGTGTGGACTGGATAAACTGCTGCGCCAGCGGTGTTTTCGGATGGGAGAACACTTCGCTCACCGTATCCTGCTCAATCAGTTCGCCGTTGCTGATTACCGCCACGCAATCACAAATGCGTTTTACCACATCCATTTCATGCGTAATGAGCAGGATAGTTAGCCCGAGGCGACGGTTAATGTCTTTGAGCAGTTCAAGAATAGAACGTGTTGTTGCCGGATCCAGTGCGCTGGTGGCTTCATCACATAACAACACTTTCGGGTTACTGGCCAGCGCACGAGCAATGGCGACGCGCTGTTTTTGCCCGCCGGAAAGATTGGCCGGGTAGCTGTCGTGCTTATCTGCCAGACCCACCAGATCGAGAAGTTCTGTCACCCGGCGATTGATCTCGTCGCGCGAGGTGTTATCCAGCTCCAGCGGTAAAGCAACGTTACCGAAAACGGTTCGTGAAGAGAGCAGGTTAAAGTGCTGGAAGATCATGCCAATTTGGCGGCGCGCTTTGGTTAATTCCGCTTCTGACAACTGCGTCAGATCCTGGCCGTCAACCAGAACGCTGCCCTGTGATGGACGTTCAAGTAAGTTGACGCAGCGGATAAGCGTACTTTTCCCCGCACCAGACGCGCCAATAACGCCATAAATTTGACCAGCTGGAACGTGCAGGCTTACGTTGTTCAGCGCCTGAATCGTACGGTTCCCTTGCTGGAACACTTTGGTGATATTCGAAAGTTTAATCATTAGATTATTTTTATCGTATGAGAGTTAGCCGTGGCATTTTCTTCTGCCGGTTACGACTTTCAGCCGTAAACAGAGCGGATGGTAAGGCATCCAGACGTCTAAATCAATGTCACTCATCAACGATGAGCACTTTCCTGTGTAGCGAAACATGAGATACTAAGGACATATGCCTTTTTCAGGAGCAAACCCGTGGCAAAGTCTGTACCCGCTATTTTTCTCGATCGTGATGGCACTATTAATGTTGATCACGGCTACGTCCATGAGATTGATGAATTTGAATTTATTGATGGCGTTATTGATGCCATGCGCGAACTGAAAGAAATGGGTTATGCGTTGGTGCTAGTGACTAACCAGTCTGGTATTGCACGCGGCAAATTCACCGAGGCGCAGTTTGAAACGTTAACCGAATGGATGGACTGGTCTTTAGCCGATCGCGGCGTTGATTTGGATGGTATCTACTATTGTCCACATCACCCGCAGGGAACAGTAGAAGAGTTCCGTCAGGTTTGTGACTGTCGTAAACCGCACCCGGGCATGCTCATCTCGGCGCGCGATTTTCTGCACATTGATATGGCCGCTTCTTATATGGTTGGCGATAAGCTGGAAGATATGCAGGCGGCATCTGCTGCACAAGTAGGAACAAAAGTACTGGTACGCACCGGGAAACCCGTCACGCCGGAAGCTGAAAATAGCGCCGATTGGGTGATTAATAGCCTTGCGGAGCTGCCAGCCGCCATCAAAAAGCACCAAAAATAGCCTTTATGACGAAAAGATGAGCGGTTGAAATAAAAATGTGTTTTTCCGCTTGTCATTCAGCTCGGGCTCCCTATAATGCGCCTCCATCGACACGGCGGATGTGAATCACTTCACACAAACAGCCGGTTCGGTTGAAGAGAAAAAATTCTGAAAATCAGGGTTGACTCTGAAAGAGGAAAGCGTAATATACGCCACCTCGCGACAGAGCGCTAAAGCGCGTCGCACCTGCTCTTTAACAATTTATCAGACAATCTGTGTGGGCACTCAGGGTGACTGGATTCTTGACGTCCTCGGACGAAAAATGAATACCAAGTCTCAACGAGTGAACACGTAATTCATTACGAAGTTTAATTCATTGAGCATCAAACT